>CAVONC010000007.1:0-277536 GCA_963697175.1 uncultured Acidobacteriaceae bacterium | reverse complement strand
CTACGAGCTTTTCAGCAGCCTGTTAGGTCCGCGTCCAGCGCGTGGCCTCGTATCAGGGCACGGCTTCAGCCGTGCCGATAAGACGTTTATTTTCTCTTCGGAGCCGGCTTAAACCCAGCCGGCGACACCAAACTTGTGCGGGCGCCTCAGGTCTAAGAGTCAACTTCCTGGCGGCTGCCGATGATAGCAGCTGAAGCTGATGAAGTGCAGATCGTCTCCGCCATGCCAGCGTTCCAGACCCGAAGGCATACCAGCAGCGTAGAAGTAGTGGTTGCGCGACGCAGTGATCAAAGGCACACTAGCCCTGTGACAGACCTTGCACTCCCGGGTCTTAAACCCGGGCGAGACCCGGGGGCACCCGGCGCTTGGGAGCCAGACCTACGTATCTAATCAGCCGATTTGAGAATAGAATGCACAGTTACCCGAATCGTCACTCGATTCTGCGAAGTTGCAATCTCTTGAGTGGTTGCTACAGTAGCCCATGTCCATAAACGCCGACAAACCGCATCTCTGGAAGGCTGACACCCGCGCTTCGGTTGACCAGTTCAATCGATGGTTCATGAAGTTTGCTCCCAAAGCCTACCGGGACACTCGCAAGAAGACGATCAAGAGCGTCGATCATGGCCTGAAGCAGACCAATGACCTCACGACCATCACGCCCGAGGTCATCAAATCAAATCCCGCCATTTTGCCGACGCTTCGCATGTCCACTTGTCCGCCGCTTGCCCGCGACCGTTTGGTTGGGCTTGCCGACTCCAACAAGAATCTTGTCGAAACGCTTGAAGAAGGCAAGTCCCTCCGCGGCTCTCGCCGGAGCTGCTCGACGAGCATTTGCAGAGGATTGCCCGCATGATTTCGCAGATGCTGGATGTTGATATTTTCCCGTGGTTGGAAGAAAAACGCCGCCCAACCAAGGAAGAACGGTATCGGTCCAGCACCATCGTGGCAGACCGACTGTGCGGAGCGGTGGCCGACCCCATCGTGCGGAACGCACAGGAAAAGCGTCAGCTCGCGCTTATCGAGAAATATCTAAAGGCGCGCGGGTACAAGCTGAAGGCGCTTTCCCGCCGGCACCCCGCTTAATCAAATGGAACCGGGCACGTTCACCTTTCGCTTGAATGTCCTTGTAAAGCCGTCGAAGGCCGAGGCCAAGAACGTCAAGATACCTGTCGATGCCGTGATCCAGCCCAAGAAGAGCGAAGCTTCCGCACCTGCCATTGCTTGATCGAAGCGAAGTCCGCGGGCGACTTCACCAATGTCAATAAGCGCCGGAAGGAAGAGGCGATTAAGATTGCCCAACTCAAAGCCACCTATGGCGACAGGTGGTCTTTGTCCTGTTTCTCTGCGGCTATTTTGACGCCGCTTATCTGGGCTACGAGGCCGCAGAAGGTATAGACTGGATTTGGGAACATCGCATCGAGGACCTTGACCAACTGGGAATCTGAAGGTCATGGGCATTGCGCACGCACAGCATTGAAGGAGCGCCGCCAGGAACAGCAAGCGCGCCTCGATAGCCTCAAAACCGCGCAGAGCGGAACAAATGGGGGCAGTTCGCCACGCCGCCGGAGCTTGCGCTCAGCATTGCCCGATACGCCCACTCCCTGCTGGGCGGAGAGTCCGTCCGTTTCCTTGACCCCGCCATCGGCACCGGCTCGTTTTACTCCGCGCTCCTTCAGGCTTTTCCTCCAGAGAAAATCGAAGCCGCCACGGGGATCGAGCTTGATCCATTTTTTGCGAGCCGCCGCCGAGTCTTTGGGGCACAGCGGCCTGCGCATCGTGAGCGGAGATTTTACGGAGCAGCGCCCCCGTCACGCGATTCAATCTTGTCCTCACCAATCCGCCTTACGTCCGGCATCATCATCTGACTGCGTCGCAAAAAGATCGCCTTCGGCAGCAACTGGCCCAGTCACTACACCTCGATCTCAGCGGCCTGGCGGGGCTCTACTGCTATTTCCTGCTTCTCTGCCACGACTGGATGGAAGATCGAGGGCCTCGCGGTTTGGCTGATCCCTTCCGAATTCATGGACGTGAATTACGGAAAAACCCTTCGGCGCTACCTTACGGAGCGAGTGACGCTGCTGCACATTCATCGCTTCTGCCCCACCGACGTGCAATTCACCGATGCGCTGGTTTCCTCCGCCGTGGTGGTTTTTCGCAAGTCTGCCCCCGCCGCCGGCCACGCCGCCCGGTTCTCATTCGGCGGCCCCGATCGAGCATCCCCAGAGGAAGCCATGGTGCCCGCTCGAGACCCTGCGCTGGTCGCACAAATGGACGCAGTTTCCCGGCGGCATCAGCGACGGAACACGACGGCGAGCTGACCCTTGGCGATCTCTTCTCCATCAAGCGGGGACTTGCCACCGGAGCCAACAGCTTTTTTGTGCTGACCGAGGAGCGAGGTCAGCACTGGAGATTCCGCAGCAGTTCCTGAAACCCATTTTTCCCGGTCCCCGCCATTTGACGGGAGACGTTATTGAAGCCCTTCCCAGCGGCGCCCCGGACGTTTCTCCGCGCCTCTGGCTGCTCGATTGCAGCGAGCCGGAAGAACGCATCCGAACCGCTGGCCGCGCCTCTATGAATACCTTCAGCAGGGCCGCGAAGCAGAACATCCATGCGTCCTACCTCACCAGCCGCCGCACGCCCTGGTATTCGCAGGAGCAGCGCCCTCCGGCCCCGTTCCTCTGCACCTACATGGGCCGCGCCAACAACGGCAAGCACCCCATCCGGTTTCTTTGGAACCGCTCCCAAGCCACCGCGCACAATGTCTACCTCATGCTCTACCCCCAAGGCCGCCTGCGTGACGCGCTGAAGAATCACCCAGAGTTGGAAGCGGATGTCTTCAAGGCGCTTCAGCAAATCACTCCGGCCCAGCTCGTATCGGAGGGCAGGGTGTACGGAGGAGGACTTCACAAGGTTGAGCCAAAAGAGCTGGCCCAAATCCCCGCACGAGAAGTGTTGGACAGCCTCGCCGAGCATGTGCGGGTGGAGCGCCAAGAGACACTGTTCGCCTAGCAAATGGCCACCGTGGATATTTTTCAGAATCTCTCGCGAACCAAGTGAAATTCAGGTGCCCCAGGTCTCGCGGGGTTCGAGACCTGGGAGATATTCGGGGCTGCACCGATTCATGGAATGTACAGAAACTGAAGCTTCTGGATCTGACGGCTCTCCCAAAGTGAAGGGTCCTTCCTCACCCGGGTCTCGAACGTCGCGAGACCCGGGGCACCCGAGCACCCGGGCTAGTTGATGATCCGAAAAAAGGGAAAGCGAAACTTGGTCGGAAGACCAGGGCCACCCGCCTGTAGAGCAGAAACATTTGACAGGCCCGGTCATACTTTTGGATATCAGTTGCGGTCGTTTGCCGATGCAGGAGATGATTTGGGAATGCCTAGTCAAGCGTTGAAGCAAAGGGTGTATCACGGATTCAAAGAATACTTTGTCATCACTCTCTATCTCTGGGTGGTTTTCGCACTGTTCGATATTTACAAGTCGGTGCTGGTCGCCCAGTATCACATCAGCCTGGCGGCCAAGAGCCTGGCGGTGGTCAACGCTCTGGCGCTGGGAAAGATCGCGCTCATCGCTCGAGAACTGAAACTGGACGACCGCCTCCGCCCGAAAGGCAGACCGCTCATCTATTCGACTGTGCTGAACGCGGCAGCTTTCGCGGCTCTGATGATGTTCTTCAAGGTTCTCGAGGAAGTTGGAGTTGGGCTATACCACCACAAATCCATCGCCGAGAGCGTCGGTGAACTCGCAGGCTCGTGGAGAGGGATTGCCTGTCTGACCGGCATCTTCTTTGTGATGCTGACGCCATTCTGTGCCTTCAGCGAGCTGGGGATCGTGCTTGGGGACGGCAAGCTGAGCCGGCTGTTTTTCCGGGAGCACAGAGTTTCGTGATGACTAGAAACTCGCCAAGTGACTGGCGACTCACTTCCGCCGGATTTCCGCAACCACGCGCGGCGGGCCGTTGGGAGTGCCGTCCAGCGTGCACGGCAGCTGCGCGATGAGCCGCAGCGTTCCGTTCTTATCCTCAAACACCATGCCGCTGTCGACCGAGGTTCCCCGGTATTCGCCCCATGCAGCCGGAACCACCACGCTGCACGGCGGAGGAAAGTCCTGCTGCGCGTGCGCCTTCACCTGATACCCACCAACGGCCGACACCAGCGCCAGCGTCACGACCGCTGCGACTCGCTTCCAGTTCATGGCTGTCTCCTTGCCGACACCAAACTCTGCCGCACTCTCTACGCTGAGTCTGACGGGAAACTCTGCTGTTCGCACGTTAAGTGTTGTAAATTCGGCCGCAGAGATTTCCATCTCGGCACGAAGGGCCTGCGTTCGGCGGTTGAGAAGGGAGAGTAGAGCGGGTAGAGCGGGTGCCCCAGGTCTCGCGGTGTTCGAGACCTGGGTTCTGGATTCAGATCTGAGTTGGACGCGTATCTACGGATTCGCTTCTGGTGCCCCAGGTTCGCGTCCTTCGTTTGGACGCTAACCTGGGTTCTCCAAACTGAGCCGAAGCTTGTCTTACGGATTCGCGGTCGTGTGCTTATCCTGCTTTACCGCGATCTCGTTGACCACTTCCTTCACGTTCGGCACTTTCTGCGCCAGTTTGTTGGCTTCGTCCTTCTGCGCCTGCGTCTTCACGCTGCCTTTCAGCACCAGCGTCCCGTTCTTGGCGTCATAGGAGATGTCCTGGTCGTCCAGATTCTTATGCGCCTTGATCTCGGCTTTGTAGTTGTCCTGAATAGCGCTGTCGAGATTGGAGTCGACCGACTTGGCCTGGCCCTCATAGCCCACCGGCCGCACGCCCAGCTCGTTCGAGATGGCATAGCCCGGCGCCGCCTGCTGCGCGACCGTTTGCGCCTGCGTCTTCTTGTCGGCGGAGTCGACGTCGCCGGTCAGCGTCAGAACGCCCTTTTCGCGATCCTGCGAAACCTTCACGACTCCCAGATTGTTCTGCGTCATCGCCTGGTCGACGGCGTCTTTCACGTCCGCGTGCTCGTCCGCGCGATTGCAGCCCGTCAGCACCAGCATTCCCGTTAAAGTCAAAGCCGCTGCAACCAAAGCGGCGCGTACACTTCTTGCGATTCCATTCCTTGCGATCAAGTTACCCCCCTGAGTGGGGCGGGTCGAACTGAATTGAAACTGACCCACAGCCCCTGAGTGCGTAAATATGTTTACGCCTTCGTAACTAGATGCCATCTCGGCCTGCAGGTTTGTGTCACGGGAAATTGCCAAAGCGTTACTGCCTGGCGTCGTCGTCGCGGCCCGCTCCGCCGCCCCGCGAAAGATAACTACTTCGCATACCTTCGACGAATCGCGTCCAGCCTCTTTCTTGATTTTCCTGGAGCACACTGAGTGCCACATCTCCAAGCGCGTGTTTCATTTATGTGACTACTATCGTGCTCGTGGATTAACCGATTAATTACGCAAACCGTATTTACAAATCCGCCGCGATCGGAGGAAAATTCTCTCTGCTGTTAGGCAGTTCTGGGGGAGGACTGCCTTTTAGAGCGCTTCACCGTCTCCGGGGGAGCGCTCTTAAAGTTTCTGCGCGAAACTCCCGCGCGCGGTTGTTCGATTCACTCCTGTGATCCTCGCCCTCAAGCCGGCTCGGCGGAAGCTGCGCCTGGTCCCCCTGATTGCCGCGACCTACTTCATGGTGTCGGGTGGGCCCTACGGCATCGAGGACATTCTGGGCGGCGCGGGCTTTGCCTGGGCCATCGTCATCCTGCTGGTGCTGCCCATCGTTTGGAGCCTGCCCACCGCGCTGATGATCGGCGAGCTGGCCAGCGCGATTCCTGCCGAGGGCGGATTCTACATCTGGGTGCGGCGCGCTCTGGGCCCCTTCTGGGGATACCAGGAGAGCTGGCTCTCGCTTTCCGCCAGCGTCTTCGATATGGCCATCTATCCCGCCATCTTCGTTCTCTACCTGGGACGATTCAATCCCGCGCTCACCGCCGGCTGGCGCGGCTACGCTTGGTCTTTAGCAGTAGTTGTCCTGTGTTGTTTGTGGAACCTGCGGGGTGCGCCTGCGGTCGGCGAGGGAGCCGTCGGCCTGTTCGTTCTGATGCTTTCGCCCTTCGCCGTCTTCGTGCTGCTTGGACTGCGGCGCGGACTGACGCAGCATCCGGCCGTGCACTGGAATCATGCCGGCGCCGGCGCAGCGCTGTCCACGGCAATCCTGGTCGGGATGTGGAACTACATGGGCTGGGACAACGCCTCCACCGTGGCCCAGGAAGTCGAGGCCCCGCAGCGAAACTATCCTCGCGCCATGATCGCGGCTGCCTTGCTCACCGCCGTAACCTACATCCTTCCGCTGCTGGCGATGGCCTTGGCCGGGCTTTCCGCCGACAACTTCTCCACCGGCGACTGGCTGACCGCAGCCAAAAGCTTAGGCGGCGAGTGGCTCGGGTTGGCGGTGCTGGGCGGCGGCGTCATCTGCGGCGTCGGCATGTTCAACGCGCTCATGATGAGTTACACGCGCCTGCCCCTGGCCATGGCCGAGGACGGCATGCTGCCGCGCTTCTTCGCCCGGCGTAACCGTCGCGGCGTGCCCTGGGTCAGTGTGATGTTATGCGGGCTGGCTTGGGCTCTGGCGCTGCGTCTGCCCTTCGAGCGGCTCATCTCGATAGACCTCATCCTCTACGGGTCGAGCCTGCTGCTGGAGTTTGTCGCGCTGGTGGTTTTGCGAATTCGCGAGCCCGAACTCGAGCGTCCCTTCAAGGCCGGCAACCTGGCCTTCGCTTCCCTGCTCGGAGCCGGTCCCGCGGCACTCATCGCTTACGCTCTTTACGCCTCGCGCGGCGAGAAATTGATGGGCTCCATCTCCGCGCCTGCTTTCGCGGCAGCAGTTGCTCTCTTGGGACCGCTGCTGTACTGGCTTACCGCCGTGCCTCGGGCCCGCCGTCCATCGATCGACGATCACTCCATCCCGCCCTCGGATGCGCAGCTGTAGAAGCTGCTGAAACTCGGGTCGCGAGCGCTTCGTGTCAGCGCACGACTTTACAGGCTGCTGAAAAAGTCGTCCGGAGTGTGGTGCGGGTAGTGCTGGCCTTCAGGCCAGCGGTTAAGCCGCCCATTTCCCGTCAGGAGTCGACTTTACAGGCTGCTGAAAAGTTGTCCCGCGGACGATTCGTAACAGGGCACGACTTCAGCGTCCGCGTGAGAACCCAGTTTCATTTTTGTCGGTGGAGTAGGACCCGCGAAAATCAACAGCGCCGCAGGCGCGACATATCATAGCCCAGCACGTAGCCGAAGGCGGAGTGCTGGGTAGGTGGGAAAAATAGCCAGAGTCCCCCGGGGACGACACAGTTCTCACGCAGACACTTCAGTCGTGCCGATCAGCCGCTTATTCCCCTCATCCCGAGCGGGCTTCAGCCCGCGAGGGATTTGCCTTTCGACGTTTTCAGCAGCGGGCATACTCGTCCTCACTTTTTCTGCGTGAAACTCCCGCGCGATTCCCCGCTTCCGCTTCCGCGTCGCGCTCTCCGCGCCCCGCGCGCCGGCCGCTGCGTCCTACAGCGCCCTTCTGCATCTAATCTCACTATCGGGATGGTACGATAAAAGGATAGGCCCCGCGTCCTAAGCGGGACTGGTACAGCAGTGTCCCGCAGGAGGAAGAATGGCGAGTAATGCAATTGTAGAAGTAACCGATGCGAACTTCGATCAGCTGGTGCTGAAGTCCGACCAGCCCGTAATGGTGGACTTCTGGGCGACCTGGTGCGGTCCTTGCCGCGCGCTCGCGCCCATCGTCGACGAGGTCGCGCAGAGCTATAACGGCCGGGTCAAAGTCGGCAAGATGGATGTAGACAAGAACGCCGCCACTGCCCAGCGCTACAACGTCCGCGGTATCCCGACACTACTGGTCTTCAAGGACGGACAGGTGAAGGACCAGATCGTCGGCTACGTCTCGCGCGAAGTCATCGAGAAGGCGCTGGAAAAGAATCTGTAACCTGAAGATTTGATGGGCGCGGCTCCCGGCCGCGCTCTTCGTGTCTCTAGCACGCTGCTGCACGTCTCTAGCATGACGCTGCGCGTCTCTAGCATGACGCTGCGCGTCTCTAGCATGACGCTGCGCGTCTCTAGCATGAACGCTGCGCGTCTCTAGCATGACTGCTGCGCGTCTCTACCATGCTGCTTCGCGCGCTTTGTAACAGGGCACGACTTCAGACTCTGTGTGAGTACCCAGTCTCATCTTTGTCGGTGGAGTATGACCCACGAAAATCGAGCGCCGTAGGCGCGGCGTCATGATAGCCCAGGACGGAGCCGCAGGCGGAGTCCTGGGTAGGGTGGAAAATGATGCGGAGTCCCCCGGGGACGGCACGGTTTCTCACGCCTGCACTCCAGTCCTGCCCAGTTTCATCTTTGTCGGTGGAGTATGACCCACGAAAATCGAGCGCCGTAGGCGCGGCGTCATGATAGCCCAGGACGGAGCCGCAGGCGGAGTCCTGGGTAGGGTAGAAAATGATGCAGAGTCCCCCGGGGACGGCACGGTTTCTCACGCCTGCACTCCAGTCCTGCCCAGTTTCATCTTTGTCGGTGGAGTATGACCCACGAAAATCGAGCGCCGTAGGCGCGGCGTCATGATAGCCCAGGACGGAGCCGCAGGCGGAGTCCTGGGTAGGGTGGAAAATGATGCGGAGTCCCCCGGGGACGGCACGGTTTCTCACGCCTGCACTCCAGTCCTGCCCAGTTTCATCTTTGTCGGTGGAGTATGACCCACGAAAATCGAGCGCCGTAGGCGCGGCGTCATGATAGCCCAGGACGGAGCCGCAGGCGGAGTCCTGGGTAGGGTGGAAAATGATGCAGAGTCCCCCGGGGACGGCACGGTTTCTCACGCGTGCACTCCAGTCGTGCCATAAGCCTCATTTTTTGTCATCCCGAGCGGACTTTAGTCCGCGAGGGATCTGCTTCTCGTCTCAACGACCACCAACCCAAAAACGCCAAGCGGGCCGGCACTCTTCCGCCAGCCCACCTGAGCGATCTCACGGCCTCCCCTGGCCGCTCGATCTCGTCCGGCAACGTTCATTGCTCCGGCGCCGGCCCGGTGTGTGCGTCTGGCAGGGTCACTCGATTCGGAGCGCTGGTCTCCGCATGAGAACCTACCGTAGAAGCTGTGGGATCGAAGGTGGCGTTCGGTTTCACGGTGTTGGGATTCTTGCTCGGATTGCTTACTGCGTTTGGCTTGGTTGTCGAGCTGGGAAACACTCCGCCGTGCGGCACGGTCGTCGCACTCGGATTCATTCCGGCATGAGGCGAGATCGCGCCGGCATTGGGAATTCGCGTACCGGAGGTTATACCGCCTCCGCCAATCGTCCGACCGCGTTGCGCCCAGCTGACCGCAGTCAGCAAGCCCAGCATCATCCCGCAAATCAATATCTTCTTCATATCGTTCCTCCACGAGTGTCGGTGTGGGAGCCCAAATGGCCAGCCGGACGGAGGGCGCTGCTAATGTGAATGTCGAGCTCAAGGGCCAGCCCGACACAGGGGCGCTGCGCAGCGGTGCTGTCGCAACCTGAGAGGGATGCAACAACCGTGCCAACATTGCGGTCTTTGATTTTGCAGGACTTACGCGGTCACGTCAGACCGTAGATCGGGGAAGTTTTGGCATACCCCCGCCCAACTTTTCCCGCCGATGCTTAGCAAGAGGGGATTTTCTGCCCGGTAGTAGCGCAACGCGCGACACTGGATCAACGATAAGCAATTAGCAACTAGCGACTAGCAGCTTCACGCGATCACCACCTCTTGATGTGTCTAACTGTGGAATTCATCAAGTCCCACATCGTAGGATGCGCCCCTCCCACATCGTAGGACTACTAATGTTTATGCTGACTGGCTAGACTGCTGACGGCTGACTGCTGACTGCTGACTGCTAACTGCTGACTGCTTCAATATTTTCGTAGTACCCCAATCACTCTTCCCTGCACCTGCACCGACGCCGCCGGAACCATGATCGGCTGCATGGTCGCATTCGAGGGCTGCAGCCGCACCTTGCTGCCTTCCACATAAATCCGTTTCAGCGTTGCCTCGCTGCCGTCGACCAGCGCCACCACGATCTCGCCGTCGCGCGCCGTGTTCGTCTTCTCCACCAGCACGTAGTCGCCGTTCACGATGTGCTCATCCTGCATGCTCTCGCCCTTCACCTGCAGCACGAAAACTTCTTTCGAGCGCGTGAAGTCGGCGAGCGAAATCGACTCCGGATTCTCCACCGCCTCCAGCGGCTGGCCCGCAGCGATGCGCCCCAGCAGCGGCAGGGTGAAATTGCTTTGCGCCGTCGCAGCGGCGGCCACTGCCAGCGAGGTCTTCATCAGCCCGCGCGGCTTCAGCAAATCGATGGAGCGGCTGCGATTGTAATCGCGCTTCAGCAATCCCTTCTGCTCCAGGTTGGTGATGTGCTTGTGGACCGTGGCCAGCGAACTCAGCCCCATGCCTTCCGCGATCTCTTCAAACGATGGCGAGTAGCCGTGCTGATCCACAAAATTCAGGAGAAAGTCGTACAGCTCTTTCTGGCGGCGCGTGAGAGCCATAGGATTGCTCGAACCTCCGCCTTTATTCTAGCGAATAAAAGGCGAATTTCAACCGAAACATGGCCGACATCGCCGCCAGCCGTTCCATTCTTGGTTCCTCCCACGCCGCGCTTCCCTATTCAAACTGCGACACGGGCCTTGTGCGATCTCGCCTCGCACGGCATACTTTCCGTCATGCGCAGAACAATCCTTACCGCTGTTTTGCTCTGTTGCCTTACGCCCGCCATGCTGGTGGGTGATGTTGTCGACTCCGCCGCCAACGGCTTCTCCATCAAGATCGGCACCGTCATCCACGCCGGTCCGGCCCAAATCTATGACGCGATCGCTCACCACATCGGCGACTGGTGGGACCCCGAGCACACCTACTCCAACGACTCGCACAATCTCTCCATCGATGACAAGCCCATGGGCTGCTTCTGCGAGAAGCTGCCCAACAACGGCGGCGCTCGCCACGGCCAGGTCATCATGGTCATGCCTGACAAAATGCTGGTGATCTCGACAGCGCTTGGTCCGCTGCTACGCGCCGGCACCACCGGCACGCTGAGCTTTGTGCTCCAGCCTATTCACACCGACACGCGATTGGAAGTGACCTACAACGTCGGCGGCTACATGTCCGGCGGCCTGAACACCTGGGCCGATCCCGTCAACAAAGTCCTGACCGAGCAGGTCGCGCGCCTGAAGAGCTATGTCGAAACCGGCAGCCCCGTCCCCGCCGCCGGCGCAAAGAAATCGCAGTAGCGCAGCAATGAACCAATAGCGTAAGCGCAGCTTTGAAGGGGCGGAGCTTTAGGCCGCTGAAAAGGCGGTGGGATTTTTGAAGGGGCGCAGCTTCAGCTGCGCCGTTACAAGTCTTTTGTTTTGTCATCACGAGGAGGCCTTCAGGCCGACGAGGGATCTGCTTTCCCTCGTTGCCGGCGCAATGCGCGAAGCCAAACCCTACGCCCCTCCCACGCTTTCCCTCCCCACCACCGTCGACGCATACCAATCCATCTTCCGCGTGAAGTACATGACCGCTGCGATCGCCGCGAAGCTGGCCAGCGCTCCCACCAGCAGAGCCTCATCCTCCAATCGCAACAGCACGTAGATCAGCGCATACAGCGCACTGAACGCCGCCAGCGCTCGCAACCCATACCTGCGTCCGTGGAAGATCCATCCCGCATACGCTGAGATCAGGCTCACCGTCGCTACCGCCGCGATCAAGAATCCGATGTCGAAGCCCACTCGCTCGGCGAGCGAAAGCAGCAGCAGGTAAAACACCATCTGCGCCACGCCCACCAGAATGTACTGCGCCGGATGCACCCGCTGCCCGCTCGTGACCTCAAACAGGAAGTACGACAGAAACACCAGTCCGACAAACAGCACCGCATACTTCAGCGATCGCGTGGTCGACTGATACGGGTCCGCCAATGCGACGAACGACACCCCCACCGCCGTGTTCCCCAGACGGCCGATCACGTCGGACACACCTTCCGCGGGCACGCCGCGCGCGATGAACGGCACCGACCACGTCGCCGTGAATCCCTGCGTCGCTCACCGACTGCGTACCCGACAGCAAGCCGCCTTCGAAGCTCGGGTGCGGCCAGTCGCCCTTCAAGGTGATGGTCGTCGTCTTGCCGAAGGCGAGCACCGCCAGCCGCTGCGCGCCGGTGAACTTCATGGTCGCATTGACGTCGAAGCGCGCATCCGGATGCGCCACCTCTCGCGCCGCCGCGCCAAAGAACGACAGCTGTGTGTGATCGCCCGACTCCAGCTTGACATCGCTCGACTGCAGCGTGTTCGCCGGAGTCAAGGTCGCGCTCCTGCCATCCGCTGTCAGCGAGATGTCGCTCTGCGCGCCGCGCGCATCCGTCGCGCCCACCAGAAATTCCGCCCGGCTCCAGTCCAACATCGCGTTGTCGGGCGCATTCACCGGCACGCCCGTCAAATCGAACGACGCCTTGAACGCGATGTCCGAACGGTATACCGGCACTTTGAACAACGAGCGGTGCCGCACCTCGGTCTTCGTGTTGACCACCGCGTCGCCGCTGGCGGGAAACACCACATACACGCCGCGCTCCGCCGCCTTGTTGATCGTCGCGGGAACGATATACGGTATGGCCAGCACGGGCCCAAGAAACGTTTGCGGCCCGCCCACCACACGTCCCACCTCGGCGACCACCTCATCGGCGCGCCGGCTGCGGTCGTCAATCAGGCCCCAGACAAACAGCGCCGGGATGGTCATCACCAGGGCGAGCAAGCAGACCACGATCAGCTTCACGCCCATGGAACGGAACGGCCGATTCACATTATTGATAAGCGACTCAGTCATAGAAAGCTCCTGCACGCTTGCGGAAGAGTGAAGTACTTTGTGCATACAAAGCAATGTACTTTACATTACAAAGTAGAACCGGTCTTGTCAACCCTGGATTGTGCCGCCCGGCTGAATCAGCAGTGCAAGGGGGGAATGCGAGCGCCGGAAAGGCCGCAAAGAGCACATGCCTATCTCATTAAACCGTTTCGTATCAGGGCACGGCTTTAGGTCTGCGTGAGAACATGATAGACCAGGAGGCAGAGCCGCGCGAAGCTCAGGAAAAGGCTTATCTTCTATTCGCGTCGCGGCATTGACGGAGAAGTGAGTCGCCTTGGATTCGTAACCAGGCACGACACCAGTCGTGCCGATGCGGCTCCTATTGATTTGTCATCCCGAGGAGGACTTTAGTCCGACGAGGGATCTGCGGTTGGGCTTCAGCCTCTGCGCAATGTCCCTGGGACCAAAGCACGTTGCCATCACGCGGGTGGCGCGTGACCTTGCGTTGTCCTTACGCCCCCACCTGCATCCCGCTCAGAATCTCCTCCACCGCCGCGATGGCGTTGGTGATCTCTTCATCCGTGTTGTAAAAATGCGGCGAGAAGCGCACGCCCGCCTTGGGCCGGTAGTCGACCAGGATCTCCCGCTTCAGCAGTTCCGGCAGACCTGCTGCGCATTGGGCATATCGATGGAAACCGTTCCCGCGCGCCGTTCCGGATTCATTGGAGTATTCACCCGCCAGCCGCGCTGGGTCGCCATGTCCATCAACAGCGCGGTCTGGCACTTCGACCGCTTGCGAATGTTCTCGATGCCGACCTCGCGAATAATCTTCAATCCTGGCCGCGCAACCGTCAGCGCCGGAATATTCGATGTCCCTTGCGAGAAGCGGTAAATCGTCGGCGTGTAGCGCGTTGGGCCGACCTCGAAGCCAAAGGGATTTTCGTGCCCGAACCAGCCGGTAAACGTCGGCTCCAGCGTCTTCGCCAGATCCGGCCGCACATAGAGATATGCCGTGCCCGGTCCGCCGCACAGCCACTTCAGCACGCCGCCGGTGCAGAAATCGACATTCAGTTTCTGCACGTCGAAGGGAATCGTTCCCGTCGCCTGGAACGAGTCGAGCAGAACATACGCTCCGACGCGATGCGCCTTCTCGACAATCGCCTCCACATCCTGAATGAAGGCACTGCGGAAGATAACGTGCGAGATCGGCACCAGCAGCGTCTCTTCGTCGATCGCCTCCAGCAACCGCTCGGTGTTGACGTGGATGGTATCGTCGCTCGGCACCATCTCGATGCGCGCTCCGCGCCGCCGTTGCGCCTCCCAGAAGTACATCACCGAAGGAAAATTCAGATCGCTATAGACCACCTTGTTGCGCGGGCCGGTGAAGTCGAAGCACGACGCCACCGTCGCCTGGCAGGACGTAACATTTTGCAGGCACGCTACTGATCCCGCTGGAGCGTTGAACAGTGCGCCAATCTCGTCGCCCACCTGCGCGGCCAGCATCCACCATTCTTCTTCCCAGGAGCGCACCCCGCGCGTGTTCCAGGTTTCGGTGTAGTGATGCAGCGCATCTTCCACGCCACGCGGCATCGCGCCCAGCGAGTTGCTGATGAGATAGGTGGTGCGTTCAAGGATGGGAAATTCGGAGCGATACCGCAACAGTGCATCAGGCATGACATTTATTTTAGGGGAAGACCAGGCCTTGCGCTGCGCCCCGCCGCGATGTTTAGCGAAAACCTGCGGTCAGAACTTTCCCCGGCAAACCGGGTTATAGTACGCTGGGCTAGGACCGTGGTGTGCAAAACTGAAAGCGACAAGCGCCACTCAAGGAACTCTCTCTTTATGCGACATCTCTCCGGCCTACTGGTAATATTCCTGCTCGTCATGACGGCCGCTTGCGGCAACGGCTACAACAATCCTCCCACGAATGTCGGCCTGTTTGGCAACTGGAATGTCGCCATGTATCCGTCGGGCAGCACGACTCCGGTCTACGTTTTCGCACTGGCCATCTCGTCGGAGGGCGCCAACAACTACAGCGGCGCCTCCACCACCTACACGGGCGGTATCGCCATCCCCGCCAACATGTGCATCAATGGCAACTCGCTCTCCGTCACTGCCACCACCAACAGCACCGGTACCTTCACCATGACCATCACGGATACTTCCAGCAGCACCATGATCAACACCACCGGGACTTTGCCCACAACCACGACCTCGACGATTTCCGGATCCTACAATAACGCTGCCAGCTCCACCTGTCCCGCCTCCAGCGGAACCATGACGATGGTGGCGCAATAGTCGCACTTCGCGGCGCTTCCTGATCGGCCTGAAACTGCAGAAACCGCGCTGCGCTTCTCCTCATCTACAATATTCATAGGGTGAGGAGTCCCACATTCATGCGCAGCGCAATTCTTATCGCATCGCTCTGGCTTGTCGCGGGAGCCGTTTGCCTGCAGGCGCAACAGATCCGCGGCGACTATATTGAGTCGCGCTCCACCGACGTGTACGTTGCGCAATGCTTCGCCAACGGCGAGACCGGGCTCACCGGCAACCAGGCGCTGCTGGCCTGGCATGTCGAGCAAGGTGAGTGGAACGGCGTCAAGCTCGACGGCCTGACCGTCGCTGCCGCCGTGCGCGCGCGGGCGACACTCGGCGATCCTTACGGCAATCCCTATCCCGCGCAAACCGTCCTGATGGTCGATGACGCAGCCAATCCGGCGCAGCGCGAAGCGCTCATCGCGCTGGCGCAGCACGAAGGCGGCAAGCTGCTGGAGAACATCGTGCGCGTGGATGTCGTGCCCGTCATCCTCGACATGCCCAGCGACCCGCAGGAAGGCCACGCGATCCTGCGCGCCGGACATCTGGCGACCATCGTCACCCGTCCGCTGAATCATCACGATCACATCTGCGGTAACGAGACCAACTTTTATCCGCCGCTTACCAACGTCGAGCACGCGACCTCGGCCGTCGCTTTAACCGACGAGTTTCAGGGTGATGGACTGGATTCGCAGTGGAGTTCGCACGGCCGCCGCAGCGCTTATCTCGCGAATTTCAGCGAAGGCGGCGTGAAATTGGCGGCGGCTACTGGCGATCAGCCGATGCATCACGGCGGAGAGTAGGTGGCCCAGTGGCCAGTGGCCGGCGAGCAGCGACTGTTGGCCAGCGGTCGACCCAGCGTTGCTTTCAGGTAGAGCTGGCCTTCAGACCAGCGTCTAAGTCGTTTCATTTGTTTTTCTGAGCCGGCTTCACAGACTGCTGAAGAGTCGATTGTGGATGTTTTGAAGGGGCGCAGCTTTAGCTGCGCCGTTGCAAGCCTTTTATTTTTGTCATCCCGAGGAGGCCTTTAGGCCGACGAGGGATCTGCGGTTCGAGTTTTTCAGCGGCCCCTTTAACCGACGGCACGCAAGTTGCGCATTTCAACCTATGAACCTTGCCGACATTCACGATCTCTACGCCTACAATCTCTGGGCCAACCGCCGCATGTTCTCCACGCTGGACAAGCTCAGCGATCAGCAATTCACCAGCGTGATCCAAAGCAGCTTTCCCTCGATCCAGGAATCGGTGATGCACATCTTCGGCGCCGAATGGATTTGGTTGAGGCGCTGGAAAGGAACTTCGCCGCGCGCCGACGGGCCCTTTTATCTGCCGAACCTGATGCAGAAGCACGGCGTCGCCGTCGAAACGTTGTCGACCGTCTCCGGCCTGCGCAGCTTCGCCGACTCCCTCGAGCAGGAGCGGCAGGAATTCCTGCGCACCTTGACTGACGACACTCTCCACGCGCCCGCTGCGCTACAACGGCAGCGACGGCAAGGAGTTTTCCATGCCGCTGGCGAAACTGTTGCAACATGTCGTGAATCATGGCACCTATCATCGCGGCCAGGTCACGACCCTGTTGCGGCAGGTGGGCGCCGAAACCATTTCGCTCGACCTGGTGTTTTTCTACAGGGAGCAGGCCGCGGCAACGCAGAGCTGATCGCGGATTATTTCTTCTTCAGCTCCGCGCCGTAGTTGGTCACCACGGTCACCGATTGGCTGACCTGCTGCGCGATGCGATCGAGCAGGATTTTCTTTCCGTCGGGCGAGACATCGAAGAAGAACTGCGGCGACGACCAGTTGCTCATCAGCACTTGCGACGCGCCGAACTGCAGCGCCCCTCCGGATTCCGTCACCGGCACGGAATAAAGGCTCAGCTTCGGCTCCATATAGTAAAGCTGCTTGCCATCATTGCTCCACATGGTCCACACGCCGCCATGGGGGGAGACCTGCCATTTCCCTGGACCGCGAAACGCCGAGACATACACCTCGCTGGCGCCGGATTCGGTCGACGCATACGCCAGCCAGCGCCCGTCGGGCGAAACCTGACCTTCCGAGCCGTGCTTCACCAGCAGAAAAGGCTTGCGCTCTCCCTCGAGCGGCAGGGCCCACAGGTCTTCCGCGCCAATCGGCCCGCGGTTGTAGATCAGGTACTTGCCGTCGCGGGTCCATTGGCTGATGAATACAAGCTGGTCCTCGGCGTACAGTTGCTCTTCCGGCCCGCTGCCATCGGCAGGCTTGCGGGCGAGGACCGCGTGTCCACCGTTATCCGCAACATAAGCGATCCATTTGCCGTCAGGCGACCACGCCGGACTCTGGTTGGCGATCGGGCCGAAGGTGAGCCGGGTGCGCACGCCGCGCGCCAGATCGAGCACGTAGATGTCGGCCTGCCCATCGTCCATCTCAACCGCCACGCGGTCCCCCTGCGGCGACAACATCGATCGTTGCAGATTGGGCAGGTTTTCGGCGATGGTCGTGAGCTGCTTTCCGTCACGGTCCATCCACAGCAACTGCCAGTTGGCCGCGCCGCCGCTGCCCAGCACCAGCAGTTTGTCGCTGAAGGCCGAAACATCTATGTGCCAGGTGGTCTGATCATTCAACACACCTTTGGCGATCTCCACGGCTTCGCCGCTGAGCTTTCCATTGCTGGGATCAAACGGTTGCGCCATCAACCTGTCGTTGCGCGCGAAGAGCAGGTATCCATCCGCGTACGTGGCATTCGATAGGGAGCGAAACAGCGGCTTGTTCTCTTTCCCGTCCAGCGACGCGAAGTAGACCGTGTCGTTATTCCACTTCGTGGGCGAGTGATTGATGGCGAGATAAAGAAAATGCTTGCCATCGGGCAGGAAGAACGGCCAGCGATGCGACGAATGCTGCGAAGTATCGATCTTCGTAACCTGAACCGGCGTTCCACCAGCGGCGTTAACGCGCATCAGCGGGCTCAGCGTCCCGGGCGCGAACAGAATCACGCCGTCCGCTCCCCAGGCTCCGCCACGTCCGAACGGAGCGTCAACAATCATCTGCGGCGAGCTGCCATTCAGATCGATCGTCTTCAGCTTGCCATCGGCAAAGAATCCCAGCGCGCGGCTGTCCGGTGACCAGAAGGGAAACACCGCATTCTCGCTGCCCTGCAGCGGCTGCGCCTCCAAAGAATCCAAAGGCCGCACCCAGATCGCAGTCGATCCGTCCTGTTTCGTTGCGGTGAAGGCGAGCGTTTTCCCATCCGGCGAGAGCACCGGAGGCCCGGCCGAGTCGCCCGCCAGATTCAGTATCGCCTTCTCCGGCGGATTGATCATGGTGCGCGTGACCTGCGTCCACGGAGCTGGCCGCGTCAGCGAAAATGCCGCCGATCCCAATTACCACGAGAGCAACTACAGCCGCGACAATCCACGCGAGATATCCTCGCTTTGGCGGCGCTGTCGCCGGCATTGCCTTCATCCCGGTCGAGGAGCTGCTGGTGACGATCCACTGCAATTGCAGTTTGACGTCGTGCGCCGTCTGGAAGCGGTCGTCGGGATTCTTCTGCAGGCAGGTATGGACCGTGTAGTCCAACGCCGGCGGCGTCATCGGCTTGATGGCGCTGATCGGATCGGGATCCTTCTCCAGAATCGCCGACGCCAGCGAGATCTGGCTCTTGCCCTCGAACGGCCGCTTCCCCGATGCCATCTCGTACAGCACCGATCCGAGCGCGAAGATATCCGAACGCGCGTCGGCTTCCTTGCCTTCAATCTGTTCCGGCGACATGTATTGAATCGTGCCGACAATCGTGCCCGCAGAAGTCAGCGGGCTGATCGGACTCGATCCGAGTGCCGTGGCTACCGCGGTAAACGACGGAGCCGATCCCGCGCGCGAGCTCGCTGCAGCCACGCCCAGCGGCTTCGCCAAGCCGAAGTCCATCAGCTTGGCGCCGCCCGGCGTCAGCATGATGTTGCCGGGCTTCAGATCGCGATGAACGATGCCGTTGCGATGCGCCGCCTCCAGCGCCTCGCAGACGTCCATGCCGATCTTCAACGTCTCCTTCAGCGGCAGCGCGCCCTTGCGTAAGCGGTCGGCCAGCGACTCGCCCTCCAGATACTCCATGATCAGGAAATCGGTTCCGTCCTGATGGCCGACATCGTACAGCGTGCAAATGCGCGCATGATTCAAGGCCGAGATGGCTCGCGCCTCGCGATCGAAGCGCTCTTTCGCTTCCGGGCTTTCGGAGAGATGACCGGGCAGAACCTTGATGGCGACGGTGCGGTTCAGCCGGGTATCGACGGCGCGATACACCTCACCCATTCCGCCGGCGCCAATGGCAGATTGAATTTGGTAGGCGCCCAGTTTCGTACCAGGGTTAAGGGTCATTGGATCGCGCCATTATAGCCTATAAAATCCAAGGTTCGACGCGTTCCAGGCATTGCGAAGACTGCCTGATCAACTATGGCACTGCATCCGGCGAAACCTTTCACGGGTGTGATATATCTAACAGCTGGAAATGAAGAAAGCTGGCTCTAATGTCCCCACAGTCTGCCGCACGTCTTGAAGCGTTGCGTAGCGCGCCCCTCGGCGGTTGGGTGGCCCTTTCCGAGGATGAAACTAGAATCGTTGCGGTTGGCGCCACCTATTCTGAGGTAGTAAGAAACAGTGAGCGCGCTGGAGTCGAAGATCCTATCATCCTGAAGGTCCCGAACAGTTGGGCGCCATTATCGGTTTGCGCCCGTTGAAGCCGCTGATCGTACCTTACCGAGTATTTCCCGACGCATTTGGTGGTGACACGTGGAGCGCAATTCTGAACGTGCAGATCGCGCTTCCGTCCTCGAGCTCCCCGAGAACAAAGCGCTTCGAGGCCCTCATTGACTCCGGAGCAAGCCGTTGCCTCTTTCACTCCGACTTCGCAACCCACCTGGGCATTGACTACAGGTCGTGCCCGATCGAAGTGACTCAGGGTATTGGAGGAAGCGAAAATACTTATCTGCACGAGATCGCGCTTCACATTCCCGGCGGCCCTGTGGTGATACTGGCAGGCTTCAAGGACAATTTGCCCATAGCCGGATTGCTCGGCATGAAAGGGTTCTTCGAGCACTTCAAGATTACATTCGATGGGCCGGGTCAGTGCTGTGCCCTGGAACGAGTCCATTAGGGTTCACCTAGCGCCTGACTTTCACCTTCGCAATTTGTGGATTGCTCCGGCACCAGCGGTCCTACCCCGAATCCGTTGCTATAATCTCTCTATTCCCTGCTGACTTCGCCGGCTGCTCCGGCGCAAAAGGAAATCTCCCGGATGAAGCATTTTTCTTTCGTGCATTTTGCCGCGGCAATTGCTCTGCTGCTTGCCGGCACGCTGGCCTGGTCTGCCGACACCTCCATGCTCAAGGCCCCACAGGGTTCCAAAGTAGCCATCATCGTCTTTGAAGATCTCGAGTGTCCGCAGTGCGCCAAGGCCGCGCCGCTGCTGCACGAAGCCTCCAAGAAGTACAACATCCCGCTGGTGCAACGCGATTTCCCGCTCCGCCAGCATCCCTGGTCGTATGACGCCGCGCTCAATGCCCGCTACTTCGACACCATTTCGCTGAAGCTGGGCGACGACTATCGCCTCTGGGTCTTCGCCAACCAGAACTACATCACCAAGGCGAGCCTGCGCAACCAGACGGAAAAGTGGGCGGAGGACCACAAGACCACTCTGCCCTTCATCGTCGATCCGCAGGGAACCCTGGCTGCCAAGATCGAAGCTGACCGCTCCATGGGCGCGCGCATTCCGCTCGATCACACGCCGACCATCTATATCGTGAACGAGACCGGCCACGGCGCTTCCGTCACCGAGGTCAGCGATATCACGCAGCTCTACCAGACGCTGGACACGGTCATGAAGGAAGCCGGTCCCAGCGCCCAGGCGCACAAGACCGCAAGCTCTCATTAGTCCCATCGCATCGCATACGCCGACGGGAGCCGCGAATCGCTCCCGTCGGCGTTCTTCCAGCCCACTGAATCCCACACCTGGGTGCTATCTGCGGGTCATTGCTCCCAATTCCGGTCCAGTATCACCACAGTTTTCAAACATTTCTGAAAATCTTACGCAACTTTTACTTGGTGGCAGGGTTTTGGGGAGTTTGAGGGCTATATTCATGCCGGAACATGACGTGCCCGCTGTAGCCTCGATGCCTGCTGTCTCCTCCCGCGATCGCATCCTGCTTTCAGCCAAGCATCTGTTCGCTCGCAATGGATACGAAAATACCAGCACCGTCGCCATCGCCCGCGAGGCTGGTACCAGTGAATCGCAACTGATGAAACACTTCGGCAGCAAGCAGGGGTTACTGGCTGCCATCTTTGACCGCGGCTGGGCCAACATTATCGAGCGCGTGCAGACAGCCCACCGTGCCAATTCTCCCCTCGAGCGTCTGATGTCGATGCTGGATGCGGTGATCCTCGAAGTCGAAAGCGATCACGAGCTAAAGGAGCTGGCTGCGTTGGAGGCGCGCCGCGTCCGCAAGGACAATCGCGATGTCCTGATCAGCCGCGGCTATCAGCAATTCTCCGAAATGATGAGCGGCATATTAGCCGAGATGCGCGACCAGGGCCACATCCGCGCCGATCTTAATCTCGACGCGGTGCGCTCCGCCATCATGGGTATGACCGAAGCGCTGCTGCGCGACCAGGTTGTCGCCCGGCGTTCCGAAGTGCACGCCGACTACGACGTGGCAGACATCCGAAAGCTGCTGGACATCCTGATTCCCAGCCTCAACCGCGACAGCTCTCAGCCGCTGAAGGCGGTCAACGAACGATAGATAGCAAGTCGCAGCCGCCGATGGAGCGTTTCGCAGGGACGCAGCTTTCGCTGCGTCGTCACTCGTCCTTTGCTTTTGTCATCACAAGGACGCTTTTAAGCCGACGAGGGATCTACTTTCGCGTGGTATTGGCTTTCGGGCCAGCGTCCAGCGCGTTGGTTCTCGGGTCTGAATCGGCTCTACCGGCTGCTAAAAAACTCGGATTGCGAACGCTTTGTGTCAGGGCACGACTTCAGTCGTGCCGATAGGGCGTTTATTTTATTGTCTGAGTCGGCTTCAGCCGACGACACAATCACTCGCATTACGAATTTTCCCGCGCCTTGTTCATGATCGCTCACACCCGGCGCTTGAGTGATAAACTGATCGTGACCTCGAAACCCTTCCGGCCCGTGCGGGCCGGACTGCTCACTTGTCGGGACGTGGCTCAGCCTGGTAGAGCACTCGCTTGGGGTGCGAGGGGTCGCCAGTTCAAATCTGGCCGTCCCGACCAATTCAGTTATTAGCCGTGAGCTATCAGCTTGCGGATCCTTCCCCGCCCTCGGGATTTCGCCTGCGGGCTTAGACGTCCGTCAGACGGCGCAAGCTCAAATCTGCCCGTCCGCTGCGCAGCACGCTTACAGCAAGAATCGGGTGCCTGAGCGTGGACAATCCATTCCCCTAGGGCAATTGGTTCCTCTCTGATTCCCTCACGCTGTGAAGGGAGATGGTCGCCGGCTTAAGGTCCGGCCAGGTACTCACGTCGACCTTATCGGGCGGGGCAACCGAGAAAATCTGATCCGCCGTGTAGTTGGGCAAATGATAAAACCGATTTGTTTTACGGCTCCAGTAAACGACGAGAGCATAGGTCGGCATGTGCCCGCCAGAACTCCTCATGCGGATTACCAGGTACCGCGAATCGGGCGTCCACTGCGCGCCATCCGCTACGTATCCCTGCTGCCCGTCAGCCGACGAGAAATCATGTTGACCAAGCTGGACACCGTCGCTGTGCTGAATTGCAATGCGACTCTCAGTCTGTCCCGAAATCACAGCGGTCAGCTGCCCGTCGGGTGATGGGAGACTTGTCGATTCATTTGGATTGGGTAGGCCAATCAGAAGCGAAAACGCTAGTATGAAGACGGGCATCATACGGCGCTGATCTGGGTGGCATTTGATACCCAAGCAGACTCAAAGTCAAGGTTCCACTGCTGCCTGCCGCACATTTCCCGTCCTCAGTTCGACGCCATTCGGCAACCAAAGTGACTAACCGTATTCGGCCATTGAAATCTGCCTGTTCCGGTCAAAATTCCTTGCGGTATAATTTCCCGTTCCAACCAATTCAAGTTCCACCATCATGTTTCGGTAGAGGGCAAAGTCAAGTATGTCGAAGTCAGCCCTGTCGTGGGGTATGGTTGCGGCCGGTATCGTTATGGGCATTGCGCTGCTGGCTCTGGTGGCTCCGGTCATGTTGTACACCTCAGGTCTGCACGATAGCTCCGTGGCAGCGGTATGCCATTGGCGCTTTGATGTTTTCCACCCTGCCTGCTTCTATTCTCGCCATCTACCAGCGGCTTTGGGCCGGAGTCTGGCTCACTCTGGTTGGTCTGTACGCGACGGTTTGTATGTCGTGGAGCACCTACCAGCTGCTTGTCGCGCATACTACCGCGGTCGATTACGGCGGGGTGATTGGCGACGGATCTCTTGCCCTGCTGGTGGCCCTGCTGGGAATCTTCTTCTGGATAACCGCGATGCTGCGCTGGCCCCAGCTCAGCAGTGGGGTTACGGAGTAGTTCCCTACCAGGCTCTAAAGCCGTAACGCCATTCGATTCCAAGCGCTTCCCGGTTGACCATCCGCCGGAACTTTTGCGCTCCGGCTACGTATAACTGTTCGGAAACGGCGGAGCTCCAGGTCTCACGTCTGCAGGGCGATGGTGTGCCATCGTCTGCCGAAATCAATGAGGACCGTATGCAGTTGAAACTTGCCGAAGCTACCCAGATTCTGCGCAAAACTCCGGCCACGCTGACCGCGATGGTCGCGGGAATTCCCGAGACATGGCTGAAGTGCAACGAAGGCAGCGGCACCTGGAGCGCCTACGACATTGTGGGACATCTCATCCACGGCGAGCTCACCGACTGGATTCCGCGCGTGCGCATCATTCTGGAGCGCGGCGAGAAACACGCCTTCGAGCCCTTCGACCGCTTCGCCCAGTTCCGCGAAGACCAGTCGCGTCCCATCAGCGCGCTGCTCGACCAGTTCGCTTTCATGCGCGCCGAAAACATCACCCTCCTGCAAAATCTCAATCTCACCAGCGACGATCTCGCGCGCCGCGGCACCCATCCCGAGCTCGGCCCGGTCACGCTGGGCCAGCTGATCTCCTCGTGGGTGGTGCACGATCTCTCGCACCTGTCGCAGGTGGCGCGCGTCACCGCCAAACAGTACTGCTACGAAGTAGGACCCTGGCAGGCGTACATGTCGATCCTGAAAGCCTAGGGACCGCCGAGCGGTGAGGTCGTTTGGAACGAGCATTCGACGCGGTGCATCTTCGGGGGTATCCTGTAGCTGTAACCGGCTGGCCAGGGCTGCCGGTTGCGAGGTCGTGTTATGTCACTTAATTTGATTGATCTGCTGCAGTCGTCAGGCCCCATCGCTCTAAATGAGCTGAACATGCGGGCGTCGCAACCAGCTGGGGAGTTACTCCACACCCTTGAACAGCTTCGCCGGGAGCGCATGATCGTGATCTCTGGTCCTAGCGCTGAGCGCCCCCTCACCGAACTCACTCCGGAGGAAGTCGAGCACTCTTCAGACCTGGTGGTTGAACTGTCCTCAAGGGGCTTGCATCGCTCATTTGCCAGCTGAGTCGCTAGCATGAACTTTGCCCAGCACGCTCCGGCGATTGTGGGAAGTCTGCTGGCCTTGGTATTTGCTGCGGTAACCGTTCTGTACGACTGCCACGTCTCCATTCAGGATCGGCTGAAACGCGTCCCCATGCCGATCTATACCACGCCCCAGGCTATGTTTCTCGCTTTGCTATGCGGCATCGTAGCCGCTGTTGCCTTCACCTTTACCACCGGGAGAGGCGATACCCTGGTGGACTCGATTCTGGGCCTGCAGCAGCCCAATCCCTATGTTCGCGGCCTGTGCGTCGGACTGACTGTATTGGTCTTGATCCGTAGCAAGATTTCCAGCATCAAGGGCGCCGAAATCGGCGGTGAGCTCGCTTACAACGCCGGTCGCGTGTGGGTGATGCAGGCCCTCAACACAAAGTGGCGTAGCGTCAAAGCGAAGTTCAACCAACGGAATCAAAGCAAGGCATTGACCACTCCGGACTACGAAAACCGGCTGCTCACCGAATTGCGCGAGGCCATTAAGGTACAGCCGGAGGATTTCAGAGTCTTCGTCGAAAGCCAGATCAAGAACGTGCAGCAGAGCCGACCGCAGATCGCCTTTGACGCCAACCGGCTTGACTGGCAGACCTACTACCGAACCCTTACCAACATGGCCTTGGACTATGCCGGCCCGTCGGTGTTTGACGGTTGGACTCAGTTCGACCTCGCCATGCGCTGATCTACCGTTCATCATGCCGAATGCAAGGTCTTCTTGTACGCCTTGCCCAGCGTCTCGGCGTTGAAGGTCCGCTCGTCGACGCGATGCAAGCGATTGATCATCGCCCGCGACAGCAGCTTGTAGTGGTGGATCTCCAGCAGGTAATAAATGATGAACCAGATGTTCTTATCGGTCGTCATCCATTGCTGATCGTCGAAGCGCTTCAGGTTGACCGGCCGGGAAAAAGTTCTCATCGTGCGCTGCCGCCGCAGATTGAAATAGGTATCGAAGTAGCTCATGGCCAGCTCGCGCAGGGAGCGATAGACCGGCTCGCGATAGCGGCAGCTGGTGTAGTTTGACTTGGCAATCGCTCCCCAATGTCCCTTCACACGATAAACGGCGATGACGTGGTCGGTGTCGTGCTCGGCTTCGAAATCGAGGATCAGCGGCGGATACCCATTAGCGCGCAGCGCGGCAGCCGCGAAAATTGCGCCCTCGAAGCAATGCGATGTGTTCTCACGCAGCACGCGCCGCGGCGACCACGCGGTATCGGCCAGGTGATACGGCATGTCATTCAGGAAGCACTGAATCCCGTAAGGGTCTTTCAGACTGCGCAGTTTGCGTAGCTCTGCCGGAGTGAAGCCGAAGGTGTCAGTGGTCATGGTCGCGTGAACCGCAGTTTACCGCACTGCATCGGCAAATCCCCTACACCATCAGCGGCGCGCCTGCTGTTGCCAACTTCGGGGCGCTCATTCGTTCCGCAAGGCGATCATGGGATCGACTTCTGTGGCTCTGCGCGCGGGAATGTAGGAAGCCGCGAGCGCAACCAGCAGCAGCAGCACTGACACGCCGATGAAAGATCACCCAATTGATGGAACTCACACCGTAGAGCACGGTGGCCATCACTCGCGTCAAGCGCCAGCGTCGCGAGCAGCCCGATCGCGACGCCGGTAACCGCCGCGATGACGCCCTGGCGGATCATGAGCTTCAGGATGTCGTCGCGCTCGGCGCCCAGTGCCATGCGAATCCCAATCTCGCGGGTGCGCTGCAGCACCGAATACGAGATCAGGCCGTAGAGCCCGATCATCGCCAGCACCACCGCGAGCGCGGCGAAGCTGCCGATCAGGTAGAACGGATAACGTCGCAGAAAGACGGCGGGCGAGCGGTCGACAAATTCCTCCAGAGACTGCGGCTGAATGAAGGCCAGTTCAGGATCAATCGAGCGCACCGTCGTCCGCGCCGTGCCCAACATCGCAATAGGATCACCCTGCGTGCGAATCACGTAATTCAGGTACGACGAATATCCCGAATCCTGATCCACCGGGAAATACATCACCGGCGGCGGAGGAACTGCAAGGTTGTCCTCGGCGGCATCGCCTACCACTCCTACGATCTCGCGAAACGGCTCCTCCGGCGCACGCGTCATGCGAATGCGCTTACCGATGGGATTTTCGCCGTTGGGCCAGTAGCGCTTCACCCAGGCTTCATTCACCATCACCACCCAGGGCGCGGTCGGGGTGTCAGACGCGGCAAAGGAGCGCCCACGCAGCAGTGGCATCTTCATCACGTCGAAATAATTCCGCTCAACGCGCCGCGAGATCGACGACTCTTCCTCGCCGGGAGCGACGGCTTGCCCTTCGATCACGAAGCGATTGCCGGAGCGATTGCCGGTCACGGGCAAACTGCTGGTGGCGGAAGCGCCCACCACGCCGGGCGCACTGCGCAGGCGCTCCAGGAACTCGTGCATCAGCTGCAGCCCTTTAGGATCGCTGAAGGGCCAGCCTTTCGAAACCGGGTACGACGTCGGCAGGCTGACGAGAAAGGTGAGCACATGGTCAGGCTCGAATCCTGGATTCTGCTGCAGCACGCGGCGAAGATTCTGCAGCATCAGCCCGCCGGCCACCAGCAGCACCAGCGAAATGGCGA
This sequence comes from uncultured Acidobacteriaceae bacterium, assembly GCA_963697175.1. GTDB lineage: Bacteria > Acidobacteriota > Terriglobia > Terriglobales > Acidobacteriaceae > Bog-257. The sequence goes on along the minus strand of CAVONC010000007.1, from coordinate 250,209 downwards.
TCTCGCCGGTGACCAGCACATTCCGCAGGCGCGCGCGCGAGCCGCTGGTTCCGCCGCGTGATTCGTCCTTCAACACTTCGGTGATCGGCATTTGCGGAACGGACAATCCCGGCCCCAGGCCGAACAGAACGGCCGTCAGCACAGTGATGCCGGCAATGTAAGCCATCACCGGAAAACTGATGCCAACATCCGCCAGATAAGGCATCGCGACAAGTTGCGATTCGGGCACGGCTCGCACCAGCAGCCACACGCCGATCGCGGCGCCCAGAAATCCGACGATGGCCCCAGCAACCGAGAGCAGCAAACTTTCGATCAGCAGCTGCAGCATCAGGTGAATCTGCTTGGCTCCCAGCGCCACGCGCACCGCGAACTCGCGCCGGCGATCGATGGAGCGGCTCATCATCAGGTTGGCAATGTTGGCGCAGGCGATCAGCAGAACGAAGCACACCGCTCCAAACAGCACCAGCAACAGCGGACGAATGTTGCCGACAATCTCCGAGCGCAGCGGTGCGACGTCGACGCTGACCGCCGCATTCTCCCGCGGATATGCGCGCGCCAGTTGCGCGTTGAGTGCGTCCATCTCGGCCCGCGCCTGCTCCAACGTGACGCCGGGCGCGAGCCTGGCGATGACATTCAACCAGCGTCCGTCCCGCGCCGTGGTTTCGTAATTGTTCAAGTGCAGCGGCACCCAGATTGGCGCGACGCCGGCCGGACCGAATTCGAAATCGCGCGGCAGGATGCCGACCACGGTGACCGGCTTGCCATCGAGGCGCAGGACGCGTCCCACAACGCTGGGGTCGGCGGAGAAATCACGGCGCCAGAAGTTGTAGCTGAGCAGGGCGACGGTCGGTCCCTGACCTTCCGGCAGGTCCTCACCAGCGACGAAATCGCGCCCCAAAATTGGGCTCACGCCCAGCGTGGCAAAGAAATTGGTAGTGACCATGGCGCAGAACATGGTCTTCGGTTCCCCGTTGCCGCTCAGCGTGAAGGCGTCGTAAGCGAAGCCGCCGAGCGACTGGAAACTTTTCGTGGTGCGCCTCCAGTCGAGGAAATCCGGATAGGAGGCGCTGTAAGCGCAGCACGTCGTGCGGTGACGAGTTTCGCCGATCGTCACCAGCTGTTGCGCATCGCGAAACGGCAGGGGACGCAGCAGAACGGGATACACCACCGAGAAGATCGCAGTGTTTGCGCCAATCGCCAGAGCCAGAGTGATGACGGTGACTGCGGTGAAGCCGGGATGCTTCCGCAGCATGCGCAGTCCGTAGCGAAAGTCCTGGCTCAGGGTTCCCATGCAGGGCGAGTATCAAGGATCGGCGAGCAAGTGCGGTCGCACAACGTTACTCTACCGGGCTCGCACGGTGTTCACGAGATATTCGCATCATAACGCAATTTCCCGTTTGCAAACGGCTTATACTCCCTTGCAATAAGGAGGACCCGCTTGTGAACAAATACATTGCGGAATTGGTCGGAACTTTCGTTCTGGTGTTCGGCGGAGTGGGGAGCGCGGTACTCGCCGGAAGCCACATCGGTTTTGAAGGCGTCGCCTTCGCCTTCGGCTTGTCGCTGCTGGCGATGGTGTATACCATCGGCCCGATCTCGGGTTGTCATATCAACCCGGCAGTCACTTGCGGAGTACTGCTGGCCAAGAAAATCGAATTCAAAGACGCCGTTGCCTATGTTGTCGCGCAGATCGTGGGCGCCATTCTTGGAGCCGCCCTGATTCTTTTCATTGCGCACGGGGCACCGGGCGGATACGACCCTGCCGTCGCCGGTCTGGGTGCGAACGGCTACGGCGTCCACTCGCCCGGCCAATATTCTCTCGCCGCGGCATTCCTGGCCGAGGTGATTCTGACGATGTTTCTGGTGCTGACGGTGCTGGGGTCAACCGACGTCAAAGCCCCGGTAGGATTCGCCGGCGTTGCCATCGGCCTGGTGTTAACGCTGATTCACCTGGTTGGCATTCCCATCACCAACACCTCGGTGAATCCAGCGCGGAGCATTGGGCCGGCGATTTTTGTGGGGGGATGGGCGCTCCAGCAGTTGTGGCTGTTCATTGTCGCACCACTGATCGGCGCTGCGGTGGCGGCCGGCATCTATGGCGCCATTCGGGTGCCGGCTGTGGTCATCACCACTCCGGCGGCGGAGCAAGCGCTGGTGAGTGAACAGGTGGAGCGCGGAAAAACTCCGGGCAGGTAGGTCGAGCAAAACTTAGCCGATCTACCCATCCTATCCACGGTGGGGAGTTGCGTGCGCCAAAACAGAGTCCCACCAGGGACCGGGGAATCGTTTGCCCAGTCTGCAGCATCTTTATGTTTTCCTGTTGTACCGCGAACTGCGGCGGTTTTAGCGATCTCGGGCTCCCACTATCAACAAGGAAGGGGCGATGGCTAGCACGACAATCGCAGGTTCGCAGGGCTTTAGCGCCAGCCGCCCCGTGTCCAGCCCCTGGCTGATTGCCGTCTCCGTCATGCTGGCAACCTTCATGGAGGTACTGGACACCTCCATCGCCTCGGTGGCTCTGCCCTACATTGCCGGCAGCCTTTCCGCCACCAACGACGAAGCCACCTGGGTGCTCACCAGCTATCTGGTGGCGAACGCGATCGTATTGCCGGCCAGCACGTGGTTCTCGCTGAAATTCGGCCGCAAGCGTTTTCTGGTCACCTGCATCATCATCTTTACCGTCTCTTCCTTTGCCTGCGGGGCGGCGACCAGCTTGGGAATGATCCTGCTCGCCCGCGCTGTCCAGGGCGCTGGAGGCGGCGCGCTGCAACCGCTCTCGCAGTCGATTCTGCTGGAGAGCTTTCCTCCCGATAAACGCGGCTCGGCCTTGGCCGTATTTGCGCTCGGCGTCGTGGTCGCTCCTGTCTTAGGGCCTACGCTCGGGGGCTACCTCACCGACACCTATTCCTGGCGCTGGGCCTTCTACATCAACATCCCGATCGGCATCCTGGCAGTGATGCTGATCATGCGCTTCGTCGAAGACCCGCCGTACATCAAGAACGCCAAGCCGGGCAGGATCGACGCCATCGGCCTGGGATTGCTGGCCGTGTGGCTAGGCGCGCTACAGATCATCCTCGACAAGGGTCAGGAAGACGACTGGTTCGGAGCCACCTGGATTCGCTGGACGGCGGCGCTGTTGGTGATCTCGTTTGTCGCCTTCATCATCCGCCAGCTGGTCCATGACAAGCCGCTGGTGGATCTGCGCGTCTTCAAGCACCGAAACTTCCGAATAGGCTGCATCCTGATCGCTATCTTTGGAGGCGCCCTTTATGGGCTGATCACCTTGCTTCCGCTGTTCTATCAGGAACTGCTGGGATATACCGCCTACGCAGCCGGCTGGGCGGTGAGCCCGCGCGGCGTCGGCGCCATCATCGCCATGCCGATCATCGGCATTCTCACCGCCAAGATCGATAACCGATGGCTGATCGCCATGGGATTCGCGATGTTTGGCATCTCCGGCTTGTGGTTCGGAGAGGTGAACCTCGCCATTTCGCAGTGGTCGTTTCTGTGGGCCATTATCATCAGCGGATTTGGCTCGGGCTCGGTCTTTGTCCCACTGTCGGCGACCACGGTCGCCGGTCTGCCGAACGAGGAGATCGGCAACGCCAGTGGTCTCTACAACCTCTTCCGCAATGTTGGCGGGAGCATCGGCATCTCGGTCGTGAACACTATCGTCGCGCGGCACGAGCAGCTCCATCAGACCGAGCTGGTGCATTCGCTGGCGCCCAGCAGTCACAACTTCCAGCAGCAGGCGACCCAGCTGGCGGCATATCTCTACCAGCAGGGCTACGGGCCGGTGGAATCGGTGCGCAAGGCGTATGCGTTGATCGGAGTGGAGCTGACGGCGCAGGCGCGGCTTTGGTCCTACGTCGATGACTTCCGCTACCTGGCGCTGGTCTGCTTCGCCTGCATCCCCATCGTCTTCCTGCTGAAGAAGACGGTCGGCCGCAAGGGTGCGGTCGGGGCAGGACATTAGACTTATATTCACCACGGAAGCACGGAGAACACGGAAAAAGAGAAATCAGACAATCTCGGAGAGTGGCTTTGCACGATTTCAGTATTTCTCGCCGAGCCGGCTTCACAGGTCGCTGAGAAGGTTGTTCCGCGAGCGTTTGTATCAGGGCACGACTTCAGTGCCTGCGTGAGAACCACCGTGCAATTTCAGCGATGGAGTGCGACCGTCGAAAATCGAGCGCCGTAGGCGCGGCGTCATGATAGCCCAGGACGGAGCCGCAGGCGGAGTCCTGGGTAGGGTGGGAAGGATGCAGAGTCCCCCGGGGACGGCAGGGTTCTCACGCGTGCACTGAAGTCGTTGCCGACGAGCCCGTTTATTTCCCCGCCTGAGCCGGCTTCAGAGGCTGCTGAAAAAGTCGAAAAGCAGATCCCTCCTCGGCCTGAAGAGACTGTGTCGCAACCCATGCGGCCGCTCCGCGGCTCGAACCGCAGATCCCTCGGTCGGACTAAAGTCCTCGGTCGGGATGACAGATGGTAAGGATGGGCCGTGCACCTGGCCTGAAGGCCTCCTCGTGACGACAAAAACATAAAGACTTGCACCGGCGCACCCGTTCGGCAGGCTCAGGGCAGGGCTAAAGCTGCGCCCCTCCAAAACACTTCACAATCGACTTTTTCAGCGGCCTGTTCAGCCGGCGGCACAAAACCGGCGCATCAGAGTTTTTCAGCAGGCTGTTCCGTCGCGCCCCGACCCAAGGCCGCTCAATCTTAGGAGACGATCAGCGTTTGTTGCGGGTCTGCCATTCTTATCGTTCTTTATCTATCCCTGCCGTTTTTTCCGTGTCCTCCGTGCTTCCGTGGTGAATATCCACGCACGGCCTTACTTTGACTCGCCATCGCTGGAGAAGAAATCAGCCATCGGCAACCCGTCGGTAGCCCAGCCAAGATTGGACGTAGGCAGACCGAGTCCCTGCGACATCAGGCGCAGGATGTCCCCTTCATCGTAACTGCTGTTGTAGTTGCGCGTGTCGCCGCCGTGCGACTGGTATCCCCGCTTGCTGAACGGGCTGATCACCACCAGTTCCACCTGACCGCCGCAACCCAGTCCTTCGGTCGTAGTCTCGCAATCCGGCGATCCGCTGTCGGCGTTCTCGTCGAAAACGATGATCAGCAATCCCGTGCCTCCGGGTCTGAAGTAGGAGCTCAGAACCAGAGGTCCGATTTCCTGGTGCAGCCAGTTGTCGAAGGTTTGGATGGAGCAGTCGTGCGCGTCATCGCACCCGTTGGGCACGATCCACGAGAGCGTGGGCAGCCGGTGCAAGAGCACATCCTGGGGGAACTTGCTGAAGCACACAAAGTTGCTTCTTTCCGTGTTGATGGTCGTCAGGTATTCCAGCGGATCGTGGCGGACGTAGTAATTTCCCTTATTCAGTCCGCCGCATGCCGTGGGGCTAGGCAGGTTCTCTACATAGTCCTTCCAGGTGCCACCCGCGTTCTGCACTTCGAGGGCAATGTTATTCAGCGAGACCGGAAAGCTCTGCGGGGTCTGGCTGTCGTCGTCGGTGAGAATATAGCCGGTGACTAAGTTGAGATAGTTGCCGATGGAAGGATGGGTGTCCGAGTAGTAGTTCACTCCGAGACCATAGCTGTTGGCGAGGGAGGTCAGATAGGGCATGTTGCCGGAGTTGTAGCTCGTGCTGTAATTCTGGTTCTCGCCCACCACGATCACTACGTTTCCGAACGACGGCAGACCCTGGCAGAACGCCGAGGGAATGAGAACGGACGCGGCCAGCAACAGCGCCAGATATAGCCCAGCCTTCTTGACCAACATTTTCACCTGGAATCTCCTCACCTGATTTTCGAAACTGAAATTTCGTTTCTGACTTCAACAGCAGGGTCATTGTACAGGCGGGATCCCGACCCGGCACAGTTTGCGATCGTTTTCATCGGGTCTTCGCCTCCAAGCGCCCTGACCACACCGAAACCCGCAGGAAAAGCTTGCCTGTCTGTTGTTCCTGAAGTTTTTCTCCGTGATCTCCGTGCTCCGTGGTGAACCAGTTCTTCATCCACACCAAAACGAAAAGCCCGCCCCTCGCGAGGGCGGGCTAGAGTTTCAACCAAACTAGGAGCCGTTCTGGCAGATGGTGCTGATACCGGTGTAACCCTGGAAGGTCCAGAAGTCATTGACCGACAGGGTAGTCGGGCCACCGAAGTACCGCAGTAAAACCAGATCCTGCAGGTGATAGGTGAAGCCGTGCAGGGGATAGGCCCAGGTGCCATAAGGATGGCCGGGCTGGCCGTTCTCCAGCGGATCGCCAACTTCCAGGATGCCGCAAGGAGTGTTGTTCTGGTGCGGATAGAGCGGATCGTCCGTCCACTCGCCGATTTCATGCGAAAGAGCCGAAACGTCCTGCGAGAAGACGCCAGCCGTGGTGATGTAGGTGAAGTTGTTGTAGGTCTGCGGGCCGTTGGCGCTGTGGTAGCCGCCGATGCAGCAGCCGCCTTCCGTCCAGTACATGTTGGCCAACAGGAAGATGGGGTTGCCAGTCGCATTGATGGTCTGGCTCGAGGCCATGTAGGCGCTGACCTGGTTGTCGTAGTAGTTGATGTCGACGCACGCCAGCTTAACGCCAAACTCGGTGCACTGTTTACCGCTGGCCGAAGGCACGTTCAGCGTGAGCTCGGGCAGAACAGCAATGCGAGCGGTGGGGCCTCCCAACAGGATGTGCGAATTGGGATTGTTCTGCACGATGCTCCAGAAGTTGGCGCGCTGAAACGCGTCATTGTACTGGGTGGTGCCGACATCTACGCCGCCCTGGGTGTAGGTGGTGCTGCTGTCGAACATCGGCGAGAGAATGGTCCGGGCCAGAGCGCCGTTAGGACCACCGGCGAGCGGATCCCACGTCGAGCCGTCAGAAAGAACGATCTTTACGGGCACGATCCAGGTTGTAATCTCCGCGCCTTGGTTGGTCGAAGGATCCTGACCGACCATCACGTAGGGATAGTTGGTACCGTTGTAGGTGAACGAGCCGTTCCACTCCTGCAACGTTCCCGCAGGCTCTATTTTTCCGGGAGCGGCCGGTTTGGGCGGAATTACCACGAATCGCCCCACTGCATGTTCATCGTTGACTGCGCTGTCCTGTGCTACGGCGAGCACCGACAGGCAGAAGCAAGCTAGGAGCGCCAGCGCCATTCCCTGGCACAGGCGTGCATAACGGTTCTTCATCAACTGTGATTCTCCTCTAGTTTTTTCGATTGAAACTTGATTGGCCTTTTACATCTTCAGCCGAGAAACCCCACAACACAGCCGTCCTTCTTGCGCTTCGTTATCTCACGTAACCGCGAAACGCAACTTGAGTCTTGGGTAATGCAAGGAGGCTGGACGATCTTGGGAAGCAGTGTAGCAGGTTTTCTCCCAAAATTGGGCAAGATTCGCCAATAAATTGCTGCTTACTACGGAGGCTAATAGTTTTTCAGCTGAGCGACAAAAAAGCCCTGCCGAACGGCAGGGCCGGAACTACAGCATGTTAGTCAACGCTAACCGCTAGAAACCACCTTCATGTCTCGGACTGCCCAGACCGGTGCACTCATCCCAGCCCGGTTTGGCAGGCGAGCCGTTGCTGCCACTGATCACGTCAAAGAAGTAATAACGATACAGGCCCGGATTCTTGTAGGTCCCGTAGGTTGTATTGAGGTCGCTCTGACTTGAGGGGTGGAAGTTGCCGGCTGCGTTGGTGATGCCGGCCAGAACCGGTGACGCCACGCTGGTGCCACCGACCGTACACCATCCGCCGCAATAGGTTGAGCTGTAGATGTCAACGCCGGATGCCGGCGATGCAACGGCAGCCCAATCGGGCGTGCCCCGGTGCGCTCCAGTCCTGTTCCCAACGATGAACTGGTAGTTGGGCAGAGGCTCATACTGGCTGATGCCGCCGCCGCTGCCGTTCCAGCAAGTCTCGGTGGAGAAGTTCCCGCTGCTGTCACGCTGAATGTAGGTGCCACCAGCGGAAATCACGTTGGGTGAAATGCTGGGATAGGCTACACCCAAGCCACTGTCGCCTGCCGACCCGAAGAACACGACCGTTTTCACATTGAAGTACTGGTCGTATTGCAACTCGCAGTTGCCGGATCCACACCAGCTCTCGCCGCTGTTGTAGGTCCAGCTGTTGGAGACTTCGCCACCGCCTGCTGCTGCAACCGCATTGGCTGCGGCCGTCTCAGCACCGTCGCCAATCGGATCATTGGCGAAGCTGGCAATGATGATCTGAGCATGCGGCGCCATGGCATGGGCATACTCCACGTCCAGCGCTTCTTCCAGGTCCCAGCCGCTTCCGACATTCGATACGCACGGTGGAGAAGGCAGGCAGAGCTGGGTGATGGTTACGGCGGGGAGGCCAAACTGAGTTGAGAACGTATTCAAATCACTCTGTACGTTGGAATAAGTGCCGTACTCGACTACCGCGATCGCTTTGCTTCCTCCGGTGGGCATCACTGTACTGCTCTTCGGGCAACCATTGGTGGGCGCCACGAGGCCATAAATGCAGGCCAGAGTCGCAGGGTTCTCGCCGTTAGGAATGTTGAACTGGCTCTTGTCGGCTGGAACAAACAGATACAAAGGTGTATGCACCTTGCCGGGAACCCGGTTCAGAGTGCTGGGTGGGGCGACGATGGTCCCTTTGACAGGATAAGACAAATCCTGTGCCAAACCACAAACGGCTACTGCAAGGACCACAGCAATCAGTAGGAATAGACTCCTCTTCATTATTTCTTTTCTCCTCGTTCGCTAGGGGATGATGGCGATGACCGTGGCAGCTTGCGGCCGTCGGTAAGGCGGTTTAAGAATGCTGAGCACCCGCTTAGGTTCGTTCTTCACGCTTGCTCGTGCGGTCGGACAATACACTTCCGCCCGGTCCGACGCGCATTCCGAGAAACTTCGTGCGAATAAAGGGGACAACCGATTCGGAAGAGGTCGCGCTACCTGAGCCCCTGCGCGATAAGAATCCTCTCCCGCCCTTTGTCTGATCCGCCGCGGTCCCTTATCCGGCACGGTGCCGGCCGGACGCGTGCGTTTTCTACTGATCCCGTCGTTTGCCTTCCGAGATCGTCTTACGGACGCCGTTTGCGCCATCGCGCATGCCCAGCTTGTAGCCTTCTTTCCAGCCGTCCCACCATGCCGGAGATCTGCGGTTGATGTGATCCTTGCGCGATCTCTGCAAGGCCAGGTGCTGGTGCCGGCGAATGTGATTCGGCAACCCGCATCTGGAAAACATCGCACCGCAAACTGGACAAGGGACAGTGTTGAAGTTTGCCCCGAAATACATGTCGCGGCTTGCCATGGCGGGGGAGCCTTTCACGGATGGCTGCATGCGCTCTGCACGAGGCACGCGTATGCGAGGCAAAGATAGCGGTCAGGAAGGCGTACTACCAGCAGATAGTAACGACTTTTCGAAAACAGGACGGAATCGTTCCGATTTCGGGAAACAACCCGGTCCCCAGCAACAGGCACGGCCACGAAGCCGGACTCCTGCGCCGAGATTTCGCCTGAGTCCTTCAGCCCGACTTGCGCCTTTATCCTTGATCCGTTCTTCTCCGTGTCCTCCGTGCTTCCGTGGTGAAACTCAGTGGTGAACAAACATCGCTACAATCGGAAGAATGTCTTTTCGCTTCGAGATTGAAGCCCGTGATGGCAGCGCCCGCGCCGGTCGACTCTTCACGCCGCACGGCGAAGTCGAGACGCCAGTCTTCATGCCGGTGGGCACCGTCGGCACAGTCAAAGGTGTTCCGCAGGATACGCTGGAAGAACTCGGCGTCCAGATCCTGCTCAACAACACCTATCATCTGTATCTTCGCCCCGGAGTCGAGACTGTCCGCCGGCTGGGCGGCGTGCAGAAGTTCATGTCGTGGGATCGGCCCATCCTCACCGACTCCGGCGGCTTCCAGGTTTTCAGCCTGAGCGATCTCCGCAAAGTCACCGAGGACGGCGTTGCCTTTCGCTCGCATCTCGACGGCTCCTCGCACTTCTTCAGCCCGGAGAGCTCCATCGCCGCGCAGATCGGTCTCGGCGCCGACATCATCATGGCCTTCGACGAGTGCACCGAGCATCCCGCCGAATACGCGCGCACCAAAGATTCCATGGAGATGACGCTGCGCTGGGCCGCGCGCAGCAAGCAGCACTTCGAAGAGCACAAGCAGGAAGTGCCATGGTTCGCGCGCGGACTAAAGTCCGCACGAAATTTTGTTGGGGCCCTGAACGGCACGGCTGAAGCCGTGCCCCTTCAAGACGAAGGTCAGACGCAAACCCTCTTCGGCATCGTGCAAGGCGGAATGTTCCCCGATCTCCGACGCGAATCGGCGCAGCGCACCGTCGAGCTGGACTTTCCCGGATACGCGATCGGTGGCCTCAGCGTTGGCGAGCCGCGTCCCATGACCTACGAGATGGTCGACGCTGCGATCCGCTTTCTTCCCGAAGACAAGCCGCGCTATCTGATGGGCGTGGGCACGCCGGAAGAGATCGTGCACTACGCCGCGCAAGGCATCGACATGATGGACTGCGTTCTGCCCACGCGTGCCGCGCGTCACGGCCTGCTCTTCACCTCCGAAGGCCGCATCACCATCAAGAACGCGCGTTACATCGCCGACGAAGGCCCGCTCGATCCGGCTTGCGGCTGCAAAGTCTGCGCGCGTTACTCCCGCGCCTATCTGCGACACCTTTATTCTTCCAACGAACTGCTCGCGCAAGTGCTCAACACGATTCACAACCTGGCGTATTACATGGGAACGATGAAGCGGGTGCGGGAAGAGATCCGTGCCGGAGCCTTCGCCGCGCGCCCCTGACCAGAAATTCGGCCCATCGGATCGCCGGACAACTAGCGTGGCGTCGTACCCGCCGGGTCTTGCACCATCCGAGACCCCGGAACCCGCTTGTGCTCGATGAGCACAGGGTCTAATTTCGACGATTGGAGGAAGGGTCGCCCACAGAGACGGCACTTCTGCCCAGCGGCCTCCTGACGCCGAATTCGGGCGGTGTTCCCTCTGGCACCCAGTTGTCTTGCAGGATGCTCGAAACCGCAACGCCCCCGTCCCGCTCGGCGGGACGACTCAGCTTAGCCCAGGACGAAGTCCTGGGTTACCGTCAGAAATTAGAGACCGCGGTCCCGGCAGGGACCGCACGCGCTGGCGTGTTGCGCGTCACCGTCATCCGAGGTCGGGTGCGGAATACGATCCGCGATTTGTCTTCGGATTCAGGATTATTCTTAGCCCGCATTGCCTATTGAGTCCAGATGATCAAGAAAACGGTTAACTAGATCGTTGAATTGCCGTAGTCCTGCCTCTTGGGTCTCCTCTCTTGCATATGAGCCTGGCAACCTCTGTAAATTGTCACACACGTATCTGTGGATATATTCATCAGGAAGTTCTAACCCGCTTCGGTTGCGGCGTGTATTCCACGCGATAATATCTGCGGCTTGTAGCCCCGGTACTTTCTTGTCGTCATCAAACGTAATCTTCCCCATTCGGCTTCGAACCTCGGGGTCAGCATACTGTTTCACATATGCAAAGTGGCGAGGTGCGTTGTGTTCGGCGCTGTTCCCTGTATCGAAGACGTAATGGATTTCGCCTTCGTATCCCCAAGAATGCGCGAATTCGGCCGCCGGAGCGTCACCTGTCTGAGGTTAAAGTAATAAGGGTCAGAAAAAATATCCTTACAGCGACCATTTACGCAGCGGTTGTAAATCTCCCAATTAGTCGAGCACGTAAACTCTCCAACTGCCCCGGTTTCTAGAACTGCCGCTAGAACGGAATACATCTTTCCGAGCTTCATCACTGCGTCATCGTCACACCAATTCTCAAACTGCTTTTCACGATGCTGCCACTCACTCATCTTGAAATACTCGATAGGGCGCGGGTTAGCTTCCGCTAACTTCGCGTTCCAGAGGCCGTCGAAAAATTTCCACGTGTCACGGTGCGCCACATAGCCTGAGAGAATATAGTCCCCCCTGCCGTGCGAGCCGCTCTCGTCGCCGTAGAAAATCACCATCAGCCATTCGCTCCCGAAAATCGCGCAAAGGTCGCTGATTGCCGATGCCCGAAAATTGCTCACCCCCGTCGTGCGGCAAGTAACTTGATTCGCCAAGTATATTCTTGCCCCTGCCGGGACCAGAACCTTCCTGGTGGAATCGCCTACCCAGGACTTTTTCCCTTCGGCAGGCTCAGGGCAGGCTCTGGGCTAAGCTGAGTCGTCCCGCAGGGCGGGACGGCGGTATTGTGGCGCGTGCGTTGCTAGTGAAATGGGGATGTTACGTAAGTTGACCGACGAGGTTCATCAATTCCCTAACTCCATCCATTTGCCGGGATGCCGTTGCTCGTACCGCAACTCATGCCAGCCGTCTTTCCAGAACCCAATCAACCGCACCCTATCGTTTCGATTATCGACAGCGATAGCACCGATTCCTCCTATTCCAGTCTTCACCGTCTTGATAACCGCCAACGGATGTAAACTGAGCAGCACCATCTCGCTACCCCAATCGCGATCCGTGTCCACCAACACCCATGCGACTCGACTGCGCGAGATGGCCGCGATGTTCCCGTCAGGTGAAACAGCGATCCTTTGAATGTAGAACCAGTCAGGAACGAGCGGCCAAAGCAAATTCGGAAAGACGGGCAAAGCCACGCGGCTTTGTACCTGCGCCGATGCGTCCAATAGGACTGCGCTCTGGACGCTAGTTTTCCCGGTCACTCCGACAAGCCCCTTATTCCGAGGGATCGGTACAGGTTGCGAAGCGAAGTCGCTCGGCAAGCTCAGATTGCCCGTTGGGGTTAGCGTCGTGCCAGAAACCTTTATGCCTGTGTAGCACCATCCAGTGTCGCATTCCGCAGGTATCCACACAAAGCTACCCGCGTCCAAGCTGATTGGCGCACGACCCAGTTTCGCTATGCCTCCAAGGTTTTGATCAGAGAGCAACTCCCCATCGACGCTCCATCGTTGCAGGTGCAAATCAACATGGGAACCGTCGGAAGGGTCAGCCACAGCACGAGGAACGTATCGCCATAATGCCAGCGAATCGTCAGAGAGAAATCCCTCTAAGAACGAGGACGTATAACCGGGTTCTAGCGGGGCATTCCCGAGCTGGTGCCAGGGAGAGGAAAACTGGTGTAGTGTTTGGACTTTGCGATCGAGTATTAGAATCGTAAGTTCATTGGCAGGTACGACCGCAGCCAGCCATTTCCCGTCTTCGCTGAATGCCTCCTCGCAGCTGCCCCGATACCGAGGGCCGCCTTCTAAGCGAACTGCTGTTGCACGCCCGTCCACTTTGATCTGAAGCTCACCATTGTGGAGGGTTCCTGTTGCGAGACTTCCATCTGCGGCAAAGGTTGCGCAGGTCGCAGGCCGGATGCTTTGCGCGAAACAGCGAGCACCAAAATACCCGCCAAACAGAAGGGCGGAGACGACAGCAAACCGCGATGTACGCCCAATTCCCATAATAGATGAACGCTACGGCCAGCGGAAACCGAAAGTCCGTGATCACTGATTATTGTTGCAATCAGGCGTTATCACGCATCATCCGCGCCTGATCCATTTCCTTCTAACGGCGATTTTACGACAGCATCCCACACCTGGGCCCGGCCGCGGCACTCTCGGTTAAAACTCCGTGCCCTCCGTGCCTCCGTGGTGAACAGAATTTCCCTCGTCGCCACTGCCGCTTTTCCCAAAAGTCCGATAGAATAGCAAATCAGGGAAAACCCTTCCGAGTCGCGCTGGTAGTTGGCCGATGACCGTCCCTTCCGCGTGAACCACGGTGCGGACTGCGGCGGCGATCTTGGTGTTCAGTGGAAGTCCCCGACATCCCAACGTATCTTGGACGCGAGGGATGATTTGTGTGCCGTCAGGCGCACCGAGGCGTCGCCTACTAGGAACTTTGAAGGGCGGCGCTGGCGGTTATTAAAGAGCACGGTTTGAGCCGTGCCGTCAGAGTAGTGCGGTTTTGAAGGGGCACGGTTTGAGCCGTGCCGTCAGAGTAGTGCAGTTTTGAAAGGGCACGCTTTAGCCGTGCCGTCTGGAGTAGTTTTGAAAGGGCACGGCTTTAGCCGTGCCGTCAGATAGGCCCGGAAACTGGCCTTTAGGCCCTGAGGGCCGAAACAAAAGAATGGTTACAATCGCAGCTTTGTTCGCACAAGGACTCGCCGGATCCGCCCCCATCCTGATGATGGTGGTGATCTTCGTGGTCTTCTACGCTCTGCTGATCATGCCGCAGCAGCGCCGCCAGAAGAAGTGGCAGGCCATGCTGTCGCAGGTCAAGCCGGGCGACAAGGTGGTCACCAGCGGCGGTCTTACCGGCGCCATCATGTCGGTCAAGGACGATGCCGTCGTCCTCCGCGTTCCTCCCGACAACATTAAGATTGAAGTTACGCGTTCCTCGATTGTCACTCTAACGACACCGGAGGAGCGCGCCAAGTCCTAGCAGGGTCGCTGTTTCTCATGAATAAGAATCTCCTCGCCAAAACCATTTTGATCATCGCGGTGCTGATCGTGTTTCTGTTCGGCATCGTCGGCATTCCCAGCAGCTTTACCGGGAAAGGCCTTCTGGCTGCGGTGCAGTCACGCATTCACCTCGGCCTCGACCTTAAAGGTGGCACGCACCTGATTCTGCAGGTGCAGGTCAACGATGCCGTCAATGCCGACTCGGATCGCGCGGTCGAGCGCTTGAAGGACGATTTGAAGAAGGCCAACATCCCCTTCGGCGAAATCTCCAAGCCCGATCCGCAGAATCATCCCGAGCTCATCGCCATTAAAGGTGTGCCGCCGGAGCAGGCCTCCGATTTGCGCCGCATCATCACCGATAAGTATCCGGAGTTCGATCTCACCTCGGGCGCGCAGAACACCTGGTCGATGAGCATCAAGCCCGCAGTGGCCACTGACACCAAGAAGAAAGCGGTGCAGCAGGCGATCGAGACCATCCGCAATCGAATCGACCAGCTTGGCGTCTCCGAGCCGGTGATTCAGGAGCACGGTCTGGGCGACTACCAGATCCTGGTGCAACTGCCCGGTGTTGACGATCCCGCGCGCGTGAAAGAGATCATGCAGTCCACTGCCCTGCTGGAGATTCGGCAGGTCATCGGTGGTCCGTTTCCCAGCGAGCAGGCAGCGATGCAGTCCAGCGGCGGCGTGCTTCCGCCGGATGCCGTGCTGATGAAGGGCACCGCGGGCGTTCATGGACAGGATCAGGCGACCGAAGGCGATGTGTACTGGCTGGTCAGCCGGAGCTCGGCGGTCAGCGGCAGCGATCTTCGCTCCGCCGATGCCGGTCATGACGAGAACGGCCGGGCGGATGTGAACTTCAATCTCACCGGCGACGGCGGGCGGCGCTTCGCGGCTTTCACCGGCTCGCATGTCGGCGACAAGCTGGGAGTGGTGCTCGACAATCGCGTCAAGTCGGTCGCGACCATTCAGGAACAGATTCACGATCAGGGCCGCATCACCGGCAGCTTCACTGAGCAGGAGACGCAGGACCTGGCGTTAACTCTGCGCTCGGGCGCGCTGCCGGCGGGAATCAAGTATCTGCAGGAAGTGACGGTGGGGCCGTCGCTGGGCGCGGATTCGATTCGCGCAGGCGTGCGTGCGGCGGTCATCGGCATGGCGGTCGTCATGATCTTCATGCTGTTCTACTACAAGGCGGCGGGAATCAACGCTGACCTGGCGCTCGTCCTGAACCTGGTGATCCTCGTCGGCTTCCTGGGATACAGCAGCGCGGTCTTGACCCTGCCGGGAATTGCGGGAGTGATTCTGACCGTCGGTATGGGCGTCGACTCGAACGTGCTGATCTTCGAGCGCATTCGAGAAGAGGTGCGAAATGGCAAGACACCGTCGTCGGCCGTCGATCAGGGCTTCGCTCACGCCTGGACAACGATTCTGGATACCCACGTCACCACTATCGTCTCGGCGGTGATTTTGTTCCTGTTCGGTACCGGTCCGGTACGCGGATTTGCCGTAACGCTGAGCGTCGGTCTGCTGGCGAACCTGTTCACCGCGGTCTTTGTGTCGCGCGTGATCTTTGAAGCCGTGTTGAACCGCCATACGCGTGGCGAGGCGTTGAGCATTTAAGGCGTGTTCACCACGGAGGCACGGAGAGCACGGAGTTTTTTGGGATTATGGTAAGCGAGATACAAGTACGGGCTAGCCGCATCGATCTCATCGAGGCTGATTTAACGCGTGAGATCATCGGTGCTGCTATCGCGGTGCATCAGGCGCTCGGGCCTGGGCTGCTGGAATCTGCGTATCAGGCTTGCATGTGCCGTGAGCTTTCGCTGAGGAACATTCCGTTCCGCTGTGAAGCCGAGTTGCCGGTCGAGTACAAAGGTTGCAAGTTGGACTGCGGATATCGCTTGGATTTGGTTGTAGATAATCGAGTAATTGTCGAACTGAAGTCGGTGGAGAGCTTATCCGCCATCCACGAGTCGCAATTGCTCACTTACATGAGGCTAAGCAGAATCAGGGTGGGATTGGTAATTAATTTCAATGTTCCTATTCTGCGTAAGGGCATCCTGAGAAGAGTTTTATAAAAACTCAGTGCCCTCCGTGCCTCCGTGGTGAAAACGGTTTTGAAGGGGCTAGCGGTGGAATTATTTACTAACACCAATATCGATTTTCTGGGCAAGAAATGGTACTTCCTTGCCTTCTCGCTGATCTTCAGTGTCGCCGGAATCTGGTCCATGCTCTTTTGGCACCACATCCCTTGGGGTGTGGAGTTTCGCGGCGGCACGCTGGTCTACGTTAAGTTCGCGCAAACCCCTGACCTTGACCAGGTCCGGCACGAGCTCGATAAAGCCGGATTGCACGGTCCCAAGATCCAGCGCTTCGGACCAACCTCCGATAACGAGGTACTGGTCGATCTCGGTCTGCAAGAGACCAGCGAAGCGGCTCTCGACCAGGGCAAGAACACCATCATCCGGGCTCTGGAGCCGCAGGCGACAACCGGCAAGCAGGACCTCAACAATACCGGTGCTGCCGGGCTGCAGGCCTACCTGATGCAGAAGGATCCCATGCATCTGGGCACCGACGCCGAGACGCGCTATACCCAGATCGCGCACCAGATTGACGACTTCCGCAATCAGCAGCGCGGCGGCATTCTGAATTCCATCGACGATCTGCGCGGTATTGCGCCGCCGGAAATCCTCAGTGCCCTGCAGCAGGATTTCTTCATCTCGGACTTCGTGGTGCGAAACGTCGAGATCGTTGGTCCTCAGGTGGGCAAACAGCTCACCCGCCAGGCCCTGTATGCGACCTTGTACTCTCTGGGCGGCATGCTGGTGTATCTCTGGTTCCGCTTTGAGCTGATCTACGGCGTGGGCGCCGTGGTGGCCTGTTTCCACGACACCATTATCACGGTCGGCTTCTTCTCCTTGCTGGACAAGGAAATCAGCCTTACGGTCATCGCCGCCATCCTGACGCTGATCGGCTACTCGATGAACGACACCATCGTCGTCTTCGACCGTATCCGCGAGAACCTGAAGCTGATGCGCCGCGAGCCGCTGGCCGACATCGTCAACAAGAGCATCAACCAGACGCTGAGCCGGACGATCCTGACCTCGGGACTGACCTTTCTGACGGTGCTGTCGTTGTACATCTTCGGCGGAGAAGTGCTGCGTAATTTCTCCCTGGCGCTGGTGATCGGCATCATGATCGGAACCTATTCCTCGATCGCGATTGCCGCCCCCATGCTGGTGTCGTATCAGGATTGGCGTGCCAAGAAGGCTGGCCAGGCGACGGTCGAGCGCCTGACGGCGCAGCGCAGCAAGGCGACCAATAACAAGGTGAAGGTTAAGGCGTAGGCGCGGAGCGGAGAACCCATGGCCGTCGCCATCGCGAGGATTCGGGCTCAACAATTTGCGTGTATTGCGTTCCTGGCGTCCTTCGCTGAAGTCATTATCGTTTGGGGCAGTATTGGGATTGCGCTTTCCTCACCTGGCCAAAACTGGAAGTGGCTGGGGTCGGCTCTAGCAAAGGTCGTGATCGTCGGTTCTAGTCCGATCGTGATTGCAATCGTCGGCTTATTCCTGGAGCCGGAGCGGGTATTGGCATTCAGGCCCTTATCCTGGAAGTACTTGTTCTCGTGATGTGTGCCGTCCCTGCTTTTCCTCCAGGTTGATTCTGCGCAAGTTGGAGGCGCAAGGGCGAAGTGACTAGCCCAGCGCGGAAGCGCTGGGTTATTGGCCAAAATAGACTTTGAAGCCCCTTCAGGGGCGGCAACCCAGCGCTGAAAACGTCCTTTCGAACCAGCCAGGCGCTTTCGCGACCGGTTGAGCGCTGTCGTCTGAACTGGAAGCTGTGCAGGTGGCCTACCCGGGTGTATACTTCGGACGCCATTTCAAAGCGCCTCTTCGTCCTTCAGGTTGTATCCCCGGGCCCCAAAAAATTTTTGCGAGGTCGCCCGGCTTCTGGGCACAAATATCCGAATTCCGGTGTCTAACTTACCAGGACTTTCTCGGGAGAACAGGTATGTTTGAAGACAGCCTTGTTGAATCTGGGGGCAGACTCAAGACCAAGCGTGGCGCGACCACGGTTATCTCCTTCATATTGGAGTTCTTATTTCTTGGGATCTTGGTGTTGTTGCCGCTGATTTTCACCGAGGCGTTGCCGACCAAGCAGCTGATGACGATGCTTACGGCTCCGCCACCGCCTCCACCACCACCGCCCCCGCCGGCGGTCGCTCCGGTGCATATCGTAAAGATGCAGAGCGAGTTGGATAACGGCCAGTTGCGCACGCCGACGGCCATTCCGAAGAAGATTCAGATGATCAAGGAAGACGAAGGACCACCGCCTGCGGTTGGCGGAGTCGTCGGTGGCGTGCCCGGTGGTGTTCCCGGTGGCACCATGGGCGGCGTGTTAGGCAGCGTCATGAGCGGTATAAACACCGCCGTGCCCAAGGCTGCCACGCCACAGCGGGTGCGCGTTTCACAAGGTGTCTCGCAGGGCTTGCTGGTTCATAAGGTACAGCCGGAGTATCCGCCGATTGCTCGCCAGGCGCGTATTCAGGGCATGGTCGTCTTGCAGGCGCTCATCGGCAAGGACGGCACCATTACGAACCTGCACGTGGTCAGCGGGCACCCGATGCTGACCAATGCTGCTCTGGCAGCGGTCAAGGAATGGAAGTACAAGCCGTACTTCCTGAACGGCGAGCCGGTAGAGGTGGAAACCACGATCAATGTGAACTTCTCATTGTCGGGTGAGTAACCTTTCGCACTTTGCCGTTGCTTGCATCTAAGTTTCAGGTCGGCCGTGCCACTGGGGCGCGGTCGTACTCTGGTCGACAGGTAACCCTTTAGTCCCAGGAGGGCCGCCACCTCGGAAAGAGATCGGCCCGATAGTTTGAAAATCACGCAGTAACGCTTGCTGTTCTGCTGTAACCGAAAGTTCCGAGGAGGAAAAGTCAACTCATGTTCCTAGCTAACATTGCAACTCACGCCCTGAGCCACGTACCGACGGTTGCGACTTGGGTCTTCCAGGAAGCACAAGTGGGATGGGATCCCGTCTCCTTGTGGAGGCAGATGGGTATTCTGGCCAAGATCGTCGTCGTCATTCTGTTCATCATGTCAGGATGGTCGATTGGCGTAATGATTGACCGTGCCATGGCTTTCAGCGCTGCTCGCAAGCAGTCACGCGCCTTTGCTCCCGCCGTTGCCGGCGCGCTGCGCGAGGGCAAGATCGACGAAGCCATCAAAGTTGCCGAGCGCAACAAGAAGAGCCATCTGGCCAAGGTTGTCACCGCCGGCCTGCAGGAATTCAAGGCCCACGGCGATTCGGCTGACATTCCCGGCGAGCAGATCGAAGCCTCCAAACGCGCTCTGGAGCGCGCCGAAGCCATCGTGCACGCCGAATTGAAGCGCGGTCTCGGTGGTCTGGCGACCATCGGTTCCACCGCTCCCTTCGTGGGACTGTTCGGCACCGTGGTCGGCATTCTCAACGCCTTCAAGGAAATCTCTACCCAGAAGGCTACCGGTCTGGGCGCCGTCGCAGGCGGTATTTCCGAAGCTCTGGTGACCACCGCTATCGGACTGTTCGTCGCGATTCCGGCCGTCATGATGTTCAACTACTTCACCGGCAAGGTGGAAGCTTTCGACGTGGAAATGGACAACAGCTCCAGCGAGCTGATCGACTACTTCCTTAAGCGTCGCAGCGTCCGCCGGTAAATGGGGCGATCTTGGCCTGAGCGCTGAGGTCACACCCAGCCGATCGAGGAGGTTGAACTATGGCACTGGCAAAACGCAACGAAGGCATAAAGGTCAATTCCAACATCAATGTCACACCTATGGTGGACGTGATGCTGGTGCTGCTCATCATCTTCATGGTCATCACGCCCATGCTGCAAAAAGGCGCCAGCGTCGACATGGCCAAGGTGAATAACCCCACCTCCATGCCCGATGCCGACAAGGAAGACGCCGTGCTCGTGGTGGTCATGCGCGATGGGCAGGTTTACCTGGGCACCAGCCGCATCAAGGTGGATGACCTTACCGAAAAAGTGAAGGACCGTCTCGCCGACAAACCGGACAAGCGTATTTACATTCGCGCCGACTCGCGCGCCAAGTACGGCGCCGTGGTAGACGTGGTGGATAACGTCCGCGCTGCCGGCGTGGATGATGTGGGTCTGTTGACCGAGCAGAAACACGCTGGTCCGTCGTCCACCGCGCCGCCCACTGGCGGTAGCTCCGGCGCTGGCGCCGAATAGGAGTTCATTATGGCAATGGCAATGGGAGGCGGCGGCAGTTATACAGCCGACATCAACGTGACCCCGATGATCGACGTGTTGCTGGTATTGCTCATCATCTTCATGGTGATCACGCCGCTCACGCCGAAAGGACTGGACGCGCTGGTTCCTCAGCCGCCTAAAGACAAACAGCAAATACAGCAAAACAACGATCGCACCATTGTCGTACAGGTGATCAAAGGGCCGGGCGATCGGCCTACGCTCAAGATCAACCAGGACGACGTCACCTGGGAGAACCTGGAAGGCCGTCTCAACGACATCTTCAAGACGCGTGCGGAAAAGGTGATGTTTGTGAAGGCCGACACCGAGCTGCCGTTTGACAACGTCGCTCAGGTGATCGACATCGCCCACTCGGCGGGTGTCGATAAGGTTGGACTGATCACCGCCAAGATCGAAGCCGGCGGTTAAGAATAACGGTAGTGCGGCGCTTCAGCGCCGCGTTTCGGCTAGCAGATAATCAGAGCCGGGCTTCAGCCCGGCGACAACGTATCGTCGGCTAAAGCCGACTCTGATTAAACAGCGATCCGCCCGACGCGGGCCTGAAGGCCCGCACTACCAGACTGCATTAGGAACGTGATTCGGGCAGCACTCCTCCTGATCCGTGGGACGTAGTTCACCTGCGTCCCGCCTCCCGAATAACGCAACGGAGAGTGATATCAGACATGAACAAGAGCGGACGGGTACTGACCGTACTGGCTGTTCTGCTCGCGCTGTTCTCGACAGTGGGTTGCAACAAGCTGCGAGCGCGCGATCAACTCAACAAGGGCGTGCAGGCTTACAAAAACGCTAAGTACGAAGACGCCATCGAACATTTCAAAGACGCGGTTGAACTTGATCCCACTCTGGTGAATGCCCGCCTTTATTTGGCAACCGCTTATATGGGGCAGTACATTCCTGGCGCCGATTCTCCCGACAATAATCGTTACGCAGACTCGGCCATCGACGTCTTCAAACAGGTGCTGGCTCTGAATCCCCCCAAGGAGCAGCAGATTCACAGCCTGAAGGGCATCGCCTCGATGTACTTCCAGGAAAAGAAATTCACCCAGGCCCAGGAGTATTACAAGAAGATCGCTGATATGGATCCGAATGATCCTGAGACCTACTATTCCCTGGCGGTCATTGACTGGATGCAGGCCTACCAGCCGGACCAGAAAGCTCGCATCGAGTTAGGGTTGAAACCCACCGACGAGCTTAAGGACAAGAAAGCCTGTGACCAGCTCAAGGAAGCGAATGCTAAAGAGGTCGAAGACGGCATTCAAAATCTGCAGAAGGCGCTACAGCTTCGTCCCGACTATGACGATGCTATGGCGTACCTGAACCTGATGTATCGTCAGCGCGCCGAGTACGAGTGCGACGATGCCGACGCTCGCAAGGCCGATCTCAAAACGGCTGACGACTGGGTCGACAAGACCATGGCGACCAAGAAGGCCAAAGCCGAAAAGTCTGGTCCGACCGGCATCATCACCACCGAGACCACGCAGTAGCGCGTTGCCGCTCTCGCTTGCATCCTTCGCCCCTCCGTCAGGAGGGGCGTTTTGCTTTCGTTGCAAAACGACCCTCAGACTCACGTAGCAAAAAGGCCGCGTCACCACGATGCTATTCCAAGGGGAGCAGCCTGCTGGAACCTCCTGCTTCGGAGGACATGCGTAAGGGCACGACCTTGTCTGCGTGAGAACTAAGTTTGCAAAATCGTGGTGGAGCGTCGCGATGGTTAAATAGCCAGCAACCAGATGCCTGGGCGCAAGATCGAAGCCCAGTGCTTCATGAGGCTGTTACGAAACCAGTTGCTGTGCATCTGGAACAAACCAGTCGGAAAACAAGCGCCCTGCGCAGCGTGCGTAACAGCAGCACGGAGCCGCAGGCGATGCTGGTTAAGCGGAAGAATTTCTCCGAGTCCCTCGGGGACGACAGAGTTTCGTAACAGCCTCTTCAGCGCCGGGAAGGGTACAAGGACTTGAGAGTCTCTCGGGGGACGACACGGCTCTCACGCACGACGCCTAGATTCGTGCGATAAGCCTTTATCGCCTTCCTCAGTCACTCAGTTTAGACCCAAGGCAACACAAAAAAACCGGAGTGCACTGGGCACCCCGGCCAATGAAGTACCGCAAGTTCGACTACGGCGTAATCTTCCATGCGTTGCCGCAGCCGTAGGCTCCGCTGCCACAGGTGTTGGCTCCGCCGAAGAGGGTCGTTCCGTAGATGTTGCCGCTGGAATCCACCACCACACCGCCAATGGCATTAGCCCCGTCGGTTCCACCCGTGAAGTCGTACAGGTCCACGTAGTTCCAATTGCCATTCGACGGCATCAGCTCGAAGATCTGACCTTCGCCAAATCCGCCACCGCCTTGCAGTGCGTTGTAGAGGTTTCCGGTCGAGTCTTTGACCAGACGGCCCACCGCATATCCCGACACGGGCACGCTGTAGATCGTGGTCTCGGTCCAATTGCCGCCGGAGTTGGTCAGCTTATACACCGTTCCACCGCCACCCGGGCCGCCTTGCCAGGTGTTGCCGTACAGATTGCCGGCGCTGTCCATGACCAGTCCGGCATTGGGGTTTTCGCCATCGTTCGGTCCCTGGAAGCGATAGAGAACTTTCTCCGTCCAACCGGAGCCATTCGGCGAGAGCTCGAATACTGTGCCACAGCCGTTGGAACAATTTGTCGAGCCGCCGCCGTTCGCGGTCGTCCCGTAGTAATTGCCTGCCGTGTCGGCGATCAGTCCGTCGTACGGATTCTCGCCGTCCATTCCACCCGCAAAGCTGTAGATCGCGCTTTCCGTGTAGTTACCGCCGCCGGTGGATGTCAACTTAAAGACAGTACCCAAGCTGGCTCGTCCCTCCGAACACCGTGGTGCCGTAAATGTTCCCGGAAGAGTCGAAGAGCAGGGTTGTGAATGGACTCCCACCGTCACCCGCATCGGTGAAGCGATAAAGAATCTTCTCATCCCATGGAGTGAATGGGGTTTTGGGGAAAGTTGGTCCGGGAGTCAGGTTGAACGCGGTACCGCATCCCGTGGATCCATCGAAGTTACAAGTGCCTTCGCCGCCACCAACGGTCGTGCCGTAGAGGCTGCCGTTCGGACCGATGGTCATCGGTCGCAGCGGGAATTGCCCGTCGCTACCGCCGCGGAAGCTGTACAGCGGATCCATGGTAAAGTTCCCATTTCTCTTGGCCAGCTTAAACGCTGTGCCACATCCCTGCAGGGTGTCGTCGGTGCAACTGCCCGTACCTCCCGCACCAGCGGTTCCATAGAGATTGCCGGCTGAGTCGGGCGCAAACGCGGCAAAGGGATTCGAGCCGTCCATTCCGCCGGTGAACTGATGCAGGACACCAAACGTCGCCGGCGGGAATCCCAAGCCCCAAAAGGCTTGCCCCGAGTTGCCGATGAGCGTGGCCGCGCCCGTGGACGTATTCAAGGTGTAGTAGTTGCCCGATTCTTCGGCGGCGTAGAGCTGGCCGAAGGCAAACCCAATCGCTGAAACATCGGCTGCGATCCCGGTGTTGCCGATCTCTGTCGCCGCTCCCGTCGTGGTGTTAACGGAATACAGCAGCGTGTTCTGGCCTAGTGAGTCGGGCACCGCGGTGTACAAGACACTCGCCCCAGACGACATCGACTGGAAGCCGCCACTGCCCAGCCCCGTCGGCCCGATCAATGTGCTGGCTCCGGTAGCGGGGTTGACGGAGTAGAGATTCTGGTCCGTCCCAATCGCATAAAGCCCCTGCGTCGTACCGCCGAAATCGTAGTAATCCACCGCACCGTTACCGATGGTCGCCAGATTGCCATTGAACAGATTCACCTCATAGAGCGTGGTGGTCGGATAGGGGCAACAAACAGGTTGGCGCCCATTACCGCGAAACCGGCGGGCTCGAAACCAGGCATGCTGATTTGTGTGAATGTTCCGTTACTCACATTGAGCGTCCCGAATACGCCGCTCTGGGTCATGGCGTAGATCGTCGACTGGGCTTGTGCGTTTGGTGAACTCATCACCAACAGCGCGAAGCCCAGCAGCACGATTGTTGCATTCATAAGAACGCGCACGAGGGTCGATTTGTTATGGCGCACTTTTGTTCTCCTACTTGCAGGTTTTCTTACTCGAGACGAAGAAGCGGACAGGGTCAACACCCTTATGTGTCGGGACAGTTTGGATGAGACCGCGTTGCCCTACAAGTAGCATCACGTAACGCTACGGTAGCATTGCCGTATAAGTGACTGATTTTGCATGGCTTGTATCTTCCGCCAGCTTCCCTATGGACGGCGCGCGACAAACGTCTTGGCCGCGAGACTGGACCCGGCTATACTAGCGGCCACACCTAGGATCTGGTCGCCATCCGCCATCGGTAATTGAAAGTGAGCCTCCTTGCACCGGCCCATGCCCAACGACGCGGAAGAACTGTCGTCAGCTGCGGCCATCTCCCGTGAACTCGTCGAAGCTGAGCTCCAGAAGATTCTCACCTCTCCCCTCTTTTCGAAGGCTCCGCGCCACAGCCGTTTCCTGAGTTTCGTAGTCAACAAGGCCGTGGCTGGTGAGGCCGAAAGCGTCAAGGAGTACCTGATCGGAGTGGAAGTCTTCGATCGCCGGTCGGGCTACGATCCCGGCACCGATCCCATCGTTCGCGCCGAAGCTCGTCGGCTGCGCGCTCGCCTCGCGGAGTACTACCGCGAATTCGGCCAACACGATCCCGTCCACATCGAGCTGCCCAAAGGGACGTACGTGCCCGTCTTTCATCGCAACGGCGCTACTGCTACTGCGGGCGTGGATGAGCCCAACGATGATTCGCCGGTTGCAGAAGCGGTCAGCGACGATTCCGCGAATCAGCTTTCCCCGGACAAGCCTTCGCAGCGGCCGATGGATCGTAAGGAGTCTTGGAAGGCTCTTGCCATCGTCTTTGTGCCGCTGCTGATCGCTATCGTTCTGTTCTCAATCCACCGAATTCGCTATGGCGGCAACTCGGTGACTGGTTCGCCGGACATCACCACCAACCACGTGGTCGTTCTGGCTGACTTCACCAACACGACCGGCGACGCCGTATTTGATTCCTCGCTGCGGCAGTCCTTGTCATCGCAGTTAGAGCAATCGCCATTTCTCAACATCCTTCCCGACCAGCGCATCGCGCAGACGCTCTCCCTTATGTCGCAGCCCAAGGAGACGCGGCTCACCCGCGAACTGGCCCGCGAGGTGTGCCAGCGTACGGCAAGCTCGGCGACGATCGAGGGGGCGATCACGATTGTCGGAAACGAGTACGCGCTCAAGCTCCAAGCTGTGAACTGCCGCACCGGCCAGCTCCTCGCCGACCAGCGGGTCACCGCAACCGGAAAGCAGGAGGTTCTGAAGGCTCTGGCGCAGGCCACCACGCAACTGCGGCAAGGTCTGGGCGAGTCGTTGGCTTCCGTTCAGCGCTTTGACACGCCTCCGGAAAACGTGACCACGGCTTCCCTTGAGGCGTTGCAGGCCTACAGTCTCGGCGCTCACGCCATGCTGGTGCAGGGCGACTACGAAGCAGCTACGCCACACTTCCAGCGCGCCATCAGTCTCGATCCAAACTTCGCCATGGCCTACGCGCGCCTGGGCACGAGCTATGTGAACCTCAACCAGAACGAGCTGGCCGCGGAAAATCTCCGCAAGGCGTATGCGCTTCGGCAGCGGGTCAGTGATCGCGAGCGCTTCTACATCGATTCGCATTACTACGAAGTCGTCACCGGCGACCTGGTGGCCACTCGCGCCACCTACGAACTCTGGAGTCAGACCTACCCCAGTGATTCCGTTGCCGCCAACAACCTCGCCAGAACATATTCCACGCTCGGCGATTATGAGAAATCGCTTGCCGCCTATCAGCAAGCGCTCAAGCTCGGACCTGCAACCGGCTTGCTCTACGGTAATCTCGTCTTCAGCTATCTTTCGGTCGATCGTCTGGATGAAGCGCGCGCCACCGCGCAGGAAGCCCAGGACCGTCATCTCGACTCGCCCTGGATTCACCTTTATCTCTACTGGGTCGGCTTTCTGCAGCATGATCAGGCAGCAATGGCGCGCGAAGTGGCCAACGTCACCGGCAAGCCGGGATCGGAAGATCTGGTTTTGTACATGGAGGCGAATACCGCGGCCTACGGAGGTCAGCTTGCCAAAGCGCAGCAGTTAACCCAGCAGGCGATTGCCTCTGCCGAACACGCCGACGACAAGCCGACTGCCGCTGGATATCAGGCGATCCATGCGGTGCACCAGGCGCTGGTTGGCAACTTCGCAGCAGCAAAACAACAGGCGGAGGCCGCACTCGCGTTATCTCCCAGCACCGAAGTGAAATCGATCGCTGGACTTGCACTGGCGCTCGCCGGAGACTCCGAGCAAAGTATGCGGCTGGCCGACGAACTTGCAAAAAGCCATCCGCAAGACACCTGGCTGCAGTTGAACGCTGTGCCGTGTATTCGAGCGGCGGTGGCTCTACAGCGGGGCAACGCTTCCAAAGCGATTGAAGCGCTCGCTCCGACCGCTCCCTACGAACTCGGCCGCGGCGACCTCATATGGCTTTATCCCGTGTATCTGCGAGGTCAGGCTTACCTGATGGCGCATCAAACGACTGCCGCTGTCGCCGAGTTCCAACTGATCCTCACTCACCCCGGCTACGTTCTCAACGAGCCGATTGGAGCGCTTTCTCAGCTTGGCCTCGCGCGCGCCTACGCAGACGCAGGAGACAGTGCAAAGGCGAGAATGGCCTATCAGGATTTTCTCTCGCTGTGGAAGGATGCCGACCCCGATCTTCCCATCCTCAAGCAGGCGCAAGCGGAATACGCGAAGCTGCGGTAGAGCGGGCCTGAAGTGTCTGAGTGAAATCCAGCCTTGTAAGAAACCAGGTGGAATGCGGTAGAGCGGGCCTTCAGGCCCGCGTCCTTGGTCCTTCTCCGTTTTGTCATCCCGACCGAGGACTTTAGCCCGAGGTTTTGTCATCCCGACCGAGGGCTTTAGCCCGAGCGGAGGGATCTGCGGTTCCAGCCGCGGAGCGGCGGTATGGGCTGTGACACAATCTCTGAAGCATCTGAGTGAAGACTAGCCTTGTAAGTAACTTTGTGGAACAGGCTACGGTTCTTTGGCACCGACACGAGCGCCGGAGGCGCGAAAGAGCTTAGCCCAGCGCTTCAGCGCTGGGTAGCGTGGCAAGAAAAACTTGAGTCCCGTAGGAGACTGTGTCGCAACCCGAATCCGAATTTCGTGGTGGAACAAACAGCCGGAATTGCGGCCAAGCCAGCCGCGCAGCGGCGGCAGCGCAGTGAGCCCGGGGCGTCAGCCCCGGGTAAGGTGGAAAATTTATTCCAGCCACGTAGCGGCGACAGGGGTTGCGACACAGTCTCCGTAGGGACGGCAGGCTTCTCACGCTGACACTAAAGGCCGGCTCTACCGAGCCGAACTATAACCATCCCTTCGCGCGCGCAATCCGGGCGGCTTCCACACGATTGGCAGCCCCCAGCTTATTGATTGCCTCGGACAAGTAATTGCGCACCGTTCCTTCGGACAGGTTCAGCTCTATAGCGATGTCCAGTGTCGCCATCCCATCCCCCGCAAGCCGCAACACCTGCCGCTCGCGATCAGTGAGCGGATCGGGCTCATCGCTCCATGCCTCCGCCGCCAGCTGTGGATCGATCACGCGCAGCCCGCGATGCACCCGCCGAACGGCCTCTGCGAGTTGCTCCGCAGGCATGTCTTTCAGCAGGTACCCCGACGCGCCCGATTCCAGCGCCCGTCGCAGATAGCCCGCGCGCGCGAAGGTCGTGAGAATGATGACGCGCACGGCAACATTGCGCCGCTTCAGCTCGGCAGCAACTTCCAGCCCGGTAAGCGTGGGCATCTCAATATCGGTGATGAAGACTTCGGGTCGCGATCTGCTGCACCGTGCGCAAGGCTTCGTCGCCGCTGCGCGCCCGGGCGACGACCTCGATGTCGTCTTCCATCTCGAGCAACGCAGCCAGCGCGCCCAGAACCATGGCCTGGTCTTCGGCAATGACGACACGAATCTTGTCGCGCTTGGCGCCGCGTCACCTACTCAGTTTCGCAGAGCAGGCACAGCTGAGGCGAGTGGCAAATGAATGACGAGGCGGGTTCCAGCTTGCGTCTGGCGCTGCAACGATCCGCCCAAAGCTTCCAGGCGCTCGCGCATGCCGCGCAGACCGTTGCCTTCGGGAGCGTCGGCCCCGCGCCCGTTGTCGGCAATCTCCAATGTGCAGACATCGTTCTCACGCCGCAGCTGCACGCTGCATCGCCGCGCCTGCGCATGGCGCACGACATTGGTGATGGCCTCACGCAAGGCCAGAGCCAGCACCGTCTCCTGCGCGGGAGAAAGCGGCAGCTCCGCCAGATCGGAATCAACCGCGATGCCCGCGGTCTCCAACGTCTTGCGCGCGCGAATCAGTTCAGTGGCCAGCCCTTCGCCGCGATAACCGCTGATCGCTTCGCGTACATCCGCCAGCGCAGCCCGCGAAGTCTTCTCCACGTCCTGCATCTCCTGCTTGGCGCGCTGCGGATCGCGGTCCACCAGCTTGCGCGCCAGCTCGGCCTTCAAGGTGATCAGCGAAAGAGTGTGTCCCAGCAGATCGTGCAAGTCGCGCGCGATGCGTTCGCGCTCGGCGACTTTGGCCAGGTGCTCAACCTCGCTTTGTGCCAGCTGCAGCTTTTCCTCTGCGCAGTGCGCCTTCGCTCCGAAGTGATTTCCCAGGCCGACCAGAATGATCAACAACAGCATCGATCCCCAGAAGGGCAACGGTGCATTCGTGTTGTACGTATAGATCCCCAGCAGGCCCAGGTTGACTCCCATCAGGGCGAGCACCCGCGGAAGGCTGGTTGTGAAGGCTCCAGCAGCGATGGCGTATATGAGTAAGCAACCTACCGCGCCGTGATGGAACGGTATCAACGCGGTGCACATCACCATCATGGCGACCACGGCATACAATCGCCGCGGCTCGCGGATGGGAGAACGAATAGAGGTACAGCCAAATGAAGACCAGCCCGTAAATCGCATTGCCAATCCACAGAAGCAACCCTGCGTGCTTCCACCAGATCGGGTCAACGAAGAACCAGATCATGAAGGGCAGCCATATTACGGCCATCCAACGATGGCGATCCTCATTGGGATAGATCTTCCACCAGATTTTGCGCAGCGTCTCCATTTGCAACTACTCTCGTCCTTCCACTATTGTCGCCCAGAGCTAAACGCCGGCACAATGACATACCAGAGTACAGCGACTACGGCAATCGCCAATCCCAAGTCCATCGTGCGTCCACTCAACGTCAGAACCAGGAAGACCGTCATCGCGATTGCCCAAAGAATCCATTCAGTTCGGCAGGTCATAAGTACCTTCGATCTCCGCTTTTCGCTTTTCGCTCTTCGCTATTCGCTGTTCGCCACTCGCTCTTCGCCTTTACCGAGCGCAGAAAAGCGCGGGTTTCGAGCGCCTTGTGTCAGGGCACGACTTTAGTCGTGCCGATAAGCTCCTTTATTTCTTCCCTGAGTCGGCTTCAGCCGACGACAGAAAACCGGCACAGCCTCGGCAGCGCTCGGCACCCTCGTGGTCGTCGCCCGCGAAGAGCGAAAGGCGAAGAGCGAACAGCGGCTTTCCTCACCCATACGTCTTCCCTTCATCCCGGCGATAGCCCCACGCGGCAAATCCCAGACAGATCAGAGTGAACGCCAGCAGCGCCTCCACATGTCCCCAAGCCGGAGTCGGATTCACTCCCAGGCCGACCGTATTCAACGCCAGCTGCGCCAGGTGAAACGGCGGCAGGAACTTCGCCAGCACCTGCAATCCATGCGGCAGCAGGAACAGCGGAATCCACAATCCCGAGCAGAACGACATCGGGAGATAAATCAGATTGACGACGGCCGGCGCGGAGTTCGGCTTGGCGAAGTAGCCGATCGCCAGTCCCATCGCGCTGAATGGAATCGACCCGGCCACCAGAATGCCGACCAGCTTGGCCGCGGTCGCAAACGACAGATGTACTCCGCCGAACAGAATTCCCACGGTCAACAGCAGCAGCATGATCGCCGTGCTGAAGACCACGGCGGAAAACAGCTTCGCGCCGAAGTATGCGCTCACCGGCATCGGCGAAGCGCGCTTGACCTGCAGCCAGCCTTGGCCACGCTCCATCGCCAGGCTTACGCCGAAGCCGAAGAGCGCGACCGCCATCACGCCGAAGCAGCCCATCGTCGCCAGCACATAAGTCGCCGTCTCGCCGCGATTGGCCGGGTTGTCATGCCCCAGCACGATGCCGAACAGCACATAAAACATCAGCGGAAACGCGACCGTCGAAATCGCGTAGACCGGAATGCGGAGGTTCTTCAGCAGCTCATATTTAGCTTCCTTCGCATAGATTGCGAGGGTTCGCTGGAACGAGCGGCGCGGTACCGCCAGTGCAGCAGGAAAAGTAGTCGCAGCCATGTCAGTTCTCCTTCGACTCGGCGTTGTGATTCTGCGTCAGTGCCAGGAACGCCTCTTCCAGCCCTGCATTGGTGACTTCCAGATCAGCCAGCCAGCTGTCGCGCTGCAACAGCTCGCGCACCACCGGCTCGGCAGCATTCACTTGCAACTCGAAGGCGTTGCGATCAACCTTCACGCTCAGCACGCCGGGGATCTGCCGAACTTCATCGAGTGTCAGCCGGCTGGTGCAGCGAATCTGCTTGCCCATGGCGCGCGACTTGATCTCAGCCGGTGTCCCCTCCGCGATGACCTTGCCTTTGTCGAGCACCATGATGCGATCGGCTAGCGCGTCGGCCTCGTTCAGGTAGTGCGTGGTGAGCAGTACCGTCTTGCCACGCGAGATCAAGGTGCGGATCTGCGCCCACATCAGGCGGCGAGCTTCGACGTCGAGGCCTACCGTGGGCTCGTCCAGGAACAGCAAGTCGGGATCGCCGCAGATGGCGATGCCGAAAAGCACGCGCTGCTTTTGCCCGCCGGAGAGCTCACCATACGGCCGATCTTTGATGTCAGAGAGTCCCGCGATTTGCAGCGTCTCGTCGAGCGGAAGAGGACTTGGGTAATACGACGAGAAGAGATCGATGTGCTCGCGAACCTTCAACGTCTCCGGCACGCGTCCGACCTGGAGCATAGCTCCCAGCCGCGCCTGCATCTGGCCGTCGTAGGGATCAGCCCCAAAGACTGAGACGCTGCCGGCATCCGGACGCGCCACGCCGAGGAGCATACGCACCAGCGTGGTCTTTCCGGCGCCGTTCGGCCCCAGCAGAGCCAGCAATTCACCGGCGTGAACTTCGAGATTCAGGTTGTTGAGAGCGACGATCGATCCATAACTCTTCTTCAGATTTCGCGCTGTGGCAATGCTGGGCCGATGTGCCACGGCATTGCGCGAGGCTTCTGCGAACGGCACGCTTGAGAAACTTTCGACTTGCGAGGCTGAGAATGCTGCTGACATCTGCGGCTCCTATGCTTTGTTTCTTTCCAGCACAGTAGCGATGATCGCTCCCAGCCTCCCCGATCAGTAGTGCCGATTGTCAGCGAAGTGGGATGACAAATGTCATGGGAGCCGCTTTGCTTCAGCCGTTCGCTATTCGCTCTTCGCTATTAGCCTTTCATCGGCTGAAGTCGGCCGTTGCCTGGCTGCTCAGACCACCTTGAGTCAGCGCATTATCCCGCATTGTTGGTCTGCGTCAGAGCTAAGGTTCTCCAATGCTTAGAGCAGACCGCAAGCGAAGAGCGAACAGCGAATGGCGAACAGCGGCCTTCCAGTGACTTCCGTCACTTTTCCTCGTGATTCGAATCACGGCTCTCCGCCCATCAAAAGACGACACTTGAGTGTAAGAGAGTGAGGGCCGGAGCCGTTCGGTTGCACCCTGCCTTTATGCAGCCTGGGCCGAGGTTAAGAGGTGAGCCATGTTGTTGGCGTACCGACTGGTTAAGTTAATCGAGACACATTCCGATGGGCTGGCTCGCAGCCTGCAGCATCGTTATCGCGAATGCAGCAAGTCTTCCGCTTATGCCAACGTGCCGGCCAGCGAACTGACCGACAAGGTTTATGACGTCTATCGCCATTTAGGCGACTGGCTGCTTGGCAAGACCGAGGCCGACATCGAGAAGCGCTACCTGGAAGTTGGCGCGCAGCGCGCTGCTCAGGGCGTTCCCGTCAGCCAGGTCGTCTGGATGATCTGCCTGGTCCGCGAAAATTTGTGGGATTACCTGCAGAAGCACGCCCAACTGGAGCGTCCCGCCGAGATCTTTGGCGAGCTCGAATTGCTGGAGATGCTCGACCAGTTCTTCCATCTGGCCATCTACTACGCCGCCCTGGGGCATGAGCGCGCGATGGCCGGTTATTCGGTGAAGTCCGAAGTGGTGTCAGCTTAGTGAGAGACCCATCGATGTCCTGGATCGACCAATATCGCAGCAAGCTGGTAACCGCCCGCGAGGCTGTGAACTGCGTGGAATCCGGAATGCGTGTCTATATCCACCCCGGCTGCGCAGAGCCGGAAGCGCTGGTGGAAGCGCTGATGTCGCGTGCCCCGTACGTCAAGAACGTCGAACTGATGCACCTGCTGACGTCGGGCACTTCGCCCTACTGCGCGCCCGACATGGCCGAACATTTTCGCCACAACGCCTTGTTCGTGGGCGGCAATGTTCGCGAGGCCGTCAATGACGGTCGCGCCGACTACACACCCATCTTTCTCAGCGAAGTGGAAGCGCTGTTCGAGACCGGCGAGATGCCGATCGATGTCGCGCTGATCCAGGTTTCGCCTCCTGATCCGCACGGATATTGCAGCTTCGGCGTCGGCGTGGAGTGCACGCTTACCGCCGCCAAGTACGCGCATCGCGTCGTCGCGCAAGTCAACGCGCAGATGCCGCGCACCTATGGCGACAGCTTCATTCACATCAGCGAAATCGATGCCATCGTCGAGCTGTCGCGGCCATTGTGCGAACTCAAGAAGCAGGCGAGCAGCGAAGTCTTTGAGCAGGTGGGAGCGCGGGTTGCTTCGCTGATCGAAGATGGAGCTGTCCTACAATGTGGGATAGGCGCGATTCCCGACGCCATTCTGCCCAACTTGATGGACCGCAAGGATCTCGGCGTTCATACCGAGATGATCTCCGACAATGTAATACCTCTGATCGAGGCTGGAGTCATCAATGGTCGGCGCAAGAACCTGAAGCCGCGCAAGGTCATTCTCGGCTTTGTCCTGGGCACCAGGAAGCTCTTCGATTTCATCGATGAGAATCCCATCTTCGAGTTTCATCCCGCCGCCTACACCAACGACCCGTTCCGCATCGCCACCAACGACCGCATGGTCGCGATCAACTCGGCGATCGAGGTCGACCTGACCGGGCAGGTCTGCGCCGAATCCATCGGATCCCAGTTCTACAGCGGCTTTGGCGGGCAGCTCGATTTCATTCGCGGAGCCGCGCGGTCCAAGTATGGCAAGCCCATCATCGCGCTTCCGTCTACCGCCAAGAACGATACGATCTCGCGCATCGTACCTCGGCTTGCCCTGGGCGCGGGCGTGCTGACCGGCCGAGGCGATGTGCACTACGTCGTCACCGAATACGGCGTTGCTTACCTCCACGGCCGCAATGTCCGGCAACGCGCCGAGGCACTCATCCAGATCGCCCATCCCAAGTTTCGCGAAGAACTTTATCGCCACTGTGAAGAGCAACGTTGGTTTCAACGCAACACTTACGCAATAGAGCACGAGGTTAGGGAAGAAAGCCATGGCATCGCAACCACGCGGTAACGTCATCATCGATGAAGAAGAATGCAAAGGATGCGGTTTGTGTGTGGATTCGTGTCCTCCAGAATGTCTTGAACTCGCGCCTGAGCTCAGCAAGTACGGTGTGCATCCGGCGCAATATACCGGCGAGGGCTGCACCGGCTGCGGCGCCTGTTATCTACTGCTGCCCCGAGCCCGGAGCCATCACCGTGGAGCGTATGACGCCGCCGCCGAAGACGGTGGCTGCGGTCTCACCGCAGCAGGAGGTGGCCAATGCGCCAGCTGTGTAAAGGAAATGTTGCCATCGTGAAAGGCGCCGTGCTGGCCGGCTGCAAGGCGTTCTATGGATATCCCATCACCCCGGCCAGCGAGATTGCCGAATATGCTGCCCTGCTGATCCCCGAAGTTGGCGGCACATTCCTGCAGGCAGAGAGCGAAGTCTCGGCCATCAACATGGTCTACGGCGCGGCGTCGGCAGGACAGCGCGTGATGAGCGCGTCATCCGGGCCCGGCCTGAGCCTGATGCAGGAAGGCATCTCCTATATGGCGGGCGCAGAGCTGCCGGGCGTGATCGTCGATGTTGTGCGCGGCGGACCTGGCCTGGGCAACATCGCTCCCGAACAGAGCGACTACTTCTGCGTAGTGAAGGGCGGCGGCCACGGCTGCTATCGCAACCTCGTTCTGGCGCCGGCATCGGTGCAGGAGATGTTCGATCTCACCGTGCTGGCCTTCGACCTCGCCGACCGCTATCGCAATCCGGTGGTCATCATGACCGATGGCTACGTCGGGCAGATGATGGAGCCGCTCGAGATCAAGATGCGCGAGATCGTGCCGCCGGAAAAAGACTGGGCAGTGAAGGGCACGGTCGAGAGCAAGAAGAACATGATCAGCTCCATCGTGCTGGAGCCCGATGCGTTGGAAGCGCACGTCCGTCACCTGGAATCGAAGTATCAACTGGCGCAGGAGTTGGAGACTCGTCACGAGAACTATCTCGCCGAGGATGCCGAGATTCTGCTCGTCGGCTTTGGCATCGTCTCGCGGGTGCTGCGCTCGGCCATTGATCAGCTTCGCGCTCAAGGCGTGAAGGCAGGCTTGTTCCGGCCGATCACGTTGTGGCCGTTCCCCTCACGTGAGCTGTGCGAGACGGCTAAGCACGTCAAGCAGGTGCTGGCTGTGGAGTTGAGCACGGGAATGATGGTAGAGGACGTGAAGCTCGCCCTCAACGGCAGCGTGCCGGTCGAGTACTACGGCCGTGTCGGCGGCAACGTTCCCATGGCGGAAGAGATCACCGCGCAGGTTTTCGCGCGCATGGCAGCCCACGTTTAACGGGTGCCCCATCCTTCTCGCCCGCATTTGGCGAGAGGGTGGGCCTAAGGAGAAAGATTGTGGAAGGCTATCAGGTAATTCACGAAAAATCGCCGGCGTTCTATGACAAATACGAGCGCAAAGCGGAGCTGCAGAACCAGACCCATTATTGCCCGGGCTGCGGACATGGCATCGTCCACAAACTGATTGCCGAGGCGCTGACCGATCTCGGTGTGACCGACCGCGCCATCCTGGTCAGCCCCGTCGGCTGCTCGGTCTTCGCCTATTACTACTTCGATGTTGGCAACGTGCAGGTCGCACACGGTCGCGCTCCAGCGGCGGCAACAGCGCTCAAGCGCGCCAATCCTCACTCCATCGTCATGTCGTATCAGGGTGACGGCGATCTGGCCGCGATTGGAACCGCCGAGATCATTCACGCCGCCAATCGTGGCGAGAACATTACCGTTTTCTTCGTCAACAACTCGATTTACGGCATGACCGGCGGACAGATGGCGCCGACAACCCTTGTCGGACAGAAGAGCACAACCTCGCCCTGGGGACGGCGCTCCCACAATGAGGGACTGCCTATCCACGTGTGCGAGCTGCTCGCCGCGCTGGAAACCCCAACCTACCTCGAACGTGTCGCCCTCAACGACATGAAGAACATCATGAAGGCGAAGAAGGCGGTCAAGAAGGCGCTGGAGATCCAGAAGAACGGTGGCGGCTTTTCGTTGGTCGAGTTTCTCTCGCCCTGCCCAACCATCATGAAGATGGATCCGGTCGTTTGCCGCAACTGGGTCGGCGAAACCCTAATGAAGACTTTTCCCCTGGGCGTCTTTCGCGATCGCAAGCCCGAATTGCCTGTGGATGCGAAGGTTCCAGTGAAGACCATTGCTGAGGCGCTGGAGGTGGAGGACGAGACTGCAGTCTCATCACCTGGAAAGCGTCATCATCACCCCCGCGAGCTGACGGTGAAGATCGCCGGCTTCGGCGGGCAGGGAGTGCTGTTGATGGGACAGCTTCTCGCCGAGATGGGTCTGCGCGAGCAGATGGAAGTGAGCTGGCTGCCATCGTATGGCCCGGAGATGCGCAGTGGCAGCGCCCATTGCCACGTCATGCTCTCGAACGACCGCATCGGCTCGCCGCTGATCTCGCAGCCGGATGTGCTGGTTGCGATGAACGAGTTGTCACTGCACAAGTTCGCACACAGCGTCGCCTCCGGCGGACTGATTCTCTACAACAGCACCAAGGTACCCGAAGGCTTCAGCGCGCCGCAGGCACGTGTGGTCTGTGTCCCGGCCTCCGAGATCGCGGACGGCATGGGATCAGCGAAGGTCGCTAATGTTGTGATGCTGGCGGCACTGCTGGAAGAGACCGAGTGCATGCCGATCGATTCAGCTATCTCGGTGCTCGAAGAGACGGTAAAGAATCCTAAGCTGCTCGAGCTCGACAAAAAGGCAATGGCCGCGGGACGCGATTACGTCGACACCAAGATCGAAGTCGGCGCCGTGTCGCAGCCGGACGGGTATTCGTACTGAGGGAGCTGTCAGCCGTCAGCTATCAGCCGTCGGTTGATGGCTTGCAGAGACTGTGTCACAACCGGCCAAAGAATTTCGCGGTGGAACAAACAGTTGGAATTGCTACCGAACCAGCCGCGCAAGCGGCGACAGCGCAGTGAGCCCGGGGCGTTAGCCCCGGGTGAGGTAGAAAATCTATCCGAGCCGCGTAGCGGCGACAGGGGTTGCGACACAGTCTCTGTGGCCCTTGGCGACCATTGCCCGTGAATCGCCTCCACTTAGTAATGCAAGCGGAGGCGATTTCATTCTCACACTCCCGCGTGACCCGGCGCACTGTGCACTCGCGCTTTCAGGTTTGTAATACAGGTGTCTGTTGGAGCAATCATCATGCAATCAGAAAAAGAGCAGGTGCTTTGCCCGCTTTGCCACGGACACGGCCACGAACGAAAGGAATTGCTGGTCGTGCGGTGGCGTAGCCGGGAATTCGAACAGGAACTGCAGAAGATAGCCGACGAAGCAGCTTTCGGATCGAGCAGCGGTCTTGACGTTCCCTTCGAGATAGAAGAGCCCGTTTACAGCAACGAATCGGACTAAATATCCTCCCCCTCCATGCCGCGGCGGTCGTTCCCAGTAGATTGCGGAGCGCCCGCCGCTATTCTCGGCCATTTCCGGATCGAGAAGCTACGGCTGCGTCACGCCCTGATCGCACCTGACCTGCACCTCGGGACAGGTGAGAACAGTCGGCGCAACCTGTCCCGAATTGCGTCCACAGGCCAGTAGCCGCGAGCGCCGCGACATTCTACTGTGTGATTCAGACAAAAGTAGGCCATGGGCCAGACAGCCATGTGAAACGCGGTACTGGATAACGCGGATCGCTGGCCACAAATGTTGTAAGCGTAAACAGGTTCAGTTACCAGATACTGGTAGCTGACGTAGGGCCGGCGAGGCTTAAAAGGGGGAGTCCGCCGGCCCTGTTGTTTTCGCGGGAAGGTGTTAAGTAACACCATCGCCTGATCTGCGGTATTTACCGTAGTTCCTTCGTCATCGCCAGTTGCTATCGTTCGGGCATCCCTGATGACTCTTGCGCGAACAATCGCTCTCACCCTGGCTGTTAGTGTGGCTGCCTTGGCAAGCTACGCTCAGGAAGCCACATTGCCACAGTCGATTGACCGGCCGCCGGCGAGTACTTCGCAAGCCGTTGCTTCACAGGACGAGACTACTTCGCTGGCGATAGCACGAGCACCTTTGCTGGCAGCGCCTAATGCGTTGCTGGACGCGTCGCGCGCCGCTGATGGTCGCACCTGCTTCTCAACCGCAGATCCAACCCGAGCACAAATTCTGGGATCGACAACAGAAGCTGGCGCTCGCGGTGCACAGCGCAGTGCGTCTGGCCGACACCATCAAGACTTGTCGCGAACTGGCTGACGGCGGCGTGGAGAACTGGATCCCAACCCAATCCTGCGCCGGCATTGCAGCCTGGAATGCGGGATCTGTCGGGCTGGCTTTGGGGATAGGCTGGCTCTTCCACAAGTACGGCTTTCATCGCCTGGAGAGAATTACGCCCTGGGTCGGGACCGGCGCGTCGGCTGCTGGATTGACCAAGAGCGTCTTCAACATCCACTGATCGCCGCGCCGAGCCATGTCGCAGCCCGACACTCAGCTTCCACCTTCGGTATCATCTACCTCGATGAATGCCGACCTTTCCCTATGGCGCAGCAAGATTGAAGAAGCGCACCGCCGAATCTACGAAATTGTTCAGGAAACCCCTGTAGCTCTGATCGAGGACGACGCAAGAACTCAGTCAGCCCGCGCCTTTCTGAAGATGGAACATCTGCAGAAGACCGGCTCCTTCAAGCTACGCGGCGCGACGAACAAAATCTTCAGCCTGTCCTCTGACGAGGCCAAGCGCGGTGTGATCGCCTCTTCCACGGGGAATCATGGCTTGGCCGTGGCCGCCGCAGCAGCGCACCGCGGCGTGCGGCGGAAGTCTACGTTTGCTCGCAGGTCTCGCCGAAGAAACTTCGCTTGATCGAAGACTATGGAGCGCGCGTTCAGCTCATCGGCAGCACGCCTCTGGAGGCAGAACTCGCGGCGCGCGCGGCTGCGGTGGATTCGGGCAAGACCTATATCTCGCCCTATAACGATCCTCAGGTGGTTGCTGGACAAGGGACTGTCGCGATCGAGATTGCCGAGCAAATACCTGACGCTGACGCTATTTACATCGCGGTCGGCGGAGGAGGGCTGATTGGCGGCATGGGAGCGTATATGAAGAGCGTGTCGCCGCAGACCGAGATTGTCGGCTGCTGGCCGGAGAATGCTCGCGCGATGTATGAATGCCTTCGCGTGGGCAAGATCGTTGATGTCCCCGAAGAGCCGACTCTTTCCGAGAGCACGGCAGGCGGCGTCGAGCCAGGGTCGGTGACATTCGATCTCTGTCGTGCTGTGATTGATCGCAGCGTGCTGGTTACAGAGGCAGAGATCCTGGATTGCATGCGCTGGGCGCATCGCAGAGGATGGGAAGTGGAAGGCGCTGCGGCCGTGGCCATCGCGGCATTCTTCAAAGACGCACCGCAACTCGCCGGCAAAACCGCCGTTATCGTGTCCTGCGGCGGCAATAATTCCCCCGAGGTACTAAGCCGTCTGCAAGAAGCTTAGTCTGTAAACGAAAACCCGGGCTGGGTTAACCCGCGGCATATGTTCTGAATTACGCCCCGCTTTCCGACGCCGGAGCAGGTGCGGGCTGAGCAGGCGGATTTGCTTCGACAGAGCTGTTGACCATGTCCTTCAGTTCCTTGCTGGGCTTGAAGAAGGGAATCTTCTTGGCGGGGACTTCTACGCGGTCGCCCGTCTTGGGGTTACGGCCCACACGGGGCTTGCGCTGGCGTGTGCGGAAGCTGCCGAAGCCGCGTATCTCAATCTTGTCGCCGGCACGTAGCGAGCGTACTACGCTCTCGAAAATGGTCTCGACGATGACCTCGCTGTCCTTCCGCGTGAGTTCCGTCAGCCGGGAAACCTCATCGATCAAGTCTGCCTTGGTCATCTCGCACGCCCCTTATCGCGATACGGCTCACTAGTTTACCAGCACAACGGATACTCTCAAATTGCCGCAAGCTTGGCAAGTATAAGTTTTGATTAGGTTTCCCGAGCCTGGAGCGGCCCAACGACTACTTCCACAGGTAATAGAATCCGACATTGGTCTGCATCAGCTTGGTTGCATCTGGCAGGTAGTTGGAAACGTCGCCAAACATCAAGTCAAGCAAGCTTTTGCGCTCTTTCTCGGGACGCACCAGCGTCGGCTCGCCTTTGATGCCCACAGACTTAGCCGTATCCTCGATGGCGGCGCGGAAATCGCCGATCTGATCGACCAGTTTGAGCGGCACAGCTTCCTGCCCGGTCCAGACCTTGCCGTTCGCCAGCGCGCGCACCTGATCGTCCTTCATCTTGCGACCGACCGCCACGCTGTGGATGAACTGCGTGTGCATGTTGTCGATCAGACTCTGCATGTAAGCCCGTTCCTCGGGCGTCATGGGACGCGTGGGTGACCCTGTGTCTTTGAACTCGCCGGCCTTCAGCGTGATGGCCTGCAACTTGGCCCACTTCAGCAGCTCTTCGTAGTTGTACCATTCGGCAATGACGCCGATGGAGCCCACGATGCTGGCATCATCCGCAAAGATCTTGTTGGTTGCCGACGAGACATAGTACGCTCCGCTGGCGCCGACCGTACCGATGGAAGCGACAATCGTCTTCTTCTTTTTATCGCGGATGCGCAGTACTTCGCGATAGATCTCCTCCGACGCTGCCGCACCGCCGCCAGGCGAATCCACGTGCAAGACAATCGCCTTGATGGAGCTATCCTCAGCAAACTTACGCAGCTGCTCGACAACATCCTTAGGATTGAGGATTACACCTTCCAGATCGACGACACCAATCTTGTCGCCAAATCCACTGAAGCCGTCCTTCTGCTGTGAGCGAACGGAGAAGTACACCAGGGCAAAAATCGCAACCAGGAAGAGAAAGAAAGCTCCGCCGCCAAGGATCACCCAAAGAAATGCACGGGAACGCGGCTGGTCAGACATGGAAGGACTAAGTTTAGCAGAAGCGAGAAAGCCCGCTGTTCGCTATTCGCTTTTCGCTTTTCGCTATTGGCTCTCAGCTCTTGGCGGTTAGCTCTTTGCTATCAGGAATTATTTCTTTCGGAGAATCCTCCGCGGCAATGGCCGCCAGCACTCCTCCGCAACAAGCGCTGAGTTGTTTGCTAAGAACTAAGGCTAGAGCCGAAGCGAAGAGCGAAAAGCGAGAAGCGAACAGCGTGCTTCAATGAAATATTGCCGCGAAGAACGCTCCGACCTTGCTGAAAAAGCCGTGCGACTCCTTCTTCGCCGTCTGCGAGTTATTGGCCGATGACGACTTCTTCTTGGCGTTGGCCGGCGGCAAAACCGTCGGATCAAGCTGCACAACCTTGTTATTCTCCAGCCTCAACACGGCGACATTCTGGGTCAGATCGGGGGTGGGGTCGTCGCCGCGAAAGACGAATGGCGCTTCGACCGCCATGTGCTGCTCAGGCGAGGGCGGAGGGGGAGCGGCTAAAGCCTGCGTGGGCTTAGGCTGCGCCGGAGGGGGCGGTGGTGGCGGCGCGGCTTTGGCGACCTGTGTAGGTATCGGCGGTGGTGCAGGACATCCGCAGTTACCTTTGAACGGGCTGGCCTCACTCAGTCGACCGCTCTTGAAAAGAACTGCCTCGTCCGGCTTCACCTGATAAGTGGCATCGCCCATCGTCTCCGACACAACAATTGCGGAGACGTTCGGCGGCAGTGATTGCACGCAAGTATCGCCCTGTGGAGTGATTCGCACGGCAACGTGAACTGTGCCCGGTCCCGGCAAGAGCAGCCGCAGATCGGGAGTGAGCAGCGTGTCCGCCTCGGCGCCAAGCGGATAGTTCATCTCCAGATTGCCGTTGTTCAAGCTGAACAGCATCTCGCGTCCACTTTGCGAAGCTGTAATGGAAAGCTTCGTCCCCTCGCATACCAACAGGGTGCCTCCGCGTTCCAACTTCAGGGTCGCAGCCTGAGCTCCCGCCTGGATCGAAGAGCCGCTCAACACACTGGTTCCGGAGCCTGCCAGGATTACCGAACCTTTGACGCTCGCATCCGTGGCATACAATTCGCCGATTGCTTGCTGCGCTGCAACAACCGTAGTCGTCATTAGAGACAACAGTGTGATAGCCAGTGGAACGAGATAGCAGCGGGACTTCATGAGCAAGTGAGGGGGCCTTCTCCAAGGATACTACCACTGGAACTGAGGTTGAGGCTGTGGCCGTAAGTCGCTGATCGTCATTGCGTTGAGCGCAGGGCGATTGAAGCCAAGGGCGCTAGCCATTAGTCTAAGAGTCAGGCATGGCAGCCAACGGCAACAACGCGCGCCGATATCCCAAGTTTGTCTTCGGCGATACCATCAGCGTTGCGCTTCAGACTTTTCGTATCGGCAAATGGAGATTCATTCTTACCTCGCTGGGCATGGTCATTGGGACGGCTTCGCTCATTCTGGTGGTCACCATCGGTCTCACCGGCAAGCAGTACTTGCTCCAGCAGATTCAGAATATCGGTTCGAACATGATGATCGCCGAGTACGCTGGAGGCGGCATCTATGGCCGCGATGAGACCAGCGACTTTCTTACCCTTGACGATCTGAACGCGGTGCGTCAGCGGGTTCCTGGTATCAGCAATGCTTCGCCCATGATTGAGTTTCACGATCATGTTGCCGTGCCGGGAGGCAAGGAGCGCGAAGTCCTTGTCTTAGGCGTGTCCTGGCAGTACCTCTTCGTGCGGAATCTGCAAGTTCTGTCGGGTCGGTTCTTCGATGACGGCGACACCCAAGCTCGCAACAAGGTTGCTGTTATCACGCAGAGGCTCGCCAATACGTTGTACGGTTCGCAGGACTTGGCCATCGGCCAGCAGATCAAGCTGAGTGGCCTTCCCTTCACCGTAATCGGCACATTTCGCGAGCGGGTCGATACCTTCGGCCAGTCCGAGATCTCCGACGATACGATTCTGCTTCCGTACACTGTGGCTCGCTACTTCACCAGTACTGATGAGGTGAAGCAGCTCTTCTTCTCGGTGGGCGACTCCGCTGAAGTGCCCCGCGCTACCAAAGAAATTCACGACGTCCTGCAGTCGCGCCATCGCCCCGAATCGGTTTATCGAGTTGATAATTTGACGCTGCTGCTGGACGTCGCCGGCAAGACCGCCGACACGCTGACGAGGGTGCTCCTGCTGGTCTCGGTGCTAACTCTGCTCGTCAGCGGCGTCGGCATTATGAACATCATGCTGGCAACCGTGAACGCGCGTATCCGCGAGATCGGTGTCCGCAAGGCGGTGGGAGCTACCAATGCGGAAATTCGCGCGCAATTCCTGATTGAAGCGATCCTCATCTCGCTGGCCGGTGGAATTGTGGGGATCGTCCTCGGCCTGGCTTTGCCGTTTTCGGTGCGCTTCCTCACCAACTACCGCGTCCCGATCTCGGGATGGTCGGTGGTGATTGCTGTGCTCGCTTCCAGCCTGGTTGGAATCTTGTTCGGGACCGCTCCAGCAAGTCGCGCCGCACGCTTCCAGCCTATCGAAAGCCTGCGCTACGAGTGAGCCGTCTGTCCGCAACTTCTTCTGTTGAGCATCATCGAAAATTGATAGCCGCATCCCTTATCGCGGCTGTCAGGAGATCTCATACATGCAAGTGAATGAATATGTAACGCTGGGGCGTTCCGGCCTGCGCGTCAGTCCGCTAGCCTTGGGCACGATGACCTTCGGCAACCCTCGCTGGGGCTCGGATGACGCGGAAGCCGAACGCATCTTTAATCGTTATGTCGAACAAGGCGGCAACTTCCTCGACGTCGCAGATGTTTATGAAGAGGGCAGAAGCGAGGAGGTCCTCGGCCGCTTCGTCAACGCGAGAAATTTGCATGATCAACTGGTCCTCGCCACCAAGTTCACCTTCAATGCACAAGATGGCAATCCCAACGCCGGCGGCAATGGGCGCAAGAATATTTATCGCGCGCTGGATGGCTCGCTGCGTCGTCTGAAGCTGGACTACGTCGATCTCTACTGGCTCCACGTATGGGACAC
This sequence comes from uncultured Acidobacteriaceae bacterium, assembly GCA_963697175.1. Lineage (GTDB taxonomy): Bacteria > Acidobacteriota > Terriglobia > Terriglobales > Acidobacteriaceae > Bog-257. The sequence continues at coordinate 205,883 of CAVONC010000007.1, read as the reverse complement.
GTTGACGCCGGTTGAGGAAGTCGTCAGCACTTTGACCGATTTAGTGCAGGCCGGCAAGATTCGCTATTACGGCTTCTCCGATGTTCCTGCCTGGTACGCGGCGCGCGCTCAAACCCTGGCCGAGCAGCAAGGCATGGAGCGCGTGATCGCTCTGCAAATGGAGTACTCGCTGGTGGAGCGGAACATCGAGCGCGAGCACGTTCCCGCCGCCCGTGAGTTGGGCATGGGAATTTGTCCGTGGAGTCCGCTGGCCAGCGGTTTTCTCGCCGGCAAATACACCAAGCAAGGTCCCACCAGCAGCCAGGGAAGCCGTCTCGACGTCCTGAAGGATTCCAAGAATCCGGTGTTTAACAAATTCACCGAGCGAAATTTCCAGATCGTGCAAACGGTCCAGCAGGTTGCGCAGCGGTTGGGGCGATCGGCGGCTGAGATCGCGTTGAACTGGGTTGCCACCCAGCCCGGTGTGACCTCGACCATTATTGGCGCAACCACGCTCAAACAATTGGACAGTAACCTGGCATCCGTCAGCTTTGAGATACCGGCGGAGTTGCGGAAACAGCTCGACGACATCAGTCAACTCGATGCCGCCCATCCCTACATGTTTTTCGAGGAGGTATTGCAGGATCGCGTCCGTGGAGGGGTAAGAGTAAGAAAGTGGAGCTGAGATCGGATTGCGCTGAAACGGGAAAGCTCGGGCCGTTTTGCCCGAGCTCTTCACTTTTCGCTTCGAACTGCGCCTACGTCCAGGTTCTGGCGATGGTCGCGTCCGTTCCTTTTTAGGTCAAGCGAATCCTTGTCACCTGTGGCCTTCGAGCCATCAATTCACCAGAGCGATGGTCTCGAGGTCGCGTTGAAACGCTTCCAGCGTACCGCCCGGCATACCGACCTTGCATACGGCGTTGCGTGCTTCCTCAGCCGAGACACCATAGCCGTGTCCGGCCAGGAACATCTGCACTAGCTCCGCTGCGTCCCGGGAATCAAACCCATGAAGCAGCTCGCTCCGTAGCGCGGCCAGTTCCGGGAGGGAAAACTTTTCTGCCATCATCGACCTCACCTCCGACCCTTCCGGGTTTTGCTTGTTAGACTCGCTTGCCAGCTATTTAGTTGCAGGCAATTCGATTGCCGAACCCGGATTCTTACTGGGAGTTATCCCAGCCTTTTGCCTATCTTCCAACCCCAGTGTCCCGAAATAGTTGCTGGGGTTGGACTTGTAGCCCCGATCAGATGTGACGACTACCACCCGAGTGTGACCAACCGCAGCCGTCACAAATACCTGAACTGTACTTCTGCCTCTTAATACGATCCAGAGACGAGCTTGGTTGTCCCATTTTCGGGAAGTCTTGGGAGATTTGAACCATTTCGGGAAGATCCCTGCGGCATAGCACGCAGCGACCCGTTGACTGAATGCTCATTCAATTGTTGGCACAGCGGTTGGTCGCCTTCGATGTTCTCGCCGTGGGGGTCAGAGCTGCTCGATCGTGGCTTCGTGCTCAAGCAGGATCGGGATGTCGTTGCGGATTGGGTAAACGCGCTTGCACTCGTTGCACTTCAGCGCATTCTCGCCGTGCAGTACGAGCGGCTTGCGGCATACCGGGCAGGCAAGGATTTCCAACAGGTCAGGAGAGATCATCGCTTCTATTCTAGCTGTCGTGCGTCTTTCGCTGTAGTTACGAATTCACGACCCGTCCCAGCTCAGCGTGAATCGTGCCTCACACGATTCAGGTCATTGGACGATTTCAGCCGTGCGCAGGAAATCATAGTTCCCAGCGGGTCCGAGCTCGATGTTGCGCACCCGGTTTGTGTGTACCAACACGTTATCCAGATACCAGAGGTTGATGTACGGCAAATCCTCCGCGAGGATCTGCTGAATCTCGTCGTAAATGGCCTTCCGCTTCGGCTGATCGAGCGTGCTGCGTCCCTCGCGGATCAGAGCGTCGACGCGTGGGTTGGAGTAGAAAGTGCGATTGGCACGCTTGGGAGCAAAGCTCGTGGTCGCGAAGACGTTCTCAAACATATCCGGGTCCTGATTGCCACCGATCCAACGCAGCGAATGGATCTGGTAGGCGCCTTTGGTCACATCCGCGAGAAATGTCGCCGACTCAAAGGACCGGATATCCAGCGCGATGCCGACCTGGCGCAACTGCTGCTGAAGCACGGCTGCCAGCAGACGCGTGGACTCCTCGGTCGACGTTTTCATCGTGATGTGAAAGCGCACACCATTCTTTTCCGGATAACCAGCTTCGTCCAGGAGCTTGCGGGCCCGCTCCGGGTCGTGCGGATAGCGGGCAACATCCCCATCGTAGGCCCAGTGCTGTGGCGGCAGAATGCTGTAGGCCGGACGCGCCTCGTCGCGCAGCAGATAATGAATGATGGGCTCGATATTGATGGCATAGGCGATGGCGCGCCGCACCCGCACGTCCTTCAGAATTGGGTCGCGCAGGTTCAATGCGATGTAGGCATAGATGCTGCCCGGCGACTCCATCACGGTCAGATCGCGATCACGCTGCAGCGTCACCACCGTGTCGGCGACCAGCGAGTTGATGGCAATGTCGGCGCTCTGCTTCCGCAGCTCCAGCGCGCGCGTGGTCGCATCCGGAATCACCTTGAATTCCACGCGATCAAGCTTGGCCCGCACGCCCCAATAGTCCGAGTTGCGCTCTACGATTACGTTCTTGTCCTGCTGGGCGCTCACAAAACGAAATGGTCCCGACCCGACAGGATGCCGGTTGAAGTCCTCACCGCTGCCGTACGGAACAATTCCGGCAGCTCCCGAGAGATTCCACAGCAGCGACGCATACGGCTCCTTCAGATGAAAGATGACCGTGTGGTCGTCAGGCGCATCGATGTGACTGACAAGAGCAAACGTGCCGGCCTTCGCACTGCGAATCTTGCCGTTCGATGAGCGAGTCGAAGGTCCACTTCACATCGCGCGAAGTCAGCGGCTGACCATCGTGGAAGCGCACGCCGTGCCGCAAATGAAAGATGTAAGTCAGCGGATCGGGGGTCTCCCAACTCTCAGCCAGCGAAGGCTGCAAGTTGAATTGCGGCGTCGCGAGTCACCAGCGAGTCAAATAACAGTTCGTCGATCCGCTGTGACTGCGCGTCGACACCGACACGTGGATCAAGATTGATGGGGCTGCTCTCGATGATCATCACCAGCGTGTTGGGATCGGGTTTGTGCGAGCAGCCGGCGAGAAGGATAACCACAGAGGCACAGAGACACAGAGACAGATTGCGTCTTGCATTCACTGTCGGATGTCGAGCACTTGCACCTCGTCTCATGATTCCCACATGCAAAGATACCGATTCTCCGCCCCGGGTTCTTTCCTTCTTTACGTCTTCTCTGTGTCTCTGTGTCTCTGTGGTGAACTGTCTTTCTCCGTGCACTCAGTGGTGAGCTCAGTCGCTACCCGTAACTGACTTTCCCGAGAATCGCCGGCCGCTTCGCTCCCGTAGCCGATGGCACATTCGACGGCAATCGTCGCCACGTCTGATACGCCAGCAATGCGAATGCGGTCGCCTCTTTCGCTTCCGAGGGCAATCCGAAGTCATCGGTTGTCCGCACGCGGATCTTTAGCGGCGCGAGTTCCTCGCGAATCATTCTCATCAGCGTCGCATTCTTCGTTCCCCCGCCGGACGCGACAAGCTCGCGAAATCGAGCCGGCTTTGCTTCTTCGCTCTCGATCAGCGGCAACACTGACCTGCGAACCGCGATTCCAATCGACCGAGCGGTAAGAGCCGTCGCCGTAGCAACAATATCGTTCTTGTCGGCGCGTCGACACAAGCGCAGGAACTCGCGCACAAATTCGCGTCCAAACTGTTCCCTGCCCGCAGTCTTTGGCGGCTTCTGGCGGAAGAACGGATGCCGCAGCAACTCGCGTAGCACGCGCTCGATCGGCTCGCCACGTGCCGCCAATCTTCCATTGCGATCGTATGGTTTGTCGAAGAGATGTTCCGTCACCGCGTCGATCACCATGTTGCCGGGCCCAGTATCGAATGCGACGACCTGCTCCGGAGTAGCACGCGGCGGAATCGCGGTGAGATTTCCGATACCGCCAAGATTCTGCACGATGCGCCCATACCGCCGATGCCGATAGAGCACGTAATCGAGGAACGGAACCAGCGGCGCACCTTTTCCTCCAGCAGCCATGTCGGCCGGACGAAAGTCGGAAACCACCGGCACACCGAGTTTCACCGCAATCACAGCTGCCTCGCCAGTCTGCCACGTACACGTGACGCGCTTTCCGAGATACGGCTTGGCTGTTCCCTGATGGTAGAGCGTCTGGCCGTGGCAGCCGACGAGCTCACACTCCAGCCGCGCGCGCCGTTGCGCCGCACGAACCGCATCGGCATACAGCGCACCTAGCAGGAAATTGAGCTGCGCAAGATCGGCGACGCTGGCAGAGCGCGCGTTCATCGCCGAGAGAACTGCGCGACGAACTTCGGAGGGATAGGGAAATTGGTAATGCGCCAGCAATTCCAGCCGTGACCGAAAGCCGCGGCCTTGGATTCGCACCAGAGCGACATCGATGCCGTCCGCCGAGGTTCCGCTCATCACCCCGGCGACAATCACTCCAACACCTCATCCGCATTCATTGCACGGGCGCGTAATTCCTCACTGAACTTCCATATCTCGCGTGTCAGGCGCTCCAGGGTTTTGCGGGTTGGTGCGTCAGGCATTTTCCGCAGAGCTTTGAATCTTTCCTTCGTATGGATAATGCGCTTCGATCTTTCGCCGACAAGTTTCGCGAACTTCTTATCGCTTTCCGCAAGCTTCAACACCGCCTCGAACGCACGCCGTACACTCTCTTCTTTCTGGCAGACCAGAAACATATCAGCCCCGGCGCGGAGAGTCTCGACGGCTGCGTCTTCGATCGGCGCGGCAGCCAGTACGCCACCCATATCGAGATCGTCAGTGATGATGAGTCCGCGATAACCGATTTTCTTCCGCAGGACGCCGCTCATCCACTTCTTGGAAAGCGACGCCGGCGTTTTGTCGCCCGTCACCTGTGGATAAGCCGCATGAGCCACCATGACGAACGGTAGCTCGCGTCGCAGCTTGCGATAAGGAACGAGATCTTCCTTCCATAACTTCTTCCATGGCTTGTCGATCACCGGCAGCTCGTTGTGCGAATCGAGATTGGCCTCGCCGAGCCCGGGAAAGTGCTTGCCGCAGCCGAGAACATCCGCCTCGCTCAGTCCCTGCAGAAATGCCCGCGCATAGGCAATGGTCTGCTTCGGCCGAGGCGACACGGTGCGTGAGCCGAGCACGCTTGCCGATGGCTCAAGACGCAAGTCAAGAACGGGCGCGAAATCAGTATTGAACCCGAGTGCGCGCACCTCTTCGCCCAGCAAGCGCCCGTGCTTGCGAAAGAGCTTCTTCGACCCTGCAGCGGCAACTGTAGCAACGGACGGGACCGGCGCGATTACCTCACGCAGCCGATCCACTGTGCCACCCTCCATGTCGACGCACAGGAACATCGGCGTCGCGTTCGCCTTTTGCGCCTCGGAAAGCAGGGAGTGGATCTGCTCGGCGTCTTCGAGATTGCGTTTGAAGAGGATAATTCCGCCCGGTTGAAATGTTTCGAGCATGACGCGCAACCGCTGCGACATGGTCGTGCCCTCAAAGCCCATGATGAGCAGTTGCCCAACCTGCCGGCGAAGTTCAAGGTTACGTTTGCTAGGCATGGAATAGATGAGTGTAACGCGAAGAGAACGGGAATTCAGGTGCGAAGCCAGATGCCTGGCCAGCCCGTCATTCCATCTGCTTCTTCAAGCTCGTGCAGCAGATTCAGCGCCTCCAGTGGGCTTAGACGGTCGAGATCGGTTTCCTTCAGCCGGTCCACGATCTTTTGCGAGAGCGGGGTGAAAATAGTGAGCTGCATGGGCGCCGCTTCTGCAGCTTCATCGCGTGCCAGATGTTTGACTGCGCCGCGCTCGGCGCTCTCATGTTCTGCTAGCACTTCGCGCGCCCGCCGCACCGCCTCCGACGGGAATCCGGCCAGTTTCGCGACCTCGATACCATAGCTCTTGTCCGCTGCGCCCTCCTCGACCTTGCGCAAAAAAACAATTCCGCCACCGCTCTCTTTCACCCCGACATGGTAATTCTTCACCCCGCTGAGCCGATCACCCAGCTCGGTCAGTTCGTGATAATGCGTTGCGAAGAGCGTCTTAGCACGAGTATTGGCGTGGATGTATTCGATGGCGGCCCAGGCAATCGCCAGACCGTCATAGGTCGCCGTACCGCGGCCAACCTCGTCGAGCAAGATCAGCGAGCGTTGCGTCGCAGTGTTGAGGATCGCTGCGGTTTCCGTCATCTCAACCATGAACGTCGAGCGGCCGCGCGCGAGGTTGTCGGCCGCGCCAATGCGCGTGAAGATACGATCCACCAAGCCCAGCCGTGCGGAACGCGCGGGCACAAACGATCCCATCTGCGCCATCAGCACAATGAGCGCAGCTTGCCGAAGATAGGTGGACTTGCCGCCCATGTTGGGTCCGGTGATGAGCAAGATGGAGTGCGTCGTGTTGTTGAGATAAAGATCGTTGGGCACGAAGCGTTCCGCGGCGCCCGCAATCTCCATCTGCTCGATAACTGGGTGCCGGCCGTCGACAATCTCAATATCCGAACTATCATCCAGTAACGGGCGGCAGTAATTGCAATTGGCAGCGAGCGAAGCGAATGACGCCAGCACATCGATCTCGGCCAGCGCCAGTGCGGTCTGGCGAATCCGGCGCGCCTCGGCCGCAATCGCAGCGCGCAGTTCGGCAAACAGACGCCGCTCGATCTCGACCATCTTCTCCTGCGCGTCGAGCACCTTGGCCTCGTATTCCTTCAGTTCGGGCGTGGTGAAGCGCTCGGCGTTGACCAGGGTTTGTTTGCGCTCGTAGTCGCTGGGCGCGAGGTGCAGGTTGGCCTTGGAGATCTCAATGTAGTACCCAAACACATTGTTGAATTTGACCTTCAGTGAGCCAATGCCGGTGCGCTGGCGTTCGCGCTGCTCGATTTGCGCAATGTACTGCTTGCTGTTGCGACTCAGGTCGCGCAACTCGTCGAGCGCGGTGTCAACCCCGGAGCGGATCACGCCGCCATCGGCAAGCGTCAGCGGCGGTTCGTCTTCCAGCGACGAAAGGATGCGATCCCGCAGGTCACCCAGTTCGTCACATTGCCCGTGCAACGACTGCAAGCGTTTCGCCGTAAAGTGCGACAGCGCCGATCGTAATGCTGGAAGCTTCGCCAAGGAAGCCGCCAGCGCCAACAGATCGCGCGGATTTGCCGTCTCCAGAGTCACACGACTAAGCAGACGCTCGAGATCAAGGATCCCTTCCATCGAGCGTCGCAGCTCTTCCCGCCCAACCAGATCGCGGAACATGCCTTCGACGGCATCAAGTCGCAAGTTGATTTCTTCGGCGTCGATCGACGGCCGCAGCATCCATGCGCGAAGCAGACGCTTGCCCATCGGAGTTATGGTGCAATCGAGGCAGCGAAAGAGTGTGGCGTTGTCGCCGGAGCCGGCGAAGAGCGGTTCGATCAGCTCGAGATTGCGAACCGTGACGGCATCGAGCACAAGGCAGTTCTGCCGCTCGTAGAAGCCGATGCGATCGACGTGATCGAGCGAGCCTCGCTGGGTCGTGCGGACGTAATGCAGAATCGCTCCGGCTGCCGTCGCCGCAGCCGCGCGGTTCGCCAGTCCAAAGCCCTCCAGCGAGAGCACGCCGAAATGATTCTCAACCTGTGGAATAGCGTAGTCGGAGGCGAACACCCAATCTTCAAGCGGCGTTTCCGCCCAGGTTGCGTTCTCCAGTGATGCCATGCGAGGAGCAGCGGCCGGCTGCGGAGAATACGTTCGCGGTTTGTCAAACAAGCGGCAGCGACGAAGCGAAGAGCACCTCGCGCGGACGCAAGACGAGCAGCTCTTCGCGAATGCGGCGATCAGCGTCTTCTCCCACGAATTCCGTCGCTCGAAACTCGCCGGTGGACAGATCCAGGGCCGCAAAACCCACAGTGCTTCCCGTGCTCGCTACGCACGCCAGAAAATTATTTTCCTCCGAGCCGAGATGAGCGTCGGCCGCGGTGCCGGGCGTGACAACTCGAGTTACCTGACGCTTCACCAGCGTCTTGGCTATCCGCGGATCTTCCATCTGATCGCAGATAGCAACCTTGAACCCCTTGCGAATGAGCTTGGCGATGTAGTTCTCGGCCGAGTGATAGGGCACGCCGCACATCGGGATCGCGATGCCTTTTTCCTTGTTGCGCGAGGTCAGCGTGATCTGAAGTTCGCGCGCAGCAACCACCGCGTCCTCAAAGAACAGTTCGTAAAAATCGCCCAGACGAAAAAACAACAGAGCTGTGGGATGTTCCTTCTTGATAGCGGAATATTGCCGCATCAGCGGTGTGGACGGCTCGGTCATGGAATAAAAACTGCGCGGATTATAGCAGCCGGAACGGACACCGTTTCGCACAACAACGCGCGGTGCTACACTGCGATGTCTTATAAGCAGGAATCATGGCAACCATCATAAATTTTGAATGCAGCAAGTGCAGTGAGAAGTATGCTCCGCAGCCCGCGCCAACGATTTGTCCCAAGGACGGCGGGCCGCTTTATGTACGCTACGACCTGGCCGACATCCGTTGGTATCACACACGCGATTCGCTCATCGGGGGGCCGAAGAACATGTGGCGCTATGCCGCGGTGTTGCCTGATGCCGAGCCCGTCACCCTGGGCGAAGGTTTCACTCCGCTTCTACCCAGCCGCAAGTATCCCCATCTCTTCCTCAAAGATGAAGGTTTGAATCCCACTGGCTCCTTCAAGGCGCGCGGGATGGCCGCGGCCATCACCATGTTGCGGCATTACGGTGTAAAGAAGCTGGCTGCGCCTTCGGCGGGAAATGCAGGCGGTGCGCTTGCGGCGTACGCTGCCGCTGCCGGGCTCGAAGCCTATGTCTTCATGCCGAAAGACGTGCCGATTGCGAATCGGCTGGAGGTCGAAGCCGCCGGCGCGCATCTCACTCTTGTCGACGGACTGATCAGCGATTGCGGACGCATGGTTGCTGAGCGCAAGGACAAAGAGGGGTGGTTTGACGTTTCCACATTGAAAGAACCATTTCGCATTGAAGGCAAGAAAACCATGGGCTACGAAGTCGCCGAGCAGATGGACTGGAGCTTGCCTGACGCGATTCTGTACCCCACCGGCGGCGGCGTCGGCTTGATCGGCATGTGGAAGGCGTTCGAGGAAATGGAGCAGCTTGGCTGGATCGACCCAGGCAAACGACCGAAGATGATCTGCGTCCAGGCCGATGGCTGCGCGCCCATACCGAAGGCATTGCAGGAGGGAGAATCCGTCTCGCAGATGTGGCCAGATGCGCATACGCTGGCCGCCGGGCTGCGAGTGCCGAAAGCGTACGGCGACTTCATCATCCTCGACATCGTGCGCAAGAGCGGAGGCACGGCAGTTGCTGTTAGCGACGACGCGATCATGGATGGCGTGAAGGAGATGGCTGCGACCGAAGGTATTTTTCCGGCTCCTGAGGGCGGTGCAGCGCTCGCGGCCTACAAACACCTTCTGCAGAGCGGGTTCCTGACGGCGAATGACAAGGTGGTGCTGTTTAACACCGGCTCCGGATACAAGTATCTCGACGTATTTGCGAAGTATTGGGGTGTCGAGGCATTCGCGGCAATAACCAAACTGCCGGCCTCACGAAACATTGGTGGGATTATTGGGCCGTATTGAAAAGAAGCGATTAGCAGTTAGCGATTAGCCAAACGATCACGCAAACCGAAGCTTGGTTCGAGCCCTACGTAAACATGAACTCCTTGGTCCGCAGATCGCGAATGGTGTCGCGCAGCTTCGCCGCCTGCTCGAATTCGAAGCGCTTCGCCGCCTCGCGCATATCGCTCTCCAGCTTCGCAATGTAGGCATTCAACTCTACCTGCGATTGAAACTCCGGCATGCCTTCGGCTTCGTTCGTCAGGTCAGCGTAATCCGCTTCGGCGACGGCGACCAGCGTCATGTCGAGCGGCCGTATGATGCTTTCCGGCGTAATGCCGTGCTCCTCGTTGTAGGCGCGCTGGATTGCACGGCGCCTGTCGGTTTCGCCCATGGCTCTCCGCATCGAGTCGGTGATGGTATCGGCGTACAAGATCGCGCGGCCATTCAGATGGCGCGCGCAACGACCCATGGTCTGAATCAAGGATCCGGACGAGCGCAAGAAGCCTTCCTTGTCCGCGTCAAGAATCGCGACCAGCGAGACCTCCGGCAAATCGAGCCCTTCGCGCAGCAGATTGATGCCGATCAGCACATCGAACTCGCCTTTGCGAAGATCGCGCAGGATCTTGATGCGTTCCAGCGTTTCGATCTCCGAATGCATGTAGCGACAGCGCACCCCTACCTCGCTGTAGTACTCGGCCAGATCTTCCGCCATGCGCTTGGTTAACGTGGTGACCAGCACGCGCTCGCCTTTCTTGGCGCGATCGCGAATCTCATGCAGCAGATCGTCGATCTGGCCTTTCACCGGACGAACCTCGGCCTCGGGATCAATCAATCCGGTCGGGCGAATGATTTGCTCAACAACGACTCCGGCGGACTTGGTTAGCTCGTACGGCCCAGGAGTCGCCGAAACATAGATCGCCTGGTTCACGCGGTGCTCGAACTCCTCAAACGTGAGTGGGCGATTGTCCAGCGCGCTCGGCAGCCGGAAGCCGTACTCAATCAACGTCTGCTTGCGCGACCGATCGCCGTGCCACATGCCGTGCACCTGCGGAATGGTCTGATGCGACTCGTCGATAAAGAGCAGGAATTCGCGGGGCACATAATCCAGCAGCGTCGGCGGCGGCTCGCCCGGTAAGCGGCCAGTGAAGTGGCGCGAATAGTTCTCGATGCCGTGGCAGTATCCCATCTCCTTGATCATCTCGAGATCAAAGCGCGTGCGCTGATGCACCCGCTGAGCTTCCACGATCCTTCCCTGCTTCTCGAGTTCCTTTTCCCACCACGCCAGTTCCTCCAGGATCGACCCGACCGCAGCGTTCTTTCGCTCGGGCTTCATCACGTAGTGAGTTTTGGGATAGATAGGTAGGCGCACATGCTTCTGCTTTACTGTGCCGAACAGGGGATCGATTTGCGCCAGCGACTCGACTTCATCGCCCCAAAGCTCGATGCGATACGCTGAGTCGTCGTAGGTCGGAAATATCTCGATGATGTCGCCGCGGACGCGAAATGTTCCGCGGCGGAATTCGCCGTCGGTACGCTCGTAGAGGATCTCGACCAGCTTACGAGTGATCTCGTCGCGCTTGATCTTCTGTCCCTTTTCCAGGAACAGCAGCATGCCGTAGTACGCCTCGGGCGAGCCGAGACCGTAGATGCAGCTCACCGACGCAACGATGATGCAGTCACGCCGCTCGAAGAGCGACTTGGTGGCCGACAGTCGTAGCTTGTCGAGCTCGTCGTTGATCGTCGCCTCTTTCTCGATGTAAACGTCGCCAGCCGGAATGTAGGCCTCGGGCTGGTAATAGTCGTAATAGGAGACGAAGTACTCGACCGCATTGTGCGGGAAGAACGACTTGAACTCGTGATAGAGCTGCGCTGCGAGCGTCTTGTTGTGGGCCATGATCAGAGCTGGGCGATTCACCTGCTCGATCACTTTGGCCATGGTGAACGTCTTACCTGATCCCGTAACTCCCAGCAGCACCTGATGCTTGTCGCCGTCAGCGACACCACGGGTCAGCGACTGGATCGCGTTGCCCTGATCGCCCTGCGGTTTGTAGGAACTGACGAGACGAAATTCCATGACTATTCTGCCCAGCAAGAACGCTCGCGAAGTGTTCACGGCCCTTACAGAACGCAATTTCAGCGGGTGGGCATCTCTTGATTATACGACTGGTCCTAATCCCGGCACCGCGCGGAGCAATGTGGCGAACATGAATATCCAAATAGCCGTCGGCCGTTACCCGCGCATCAGGATGTTGACGATCACAAGAACAATTGCACAAATGGCAGCGATGCCGGTCGAAAGCCTTACAGTCCACCAGCATTCGGAACGACGGCTGATCAAAGCCAAAGGAAGCGACACCGCGAGGACAAGCAGGGAAACGGTGGCACAAATCACCACATTCGTTTCGAAACTTAACAGTTTGGGATGCAAGCTCATCAGACAGCTGAAATTCTACGCTCAGGCCACGAAGGGTTTTGTGCCATTGCGTTGAGTTTCCAAACCGCACATCCAGTTGCTCAATCGTCGTCGCACAATTACCATCTCTGGGCTGGCACCCTCACCGGAGCAAAGGCAATGCGTCGCCACTCACACTCAACCGTCATCGTAACCGTCGCCCTGTTACTCGCTGGTACGGCGGCGTGGGCACAGCAAAACGCTATGCCCGTCACCGCCGGCGGAGGTCAGGAAGCCGAAGTCAGGCGGATCGTCGACGGCATCATGCAACCGTACATCGCTCAGAATAATGTCCGTGGGGCCATCGTCGGCGTCTCGCTGCACGGCCACCGCTACTATTTCCCCTACGGACAGGCAACCGATTCCGGCGCGCTATTCACTCCCGACACGCTGGTCGAGATCGGCTCCTGCACCAAGGTCTACACGACGACGCTGTTCGCGCTCGCGATCAATCGCAAGCAGATCGATCCCAACGCATCAGCGCAGAAATACATGCCAAGCGGCTACAGGCTTCGGCCCGAGGCGCAGCCGATGACGCCGCTTGAACTGGCCGACTTTACGTCCGGATTGCCAGACGATCCTCCCAACCTGCCGCGCGCCCTCGAGCAACGCAGCATTGAGCACTACACGACGAAAGATTTCCTCAGCTGGGTCTCACGCTGGACGCCAAGAACTCCGCTTCCCGCGCCGTACCTGTACTCGAATGCCGGCATCGGACTGCTGAGCTACCTTGTGATGACCGCTACCAGCAAGCAGTGGGATGAGCAGCTCAACGCCGAGATCCTCGGCCCGCTCGGCATGCCGGACACGACGCTGCACCCCAACGCCGAACAGATGAAGCGGATGGCCAAGGGACATCTGCGCAACGGCAGCGATGCACTACCGTGGCCGATCTATGCGTGGTACGCCGCCGGTGGATTGCGCTCCACAGCAAGTGACATGCTGAGCTTCGGCGAAGCGAACCTCGGCCATACAGAGGTGAACGGCAAGCCAGTCCCCGCCGAGCTCACGGCCGCAATGCAGCTCGCGCAAAAGCCCATCTACTCCATGCCGCACGGCTTCAGCAAGCAGGCGATGGCGTGGGTAAACAACTTGGGTAATGGAGGTCCAAACCTGCATCCGGTGATCGTGAAGAACGGCGGTACCGACGGATTCGGAACGGTGATCGCCATCAATCCCACAAAGGATCTCGCGGTCTTTATTGCAGTAAACCAGAGCGGCGCGAATCCCACTCCGAAAGGCGTCGAGATCGTGCGGCATCTGCCGTAAATAGGTTAAGGGTTCACGACGAGATAGCGGCTGAAGAAGGTCAGAGATTCCAGTGCCAGTTGCTTGCGATTCTCCGGCTTGTCGAACATGTGGCCGTCGTCAAACTTGACCAAGCTGGCCTGCACCCCCGCCTGCTTCAGCTTGTCGTAGAGCTCCTGCGCTTGGGCAATCGGCACAGACTGATCCTGAGTTCCATGCACGATCAGAAATGGCGCATCAGATTTCGCGACGTGCGATACGGGCGAGGCATCGCGCCACACGTCCGGTACTTTGTCGTAGCTTCCGCCGAGGAATACTGTCAGAAAAGCATCACCGTCCGGATCGTGATCCTTGAGAAAATCGCTGGGGCCGCTGACGTCGACCACAGCCTGCACTCGACTTGAGTATTTCGCCAGCGCCGGGTCAGAGTTGTCGCGCGTCTCCTGCATTCCCAGCAGGGCTGCCAACTGGGCACCGGCCGAGTGCCCGAAAGCGCCGATGTGATTGGGATCGATGTTGTACTTTCCGGCGTTGGCACGCAGCCACCGTACCGCGCGCTGTGCGTCATCCAGTTGCGCGGGCCAGCGATTCTCGTTGCCCCGCAGCAGCCGATAATCCACCGATGCGGCCACAAAACCGGAGCGTGCCAAAAAGTTCCCCATGCCTCGCATAGTGCTCTTGTCGGCGCCCACCCAGCCGCCACCATGAATGAGGACGATCGCAGGCCGTGGGCGAGAATCGCTTTCGGCAGGCAAGTAAAGATCGAGCAGCAGCTTCTCGCCACCGGCATCGCCATATGGAACATCCCGCTGAACAGAAACTTGGCCGGATGAAACTGGGCCAGCCGGAGCAGGGCTTGGAGGAAGCGGGTGCGAGCCTTGTTGGGCGGTGGCAAGGACTACAAGACTTGAAACCACAAGCAGCAAGAAACAGCTTCTGAACATTGGAATAATTATATGTGCCAGGCCGGTACAGCAGCGCAGAATGACGCCCGCAACCTCTTTGTCAAACGTGGCTGCTGGTTTATCCTGTCACTTCTGGCCATCATTACCGAAAGATCCAGCTGTGCTCATACACGCATTCATATCTATTTCTCCGGAAGGTCATCATGAGGATTCTAGTTATTGGCGCTGGCATGATGGGGTGGGCCGCCGCGTTCGATATGGCCCACAGCGAGCAAGTTACGGCGGTTACACTCGCAGATCAAGATGAGAAACGACTCAGTGAAGCGGTTGAGCGGATCTCGCGCCTCACAGGCAGCAACAAAATTACTCCGGCTCAGCTCGATGCCGCCGATACCGGAGCAGCACTGGACCTGATGCGCGGCCATGACGGAGTGCTCTCAGCAGTTCCTTACTACTTCAACCTCGGCCTGGCAAAGGCCGCAATTCGCGCCGGATGTCACTTTGCCGACCTCGGTGGCAACAACGACATCGTTCAGCAGGAGTTCAAGCGCGAGTTGCAGGCGCAAGCTGCAGGCGTGGCGATTGCCCCCGACTGCGGCCTCTCGCCCGGGATGGCATCCATTCTTGGCGGCGAACTGCTGCGACGTATCGGCGGCAAAGCCGACGCGCTCAAGCTCTACGTCGGAGGCCTACCGCAGCATCCGCACCCGCCGTTCAACTACCAGCTTGTATTCTCGGTGGAAGGTCTTATCAACGAATACAGCGAACCGGCGAAAGTTCTGCGCGACGGCCAGATCGTTACCGTCGAGCCGCTGACGGAGGTCGAGCCCTTCCATATAGAGGGCTTTCCGGAGCTTGAGGCCTTCCACACCAGCGGAGGCACGTCGACGCTACCGGAGACTTTCCAGGGTCAGGTGGGCGAGTGCTTCGAGAAGACGCTGCGCTATCCCGGTCATGTCGACAAGCTGCGCACCTTGTATGAGCTCGGACTGTTCTCCAACGAGAAACGCCGCATCAACGGCGCCATGATCGCTCCGCGGCAGGCCGTGGCTTGCCTTTTCGAAGAGAAGTTCAAGAGCGACGAGCCCGAGGTTACGATTCTTCGGGTTGAGGCTCATCACGAAGACATGATCGCGTCGTTCAGCATGATCGATTACACTGACGCAGCCACAGGCATGACTTCGATGATGCGCACTACTGCATGGCCCGCATCGATTGTCCTGCAGATGCTGATCGGCGGAAAGATCGCGAAGCGCGGCGGAATTCACCAGGAGATCGACGTGCCGGCCCAGCTTTTCTTAAATGAGATGACGCGGCGCGGTGTCGCCATCAATTACCGCATCGAGACGATACAGGAATTCCGTCAGGAAGCCCTCGCCGCCGCTGCACAGGAGAACTGATTGAGCTTTCTAGATCGGTTGCAGCCATTGGGTCTGCTTGTCATGCGCCTTACTTTGGGCGCCATCATGATTGCCCACGGCTGGCAGAAAATTGCCAGCCACCTGCACGGCTTTATGGGCGCCCTGAGTCACATGGGCATACCAGCGTGGATGGCCTACCTGGTTGTCGCTGCTGAATTTGGTGGCGGCATCCTCGTCGTCGTCGGATTTCTCACCCGCTTCGCCGCATTCGCCATTGTGATCGACATGCTGGTGGCGATCTTCAAGGTGCACCTCCACAATGGCCTCACCGGCCAGGGAGGTTTCGAGCTTCCCCTGGCCTGCGCTACCATCGCTTTCGCGCTGATCTTCTTGGGTGCGGGAGCTATCTCGATCGACTGGATGAGGGGCAGCAAGAGCGCTCGATAGAAACCTCGCTGATAGAAAATCGCCCGCAATCTCGCGGGCGATTGTTTCTCTTGCGACATTTCCTGACTGCTGCGTTAACTAGAAGCTATCAAGCTATCTCATAGATAGATTTGTAACAGGGCACGACTTCAGTCGTGCCCTGTTACGAAGCGACTTACGAGATAGCTTCTAGTACTTCGCCAGCTCTGCCATCGCCCGGTACAGATCCTCCGCCTGCGGCAGAATCTCATCCTCCAGGATCGGCTGATAGGCGACAAACGTGTCTTTCGCCGCTACACGCTTCACTGGCGCGTCCAGTTCATCGAACAGCTCATCTGCGATGCGAGCCGCGATCTCGGCGCCATAGCCCCAGCTCAACATGTCTTCATGCGCGACAAGAACGCGGCTGGTCTTTGCAACCGAGGTCGCGATCGCTTCCCAGTCGTAGGGGCTGAGCGTTCGCAAATCGATTAGCTCAACACTCACTCCGTTTTCACGCTCGATGCGCTGAGCAGCCTGCAGCGCTCGCGGCACAACGGCTCCGTACGTCACGACGGTCAGGTCATGCCCCGGCCGCACAATCTTGGCCTTGCCAAACGGGACCATGTAGTCCGGTCCGGGATATGGCGCGCGGCCGAAGGTCTCACGATAAAGCCGCTTGTGCTCGAGGAACAACACCGGATCGTCGCAGCGAATGGCAGTCCGCAGAAGGCCGTTGGCATCCAGCGCATTCGACGGAAAAACAACTCTCATGCCGGGCGTGTGGGTGAAGATGCTCTCGCCGCATTGCGAGTGATAGATTGAGCCGCCGGTGAGGTAGCCGCCAATCGCAACCCGCACCACCGCCGGTGAGGAGAAGTTGTTGTTAGAGCGCCAGCGCATCAGCGGCAGTTCGTTGCGAAGCTGTTGCATGGCAGGCCAAATGTAGTCGAAGAACTGAATCTCGACCACCGGCTTCAGACCGCGCGTCGCCATCCCGACGGCACGGCCAACGATGTTCGCCTCCGCCAGCGGGGAGTTGAAGACGCGATCGGAGCCGTATTCATACTGCAGCCCGGCGGTCAGCTTGAAGACGCCGCCTTTACCTTTCACTTGCTGAGCCTTCAGATACTCATCGCGGCTGCAATCGGCAACGTCTTCGCCAAACATCACGATGCGAGGATCGCGCTTCATCTCATC
This sequence comes from uncultured Acidobacteriaceae bacterium, assembly GCA_963697175.1. GTDB lineage: Bacteria > Acidobacteriota > Terriglobia > Terriglobales > Acidobacteriaceae > Bog-257. The sequence goes on along the minus strand of CAVONC010000007.1, from coordinate 188,605 downwards.
CTTCATGCAAACATTGATGAGGTCGGCCATCGTCCGCTCGGGACTGGACGTTCCCTTCTCTGACGGGGCAGGATGCACCGCTTCGGTTTGGAACGCCGATGACGTTGCATCGAGATCGGGTGAGTACACATAGAGCTTGTACGAATCGGGCTCGGGAATCTTAGCCTCGACGGCGCGATCACTGGCCTCCTGGACTTCCGCGTCGACGTCCTTCTCCAGTTCGTCCACGCCCTTCTCATCCAGAATGCCCTCGCGCACCAGGAACAACTGGAAGCGCGTGATGGGATCGCGTTCCACTTCCAGCTTGCGCTCTGACTCAGGGCGGTAAAGCTTCTCGTCATCAGAAAGCGAGTGCGAGTAGGGGCGAATCACGTGGCCGTGCACGAACGCCGGTCCGTTGCCGGCACGAATGTAGTCAACAGCCTCCTTGAGCGCTGCGTAGCTCACCAGCGGATCGGTGCCGTCGAACTCGGCAAAGTGAAAATTCGGAAAGCCGCTCACCAGCTTGCTGATGTTGCCGCCGGCCGTTCCGACCTCGACCGGAACGGAGATGGCGTATTCGTTGTCCTCGATCACATACAGCACCGGCAACCGCAGGTTCGACGCGGAATTCAACGATTCCCAGAACTCGCCCTCACTCGTCGTACCATCGCCGCAGGAGACGTACACCACTTCGTCGCCATGGAAGGTCACGTCTTTGAACTGGCGATAGTCGCCGCTGGACTTGGCGGCAGATTCAGGATAGCGACTGAAGTATCGGCCGGCTTCGGCGCAGCCAACGGCTTGCAGGAACTGCGTTCCCGTCGGCGACGATTGGGTAACAATGTTGAGCTTCTTGTGTCCCCAGTGCGAAGGCATCTGGCGACCGCCGGAGTTGGGGTCGTCAGCGGCGCCCACCGCTTCCAGCAGTTGTTCATAAGGCGTCATGCCCAGCGTCAGGCAGAGCGCGCGGTCGCGATAGTACGGATAGAACCAGTCGTAGCTCGGCCGCAGCACCATTCCGGCGGCCACCATCAGCGCCTCATGTCCGGCGCCGGAAATCTGAAAGAAAATCTTCTGCTGGCGCTTGAGCAGGATCTCGCGGTCGTCGAGCTTCCGCGAAAGATACATAAGCCGGTAGATCTTAATGAGCTGATCGGAAGTCAGCCCTTCATATTTTTCTGCCGTCATCGCGGCAGTTTTGGGCGCTGCTTTGGTGGTTGCCATCCGTTACCTCTGGGGTGAAATGCGAGGCCCGAGTTGCGGGTCAAAGACCTTGAGTTATTGTAAATGCTGATCGGCCTTGCTTCCGCTTGGAATAGCTGTTCGGCCAGATCCGTCAGTTTTCCGCCGTCGCGGCTCGCTATACTGAAAGAGCGATGATACGTGTTTCCCGTCCCATTCCGCTCGACCAGAATCAAGCTCGTCTTATTCGATTTGGATGGGACACTGATCGATTCAGAGCGTGACCTGGCGGCGGCGGTCAATGCCATGCTGCTCAAATACGGGCGTAAGGAGTTGCCGATGGATGTCATCGGAACGTACATCGGGGATGGCGCGCCCATGCTGATCCGCCGAGCGCTGGGCGACCCTGCCGATCGGGATTTCCTGCAGGAGGCGCTCAACTATTTTTTGCTTTATTATCGCGAGCACAAACTTGACAGCACGCGTGAGTACGAGGGAATACGAAACGCCCTGAAGCAGATCGGCCAGGCCAATGGGCACGTGCGCAAGCTCGCCGTGCTCACCAATAAACCGGTCAGGGTGTCGCGCGACATTCTCGCGGGGCTGGGATTGGCTGGAAGCTTCTTTCAGGTATATGGCGGAAATAGTTTCGAAACCAAGAAGCCCGATCCTTTGGGAGCGAATACCTTGATGCGTGAAGCCGCCGCAAATCCCGAGGACACGGTGATGGTGGGCGACTCGCAGGTTGACATTCTGACGGCACGCAATGCTGGAATGTGGAGCGTCGGAGTGACCTATGGCTTCGCCCCACGAACGCTGGAGCTAGTTGTGCCGGACGTGCTGGTCGACACTCCTGCAGAACTGGCCCAGGCGTTGACGGAGAGTGTGTGATCAATGGCGCACGGCAGTAACAAGTCTTCTCCCTTTCGTGACGGCTTTGCCGCGCTCTGGCACGAGCCCGCCCTGCTGGCTGCTGAGCTGGCTTGGCGCTGGTGTTTCGGTTTGTCAGCATGGATTCTAGGGACTGTCTCGATTCGGCTTTTTCTCGACGGCCTTACCGTCAGGCCAGTAGACCAGTTCCTCTTGCGTACCATGCAGCCGATCCTGCTGGTTGAAGCGCTGCAGCACATCTTCCGTGGAAGCCTCTCGCGATTTCTGCTGGAACAGACGATTCTCTTGCTGGGCCTGATTCTTCTCTGGGCGCTGGCTACGACCGCGGGACGTACGGCTACGCTGCACCGTCTGGTCGCGATGTTCAGGATCGAGCCGGACGACGATTCAGAATCGACGCAATGGAACCTCGGCCCAATTCTTGTTCTGCAACTGCTGCGCGCGATGTGGTCGCTCATAGCATTTGGCACGGCAATGGTCTTGTGGCTTTATGGCGTGGACATGGCAAGCAACGGCCATGCGCTGCGAGCGTCTCTTGCCCTGTCGTTCGGAGTATGCGGGGCTTTCCTGCTGGGTGTGATGCTGAATTGGTATTTGGGTATCGCGCCACTGTTTTGCGTGCGCAACGCTGCGGGCGCAAGGGATGCGCTGGATCAGGCTATCGACTTTTCCCAAGACCGTGCCGGACGTTTGTCATTGCTGGCCTTTGGATTTTTTCTACTACGAACATTTTGGGCGGGAATGATGTGGTTGGCGTTCCTCACGCCGCTGTCGTGGTCGGCAAGGATTGGAGGGCGACCGACGGCGCTGCTGATGGGATTGATTGCTTTGGTCTATTTTGCTGGAGCTGATCTGTTGTACCTGGCTCGACTGGGAGCGTATGTCTCGCTGGCGGAAGATCATCCAAGTCCGTCTTCACCTGAGCCAGCAAGCGCGCCCGAACCCCCTCCGTCGTACGTTAGTTGGCCAATTGCAGAGACGCCCGCTTCCCTCTTTGCCGTCGCAATGACCAACCAAGCGTTCTTTTCAACAATCGCGCGAAACGCTGGGGGAATGGGCCGCCAACTCGATTGCGACTTCCAACTCATATTCCCGCGCGCTCTCCAGCAGCACGTCATAAGCGATCGTTTCCTTTAATCCGAGTTCGTCGAGCGCGGTTACCATCTCGTCGTAATCGAGTGCCGTGCCGTCCCAGCCCGCGACGTTCTCCATGAAACTGACGCCTTTCCCTTTGACGGTATTGGCGATGATCACCGTCGGCTTACCGAGCACGGGCACGCCCTTCGCTTTCTGCAACGCGCTTACGACCTGCTGAACGTCGTGACCATCGATTTCGATTACCTCCCAGCCGAAGCCGCGATATCGCTTCTCGAGTGGCTCAACGTTCCTAACGCCTTTGATCCAACTGTCGGTCTGCATCCGGTTGCGATCGATGATGGCGACGAGGTTGTCGAGCTGGTAGCGCGATGCCTCCATCGCAGGCTCCCAGATGTTCCCTTCCTGCTGCTCATCGTCCATGATGCAGAAGACCGTGTGCTCGTCGTGATCGAGTTTGCCGGACGAGGCGAGTCCGGCAGCAATGCCAAGACCTTGGCCGAGCGATCCGCGGGATACTTCGGCACCAGGCAGCTTCGGCTCATGAAGATAACCCTGGAACGGTGAATAGGGCTCGCGCAGCGTGACCACGTCTTCGATGGGAAAGTATCCGGCGAATGCCAGGCCAAGATAAAGAGCCCGGACTTTGTGCCCAGCCGACCAGATGATGCGGTCGCGATGCGACCATTCAGGATTGTTGGGATCGTGCGTCGCAACTTTGAGATAAAGCGCGGCAACGATTTCTGTCATGGAAAGCGTTCCGCCAGCGTGTCCCGAACCAGCAGCACAAAGGGCCACAAGATCATATCCCCGCATCAAGCGGGCGGCTTCTTCCAGTTCCTCCAACGAGAAATCGCGTACCACAGCTTTCGAAAAAGCATTTACCAGCGGCATGAAAATCCTTGCGAGTGAGTAATCGCATTCCCAAGGTTCGGCCAGGACTAGTAGCTAGCTAACTTTGATTTGGGGGGCCCGATAAGTAAAGGTAGGCGGTTGGAGAACATGGGTCTGTGAGATAGATCACTTTGGGTTGTGAGGTGGGGGATCACGCCGGCGCAAGGGCCGTTATGAGAGTGGGTCACTCGAGCGCGCCTTCACTGAAGCCGTCGCTATCGCTAACGTACTCCTCCCTGTTTGGAACCAAATCCTGACATTTACGTTTCTTCACAGCGCCCGACTTCCTCGCAGCATACAATGTTCCCCTGATCGAGGCGAAGATGCAGACTGCGGACGCCGTCATCGTGGGCGGCGGAATTGTGGGGGCCAGCATTGCGTGGCATTTGACCGGGAGCGGTTGTCGGAACGTGCTCATCGTGGAGCGCGAGTCGCATCAGGGCAAAGGATCCACCGGCAAGAGCATGGGGGGCGTGCGCGCGCAATTCGCCACCAAACCCAACATTCAGATGTCGCTGTACTCAATTCCCTTCTATGCCGCATTCGAGGAGCGGCTGGGACACCCTTCCGGATATTGCGATCAGGGATATCTGTTCGTCGCGACCAAGCCAGCGCATCTCGAGTATTTGCAAACCAACCAGGCACTGCAAAAGTCGCTGGGGCTGACGCAAGCCCGAATGTTGACGCGCGAGGAGATTGTCAGCATCGTTCCGCAAGTGCGTGCTGATGACATTCTGGGCGGATCATTCTGCCCGACCGATGGGTTCGTCGATCCCTACAGCGTGATGGTCGGCTTCACCACCCGCGCGTGCGAACAGGGAGCAACCCTGTGGCGCTCGACCGAGGTCACAGCGATACTTCGGAATGGCAGCGGAATCACAGGCGTAGAAACGTCGCGTGGACCAGTGAGCACGCGGATCGTGGTGAATGCGGCTGGGCCTTGGGCTGCCGAGGTTGCGACGCTTGCGGGAGTGAAGCTTCCGGTTGAGCCGATGCGGCGAATGCTGATCCCGACCGAGCCCTTCGACGGCGTCTCGCATAAAGTGCCGATGGTCGTCGATATGAACACCGGCTTCCACTTCCGTCCGGAGAGCCTGGGCTTTCTGCTCGCCTGGAACGATCCTCAGGAGACGACCGGATTCAACACCAATTTCGAACCTTCGTTCATCGAGAAGGTGCTGACGCTGGCAGCCGATCGCGTTCCCTGTTTCGAAAACCTGGCGGTGAATCCGAAACGCGCGTGGGCAGGTTTGTACGAGATGTCCCCCGATCATCACGCGATCATTGGTGCAGTGGAAGAGGTGCCGGGTTTCTTTTGCGCGAATGGCTTCAGTGGACATGGAGTGATGCATTCTCCGGCAACCGGCAGGATGGTTGCGGATTTAATTGTCCAAGGAAAGACAGACGTGATCGACAACGTCGAGGTATTGAGTCCGGCACGTTTTGCCAAGGGCGAGTTGTTGCATGAAACGGCAGTGCTGTAGTTAAATTCGGCGAGCTATGCCGCCAACAGGTTCGGTGGAAGAAAAAGCAGCTTCATTCAAGAATGCAACGCGCGTCCAGGTGAGCTTCGTCACCGCGGCGGAGAAACGCGCGCTGGCCTGGTTGGCAGCGCGCATGCCGGCTTGGGTGAACTCCGATCATCTGACCGTGCTGGGTTTCGCTGCGCAGATTATGGTTGGCGTGAGCTATGCGCTGTCACGCTACAACCGGCAATGGCTGTTATGGGGTGTGCTCTTCCTGGCGATTAACTGGTTCGGCGACAGCCTTGACGGAACGCTGGCACGATTTCGCAATCGCCAGCGGCCGCGCTACGGCTTTTATGTGGATCATGTGATCGATGCGATCGGCTCAACGGCTCTGATGGTGGGCCTTGCACTCTCCGGCTATATGACGCCCATTGTCGCTATGGGCCTTCTCGTGGCATTCTTATTGCTAGCCATTGAGACGTACCTGGCAACGTACACGGTCGGGAAGTTTCATTTATCATTCTTCAACCTGGGACCGACCGAAATTCGTATCATTCTAGCCATCGGTAACGTTGCGCTCTACGTGCGCGGGCCGTGGTCGCACATTGCGGGCCATCGGTTCTTGCTGTTTGATGTGGGGGCGGTCGTCGCAATCATTGGAATGGGGACCATGTTTCTTTACGCAGCAACCAAGCATACGGTGCAGCTCTACCGCGAAGAGCGACTCTCGTGACCGTCCGCAACTCAACCCAGAGATGGGCACATCTGATTCGCCGCCTGGTGAAGTTCCACATGGTGGGCGCGGTCGGCATTGGGGTTCAGCTTTGCTTTCTGTTCCTGTTCAAGACCGTGTTGCACCTGAATTATCTTCTCGCAACTGGCCTGGCAGTAGAGTGCGCTGTCGTTCACAACTTCCTCTGGCACGAACATTTCACCTGGGCCGACCGGCGCGAAAGCCGCTCGGGAATGTTGCGCCGGCTGCTCCGCTTCAACCTCACCACCGGCATGATCTCGATTGTCGGGAACCTGCTTCTGATGCGTCTTCTGGTAGGCTCGCTGCATCTGCAATACATGGTCGCCAATCTTCTGACGATCGGTTGTTGCTCGCTGGCGAATTTTTGGGCCAGCGACAGGATGGTCTTCCAACCCGAAGTGAGCGGTGATTAGAGTTGTGAGCGAAACGAAGGCCGCGATCCGTCCTGCCACACCCTCCGACATTTCTCAAATCGTTGATCTGATCAACCGCGCGTTTGCGGTGGAGCGCTTCTTCAAAAGCGGAGATCGTACCGACTCTGAGCAAGTCCGGCACATGATGGAGCAGGGTACGTTTCTGCTGTTGGAAAACGACGGCGATCTTGTGGCCTGCGTCTTCATTAAAGTGACGGGCGATCGCGGATACATCGGCACGCTTTCCGTTGATCCTGCGCAACAGCGGTCGGGTCTCGGCACACGTATGATGCACGAGGCCGAGGAGTATTGCCGTTCGGCTGGCTGCAAGGTAGTAGACATCCGCATCGTCAACCTTCGCACCGAGTTGCCGGCGATCTATCACAAGCTTGGCTTTGTCGAGACTGGCACCCAGTCGGCCGAGGTCGTCAAGAATGCGACCCAGCCGATTCACTTCATCACGATGTCGAAGCCGTTAAGAAGTTGAAGGAACTATGACGATCCCCAGCATCAAGCTAAAGCACACCGATCTGGAAGTCTCACGCTACTGTTTCGGGACCATGACCTTCGGCAAGCCTCTGGATCAAGCCGGCTCAACGCAGCTGGTAAATCGTTGCATCGAAGCAGGCATCAACTTTTTCGATACGGCGAACATGTATCAGCACGGCGTCGCCGAGACGATGCTGGGCCATGCCATCAAAGGCAAGCGCGACCGGCTTGTAATTGCCAGCAAAGTGTTCTTCAAGATGGGCGAGGAACCGGATCAGCAGGGACTTTCGCGCAAAGCCATTCTGCGAGCCATCGACGAGAGCCTGCAGCGACTGGGCACTGACTATCTCGACATCTACTACTTCCATGCGCCGGACCACGGCGTTCCCGTCGAGGAATCGCTGGATGCGATGCAGTCCCTGGTGAAGCAGGGCAAGGTGCGCTACCTCGCGTCATCGAATTACGCCGGTTGGGAGGTGGTGCAGATGCTGGGCCTGGCGAAAGAGCGAGGTTGGCATGCGCCTTACATTTCGCAGCCTATGTACAACCTGCTGGCGCGCGGCATTGAGCAGGAATATCTGCCGATGTGCAAGGAGTTCGGTGTCTCGACAGTTGTGTACAACCCGCTCGCCGGTGGGCTGCTCACGGGCAAGCATAAGCAAGAGCAGCCTATACCCGGCACACGCTTCGATAAGAACAAGCTGTATCAGGACCGCTATTGGCACGATCAATATTTCCAGTCGGTCGAACAGCTACGCAAGATCGCAAAGTCCGCGGGACGCTCGCTGGTAAGCCTGGCGCTGAATTGGCTGTTGCACCACACCGCCAGCGATTGCATCATCCTGGGCGCATCGCGGCTTGAGCAGTTGAACGAGAACCTGGCGACCATCGACGACGGGCCGCTGAGCGACGACGTGCTCAAAGCCTGTGACGAGGCTTGGCGAAATCTGCGCGGACCTCTACCGGTATACAACCGCTAAGACCGTTACCAGATTCGGCGGATGCCATAGGCATCAAACAACCTTTCGTTGCTGACCAACGGCAGGTTCTCCGCCTGTGACTGGGCGATTAGCATGCGATCAAAAGGGTCGCGATGTGCACCGGGCAGCGCTCCAGCCCGCTCGGCGTGGCCCAGGGAAATCGCTAGCGGATGGAAGCCTAATTGTTCAACGATCGCGTTGATGTTTCCTGCGAGCGCACCCGCAGTCGGTAGTTTTCCGAGCCTGTATTTGGTCGCTATTTCCCATGCGGATACCGCCGAAACAAACACCTCGTTTTCAAACGATGACAAAACGGCATGAGCTTTACGTGACAGCCTTTTGTCGCCGCCCACGGCCCATAGCAGGACATGTGTATCGATGAGGACACGCATCAGCGGTTCCAAGCGTCGAGTTCCTGCTTTGGCAAAGGCTCGAAAAACTTGCGACTCACCTTTATTTTGCCTTGCAAAATGTTCAAACGACGCTTTCGCGGTGTGGCTGAAATTGGAACGACCTTGGCTACTACTTTCTTCCCGCGCGCAAGTAAGACCTCCTCCCCGCGTTCCGCTCGCTCGAGGAGCTTGGAGAGATTGGTCTTGGCCTGATGAATCGTCGCGATCGGCATATCAGTAAGTCCCTTAGCTAAGTTGAGTATAGCTAAGTTTACTTTATGAAACAAAATGCCAGGTCCTGGAAGAATCCCTCGGAACAGTAAAGATTATCCGGTACGGGCACGGGCCTTACCTCATTGCTCCGGCAGCACCGGCAGATCCAGCTTGTTCACCGCGCCGCGGTCGTCGCGCAGCTTCACGTATAGCTCCTGCCCGCTGGGATGCGGCACGTTGAGAGCGGAGCCCGCGAAGCCGTCGGGCACCGGCGTGCTCTGCTGGAACTGCGGATCGGTCGCAACCGAATCCAGCAGGTACAAACTCGAGCCGCTCAGCGTGCATTGCTTGTCCGGCGAATCGGGGCAGCGCAACTCCTGGAGCTTCGGCAATCTCACCAAAGTCACCAGCGGCTGCCAATCTCCCTTCTCGCCATCGGCCGCCACTGCCCGGAAGCGCAGCGGCCCAAATGCCGAGTCTCCCAAGTTCTTCGCCGGATCAATATTGGCAACCACTGTCTGGGCATCCTGCAGCATTAGTGTTCCGTCAGCTACGCTCAGCATGGTGTGGATGGAATCATCCGCGGTCGCCACCTCGATCATCTGGTCGCGCGGGAACGCTGGCGGAATTTCGCTCTTCAACGCGAAGGAAAGCTGCGCGTTCTGCGGCAGCTCATCCGCATCCCCCAGATGGATCGGAGAAGTCGAGCTCGACGCATCCGACTGAATCGTCTTGCTAATCAATGTCACCTTTGGTCGTGGCACTTGTATCGTCGACATCAGTTCCAGCACACGCCCATCCTTCAAGCTGACGTGTGCCGTTTGCTTTGTGTTGGGATGCAGTTCGCTGACGTCCGCGGAATCCGGCGCGGCCATTTGCAGCTCATCCTGATTGTCGGCGCGCGTGAGATTTCCAGGCGTGAACTTGAGGCCGTTCATTTCCAGACTTGCGACCTCATCGAGACGCGTGCCCTTCAGCACACCGGAATGATCTCCAGCATCGATCGTGAAGCTGTCGAGATGACCCGCATCGGCGTAACTGTGCAATGTCACGTCTTCCGCGCTTCGCCAGTCCGAACTGCTTCACTTGCATGGTCAGCGGGCCGGGTTTGGCGTCCTTCAGTGAGATGTCGACCTGTAGCTCGCCCGGCTTGTCCACTTTGTGCGTCGTCTTTAACTTATTGCCCTTCTGGTCTTCGACCGTCACCGTATCTACGCAAACTGCCGAGTCAGACTTGAAATGCAGCGTGTCGTCGCGACCAACGACCAGGGCGCTCTTGTCGTCCGCGGTAAGGATCCAGTTTCCGGGCTGCGAAGTTCGCAGCGAAAACGTTGGGCCTTGGAAGGAGTCGAATCCCCATTGGCCTTTCACCGTGCCGCTGACTTCGGGTCCGAGCTTGGCAAAGTCGGCAGTGGTCGGAGTCCGCGGCGAGTTCGGAATCGGCGCTCGTATCTCGCTTCGAATCCGTGTCGATGACCAGCCCGCCGCGCGCCGCATCGGCTTTCAGAGGAATGTCCATTGAGGCGCCAGACTTGCTCCAGACGTGAAGGACCAAACTGTGAGCTAACGGTGTAGAGAAAACCAATGGAGCGCCGTCAACGGGAAGCGAGACCGACGAGTTCTGCAGACAGTACACGCCCTTGGAATCTACTGCGCGCAGCGGCGGCAGTTTTGCGGCCTCCACCGGCGGCAGGGCGACGACCATCACCGACTTGGGCTTCTCAAAGGACGGCGGAGAGTTCAGTTGCAAATTGAGTTGATCGGCCTTGGGAAGCGCCAGCGCGGGGATGTACTGATACTCCGGATTGTGGAAGCTGGTCATCAGCCGCACAACATCGACAATCGCTCCGACATATGGGCTGAAATAGCCGGCTCCCGCCCAGGGAGTGGCGCTCATCTGGCCGGCGATATCGGCCGATGGGCCATTGGCCAGCTCCGCAACCATCGACTGGCTATGGGCGTCGTCGAGCACAAGATTGTCGCCATGCTGCGTCAGACATGCAGCCTGTTCATCGAGCGGCTTCTTGAAGCAGTCGTCGTCGAGCTTGATATTCAAGCTGCGCGCCAGCAGAGTCGTTTCGTCCTTGAGTTCACTGGGATCGTTGTTCGACACACTCCTGACGGCATTCAGATAAGCATCGAGTCGCGAGCGATCGAGCGCGGCGGCATTGAGGTCGAGCGAAGCGCGTACAAAAGCTCCCGGTTTGCCGCGAACGTTGGAGCGAAGAGTGCTGAAATCGCCGCTGCTCTCGGGCGCCAGAAACAGCAAGACTTGTTGCGCACCTTTAGGGACGGTGACCATCACGCCCTCGTCGCGCACTCGTTTGTTCCAGGCTTCGATTTTGGTGAACCAGTTTTCCGGGGGCGGATTGGTGCTGCCGCGCAGGAACGAGACGATGATGAGGTAATGCGCGCTCTGTGTCTCCGGAAAAGCCGGGTGGATCCACAGCCGGTCGCCCTCCTGGAGATTCGGCACCTCGGCGATGGGCAATTCCGTGCCTCCGCGCGTTACACGCACCTCAACCCGCGGACCTGGCAGGTCGAAGGCGGCGGTGTCGGCATGCAGCAAAGTGGGCAGCAAGAAAGAAAACAGGAACACTATTCGAGCAAGGCGCAAACGCAAAACCATGTCCCTATTTTAGAAGCAGAAACCGGCTGGCGGGGTTGATGCAGAAGTGTCACTATCAGCCTAAATCTGACATTTCAGCCTTGGCTGAAACGTGTGTGGGACATTCCGTTTATGCTGAGAATATGAACACTAAGTATCCGCTTGCTTCAACTGCCGCGCTGATCGCCGATCCGGCACGGGCAGCAATGCTAACCGTACTGCTGGACGGCAGCTCCATGCCTGCGGGAGAGCTGGCGCGGGTCGCGGGCGTTTCTGCGCAGTCGGCCAGTATGCATCTGGGGCAACTGGTTGAGGGCGGATTCCTCGTCGCCTCACGACGTGGCCGCCATCGCTACTATCGCATGAGCAAGCCGGAGGTAGCGCATGCCGTCGAATCCCTGGGCGCGATCTCGACCGTGGAACGGTACAAGCCGAGCGGCGCCGATCAGGCGCTCTGCTACGCGCGCACTTGCTATGACCATCTCGCCGGCGAGTTCGCAATTCAATTGAGAGCCGCTCTCGAACGCAATGGTCTGCTGATATCCAGCGGCGACAGAGACTACGACCTGACGGGACGTGGTGAAGAGTTTTTCGGCCACTGGAAGATCGATGCCAACTCGCTCCGGCAGTCGCGCAGGAGCTTCGCTCGCCGTTGCCTCGACTGGACGGAGAGGCAGGACCATCTCGCTGGTTCGCTCGGAGCAGCTATCTGCCACAGGTTTCTGGAGCTGCACTGGATCACCCGCGATAAGCACAGCCGCGCAGTGCACCTGTCGTTGGCTGGGCGACAACAGTTGACCAGACTGTTGCAGCTGCCGGCGCGATGACGGTCATTCATTCGCACGCACATTTCATCAGCAAGTGAATCGTCCCCGAAGATTCGTCGCTTAATCCTGTCTTCATGGTTGGGCAAGACGTTCCGCGCAGAGACGTAATTCTCGCGGAGACCTGACTGAGGAGAGACGATGATTACCGTCTGCATTCGCTACACAATCGACATCCGCAAGCATCGCGACTTTGAGCAGTATGCGCGCAACTGGCCCGAGCCCATCCGGCGGTGCGGTGGGGAGCTGCTGGGTTACTTTCTGCCGACCAGGATGGCCGGGCCAACCAACATCGCGTATGCGCTGATCAACTTCGCGAACCTGGCAGCGTACGAGAAATATCGCGAGGCGCTCATGCAAGACGACGGAGCGAAGGAGAACTTTGCGTTGGCTGATCGCTCGGAGTGCATCTTGATCGAGGACCGCTCAATCCTGCAGCAGGTGAGTTGAAATAGTCTGTGGGTCTCCGAGAACCGCACCGCTGATGTAAGATACGGTGCTCCAGCGGAGGGAGCATCCTATCGGGGATTCAGCCACAATCTCCAGACTGATCGCGAAGTACAAGGCCTATCAGCGTCGGGCGGAGTTCTGGAAAAGCGTCCCCGCACGATCGCTGCTGGTTCTCTATGCCGGTATCTTCTGGATATTCGCGACCATAGCCATCCTGGTCATGATGACCCGGATAACTCGCATTACCGCGGCACAAATCTTCTCCTATGTGCTCTTATGTGGCGGAGTTGCGGTCCTGTACGCGATGGCAGCGTTGAGGCGAAAGTATATTCTGATGCTGCCGATCGCGGTTGTGCAGGTGGCCGGATTCCAGTGGCTTGATCGCGTAATTTCACGCGGCCCAAGGCTTATTGATCCCGCTTCAGGTCTGCCATCCCAACTCCAGACGCTGAGCCTGATCGGCAGCCTCACGTTGGCAGCGGGATACAGCTGTTTCTTCGTGTTCTTCAACTGGGAGGGCGTGCGCTATTTTGGCGCTCATACTGAGATCGCGCTGGCTCGCGAGCTCCATCAGGCGTTAGTGCCCGAGATTGATCGGCGAGTTGGGAACTTCGAAATCTACGGCGCATCGGTACCCAGCGGCGAAGTTGGCGGCGATCTGGTCGATCTGGTGCAGTCGGCCGATGGGTGGACCGCTTATGTGGCCGACGTTTCCGGCCATGGCGTCTCTCCCGGCGTGCTGATGGCCATGTTCAAGGCAACCGTGCATACGCTTCTTCTGAATGGATGCGACGGAGCAAAATTGTTGGACGGCATCCATCAGACTTTGTATCCGCTGAAGACCAGCAACATGTTTGTGACGGCGGGCTTCTTGCAGGAACGGACTGGACATCTCACGCTGTCCTTGGCGGGACATCCGGCATTGCTGCGCTTTCAGGCACGGGAGGCGCGCACTTGCGAGTATCCAGCTCAAGATCTTCCTTTGGGAATCCTTCCCCAGCAGAGCTTCACGACGCGAGAGATTGACTGTGAACCGGGAGACATCCTGCTGCTGCTAACGGACGGGATCACCGAAGTCGCCGACCGGCAAGGAACTGAACTAGGTGTCGAGCCCATCAAGTCTGGCTTGCAGCAATGGGCGGACTTGCCGCTGACCCAGGTGTTCCAGAACATACGCGGGCTTGCCACTAGCTTTGGTAAGCAAGAAGACGATCAGACGATGCTCCTGATTCGCCGTTTGAGCTAGGGTTGGTTGGGCGGAAAGAACGGTAGGAAATGGAAAAGGCTGCGACTTTGGTTATGCTCTAGCCGCCAACTCCTGCGAGGGAGTCACCGGCGTGGATGCATGTACCGTCGCAGCCTCTTGATGCGATCACCGCTTTCGCGGTTCCAAACCCCGGCTGACACCTCGCAGTGCAGTCGGATTTTTCGGGTCTGGCGGTTGCACCGAGTCGCCTCGCTCAACCGATCACTCAGCTTACTTCGGGCTGACCGCTATTAGTTGCCTGCCCTTTTCTGCCGTCGACGAGAGCCATCCTAACCGAGGATTAACAATTGTCAACGCCCAAGGTTGGTGCAAACGCGACTTATTTCAATGTGGGAATTTTTTCCGGCAAACGAAACAATGCAGTGCAGTTTTTTGGTAACGCGCGGAAAATATTCAACCTCAATTCACACCTTTTTCACAGAAAGATGGCGTCGCGGTAACCCGATTGGGGGAGAATCGAATCTGATTCTTGACGAACCGCAGCTTCTGAAGCATCTTTAGATGGAGCGGGAGTTGAATGGCCGATCTGATTGCGTATGTTGACGGCGGATCCCACGGCAATCCGGGGCCGTCGGGCATTGGGGTGGTCATTGAAGGCCCCGATGGCGAGACCACCTGCATCGCGAAGTGGATTGGGCACCAGGACAACAACGTCGCAGAGTACGTCGCTTTGCTGGAGGCGCTGCAGCACGCCGTTGAAGCCAAAGCCAGGAAGCTGTGCGTGTTCTCGGACTCCGAAGTGGTCGTCAAGCAGATGACGGGCGAGTACTCCTGCCGCAGTCCGCGCCTGCACTCCCTCAACTGGACCTGCCGCAAGCTGGCCCGTGCGTTTGATTTCTCGATTTCCTACATTCCTCGCGAGCAGAACTGCCAGGCGAATGAACTCGCCAACCAGGCGGCGAAGTATCGGCAGTAGCCGGTCTGCCTCAATTTTCCTAATTACCGCGAATCGGGCCATTTCAGACCGCTGGGGGAAATTGCCGCCTCTGTGTACCGCCCCGCCCCCAATCGTCGAAATTAGACCCTGTGCTCATGGAGCACAGGCCACTCTGGCATCCACCCTTGGTGGCATACCGCTTGTGACCCCCGTCACTGCGGTTCGGTGCGGAAAGCGACAGCATGGAGCTTACGCAAGAGGACATTTCCATGCCAAGTAAGACGATCATCGAGCCCTTTCGCATCAAGAGTGTCGAACCTATCCGCTGGACCACGCGTGAGCAGCGCGAAGAACTTCTGCGCGCCGCACATTACAACCTGTTTCTACTTCCCGCGGATGATGTTCTTATCGATCTGCTGACCGATTCCGGTACGGGCGCCATGTCGACGCGGCAGTGGGCGGCAATCATGCAAGGCGATGAAAGCTACGCCGGCAGCCGCAGCTTCGACCGTTTTCGTGACTCCATCAAGGACATCTTCGGCTACCATCACGTGATTCCCACGCACCAGGGACGTGCGGCGGAGCGAATTCTGTTCAGCGTTGCCTGCAAGAAGGGCGACATCATTCCCAACAATGCGCACTTTGACACGACCCGCGCCAACATTGAATTCATTGGCGCCGAGGCCGTAGACCTGCCGATCGCCGAAGCTCGCCAGCCAGCGAAGTGGCACCCGTTCAAGGGCAACATGAACGTCGCGGCGCTGGAAGAATTGATCGGCCGGGTAGGACGAGAGCGCATTCCGCTGGTGATGATCACGATTACCAATAACTCCGGCGGTGGTCAGCCGGTTTCGATGGAGAACGTTCGCGCCGTGAGTGCGGTATGCCGCAAACACCGCATCCCGCTTTACTTTGATGCCTGCCGCTTCGCGGAAAATGCGTACTTCATCAAGCTGCGCGAAGAGGGCTACGCTGACAAGACACCGAAACAGATTGCGCAGGAGATGTTTGCGTTGGGCGACGGCTGCACCATGTCGGCGAAGAAGGACGGCATGGCGAATATTGGCGGCTTCCTTTGCACCAATGACGGCGTATTGGCCGCGCAGGAAAAGGATCTGCTGATTCTGACGGAGGGTTATCCGACATACGGAGGACTAGCGGGACGCGATCTGGAGGCGGTTGCCATCGGCCTACAGGAAGCGCTGGAGGAGGACTATCTCCGCTACCGCATCGCTTCCACAGCGTATCTGGGCGATCACCTCGCTAACGGAGGCGTGCCGATCATCCAGCCACCGGGCGGTCACGCCATTTACCTCGACGCGCGGGCATTTCTGCCCCACATCCCGCTGGATCAGTTCCCCGGCGTGGCGCTGGCGGCGGAGCTTTATTTGGAAGGCGGCATCCGGTCGGTGGAGATTGGCACGCTGATGTTTGGCGCGGCTGCCACCATGGATCTGGTGCGACTGGCGATTCCGCGTCGCGTTTACACCCAAAGTCATGTGGATTACGTGATCGAAGTCGTGCTGGCGGTGTGGCAACGGCGCCAGGAAATCCGCGGTATGAAGCTGACCTATCAAGCGCCGTTCCTACGGCATTTCACCGCTTATCTTGAGCCGATCAAGGCAGAAGTAGCGGTGGCTTGCGTCTAGCCGACGCAGACCTTCCGATGCTGCCGCGGTCGAGTGTCGCCGGCTGAAGAGGCGGTTGAAAAAGTCGTTCCGCGAGCGCTTTGTAACAGGGCACGACTTCAGTCGTGCCGATAAGCCTTTTATTTCCCCTACTGAGCCGGCTTCAGCCGGCCGCTGAAAAATTCGACTTGTGGGACTGTTTTGAAGGGGCGCAGCTTTAGCTGCGCCGTTGCAGTCTTTTATTTTTGTCATCACGAGGAGGCCTTCAGGCCGACGAGGGATCTGCTTCTCGACTTTTTCAGCACCCTCTTCAGCCGGCGGCACCGCGGTCCTCAGCCTTTCAGGGGACGCCTCGTGTCAGGGCACGACTTCAGTCGTGCCGATCAAGCCGTTTATTTCCTCGACTGAGCCGGCTTCACAGGCCGCTGAATAAACGGCAACCAATCCGGCTCGAATCTCGACTTCTTTCAGACAAGCCACTAAGCCAGTCATCACTTCGATCTCGAATGCAAGCTCCGGATTCCCAACAACCGGCTTCCCTTGAGGACTTCGTCCTGGGCTAAGCTGAGTCGTCCCGCAGGGCGGGACGGGGCCGACGCTTGGTAAACAGGCTCCGACGGTTATTGTCCGCATGTCGGCACGCTTCCGTTCAGCGTGGTCGCCGGCAGCGGCTGCAAATGCTGCTCGGTGAGTTGCGCATTCACCGCGGGCAGGTCCTGCTTCATCAAATCTGACCATTGCTGCGCCAACTTTGTCAGGTCCCCACAATAATCGTTGTAAGCGGTGTGCATCGCAGCCGTGGGCGCCGCATCAGCCTGATCCACCGCTTCCGAGAGGTAAGCGAATTCCGAATTCATTAGCATGAAGGTCGGCTTCGGTTTGCCAAAGCCGCCAAATCCGCGCTGGATCTCACCCTGAATCTTCATCACCTTCGCATCGAAGTCTTGCAACGCTTGCAGGGCCGCTTTCGCCTGATCGTTCTTCTCAAGCGCAGCTTTCCGCTCGACGACCTCGCTTTGGAATTTTGCGGCTTGTTCGTGGAAGCCATAGCTCTGTGTGACTAGGCTGTCGACCCTCTGGGCGAACTCGAGTTGCTGTTGGAGCTCGGCTTGAGTCACCTTGAGGCGCGGATCCATCTCCACGATCAGCGGCTGCTTGTAGGTCTTGCCATCGACGGTCAGCCTTACTTCATACTTACCGGGAACAACGAACGGCCCCTGCGGCTCCGCATGCGTCCGCTCATAAAGCGCTGAGATCGGGTAGGTATGCTGGATCGCGGGCGGCGAGGCGTATCGCAGGTCCCACACGCATCGATTCATTCCAGCATTCTTCGGGAGCGGCGTCGGATGATAGAGCCAGTAGCTGGGCACCGGCGGCGGCTCTTCCGAGCGCACCGGCTCTGGCGTGCTTGAAAGCTGGCGAACCAACTGCCCGCGCTGATCATAGATCGCAACCGTGACTTCGCTCGACGGTGCGGACTTGAAGTAGTAATCCAGAATCGCGCCGGTCGGCGGATTGTCGCCGGCCGGCATCTCCGGCGGCAACGGAGTGTCCTGGTTCATGTCGTTGCGCAGGCGGATGGCCCTCGCGGGACGGAACAGGTAGACATTCGACTTTGCGACCTGCTCGTTGATCTGCCGCAACGGAGACAAGTCGTCGAGAACCCAGAAGGCGCGGCCATAGGTCGCCGCAACCAGATCGTCGCCATGAACCACCATGTCGCGCACCGAAACGGTCGGCAGATTCTGCTGCAATGTTCCCCAGTGATCGCCATCGTCGAATGAAACGAACGGGCCGTTTTCCGTTCCCGAATAGAGCAGCCCCCTGCGCTTAGAATCCTCGCGCACAACTTTGACGAAGCTGAAATCGGGGATGCCGGAGACGATCTCCTGCCAACTCTTGCCG
Source organism: uncultured Acidobacteriaceae bacterium (assembly GCA_963697175.1). GTDB lineage: Bacteria > Acidobacteriota > Terriglobia > Terriglobales > Acidobacteriaceae > Bog-257. The sequence goes on along the minus strand of CAVONC010000007.1, from coordinate 170,292 downwards.
TAATCGCTGGTGCGGAAGATGTGCGGCTTGAAATCGTTGCCCTGGTGGTTGTCCACAGAGACGTAAGCCGTCGCCGGATCGAAGTGCGAAGCTTCGACCATCGTGATCTCTGAGAACTTCTGCAGTCCGGGCGGCGAAACGTTCTGCCAGTTCGCGCCATCGTCGGTGGTCACCTGGACGAGACCGTTGTTCGTGCCAACCCAAATCACGCCCGGCCGCAACTCTGAGGGAGCGATGGTAGTGATCGCGCGCCGATCAGGAGGCCGCATCGTCTCCTGCTCTTCCTGAGACTTCGGTTTCTTGTTCTCAGCTTCCTTCGTCTTGGCTTCTTCTGTCTTGTTCGCCTCCGGTTTGTTCTCTTCCGCAGCCGGCGCTGGAACCGGCTCTCCGGGACGATTCGTCAGGTCAGGACTGATCGCCTTCCAGGTCGCGCCCTCATCGCTGGTCTGGAGCAGAAACTGCGTTCCTTCGTAGAGGACGTGCGGGTTCTGCGGCGAGAACGCAAGCGGAGGATTGGTCGCGGTACGGTAGTCGCCGTCGCGGCTGACGTTGGGCGAGATCACCTTTACCTGACGGTTCGTGCGATCAACCCGCCACAAACCCCGCGCTTCACCGCCGGCGTAGACGATGTTGGGATCAAGCGGGCTCGGCAGGATATAGCCGAACTCGTATGCGCCGATCGGATCCCAGTCCAGAAACGTGATCGCGCCGTAATCGCCGCGGCTTAGCGTTGCAACCGATCCGCTGTCCTGCTGCGTGCCATAAATCCAGTACGGAAAACGATTGTCAGTGGAGACGTGATAGATCTGGCCGGTCGGCTGGTTGTACCACGAACTCCAGGTCTTGCCGCCATCCATGCTGACGGTCGCGCCCTGATCGCTGCCCATGATCATGTAATTGGAGTTCGTGGGATCGATCCACAGCGCGTGATTGTCATCGCCGCCGGGCGCGCCTTTGTAGGATTCGAACGTCACCCCGCCATCGGTGGAGCGATAGAGCGAAGTCTGCGCGACATACACAATGTCGGGTTGTGCGGATCCAGGAAGACTCTGCTGAAGTATCCGTTGCCGGTTACTCGCGGATCCTGCGTGATGCGCTTCCAGGTCGCGCCACCATCATCGGAGCGATACAGCCCGCCTTGCATTCGCTCCGAGACAATCGCGAAAACGCGCTGCCCGCCGGGCGCAACCACAACGCCCATGCGGCCCAGATGCGCTTTGGCCAGTTGTTGAATCTCGACCGGCGTCCATGTGTCGCCGCCATCGGTGGTCTTGTAAATGCCGGCGCCGCCCGTGCCGAGCAGTCCGGCGAACGGCGTCTCGGGATTGACGTAGTGGTACCAGAGCGCGGCAAAGCCGATCTTGGGATTATCAGGAGCGAACGCTACGTCAATAGCGCCGGTAGTGTCGTCTTTGTAGAGAACCTTTTGCCAGGTCTTACCGCCGTCGGTTGTTTTGAAGAGGCCACGCTCCGTATTGGGCGCATAGGTGTGGCCCAATGCCGCGACGAAGACAACATCCGCATTCTTGGGATCAACCCAGATCGCAGGGATGTGGCGCGAATCTTCGAGGCCGATGTGTTGCCACGTCTCTCCGGCATCGGTCGACTTCCACATGCCGTTGCCCTGATTGACCGAGCCGCCCACGTTGCTGACATCGCCGGTTCCGATGTAAACGATGTTTGGATCCGACGGCGCAACCGCGATCGCACCAATCGAAGCGACATGCTGCTTGTCGAAGATCGGCTTCCAGACCATGCCGCCATCGGTCGTCTTCCAAGCGCCGCCGCCCGCAGTCCCGATGTAGTAGATCGCCGGCTGGCCGGGCACACCGCTTACGCCAGTAACGCGTCCCGCGCGAAAAGGTCCAACCTGCCGCCACTGCATTCCGGCGTACAGCGACGGATCGTACTGCTGAGCGACCGCCGATAAAGAAAGTGTCAGGACTGAGAAAACGGTGAGAATCGTTAGAAGAATTGCGGTAAGTTTACTGCGGCGAGCGGCGACCTGAGGCCGCAAGCTGCCGCCTAAGGCAAGCGTCATCCTCATACCCCCAAAGGGAAAAGCTTACACCAAGAAGCTCGTCACTCGTGGCTTTGGGGGGCATTGCCGTGCAGGCGATAGACCATGCCGGTCTTGGTAGTTCCCAGAGAAATCCACTCCTTAACGTCCTGCTGCAGCGTGATGAAGAATTGCTCTGAAAGCCTCTTGGGTTTCTCGTGGAGTTCGTCTCCACGATTAAATTTGAGCTGATAGGCGAACTCTCCCACCAGTGGCGTGTGCTCTCCACGCGTGCGCCACAGCGCGACGTTACAATTGCCGACCACGCCTTTGCCAAAGTCCAGTTCACCCAACTCCAGCAGAACTTCTTCCACGATGGCTTCGTTCACCAGCTTAACTTCCTCGTCCTTCGATTTCTTGAGAACAGCCAGCGCGGGAAAAACGTGGGCGAGCCCCCACATTCCAAGGCGATCGCCTTCGTGCATCTGGCTCAGACCGAACTGGCAATTGTGCGAATACAGCAGGCGAAATCCACCAATCGAATCCTTCAATGGAAGCGCTTCAGCCTTGAACTTGATCTGATATTTCCCCGCGATATTAGGACGGACATCCATCTCGGCTGCTTTTTTCTCGTCCGAATGACGGAACTTGAAAACCACTTCCGGATCGCCAACCGGAAAGCCGTCGACAAACATGACCCGACGGCGCAGGATGAAGGCGTTGTTGTACAACCGAAAATCAGGCGTATCCATGAACACGATTTCGCGGATCTCAGGCCGGCGACCGACCTTGGCATCGGCGATGAAACCGACCTTTACATCTTTCGCAGTACGCTGGACAAGTTTGCCAAACTCGCGGAAGCTATCCACGCAAGTAAAGCGATCGGGTTTAAGAATGAGCTTCGCCTCCAGATATTGCACACAATCCAGCGGATGGCCATCGCTGTACTTGCCGGCAAGCTGACCTTCACCGGCCAACCACGTGCCACCGGTCGTCGCCTGGCCAGAGCTGACTTGCTGCGCCTCTTCCTTCTTTTCCTTCTTGTCGTCCTTCGACACGGTGCTCCTCCCGACTGTTCTTGTGCCGGCTTTCAGCTCTTGACAACCTCGGCCTCGCCACCCTCCGGCCCGTAGAAGAATACCCACGTCGCGAAGTCATCGCTGAACTCAACGAAGCGATGTTCCTTGCCGGCCGCGACAAATAACACATCGCCAGGACCGAATGTCGTCTCCTCGTTTTCCCGCTGGAAACGTCCGCTGCCGCTGGCGATAACGTAGATCTCGTCCCGCGTATGCGGTGTCTGCGGATCATTGCCGCGTGGAGCATACAACTTCACCGTCAACGTGCCATGCCGGAATAGTTCGATGGAGCGGTCGCCATCGCGGCCGGGAAGTTGGTCGAGACCGGTGAGAGCTTTCAGATATCCGTGAACAATCTTGCCTTCGATTTTCATTGTCATACTGTGGGGGCGCCTTTCGGTTTCCAAATGCCGATGATGATTCCCATCAAAATGCAGCCCATCAGAGGATAAGCTGCGGAAATCAGGACGAACGGCATGGGGCGGATTTCGAACACCATTTCCGTGATCATGGCCACCGCCGCAGCCAAGCCGACGAGAGTGCCGGCGCTGATGCCACGGAACAGACTCTGGGTGGTGGAACCGGCAACGATCCGAGCGATGACGTAGGCCATCAGGAAGCTGCAAAGGAGTGCGATAAGGTAAGGCCAAAAATTGGGATGCGACATGTACTGCTGCATTTCTGCAGGCGCCATGCGCAGACCCGCTCGCCACTGACTGGCAAAGACGGTAAACCACACTGCGCCCAGAATCCAATCGGCAACCGCCGCTATCAAGATCGCAAGCCAGTTCACGCGCAAGGTCGCAACCTCCTTTGCCATCGCGACGATACACTTCTTCGATCAGGTTGTGCAATCGGATTGGCGGGAAGAGCACATCGCGAGTACATCCTGCGGCGTATAGCCTTGTTCGCGCAAAGTACGCAGACTAAGCGCATCGTGCCGCTTCGCCAGCCTCACTCCGGCCTGGTCGCGCACCAAATCGCAATGGTAGTAGGCGGGAGCGGCAAACCCGAGCGCACGGATGAGCAGGAGTTGCCGCGCGGTTGATTTCAGGAGATCGGCGCCACGAACCACTTCCGTGATCTGCATTGCGGCGTCATCAGCCACCACCGCGAGTTGGTACGCCGGGACATCATCGCGCCGCCAGACAACGAAGTCGCCAAAATCCTTGCCTGCGACGAAGCTCTGTCCGCCTTGCCGCAGATCGTCAAATGCAATCGGCTCATCGTCAGGAACAAGGAATCGCCAGTTCACGCCCTTCGGAACGTCGTAGTTTCTGGCTTCGCTGATCATTTCTCGGCAGTGTCCCGGATAGACAGGTTCATCGTCGGTGTCGTTGGGAGCTGCAGCTGAAGTGGTGAGATCCTTTCGCGAACAGGTGCAAGGATAGATGAATCCACCATCGCGCAGCTTGCGCCAAGTCTGGAGATACAGTTCTCGCCGACGGCTTTGTTCATACGGCGCAAATGGTCCGCCGATATCGGGGCCCTCCTGCCAGCGCATGCCAAGCCAGCCAAGGTCTTCCATCATGGCTTGCGCGAATTCAGCCTTGGAGCGTTGCGGATCGAGATCTTCATTGCGGAAGACCAGCGTGCCATTGTGTGCAAGTGCGCGCTGGTAGGCCGTCCAAAATGTGCAAGCGTGACCGAGGTGCAACAAGCCGGTCGGCGAAGGCGCCAGCCGTCCGCGATAACCAGTTTGCGGTGTGGAGCTCAAAGCGGAACCGGAATGGAATGATAGCAGGACGTTCGAGCGCCAGGTCTTCCGGTCGTTCAGTCCAGCGCGCCGACCAGCTCCGGCTCGGGTTCTTCAATTGGCTGCGCTTTTCGCAAGCTCACTCGTGACGTGGCCCGAATGGAACCGCGTTGGCGTATGCGGATGCAGGTCGCGCGCATTTCGCAGCAAGAGCAGCAGCGGAGCCATCGCCCAGAAGATCAGGCCCATCACCCAGAACGCCTCAACGAAGGAGAGCATGGCCGCCTGCTGTTGCACCATCCGATAAATCGCTCCCCAAGACTTGTGCGCGGCATCGTACGCGCTTAATGGTGCGTGCAGGTGGAACCAGCCCTGCAATCCGCGAAACATCATTTGCGTACGAAGGTCCATTGGCGTGACGTGGCTGATGAGCTGATTCTGGTGCACCTGGTTGCGGCGCGCCAGGAACGTCGTCATCATCGCGATGCCGAAGCTGCCGCCGATATTGCGCATCAGGTTATAGATGCTGGTGGCATTTCCCATGTTCTCCCTCGAAATGTTGGACATACTGGTGGTCATCAGAGGCACGAAGAGAAACGCCATCGCCGCGCCTTGGATGATCTGCGGCCAGAAGATGTCCCAATAACCGGCGTTGAGGTTCAGATGCGAGAGGCTGAACATGGTGTAGCCGCCGGTCAGGATTCCGATGAAGAGCAGTTTGCGGGGATCGAGTCGATTGGTGAGTTGGCCGCTGATAGGGGTCATGATTAGCGCGCCGATTCCGCGTGGCGAGAGCGCGAGCCCGGATTGAAATGCCGGATAGTTGAGCAGCGTCTGGAGGTAAATCGGCAGCAGCATGAGCGACGCGTAGAGCACGAAGCCAAGCATCGTCATGAGCAACGTGCCGGCGGCGAAGGTGCGGTCCTTCAGCACACGCAGATCGACAATCGGATGCTTGGCCGTGAGCTCGCGGATCACCATGGCGACCAGTCCGATGATGCACAGCGCCGCCCACAGGCGAATCTGATTGTTGCCGAACCAGTCTTTTTCCTGTCCTTTGTCGAGCACCATCTGCAACATGCCAAAGCCGAGCGCGAGAAATCCGATGCCCCACACGTCAACGCCGTAGGTGCGCTTGCGCAGGTACTCTGGATCGATCACGAACGTGCTGATCATCAGCAGCGACAGGATGCCGACCGGCAAGTTGATGTAGAAGATCCAGCGCCAGGTGTAGTTGTCGGTGATCCAGCCGCCCAGCGTCGGCCCGATGATGGGTGCGAAGATGATGCCGAAGCCGAAGGCCGCCATAGCGGTGCCGTGTTTCTTGGGCGGGAACGTCTCCAGCAGCACCGATTGCGACAGCGGCTGCAGGCCGCCGCCGCTCAGGCCTTGCAGCACGCGAAAGAAGATCAGCCAGTCCAGACGGGTGGCCATGCCGCACAATAGCGAGCTCAGAGTGAAGCCGGTGACGCAGAGCATCAGCATGCGCCGCCGACCGAAGCGGGTAGCCAGCCAGCCGGCCATGGGAAGAATGATGGCGTTCGAGACCAGATACGAGGTGACGACCCAGGTGCCTTCGTCGACCGACGCCCCCAAGTTGCCTGCTATGTGCGGAACCGACACATTGACCACGGTCGTGTCCAAGACTTCCATGAACGTGGCGAGCATGACAGCGGTCGTCACAATCCAGGGATTGACGTGGCTCAAGGAATCGCGGGACATCTATCGACAGCATAGGAAAGTCATGACACAGCGGTCGGTGATATCGCTCACAGGCGGCTGGGCCCGGTCGTTGTGACCTGGATCACAGGGCGAAGTGAGGTGCGGTGCTAGGATATTTCTTTATGTCTGCGCCCAATTCCCTCTTCATACGTGCCTGTCAGCGGCTTCCCGTCGAAACCACTCCGGTATGGTTTATGCGCCAGGCCGGCCGCTACATGCAGCAATACCGCGACGTACGCAAGCACCACTCGCTGGTCGAGATCTGCAAGAAACCTGAGCTCGCCGCCGACGTCACGATCACCGCGGCCGAATTCCTCAATGTCGATGCTGCGATCATCTTCGCCGACCTATTGCTTCCACTGGAAGTCATGGGCCTGCCGTTTCATTTCGCGGCAGGTGAAGGCCCGGTGATCGAAAAGCCGTTGCGGACGGCTGAAGATGTGAAGCTGCTGCGGACCGATCGCGCATCGGAGCTAGGCTATGTGGCCGACGCGGTTGCGCTGGTGGCGAAACATTTTGGCGCAAAACTGCCGGTGATCGGCTTCTGCGGAGCACCGTTTACCCTGGCCAGCTACATGGTGGAGGGCGGCGGCTCGCGGCACTACTTGGAAGTGAAGAAGCTGATGTACAACTCGCCTGAAGTTTGGGATGAGTTGGTGGGCAAGCTGGTCGATGTGCTGTCCGCGTATGCTGCGGAGCAGGTACGTCGCGGCGCCGACGCACTGCAGATCTTCGACAGTTGGGTGGGCTGTTTGAGTGTGGAAGATTATCGGCGTTTTGCACTGGTGCCAACGACTCAGCTCATTCAACGCCTGCAGAAAGAAACCAAGGTCCCGATCATCTACTTCGGAACGGACAGCGCGACCCTGCTGCCTTCCATGGCGGAAACCGGAGCGGAGGTGATCGGGCTTGACTGGCGCATACCGCTCGATGAGGGCTGGCAGACGGTGGGGCATAAACACGCGGTGCAGGGCAATCTGGATCCGGTATTGCTGTTTGCCAATTGGCGGGAGTTGAAGCAGCGCGCTGAACACATTCTTCGACTGGCGGACAGCCGTCCCGGCCACATCTTTAATCTCGGTCACGGAATTCTGCCGCACACGCCGGTCGACAACGTGAAGGACCTCGCGCGATTTGTGCACGAGTTCGCAACCTCGGCTACGCCGGCGAGGAAGCCATGAGCAAGCAGGCGGTTCTGCTGATTGCCCACGGCAGCCCGGAACGAGTCGAGGACATCCCGGAATTCCTGCAGAACATTTCCCGTGGACGACCGATGTCTGACAATGTGGTACGAGAGGTTCAGCACCGGTATTCGCTGATCGGCAGCTCGCCATTGACGCGGATTACTCAGGCACAGGCGGACGGAGTGGCACGAGAACTCGGGATTCCAGCCTACGTCGGAATGCGAAACTGGCATCCGTTTATTGCCGACACATTGAAGAGAATGGCGGCTGATGGCGTGGAGCAAGCGGTTGCTATCTGCCTGGCGCCACACAATTCGCAGACCAGCGTCGGACTGTACAAACAAGTGCTCTTTGGGACAAGCTCACCATTCGCCATTGATTTTGTCGAAGAATGGCACGATCATCCGCTGCTGATCGAGGCTTTCGCCGATAAGCTGCGTTCAGGCTGGAAAAGTGCGTGCGAGCTGCACGGTTCAGCTTTGCCGGTTGTGTTCACCGCGCACAGTGTGCCGCAGCGAACGATCGCAGAAGGTGATCCGTACGAAGCGCAAACGCGGGAAACCGCAGCACTGGTTGCAGCGAAGGTCCCGGAAATCGGCAAGTGGCGTTTCGCGTTTCAAAGCCAGGGCATGTCGGGCGGAGAATGGCTAGGTCCCACAGTGGAGGACACGATCACGAAGCTACAAGACGACGGTCATAAGCGGAGTGTTCCTCCAGCCGATCGGCTTCGTCTGTGATCATGTCGAAATTCTTTTTGATGTCGACATCCTGTTCCGGCAATTTGCAGAAGAGCGTGGAATGAAGCTCTACCGGGCTGAATCGCTGAATGATTCGCCGCTCTTCGTGCGAGCCGTCGCCGATCTGGCCAGCCATCGCCTGGCCTTGCTGAGTCCGGATTGCGGGGGCAGCATCGAAACTGAGAAGATCTCTTAACGACCGCATGAAGCGGATAGCAATCATCGGCGGCGGCATTACCGGGCTCAGCGCAGCCTTCTATCTGGAAAAGGCGCGCGCCGCCGGAAGCGAGCTTCAGTACACGCTCTTCGAGACCGGGCAGCGGCTTGGCGGCTGCCTTTCTTCAGATCGCATCGAAGGCTGTCTGGTCGAAGCCGGTCCGGATTCCTTCCTCACCGAGAAGCCCTGGGCGACAACGCTCTGCAAAGAGCTGGGAATTGCCGATCAGCTCATCGGCTCCAACGACTCTCAGCGCAAGACCTACATTGTGGTACATGGGCGATTGGTCGTGATGCCCGACGGCCTGATGTTCATGGTGCCGACGAAGCTCATGCCGACGGCGCTGTCGCCACTCTTCTCGTGGAACACAAAGATTCGCATGGCCCGCGAGCTGCTGCATCCTCCACGGCCCATGCAGGATGATGAGACGGTCGCGCAGCTGGTAGAGCGACATTTTGGGACAGAGGTTGTTGATCGCCTGGCCGATCCGTTGCTGTCGGGCGTTTATGGTGGCGATGCCGCAAAGCTGAGCGCACGGGCAGTGCTGCCTCGCTTTGTGGAGATGGAAGAAAAGTATGGCAGCTTGAGCCGTGCCATGCTGGCGGCTCACCAGAAAATGGCTGAGCTAGCTAAGAAGCAGCCACCGCGCCCGCTGTTTACCTCACTGAAGGATGGAATGCAGCAGCTGGTGGATGCAATCACCGCAAGGCTTGATCCTGAAGCCGTTCGTTTGCGCCAGCACGTTCGCCGCATCTATCCGCAGGACGGGCGCTGGCGAGTTTCACTCGAGATGGATGGTGACGAACACTACGATGCCGTGATCGTCGCTACGCCCGCGCACATCGCCGGCGAGTTACTGGACGGAGTCGACCACGAACTGGCACGCAACCTGCTGGACATTACCTACAGCTCATCAGTGACGGTTACGCTGGGGTACTACAAACAGCAGTTAGCCAAATTACCGCATGGCTTTGGCTTCCTCGTGCCTCGCAGCGAGGGTACGCGGATGCTGGCATGCACTTTCGTACACAACAAGTTTCCTCATCGCGCGCCGGCAGACAAGGGCATACTGCGATGCTTCCTGGGCGGAGCACGTGATGAGGCCGTGCTCGGCCTCAATGACGACGAGATTCTGAAGACCGTCCAGCATGAGCTTCACAGCATCGTTAAGCTGGATTCACGTCCCATCTTTTCGCGCGTATACCGCTGGCGTGAAGCGATGGCACAGTATGAGCCGGGGCACATTGCACGTGTGGCGCAAATTGAAAAGCGAGTAGCGGCAATTCCCGGACTCGCCATCGCCGGGAATGCCTACCATGGCATCGGTGTACCGGACTGCATTCGCTCTGGGATGGAAGCTGCAAACGCGATGGCAGAGCTTACAACCGAATCCCAAGCCGGTGCGAAGGTAGGACCTTCGACGGCAAGAGGATCATTGCCAGACCGCGCCGGCATCTCTAAGTTAGGATGTTATTTCGGCGGCTGAGCTGATCGCTGCGTCAGTTCAGCTGCGTTCATTATTCGGGAGGATTCGCACATGGGAGAAGTTCGCCGGGGATTGATCATCGTCAACACCGGGCCGGGTAAAGGCAAAACTACAGCAGCAATGGGGACGGCGTTGCGCGCGGTCGGCAACGGAATGAAGGTCCTGATGCTGCAGTTCCTGAAGGGATCGTGGCATTACGGCGAACTCGACGCGGTGAAGGCCTTTGGCGACAACTTCATCATGAAGCAGATGGGGCGCGGCTTCGTAAAGGTTGGCGGCGCTGAGACCGATCCTGAGGATGTGCGCTTGGTCGAGGAAGCGTGGAACGAAGCGGAGAAGGAGATTCTCTCGGGCAATTGGGATCTGGTCATACTCGATGAAATTAACTACGCCATCAGTTACAAGATGCTTGATCCGCAAAAGGTGATCGCTACGCTCAAGAAGAAACCGGAGATGGAGCACGTGATCCTGACCGGGCGAAATGCGCATCCCGATATCGTCGAGATCGCCGATACGGTGACCGAGATGAAGCAGGTGAAGCACGCATACGAGAAGGGCGTGGAAGCGCAGAGAGGGATTGAGTACTGAAGCGGCTAGCGATTAGCGATTAGCAGCCTGCCACAATGCCATGTATAACCGTTGCCAATCGTAGGTTTCATCCCAGGTATTCGGGATGCTTGACCGTCGAGTCGAAGTGGTGGCTGGTTTTGTAGAGTTCGAATTCGCCATTCTTTGCGGCTTGCGCAGTTTTGTTGAGCAGTGATGTGCGTTCGGCGTCAGTCAAAGGCTTGAAGGTGCGTCCGACATTCAGCGCCTGCTGCAATCTTTCCATCGAATCGCATCCAGTGATGACGACGCTGGTTGGCAGGCTGAGCGAGTAGCGCAGACATTCCACCGCGGTGACCGTGTTGCTGTTCAAGATGAAGGGATCACCCATGGGTTTCATGCCCAGCACACCGATGTTCTTCTGCTGCAGGATCGGCAGCACGATATTCGTGAAGCTCTCGTAGTGTGCGTCCATCACGTTGAGCGGCAGCTGCACAGTGTCGAAGGTAAACTTGTGCTGATCGGCCACGTCGAGCATGTGCTTATGAATGTAGGGACTTTTGTGGCCGGTAAAACCGATGTACTGCAGCTTGCCGGCATCGCGAGCCTTCAGGACCGCTTCCATCGCGCCGCCTGGAGCGAAAACGCGCTCAGCATCATTCATACGGATGACTTCGTGAATCTGCAGCAGATCGAGATGATCGGTTTGCAAGCGCTGGAGGGATTGATTTAACTGATTGGTCGCGGTCTTAGCGTCGCGGCCATCGACCTTGGTCATGAGGAATGCCTTCTGGCGGTAGCCGTCGCGTAACGCCTTGCCCATCCGCTCTTCGCTGACGCCATCGTTGTAGTCCCAGGAGTTATCGAGGAAGTTCATCCCGTTGTCGAGCGCCGTGCGAACGATCTGGATCGCTTCCTGTTCGCTGGGCCTGCCGAGATGAAAACCTCCAATCCCGAGAATCGAAACCTGCTGGCCCGTGCGTCCCAGTGTGCGCCGTGGAAAGCTGGAATCGCCGGCGTACGACGTGTTTCCAAAGTGCGCTGCTACCCCCATGGCACCCACTCCCTTGAGAAATTCTCTGCGATTTACGCTCATCTCATTTGCCCGTATAGCTGACACGCCAAATCGAATTCGAACCGTCGTCGGTGATGAGCAGCGATCCATCCGGCGCAACCGTAACACCGACAGGACGCCCCCACACCTTGCCGTCGGGCAGCACGAAGCCGGTAAGGAAGTCTTGGTACTCGCCACCCGCCTTGCCGGTCTGATGCAACGGAACGCGAATCACTTCATAGCCGGCGCGCGGACTGCGGTTCCATGAGCCATGCTGCGAGGCGAAGATGTCGCCCTGATAGTCCGCGGGAAACTGCTTGCCTTCATAAAATGCCATTTCCAACGAAGCGTTGTGCGGTTGCAACAAGACATCGGGAACGATTGTTTTGCCTTTCAGCTCGGGATGTTTCCCCTTATGCCGCGGGTCGGGATTGCCGCCCATGTAGTAATACGGCCAGCCGTAGAAGCCGCCTTCCTGCACATGTGTGATGTAGTCGGGCACCAGATTGTCGCCCAGACCATCGCGCTCGTTCACCGAGCACCAGAGATCACCGGTCTTGGGATTGATGGCCAGGCCGCCTCCAGCGTTACGGATTCCATAGGCGTAAACATGCAGGTCGGAGCCATCAGGATGCATCGCCAGAATGTCAGCGCGATTTTTCTCGTCAGGAGACGTGTCGGGATCGTCGACGTTGGAGGCGGATCCGACGCCAACAAACAGGCGCTTGCCATCGGGGGAGAAGGCCAGATCGCGGGTCCAATGGCTGCCACCGCTTGGCAGGCGCAGCGATTCGGTCCGCCTTACCGGTGGGCTTTAGCGCGCCGTTGGAATAAGGGACACGAATGATCGCGTCGGTATCGCCGATGTAGACGTATTGCGGATTGGGTCCCGGCGGGTAGAACGCGATGCCGTAAGGCTGGTTCAGGCCAGTCGCGAAGATCGCGGTTTGCTGCGGCCGGCCGTACTCCGTAATGCCGCGGAAGATCTTGATATTGCCGTCGTGACTTTCGGCGACGAAGAAGTCGCCGTTGGGAGCAGTGATGATCTTGCGGGGCTGCTTCACATCGGTGGTGTAGAGCTCAACTTTGAAACCAGCCGGAGCCTGTGGCCAGGCGTCGTTCGGGCGATCGACGATATCCGCTCCGTTTTCAGCCGACTTGGTGGCATACGGAGCGGGCAGGTCATGGGTCGTGATCTTATGGACGGCGCCCGGCTTTTCATATCGGTAGTCTGTGAAAGGACCTTGCGGCGGCGGTGCCTTAGTCGGATTCTCGGCGCAGGAGGAACAAGTAAGCATGAGAGAAACGACGAGCGGTTTGAGGAATCGGGAAAGATCCATTCGTATAGCCTCGAGAGTTGGAGAAGTCGGTTGCAGCAGTTTTAACAGGCAGTCCTGGGACTGCTTTGTCGTTGCCCTTTAGATGTCATGACAGACTATTGGATTTGTGAGAAAACGGAGTGGGTTTACACGACAAGCGGCTCACAGTCGAACCAGTTGACGATCGCCTATCGATGGCGGGATCTATCAATCTCCTAAGGAAGCTCTGATTAAGCACCACTAAAGCCCTCAGCGGCTAAAGCCGTTTAGTAAGACGACTCCTCGTTACGGGATGCTGAAGAAGGACAGGAACTCCTGCACCAGCCTCGCGGGCAATTCGTCGCGGTTGGATTTCTGTAGCAGTCCGTGCCCCGCGCCTTCGATCGGAAACAGCTTGGTCGGAGCTGGGATCAGCTTGATTGCGGCTTCGAGCTCATCGATGGAGCCAAAGGCATCGCGAGTTCCGCTGACGAACAGGGTGGGCGTACGCAGGTCGGGCAGATGTGCGGTGCGGAGTTGTTCGGGTCGTCCCGGCGGATGCAGCGGATAAGACAAAAGCAGCAGGCCGTCGACCAGCGAAGGCTCGGCTGCCAGCAACATGCTGGCCTGACGTCCGCCGTAAGAGACGCCGCCGAGGAAGGCTCGACCGCCAAAGCGCTCTCGCATGAGAGTGACGGCACGCCGCAGGCCAGCCTGATCGTGCTTCGCATCGGAGGGCGACGGCGGACCGGTGGGGCGCCTTTGCCGATAGGGCAGGTCGCAACGCAGCGTGGTCACGCCGGCAGCGGCTATCCGCTCGGAGAGTGCGACCAGCAGCGGCGCCTTGGCGTTGCCGCCGGCTCCGTGCGTCAGAACGAGAAAACCCTTGCCCGCAGGGTCGGCGAGATGAAGGAATCCGCGGACAGGAGCTTCCGCTGCGCTGATATCAACAAATGACTCCGCCAAAGCTCGTAGCATCAGTGGTCCTCTGGTACGTCGGCTTCTCCAACCGGCCACCTTCGTGGCTGGCTCAAAAAAAATTATACCCACTGTGAGGGAGTTCGCTTGCGAACGTCGCATATCAGAGTGAGCAGGAATTCGCACCTGCTCTGCAGCACCCGTAAGACGGGCATCGATCAACCGTGGCGATCCAGCCGCGACCTACGAGCGAGCAAGACATCTTGAGGAGAATCAAAATGAAGCGCCTTCAGATCTGCCTAGTCCTTTCCTTTGCCCTACTGTTCTCTATGTCAGCGTGGGCCCAGAATTACACGTATATGAGCATCAACAGCCCCAGCGATGGCAGCAACCCGTTTACCCAGTTGCTGGGCATCAACAACAGCATGGTGATCGCCGGCTACCACAATTTCTTCAACAATCAAGGTTTCGTTCTGAACTTGCCGCGGCAGTTCACCACCGAGAACTATCCCAACTCGATGATGACCCAGGTCATCGGCATCAACAACAGCAATACCACGTCCGGCTTCTATGTCGACCAGAGCAGCGTCACCCACGGCTTCTACCACACCAGCAACGGCACCTTCACTAACGTCGACTTTCCCGAAACCGCCTTCAACCAGTTGCTTAGCCAGAACGATCTGCAACAGGCAGCCGGCTACTACAGTCTTAGCCAGAACAACACCTTGCCCGACGTCCCTTACATCTACGACGAAGTGGGCGGCGTGTTTGAACTGATCATTATTCCCGGCGCCGTCAACGGAGCGCAGGCGACCGGCATCAACAACTCGCAGCAGAAGTGTGGATTCTTCATCGACAGCAGCATGGTGAACCACGGCTGGCTGCTCAACGGCGGAGTATTCGTGCAGCTTGACTACCCTGGCAGCACCTTTACCCAGGCGCTGGGATTGAACAACAAAGGAAGTGTGGTTGGCGATTACATGGACAGCGGTGGCCTGACTCACGGATTTGTGTATACGATCAGCACCGGCAACTACGTCTCGATTGACGAGCCCAATGGAGTGGGTTCGACGATCGTGAACGGCATCAACGATGCGGGCGCCCTGGTCGGCTTCTTCGGAGCAGCCCCAATCAACACCGGCTTCCTGGCTTTGCCGCATTAAGCATTGCGGCCAGCTCAACTCACCTAAATACTAACGGCGACCGAGTGCTCCCTCGGTCGCCTTTTATTGTTGAGGAGCGTTACGCCGCGAAGATTTTGTAGAGCATCAGGTAGATGATGACGCCGGTTACCGAGACGTACATCCAGATGGCAAATGTATAGGGTGCGATCGCTTTATGCCGGGCGAACTTTCCCTTCAACGCCCGAGCCAGCGTGATGAGAATGAATGGAACAACAGCGGCGGCGAGGATGGTGTGCGAGATCAGCAGTGTGAAGTAAAACGGCCGCGAGAGGCCCTCGCCGCGAAAGTGGGTTACGCCGGCGCGCAGGACCAGGTGATAGTAGAGATAAAAAACCAGGAAGAGCGATGAGGTAACGAAAGCGGCAATCATCAGACGCTTGTGCGCCTGGATGCGCCGCGTCTTGATGCAATACAGGCCCGAGCCGATCAACACGGCACTGGAGCCATTGAGAACGGCATCGAGGGTTGGAAAAAATATCGGACTCAGTTGCATTATGCCGCCGGTTTGGTGCTGCGCCGGTTGGCGACGAGGAATGACAGGCCAAACATGACCAGCGTGAACAGAGCCAGGACCCCAAGGTTACCGCCCAGCGATAAGTCCGTCGCCGACGAACCCGGGAACAGCAGCGAGCGCAAGGCTTCCGTGCCATAAGTCAATGGATTGATGCGCATCAGCAAGCGAATCCACAAGGACGCTCCCGAGAGCGGGAAGAGCGATCCCGACAACAGCCACAGCGGAATCAGAAACAGGTTGATGATGGCGTGGAAGGCCTGCGTGGAATCCATGGGCCAGGCGATGATGAAGCCCAGCGCCGTGAGTGAGAACGAGACCAGGAAAATTGTCACGACCGTGAGTCCGAAGCTGGCCAGCGTGAAATGCACGCCGACGGCCGGTGCGAAAACCAGGAAGATGAGACCCTGCAAGGTTGCTAGCGTCGCTCCGCCGAGAACTTTGCCCAGCACGATAACCGACCGGCTGACGGGCGCGACCAGAACCGAGAGCAGGAAGCCTTCCTTGCGATCTTCAATTACCGACATCATGGTGAAGATGGCAGTAAAAAGCACGATCATGATGAGCGCGCCGGGAAAGAAGAATGCCAGGTAATGCTGGCCGCCGGCGCCACTCGACCGAAATGATGTGCCGAAACCGGAGCCGATGACGATCCAGAACAACAGCGGCGAAACGATAACGCCGACGACGCGAGCCCGCTGACGATAGAAGCGGATGATCTCGCGCCACCAGAGAGAAAGCGACGGCAGCAACGTGCCCGCGTGCGCGGGAGCCAGGGTTGCGGGAAGAGTTTGGGTTTGAGTTGCCATATTTTATTAACCACAGAGACACAGAGGCACAGAGAATTAAAAGGAAAGCAGAGCGTATCGATAGTGACGATCAAGCGATCTAACGGATACACCCGTAATAAGACTCGTTCTCCTCTGTGCCTCTGTGTCTCTGTGGTGAAAATCATTCGCTTGCCTCGGACTCGTTTTCGGTCCAGAAGCGATGTCCGGTGCGGCGGATGAAGACGTCCTCCAGGCTGGGCTTGTGGATGGAGACGCCTTCGATCTCGCCGGGGAATGCCTCGACGACATCGGTGACGAAGCGGTGTCCGCTCTCGATTTCCAGTCGCACCTGATGATCTAGAACCGTCGGATGCAGAGCGAAGCGTTGCTCGATTTTGCTGTGCGAGCGACTCGGGCTCGTGCGCTTCCAGCAGAATCACATCGCCGCCGATTTCGCTCTTCAACTCTGCCGGAGTGCCCAGCGCGACTACGCTGCCGTTGGCGTAAATCGCCAGGCGATCGCAGCGCTCGGCTTCTTCCATCAGGTGCGTGGTCACCAGAACGGTCACGCGCTCTTCGTCACGCAGAATTTGCAGATATTGCCAAAGGTCGCGGCGTGCGCCGGGATCGAGGCCGGTTGTCGGCTCGTCGAGCAAGAGCACGGACGGATGATGCAGCAGCCCTTTTGCGAGTTCGAGACGACGCTGCATGCCGCCGGAGAAAGTCTCGGCTTTTTCCTTAGCGCGATCGGCGAGGCCTACGCGGCTCAGCATCTCGGCAACGCGCTTCTTCAACGCTGCGCCGCTAAGTCCGTAAATGTGTCCGACCAGCATCAAGTTCTCTTGCGCCGAGAGCTTGATGTCGATGCTCTGGGCCTGGAAGACCACGCCGATGTTGCGCCGAACCAGCGCAGGCTCGCGCGCGACATCGTGTCCCATGATCAGGGCGCGACCGCCAGAAGGCAGCATCAGAGTCGAGAGAATGCGGAAGGTTGTGGTCTTGCCGCTGCCGTTGGGGCCGAGCAGACCGAAAATCTCCGCGGGGCGAACATCGAACGACACACCGGCCAGCGCGACGCGATCGCCGTATTGATGGCGAAGAGCCTGCAGTTGAATGACGGCAGTCTTCAGCAGAAACGGAGTTGTCGATCGCGGGCTGGTGAAGAGTGTCGGAAGCGCTCATGCGAGGGCCAAGATTGATTCTATATGGCGCGGGAAGACAGGTCGAACCGCGGCGGTCGTTCCGTGTCTAATCGCGAGGAGAGTGGCGTACAGAAGATCGGACGCTAGAACGGGCCACACCGTGAAGCTCGAATTTGTCGAGACAAGGATTGCGCGTTCCGGATGCTTCGAACAATATCAGCAAGAATACCCCGGCGTGCCGACTGAGATGTTTGAATGGCGCCGAACTGCCCCGCCCTAGCCAGAAGAAGGCTAGAACGGGGCACCCGTGAAGCTGAATGTTGTCGACGACAAGGGTTGCCGATAGGGATCCTTCGACTCCGCTCGCCATTCGGCTCGCTGCGCTCAGGATGACACCACTGTTATCACACAGCTGATTGCTGGATTGCTGACGGCTGAGAGCTGACGGCTGACAGCCGCCTCTACGCGCGATTGATCATCATCAGCGCGAACAGGAGCGGCAGGTAGATGACTGAGGCTTGGAGGACGTGGCGGGCGCGCACTTTCGACTCGGGCGCGGCGGGCGTGAGCTTCATGGTCCACATACGCACGCTGAACCACAGCATACCGGTGCCGAGCGCCAGCGCGCCGGCAAAATAAGTCCATCCCGACATTCCCATGAGCGTCGGCGCGAGCGAGACCGGCACGAGCGCGAGCGCGTACATCACGATGGCGAAAGCGGTCGAGCGACCGTCGCTTTCGACCACGGGCAACATGCGGATGCGCGCGTTCTCGTAGTCTTCGCGATAGAGCCAGGCAATGGAGTGGAAATGCGGGAACTGCCAGAAGAAGAGGATGCCGAACAAGACCAGCGCTTCAACATCGAGGCGGCCGCGGATTGCGGTCCAGCCGAGCACGGGAGGCATAGCTCCGGGAAACGCGCCGAGGAAGGTGCAGATCGGATGAACGCGCTTCATCGGCGTGTAGACGCCGAGATAGGTGATGGAAGTGAGCGCGGCCAGCGCAGCGGTGAGCCAATTGGTTGTTGCCCAGAGGTAGAGCACGCCGCCAATGGTCATCCCAAATGCAATGACGGAGGCATGCAGCAGGCTCATGCTGCCGGTGACCAGCGGACGCCGCGAGGTGCGGCGCATGAGCGCGTCGATGTCGCGCTCGACAACTTCATTGATCGCCGCGGTGCCACCGCTGACCAGGCCGATGCCGATCAGCGCGTGCAACAGCGTCCAGGAGAGTGAAGAAACGCCGGATTTCGCAGCGGCGAAGTAGGCGCCGGCCCAGGCGGTCATCACGATCAAGGTGGTGACGCGGGCCTTGGTCAGAACGGCGTAGTCGCGAGCCAGCGCGGCAATTCCCTGGCGCGGAACAGCCAACGGCTGACTGGCGGTGCTCATGCGATGACGGCCTTTCGTTGCGCGCCCTGCGCCGCGGTTTCGGTGACGTGAACGTTGATCATGCGCCGCGACTGGATCGCCAGCACAACGGCCACAGCCATCACCAGCGCACCGCCGGCCACGTGCGCCACCGTGGTCACGACCATCATCTGCATCGGCTGTATGGCGTTATGCCCCCAGGTCATGCGCGTGAGATAGGCGAAGAATCCCAGGCCAAGCTGGAGCAGCAGCAGCGCCAGCAGCAACTCCGCCGGCTTGCGCAGGTGACCGACAGTACCATAGCGAGTCAAGATGCGCACGATGGTCCAGCATAATATCACCGTCACCACACATGCGCCGACGAGGTGGGGCAGGATCTTGATGCCGGAATGGCGGAAGGCCGCGCCCAGGATCAGCTGCACCCACACGCAAGCGGCCGCCAGCGCGGTGAGCGTCGGGGTGCTCGGCGTGAGGTCAACCTCGCGGATGCTTGCGGGAGCCTCCAGCCAGGTGCGGCTGGTGAACAACGCCATCGCAACCACGATGCAGAAGATCATTTGCGCCAGCGTGGCATGAGCGGTCGAGACCGACCAGGGGAGGAAGTGCAGCACGGTAATACCGCCTAGTATGCCCTGCCCGATCACCGCGCCCAGAGCCGTCCAGCCCAGCACCCGCATCCACTTTCGGCGGTCAACTCGCTGCGTCCATACCGCCATCACGATGATCAGCAAGCCGATGAATTCGGCGATCATGCGGTGCGTGTGCTCGTACTGCACGCCCCCGACCATGGGCGGCAACTTGTAGAGCGAACCGAAGGAAGTCGGCCAATCGGGGACGGAGAGACCAGCGTCATTGCTGGTGACCAGCGCGCCGGCGACGATGAGCAGAAATGTTGCCCAAGCCAAAATTACGATAAAGCGATGATGCGCCGGATTGTAGGCGATACGGTCAGATTGCGACGTCAGAACAGGCTCCCTATAACATTGCGTCCGCGCAAAGCGAGGTTTCGCTTGTGGGGCGACATCACCGGTCCTCGCCAAACTCAGCGCGGACGGGGCGAAGAAAGTTCAGTAGAAATTGCGGCTCAAGAAACTGCGGCGAACGCTAAATCTCATCCCACGTTCGCGCATTATTGTACCAAACGGCGTCGACTGTGCGACAGCAGCCGCGGCCAGTGATCAGCGAAGCCAGATTACCGAGAGCATGACGATTTGTTCATGTTTGAACTTAGCTCTCTCACTCGCCGCTGCTGACTTCAGCGGCCAGCCACGCCAGATAGTCTTCGCTTCCACCTTCGATTGGCAACTCAATACATTCAGGCAGTTCGTAGGGATGCAATGCGCGGAACGCGGACGGCAACTTCGCTGCGTGATCGGTTGTGGTCTTGATGAGCAGCAGGTATTCCTGCTCGTTGTGTACTTTATGCTTCCAGCGGTAGACGGATCGGATGGGGCCGACGATGTTGACACAGGCGGCCAGCCTGCGCTCGACCAGTTGCTGGGCAAGCTTTTCGGCTACCTCTTTCAGACCAACCGTGGTGAGTACGATGCGCGCGTTCGTCATCGAAGAGTCCGGGAGAATTAAGCTGAGACTGTAGCACGCGGTTGCAGGGGGCTGCGAGGACAAAGTCGAGTGAAGCGGGACCGACGCCGCTCGCACGCTGAAGCGTCATCGGAAGCCGCGCATCTGAAAGCCGGATCTGGCGCCATTTCCCGCTGTTTCGCTATCTATTCGTTGTATCTGAGTTGGTTCACGACATCGGTTTCGCTGGAACTTCGCTTGACTGCAATAGTAATGCGCGGTCTTCTAGATGATGCTGTGACTATCACGGTTCACATTGCCGGCAAATGGTTGTATCGCATGCGTCGCGTGCTGGCGACCTTGTGCATTGGTGTGCTGGCCGCCTCGATCGGATACAAAGTAGTATTCGGCGCCAACGGCATGAAGATCTGGGAGAGCAAGCGCGCGGAAGTCCAGGCCCTGCAACTGGAGCTCGAGCGCAAGAAAGCCGAGCATGAAGAACTGGATCGCCATGTGCAAGCGTTGCAACGCGGCGACCCCAGCGTGATCGAGAAGGAAGCGCGCGAACAGCTGGGCTATGTCAAGCCCGGCGAAGTGGTGTTGTTCGAGCAGAGATCAAAGACGCTGCCCAGCCCGGCGCCATCCGTCACTGACACCTCGGTTCAGAAATAATCCCGCCAGGCTTGGGACGATCCGGTTACCCACCGCGACGAATCGCAGACCAGATGTGGTCATTCCGGCTTTTCTTCCGCCAATCGTCGGCTGCAATGGAATAAACTTGTGGGCAATGCAATCTGCGCCGCAACTGTTGACGTACGAATAAGGGGATGGAGTAGGGCGAGCGAAGTCCGCATCTGAAAACAGGTGCGCCTCTCGACATTTCGATTCGTTATTAAAGCGGCTGCCCTTCGGCGGCAAACTCAAATAGGAGATTGAAGATGAAACGAGTTCTATTGGTAGTTGGGCTCTATCTTCTCAGCATGACCCTGTTGGCGGCGGCGAAAGACCAGACCTGGAACGGCTGGATCAGCGATTCCAAGTGCGGAGCCAAAGGCGCCAACGCAGCGCACGAGGCCTGCGCCAAGAAGTGCGTCAACGGAGGCGCAGCTCCAGTCTTTGTCAGCGATAAGGACCAGAAGGTGATTCCCATCGACAACCCGGCGGCGTTGCAGGACCACCTGGGACATCACGTGGCGGTTACCGGCACGATGACGGCCAGTGGTTCCATGCACGTGGATAGCGTGAAGATGTTGTCGCAATCGGGTGGGAGCGGCGGCGGCATGAGTGACATGCACTGAACAGGATTGGGCTTGGGCCTTTGAGAAATCAGGGGCCGAAGCCCAATTTTTTTCGTGATATTTCGGCACGACTGGAACAGGCTGCTGAAAAGTCGAAGCGCAGATCCCTCGTCGGACTAAAGTCCTCGTCGGGATGACAAAAATAATGGGGCTTGGACGCTGGCCTGAAGGCCAGCTCTTACCCGAACGTCCGCCTACTCCACTTCGTGCTTGGCGGTGTAGCCTTCGCGGGCGAGAACCGTGTACTTGATGTCCTTATTCTTCTGGTCCTTGATGACGAGCGGCTTGTCGTCGGGGCCGACCAGTTCCACCCTCAGCTTGCGATAAGTGCCGTCCTGCTTGGTATTGGTGGGCTTGTAGGTGATGGTGTATTGATCGCGAATGGTGCCGGCGATCTCGCGAAAGATGTCAGGAAACTCGCCGAGCTGGCGGGGAGCATAGGTGCGTCCGCCGGTCATGCGGGCGAACGCGCCCATCTGGTTCTTGGCCTGAGCGTAATCCAGCAAGTAGTTGGTCGCTCCGAAACTACCGTTGCCCGCTGTCTGCATAAATTCGATGAAAGCCTCGCCGGTGCAGACGGTATAGATGGTGACATTCGGTGTAGCTTTAATCTTCTTGATCGTCTGATCGAGCGTGATTTTGCTGAAGGTGTCGCGCCCACTGGCGATCACGACTAATTCCTTGTGCCCGGGGATGCGATCCAGGCGGTCGAGCGTGTCGTACATCGAGTCGAAGATGTCGGTCTCGCTGAAGCCGGGGATGCGCAGGGTGTTCAGCGCGTTGAACACCGCGTCTTTATTCTGGGTGAAATCCAGCAGGACATGCGGCTTGACGTCGAAATAAACGATGCCGATCCAGTCTTGCGGCTGCAACATGGAGGCAAAGGCGTAGGAGCCGTTGAGCGCGTCGATCATGAAGTTGTAGTTGGTGGCCGCGAACTCCACCAGCAAGACCGCTGTAATCGGCGCTTTACTTTTGCTCACGCTCTGGATCTTTTGCGGTACGCCGTCTTCCCAGATTTTGAAATGCTCCTGCGCCTGCTCCACGGGAAGGTCGATAGGTAAGCCACTCCTCTGCAGGATCTGAGCGTCAACCGTCACGACCGGTACGTCGACGTGCAAGGAGAATTGCGGAATGTCGGTCGGCTTGGGCTTGGCCGGTGGAGGCGCCTCTTCCGTATTACCCTTCTTCGGCACGGCGATCGACCCGGATTCGCCTCCGGGACCTCCAGCTTCGGCTGGAACCTGGTCCTGCTGCTTCTGGTTGGGCTGGGACTGCTGCTGATCGCTGCCGTTGGCTTGGGCGAGCACGGACGGCGCGCAAAAAAGAGCGAGCGCCAGCAATGCGGCGAGGGCTGCACCAAAGGGACTACAGCCCACAGGCGATTTACTGAGAGACTTAAGGTGCTTCTTAGAACACATCGGAGTGCCTCATGGGCTCGCTTGTCTGGTAGTATAAATGCATTTCAACCTACCTGTTTCGGTGTGGGAAAAGCAGAGCCTGCTGACCGGTTAGACGGTTGTGTGTCCACATGGGAAGAGGAAGGTGCCGCGATTTTCGGTTGCGGAGCCGAAATCAAGGCAAGAACAGGGAAGCATGTATTGCCGCGCGCTTGCGTCGTTCGTCGTCTGCCTGACCGCTATTGCCGCTTTTGGCGTCGAATCCAAACCCCAAATCATGCCGGAAGACCAGGTGAAAGCCGGGATGCACGGCGTCGCCTACACCGTCTTCGAAGGCACTAAGCCGGAGGCGATGGACGTCGAGATTCTCGGCGTGCTGCGCGACATGGCTGGGCCGCAGGCCGACGTCATCCTGGCGCGCCTGCACGGCAGTAAGGTCGAATACACAGGTGTGGTCGCGGGCATGAGCGGCAGTCCGGTCTACATTGACGGCAAGCTGGTCGGCGCAATTGCCTATCGCATTGGCGAATTCTCCAAGGAACCGATCTGCGGCATCACGCCCGCGGCATCGATGCTGGAGATCGACGAGATGGACAAGACGCCGCTGACCGATGTGTCGCACACAGCGGGCGCTCTCAAGCAGGAGGTCAACCGCACGTCGGGACCGGGGCTGCCGAGCGATGCCGGTTCGCAGTCGGGATTCGCGAATCTGCTGAAGCCGATTGATACGCCGCTCGTCTTCACCGGATTCAGCACGGAAACGATGCGGCTGTTCGCCAAAGACTTTTCGTCGGCCGGCGTGGTGCCGGTGATGGGCGCAGGCTCGGTGAGTAATGACAAGCAGCCGGAGCCGCTGGAGCCGGGATCGGCAGTCAGCGCGATTCTGGTGCGCGGCGATATGAATATCGCGGGCACGTGTACGGTTACGTACATTGATGACTCGCACCTGCTGGCCTGCGGACATCCGTTCCTGCAAGCCGGCGGCGTCGATATGCCGATGACCAAGGCGACGGTGCTGGCGACACTGCCCTCGCCGGAAAATTCCTTCAAGATCGTCAACACGACCGAGACGGTGGGGGCATTCGTTCAGGATCGGCGCGCCGGCATCATGGGGCGATTTGATCGCCAACCGCACATGATTCCGGTGACGCTGACGTTCAATGGCGTCTCGCATCCCAAGCAATTCCACTACGAAGTGCTGAACAACGCGAAGATCACGCCGGCCGCGATGATGGCAACCGTGTTCAATGCGATTCAGGGGATGAATGAATACGGCGAGGACACGACCTATCGGCTGGTCGGCGACATCGACGTGCTGGGCTATCCCAAGCTCAGCGTGAAGAACATGTACGCGCCGCTCGATGGCTCGACGCCGACGGCTTACGGTATTGCGCTGTCGATCGGCGAATCCTTCAGCCGCATCTTTGAAAATCCTTACGAGACGCCGAAGATTGAAGGCGTTGAACTGAGCTTCGATCTCGTGCCCGACCGCCGCTCGGCTCGCCTGGAGACGGCACGCACCGATGTGACGGAAGCTCGTCCTGGCGATGAAATCACCATCGAGACGCTGCTGAAGCCGTATCGCGGCGAGAGCATTCTGCGCACCATCCCGGTGAAGATTCCTACCTCAACGCCGCGCGGCACGCTGCGCATCCTTATCAGCGACGGCGACACCCTCGACAAGATGCATCGCGTCACTGGACCGACGACGCATCACCTCGATCTGGGTTCGACGATCGCGCTGCTCAATAAAGAGCACAGCAACTCCGACGTCTACGTCTCGCTGCTGGAAAACAATCCGCAAGCCATGGTCGAAGACAAGGTCATGCCCACGCTGCCGCTGTCGGTGATGAACGTGATGGACGGCCTGCGCGGCACGCAAGACATGATCGTGGTTGGCGAGTCGGCGCTGGACGAAGCGGCGACGCCGGTGGATTACGTGGTCACGGGCTCGCAGATCATCACGCTGAATATCAAGTAGACAGCGATTAGCGATTAGCGTTCAGCACTCAGCGGTCAGTACTGGACATTCCGCGTTCAGGATCGAGCGCCCATTTGCAAAAGGTGTCATCCTGAGCGGAGTCGAAGGACCCTATCGTTGGCAGTAGATAGTCTCAATGAGAAACGGTAACCAAAAGGTAGATCAATCCAAGCGCCGACAGACCATCGTCCGCGACGGCCAGAAAGCGGCTGTCGTCAGGATGGAGGAATGCCACCTCAAGACTACCTCCAAAGGTACGCTGGCCGAGTTTTTCGCCACGTCGCCTCTGCCCGGCTCAGGCCTGAAGCTGAAGCGCATCCGAGGTCGTGCTCGCAAAGTCAACTTGTGAGCTTCTTACCTATCCTCAAGGCTGTGCTCAACCCATAGACCTGGTTGCGCGCCGTGTTGCACCGTTCACGTGCTTTCCTTATCGTTGAATTGAAATGCTGTCTGATCCAGACCGATTGATGAAAATATTTCGCTCCTTACTCCCGACCATCGTTCTGCTAGCCACCGCCTTCGCCCAGACCACGCGCACGTGGCAGCAATCCAAGTACGACGAGTTTGAGAAAGGTACGGCGCATGGTATTGCGATCGCGAGCGACGGCGAACTGACACTCGCGCCGTCGTTCACCGCGGTTTACACCACCCCGTCTACGTATCTTTGGGACGTTGCGTCCGATGCGGACGGTAACATTTATGCGGCCGCCGGCTCGCCAGCGCGCGTGTATAAGCTCACGCCGGACGGCAAGGCGCATATCATCTTTGCGCCGCAGGAGCTGCAGGTGCAGTCCATCGTGGTCGACAGCAGCGGCGCGATTTATGCGGCGACATCGCCCGATGGCAAAGTCTACAAGCTGGTTCATGGCGGGCCAGCGCCCGGCAAGACGCCAGAGGGCTCGCACACCACAGCAGAAGTGGCCGCTGCGCAGGAGGGCGCCAAGCCGGGCGAGAAAGCTCGTCCTTCAGTTGAGGTCGATCCCAGCTACAGCGCCAGCGTCTATTTCGATCCCAAGACGAAGTACATCTGGGCGCTCGCACTCGATCGTGAGGGTCAGCTGTACATCGGCACCGGGCGATCGCGGCGAGATCTTCCGCGTCGATCGCAGCGGCAACGGCAGTCTGTTCTTCAAGAGCGACGAGGCGCAGATTCGCGCGCTCGACTTCGACAAAGCGGGCAACCTCATCGCAGGCACCGATGGCAGCGGGTTGATCTATCGCATCTCGCCCGCCGGTCAGGGCTTCGTGCTTTACAGCGCGCCGAAGAAGGAGATCACGGCGCTCGCGGTTGATAAGCAGGGCAACATTTATGCGGCCGGCGCAGGCGAGAAGCGCGGAAGTTCGGCGCCTACGGTTCCAGCACTTGGGCCGCCGACGATTGTCGTCACGCTCCATCGACGACCATCGCGCCGTCGACGACTGCGCCTTCTACTTCTGCGCCCAGTCCGTCTTCTGTGATCAGCGTTGTTCCCAGTGTCTCCACGATGGGCGGATCGGAAATCTATCGCCTCTCGCCCGACGGTTCGCCGAAGACGATCTGGTCGTCCCATGAGGATCTGGTTTACGCGCTGGCGTTCGATCGCGAAGGCCGGCTGCTGGCGGGAACGGGCAATCGAGGGAAGATTTATGTAATCGCCGACAGTCGTTATGTTGACCTCACCGAAGCCAGCGCCAGTCAGGTGACCGCGTTCGCGCCGGCGCCGAAGGGCGGGTTGTATGCCGCCACCAGCAATCTGGGCAAGGTCTTCTTGCTCGGCCCGAACGCCGTTAGCCAAGGCTCGTACGAGAGCGACGTTTTCGATGCGAAGATTTTTTCCAAGTGGGGACGTGTGGAAGTGCGCGGGAGCGGCAACTTCCAACTCTTCGCGCGCAGCGGCAACGTCGACAATCCTGATCGCAATTGGAGCGAGTGGAAGCTGATCGACGTGCAGAAGGATCTACCCATCGACACGCCCGCGGCGCGCTTTGTGCAATGGAAGGCGGTGCTGAAGCCCGGCAGTCCGGCGCCGGTTGTCGAAAGCGTCCTCATCAACTATCTGCCGAAGAATGTCGCGCCGGAGGTCAACACCGTGACCGTGATGGTCGGCTCGCGCGTTCCGTCCGGGACACACAGCGAACCGGAGGGATCAGCGCCGGCCGCGTACGAGGCTCCGCTGCCAACCGTGAAGGACAGGCACATGATCGCGGTGAAGTGGCGCGCGCGCGACGATAACGACGACACGCTGAGTTATGACGTGTACTACCGCGGCGATGGGGAGACGCATTGGAAGCTGCTTCGGTCGGATGTCGAGGAGCGCTACGTCAATCTCGAATCGGACATGTTTCCCGACGGCGGTTATACGATTCGCGTGGTCGCGTCCGATTCGCCATCGCACTCTGCCGATGAAGCATTGACCGGCGAAGCTGTCAGTTCGCGATTCGAAGTC
This sequence comes from uncultured Acidobacteriaceae bacterium, assembly GCA_963697175.1. Classification (GTDB taxonomy): domain Bacteria; phylum Acidobacteriota; class Terriglobia; order Terriglobales; family Acidobacteriaceae; genus Bog-257. The sequence goes on along the minus strand of CAVONC010000007.1, from coordinate 142,753 downwards.
GACAACACGCCGCCGCGGATTGAGTCACTGACTGCGAAAGCTGAAGGCGACAAGATCCGCGTCAACTTCCGCGCGGTGGACGAGTTTTCGCCGATCAGTCACGCCGAGTACTCGATCGACGCCGGCGACTGGCAGATTGTCGAACCTGTGGGCCAGATCTCGGATTCGAAGACCGAGAGCTACGATTTCCGCGTCAGCGTGCCGCAGGACGAAGGTAAGAGCGCGTCAGGTGGCAAATCTTCATCGAAGGCCGGGGCGTCCGACGAACACACCATCATCGTTCGCGTGTATGACCGCTTCGAGAACATGGGCGTGAGCAAGGTTGTGGTGAACGCGCCCGCGAGTCGATGAGCCTCCGCTACGCCATTGATCTTCTCGCGATGCTGGCCTGCTCGGTGTATTGCACTATTCCACTGTTCTGGCTGGTGGTGCATCCTTTCATCGATCGCTGGCGACGGCGCGGGCGGCGGGCCTATGCTTTGATTCTGCCGGTCTGGGCCGTGTTCATTGCCGGCGCATTCGCGATCCTGTGGCCATTTCGCTTGGCGCGCTACTACACGACGTGGGCTGCGTGGGTTCCGGCGGCGTTTCTGTTCTGGACTGGCTTCTCCATCTATTCGGCAGCGTTCAAGAAGTTTGATCGAGTGCAGGTTTCGGGATTGGCCGAGCTTGGAACCGGGTCAACATCGGCAAGAACTGGTGACGAGCGGAATCCGCGGGCGTGTGCGGCATCCGATTTATCTCGGACATCTGTGCGAGATTCTGGGCTGGTGTGTAGGGACTGGACTGATCGCGCTCTTTGCGCTGGCAGGATTCGCGATGCATCACCGGCGCGCTCATGATCAGGATTGAGGATCGCGAATTGGAAGCGCGGTTTGGCGAGACTGTATCGCCAGTATCGGCGGGCGGTTCCGGCGGTGATTCCGCGGGTACGCGGATAGAAGCAGTGCCGCCGGCTGAAGCCGGCTCGGGCATGATGAAGGGTCTTGTACCCAGGGCTTCCGCCCTGGGCTAATTACTTTCGCCCGGGGGCTCTAGAATGGGTTGCTGACCACCTGTACAGCAAGGAGCGAAACGGTTTGACGCAGCACAGAGAATTTCAGATCGGGCAAAACGGAGACTCCGTGCCTCCGTGGTGAAAACTACTCTGTGTCTCTGTGGTGAAGAATTCTTGCGATGCAATTTGAACTCTTTATAGCTGCGCGTTATTTGCGGGCCAAACGCCGCCAGGCCGTGATCGGGGTGATCACGGTCATCTCCATCATTGGAGTTGCGGCGGGCGTGGCTTCGCTGATCATCGCGCTGGCGATCAACAACGGATTCCGGCAGGACCTGCAGGATCGGCTGCTGGGCTCGACTTCGCACATCAACCTGCTGCGCATTCAGAGCGACGGCATTCGCAACTGGGAGTCGCTGCTGGCGCGCATGGAGAAGCAGCCACACGTGATTGCCGGCGCGCCTGCCATCTACGAGCAGGTGTTGATCTCGCGCGGGGCACGCGCGCAGGGCGGAATCCTGAAGGGCATCATTCCGCAAGAGGAGCGCAAGGTCAGCACGATTCTGGATACGGTGAAGCAAGGATCATCGGCTGCTCTCGATCAGATCCCGACGCCAGCTTCAGCTGAGACTCCGCCAGACAGCGATGAGCCGACGCAGACCATCGCTCCGCTGCCGCCGATCATCCTCGGCAAGGATCTCGCGGACGAACTGGGCGCGGTAGTGGGCTCGGTCGTGACTGTTACCAGCCCGCAAGGCGAGCTGACACCGTTCGGCATCGTGCCCAAGTACAAGCGCTTCAAAGTTGCCGGTGTCTTCCAATCCGGCTTCTACGACTACGACAACACCTGGGCGTTCATTCGCCTGTCGGACGCGCAGCGACTGTTCGATCTCAGCGACGTCGTCTCGGTGCTGGAGTTCAAAGTCGACGACATCTACAAGGTGGGCGAGATCTCACAGCAGCTGGAGACGGAAGCGGGCAAAGGCTTCATGTCGACCAACTGGATGGAGCAGAACCGCGCCATCTTTCACGCGCTGCGGTTGGAGCGCGTGGTTACGTTTATTACCATCGGGCTGATCGTGTTTGTGGCCGCGCTGAACATTCTCATCTCGCTGATCATGATGGTGATGGAAAAGACGCGCGACATCGCGGTGCTGGTCTCGATGGGCGCCAAGCGGCGGCAGATCCGGCGCATCTTCATGTATCAGGGACTGCTGATCGGGGTGATTGGGACGGTTCTGGGGCTCATCCTGGGCTTCGGGCTGTCGTGGGCGGCGGGACATTATCATCTGGTCTCGCTGTCGGCTGAGGTTTATTCCATCGACTACGTTCCATTTGCGCCGCGCCCGTGGGATGGACTGCTGGTCGCACTGGTCGCCATCGGCGTGTCGTTCATCGCGACGTTGTATCCGTCATGGTCGGCGGCGAGTGTGCTGCCGGCTGAAGCGCTGCGATATGAGTAGAGCCTGCGGAATGCCAAGACTCTGCAGATCCTGGTGATCGTAATGCTCGCGGGCACGAGCCTTGCGCGGGCGCAGCAATACACCGGGCCACACGCTCTCGGCCCGTTCCGCATCGACAAAGACGTGAAGATGAACAGCCTGCTGGCACGGCTGGGCATGCCACCCTCGACCAAGAGCGAAACGTTCTGCTACCGCTCGGCCCGCGGCAACGGGTTTCTCAGCCTCACGCGCATGTCGGACGTTTACGACGACACCCTGGCCGCGGCCGTTACGCTCAGCAGTTCGCGCGACTGCGTTAGCCATTCCGTAAGGGTCACGCAGGAAGATGTTGCGGGATGGAAGACACAAGAGGGTATCGGACTGGGCAGCACGGAGGAGCAGGTACACGAAGCTTACGACCGACCCTCCACGGTAATCAGCATTGACGGCACAAACTATAGTTCGATCGATTACGGCGACCTGGCGAGCAGCGATCATCCGCCGGCGAAGCCGCCGGAGATCGGGAGCAAGGCATTGGTCTATCGTGGTTCGGCAAACGACTTGAGCCTGGCGGAGTTCGGGATCAAAGACGGGCGCGTGGTCTGGATTTCGCTTTCGTATCGGGAGTGATGGGTGAAGAGCCCGGAGTTTATTCACCACGGAAGCACGGAAAACACGGAATCTCAAAGAAGTCTTCTATTTGATTTCGAAGTTCCGTGCGTTCCGTGCTTCCGTGGTGAAATACGCTTTCTTCCGCGCGCAAGAACGGGCGGTCGAGAGTTCGCTAGTGAGTCGCGGGCGAGAGGACTCGGCGTCTCATCGGGGAATCCTGCATTTCATCCCAGGCCTCACGGCGTCGCGGCAGTCGTCGTGGTACCCTTTTTATTTGGCTTTCGTCAACATTCCTTGCCGTTCGCTCGCTGTACACCTCTCGTCGATTTGGAGCCAATCATGACATTCCTAAGGCAACGCCTGACTTCCCTGCTGCAATGCGCAGCACTCTGCATTCTTAGCTTTGCCATCGTTCCCGCCCAGGCGCAAGAAGCGCAGGCGCAGGAGACTCACGGCATCAACGTCGCCGACATGGATCGCTCGCAGAAGCCGGGCGACAACTGGTTTCTGTACTGCAACGGAGACTGGATCAAGCGCACCGAGATTCCGCCCGATCGCGCGGGCATGGGCGTGTTTAGCGAGCTTCGCGACGTAGCCGACAAGCAAACCGCGGCCATCATTGAGAACACAGCCAAGAGTAACGCCGCTCCCGGATCGAGCCAGCGCAAGATTGCCGACCTGTACAACTCCTACATGGATGAAGTCGGCAATTGAGGCACGGGGATTGAAACCGCTGGAGCCGCAGCTGAAGGCAATCGCCGCGATCTCCGACAAGAAGACCCTGGCCTACGCGCTGGGCCAGACGCTGCGCGCCGATGTCGACGCACTCAACAACACCAACTTCCACACCTCGCACCTGTTTGGATTGTGGGTCGCGCCGGGCTTCAATGATTCCGAACACTACGCCGCTTATCTCATACAGGGCGGTGTGCAGCTGCCGGATCGCGAGTACTACACCTCCGACAACCCGCACATGAAAGAGTTGCGCACGAAGTATCAGGCGCACGTCTCGGCGATGCTGAAGCTGACTGGATTCACCGATACTGATGCGCGCGCCGAGCGCATCGTTGCGCTGGAGCATGCCATCGCGGAGAAGCATCTGACGCTGGCGGAGAACGACGATATCCACAAGGCCAACAACACCTGGACGCAGGCTGACTTTTCCTCGAAAGCTCCCGGGCTGGATTGGGCGCAATACTTTCGCGGCGCGGGACTGAGCCAGCAGGCCAGCTTCATCGTGTGGCAGCCGACGGCGTTTGCCGGCGAGTCGGCGCTGGTGGAGTCGACTGCGCTGGAGACGTGGAAGGATTGGCTGGCGTATCACACCATCGAGGAGTACGCCTCATTCTTGCCGAAGGCTCTGGCCGATGAGCGCTATGCCTTCTTCGGTGCGGTTTTGTCGGGCACGCCGCAGCAGCGGCCGCGGTGGCAGCGCGCGATTGCCGTCGTCAATCGGTACTTGGGCGACGATGTCGGACAAATCTACGCGAAGCAATACTTCCCGCCAGAGGCTAAAGCCACGGCGCAGGAGATGGTGGCAAACATTATTGCCGCATTCCGCAAGCGGATCGACGCGCTTAGCTGGATGGATCCCAAGACCAAAGCCGAGGCTCAGGCCAAGCTGACCACGCTGTATGTCGGCATCGGTTATCCGGAGACGTGGATCGATTACTCGGCATACGAAGTGAAGGCCGACGGTATCTTCGGTAATGTCTGGCGCGGGAATCTGTTCGAGTATCAACGACAGGTGAATCGCCTGGGCAAGCCGATTGACCGGCATGAGTGGTCGATGGACCCGCAGACGGTGAACGCGGTGAATCTGCCGTTACAGAATGCGCTGAACTTCCCGGCGGCGATTTTGCAGCCACCGTTCTTCGATGCGAAGGCGCCGGCCGCGGCGAACTACGGCGCGATCGGCTCGGTGATCGGACATGAGATCAGCCACACGTTCGACACCGAGGGCAGCGCGTTCGATTCCAAGGGCAAGGTGCGCAACTGGTGGACGCCGTCGGACCTGGAGCACTTCGAGGCTGCGACAGCGAAACTGGCGGCGCAGTACGACACGTATTCGCCATTTCCCGATCTGCATGTGAACGGCAAGCAGACGCTGGCAGAGAATATCGCCGACGTCGCAGGAATTGCCGCGTCCTTCGATGGCTATAAGGCGTCGCTGGCCGGCAAGACTGCACCGGAGCAGAACGGGTTCACTGGCGATCAGCAGTTCTTCATCGCGTTCGGCCAGGACTACGCGTCGAAGGTTCGCGACGCCGCGCAGCGCCAGCAGGTGATGGTGGATTCGCATTCGCCGGCACAGTATCGTGCGGATACGGTGCGCAACATCGATGCGTGGTATTCGGCGTTTGATGTGCAGCCGGGACAGACGCTGTATCTGACGCCGGAGCAGAGAGTGCGGATCTGGTAAGAGGCGAGAAGCACAGTTCGGCTGTAATCATGCTGATGGAGCGCGCTTGTGTTTCGCGAGATGAGAGAAGCCTGAGAGCCGCGAAGCGGCGGAATGAAGGCCTACATTCAAGCAACTCGATGCAAACGCACGCCTGAAAGCAGTGCTCCGCCCTGCCGATCGTGCTCATTCGGCCGAACTGCCGCCCTCCCGTAACCCGTTACCTCATTACTCTCCGTTACTTTTTCTGCGCAGGTCGTGGCAAAGTCGCTGACTTCCCTGCGCGAACATGATCTAATTCGGATAGGTCGAGCGGCTGGCGCCTTAGTACCGGAACGGGCATGGCTGCAAGCACTTGGCCGGATTTTGTGTCGCTGCGGAGCGCGCCTGCATCCAACTGTTCAAGACGTGTTGTTGCGAGCGGACAATCTGAAGAAAGTTTTCCGCTCGGGCAATTCGGATTTGGTGCTCTTTGAAAGCTTGTCGTTGGATGTGCAGAAGGGCGAGATGCTCGCCATTGTGGGCGAGTCAGGAACCGGAAAGAGCACCTTACTACACATCCTCGGAGCGCTTGATCGTGCTTCTGAAGGTGACGTATACTTCGCCCAAGTTCGCTTGGGGAGCCTGTCTGAGGAAAATGCAGCGGAATTCCGGAGCCGGGAGCTCGGATTTGTGTGGCAGTTTCATTATCTGCTGCCGGAATTTACCGCCGCGGAGAACGTGGCCATGCCCTTGCTGATGCGAGGTATGCGGCGCCGCGAGGCTGAGCAGGAAAGCCTGCACTGGTTGCAGGAAGTAGGTTTACAGGACCGTGCCAGTCACCGGTCCGGGGAGTTGTCTGGTGGCGAGCAGCAGCGGGTAGCGTTAGCGCGCGCTCTGATCACCAGGCCCAAGGTTCTGATGGCCGACGAGCCGACAGGGGACCTTGATAACCGGACGGCAGAAACGGTTTTTAATTTGATCGCCAGGCTACATCGCGACTATCGTCTGACCTCGCTTATCGTTACGCACAATCTGGGGTTTGCGCGTCAGTGCGATCGCGTTCTGCGGCTGGAACGTGGCCGGGTGGTCGAGGTGTCTCCGCAGTCGTTGACGGCGTGATGCAACACGCGGCGGCGAGGCGGGTTTGTAGTAGTAAGGCAGCTACGGGCTCAGGGAAATCGGCTCCAATGCGCCATTTCGGAGTCGGCAACAAGGGGCGAGTCAGGAGATAGAGTTCGGCAGGACAAACAATTCCCGTCGCGCTCTTGGAGAGGTTCCATGTTTGAACGGTACACGGAAAAGGCCCGGCGCGTAATCTTCTTCGCGCGATATGAAGCCAGTCAGTTCGGCTCTCCTTATATTGAAACGGAGCACCTGCTGCTGGGACTTCTGCGTGAGGACAAAGCGCTCACCAATCGGTTCCTTCGGTCCCATGCTTCGGTTGAATCGATCCGGAAACAGATCGAAGGCCACACCACAATTCGGGAGAAGGTTTCCACTTCCGTGGACCTGCCCTTGAGCAACGAGTGCAAGCGTGTGCTGGCGTATGCGGCCGAGGAAGCTGAGCGGCTTTCGCACAAGCACATTGGCACGGAGCACCTGCTGCTGGGGCTGTTGCGCGAGGAGAAGTGCTTCGCGGCTGAGATTCTGCACGAGCGCGGATTGCGGCTGTCTTCGATTCGCGAAGAGCTGGCGCGCACGTCGCAGGAGAAGGCACAGCCGTCGCAGCGTTCGCGCGAGTCGTCGCTGCTGTCGGAGTTTTCGCGCGACCTGACGCAGTCGGCGATGGACAATCAGCTGGATCCGCTGGTTGGGCGCGATAGCGAATTGGAGCGCGTGGTCCAGATTCTGTGCCGCCGCACCAAGAACAATCCAGTGCTGATCGGCGAGCCCGGCGTGGGCAAGACTGCGATCGTCGAAGGTCTAGCGCAGCGGATTGCGGACGGCGAAGTTCCGTCTTTCTTGTCCGACAAGCGAATTCTGGCGCTCGATCTTTCGTTGATCGTTGCCGGAACCAAGTATCGCGGCCAGTTTGAAGAGCGGCTCAAGACCATCATGAAGGAACTGATGGAGTCGCAAAACGCCATCATCTTTATCGACGAGCTGCATACGCTGGTGGGCGCGGGATCGGCGGAAGGTTCGCTGGACGCCGCCAACATTTTGAAGCCGGCGCTGTCGCGCGGCGAGATTCAGTGCATCGGCGCAACCACGCCGGGCGAGTATCGCAAGTCGATCGAGAAGGATCGCTCGCTGGAGCGGCGCTTCCAGGCAGTGAAAGTTCCGCCGCCGAACGAGGCTGACGCGGTCAAGATTCTATTCGGCATCAAGGAGCGCTACGAGAAGTTTCATGCCGTCAGCTACACGGATGAGGCGATTCAATATTCTGTGTCGCATTCGAATCGGTATTTGCCGGATCGCTTCCTGCCGGATAAGGCGATCGATCTGGTGGACGAAGCGGGCGCGCGCGTGAAGCTTCGCCAGACTTCCCTGCCTGAGGACATCACCGAGGTGCAGAAGCGGATCAAGTTCATCGTGCATCGCATGGAAAATGCCATTGCGAACCACGAGTTCGAGAAGGCCCGCTTCTACTCCGATGAGGAGCGCAAAGAGCGCGAGAACCTGCGCGCCCTGCGCGAAAAGTATCATCTCGATGAGTCCTCGACTGGCGTGGTCGGCCGCGAGGACATCGAAGACGTCGTGTCGCGCTGGACCGGCGTGCCCATCGCATCGATCAAGGAAGAAGAGAGCCAGAAGCTGCTGCGGATTGAAGAAGAGCTGCACAAGCGGGTGATCTCGCAGGAGCGCGCGATCTCGGCTCTGGCGAGAGCTATTCGGCGCTCGAGGGCTGGACTGAAGAGCCCGAATCGGCCGATTGGCTCGTTCCTGTTCCTGGGACCGACGGGCGTGGGCAAGACCGAAGTCGCTCGCACCCTGGCGCAGTTCATGTTCGGCAGCGAGAAATCGCTGGTGCGCTTCGACATGTCGGAGTTCATGGAGAAGCACTCGGTGTCGAAGCTGATCGGCTCGCCTCCGGGATATGTCGGCTACGAAGAGGGCGGCCAGCTGACCGAGCGCGTGAAGCGCGCGCCGTATTCGGTTGTGCTGCTCGACGAAGTCGAGAAGGCGCATCCGGATCTGTTCAACATCCTGCTGCAGGTCTTTGAAGACGGCCAGCTCACGGATGGACTGGGCAACACGGTCGACTTCAAGAACGCGATCATCATCATGACGTCAAACATCGGCGCGCGGCATTTGCAGAAGCGCACCGGCATGGGCTTCCAGTCCGAGCTTGACGAGAACACTTCCACGAAGGTCGAGGACATGGTGCGCAACGAAGTGAAGCGCACCTTCAATCCCGAGTTCCTCAACCGGTTGGACGAAGTCATCATCTTCAACGCGCTGACTGAGGTCGACCTGATCCAGATCGTCGAGTTGATGGTGCAGCACCTGAACACCAACCTGGCGCAGCGCTCGATCACCGTCACGGTGACGGAAGAAGCGCGCAAGTGGATTCTCGACAAGACGGTCGTCGATCGTACGTACGGTGCTCGCCCGCTGCGGCGCGCGCTGCAGAAGTACATCGAAGACCCGCTGTCGGAGGCGCTGATTCAAGGCACCTTCCAGCAACGCCCGGCCTTCATCGAGGTCTACCTTGACAATGACCAGCTGTTCTATCGGCCGGTGGGCGAGGAGAAGACCGAAGGGGTGTTGTTGTTTAGCAACTAGCCATCAGCCGTCAGCACTCAGCAGTCAGCCAATTCAAACGAAAAGGGGGGAGCGAGAAACGCTCCCCTTTTTTGTCACCCGTGAAGTTTGGAGTAGCTCCATTCATCGGCGGGCGTTTCTGGTCAGAGTGGGAGCGCCGAATCTCTAAATGCCCCAACCCGGGTATCCCGGAATGGCGGCGGAGTGAATTTCCTGTTCCGGGCGCCAAATTACGTGTCGAATTTCCGCATTACTAAGTAGAAAGAAGCAAAGAAGGTTGATTTTTCCCTAAATGAGGGGCACAATTTGGCAACCGCTCCCAGGTAAGGTCATAGGCGTCTCTCCGGGCTGTCTCTAACCGGGGTTCGCATTAACCAACGAAATTACGAAGTTCCGGCTTAGAAGTTTGCGTCGCGGCGCAGCCTAGAGGAGGCAGTGTGGGGAAATTCTGCTCATTGAAACTAGTGTGTATCGTCTTTGCGTTTTGTGGGATGACGGCGATCAGTTCGGCTGCACAAACCCTGACTACTCTTGCCGCTTTCAACCGAACCGACGGTGCTAATCCCACGTCAACTCTCATCCAGGGCATCGACGGTAACATCTACGGCACGACCTCTGGGGGCGGCACCAGCAGCGATGGCACGGTCTTCAAAGTCACGCCTGGAGGCACGCTGACCACACTGCACAACTTCGCGGGGCACCCCGGCGACGGCTCTGACCCGGAAGCAGGGCTGGTGCAAGCTATCGACGGAAACTTCTACGGGACAACCGTCGCAGGCGGAGCCAACGACGTGGGCACGGTTTTCAAGATCACCCCCACGGGCACGCTGACCATACTGCACAGCTTCAACAGTAGCGACGGCGCCAACCCCCACGGGGCGCTGTTTCAGGCCACGGACGGGAATCTCTATGGGACAACTCAGAACGGCGGCCTGGGCGGGGGCACCGTCTTCAAAATCTCCCTCAGCGGAACGCTGTCCACGGTTTACAAGTTCTGCACAGTATCGGGTTGCGGGGACGGTTACTTCTCTTTCGGCGGCGTGGTGCAGGCCAGCGACGGCAACTTCTACGGGGCAACCAATCAAGGCGGAGCCCATAGCGGGGGCACGGTCTACAAACTCACGCCCAGCGGCAAACTGACCACGCTGTACAGTTTTTGCTCTCAATCGGAATGCACCGACGGCGAATCCCCCTTTGGTGTGCTGACGCAAGCCATTGACGGGAACCTCTACGGCACAACCGGGGAGGGCGGCATGGGCGTTGGCACGGTCTTCAAGATCACCACAACTGGCACGCTGACCACGTTGCACATGTTCACGGGTGGGGCGGACGGCTATTCTCCTGAGGACGGCGTGGTGCAAGCCACCGACGGGAACCTTTACGGGACAACCAACCTAGGCGGAGCAGACCTGGGTGGCACGGTCTTCAAGGTCACCACCAGCGGTACCTTCACCACGGTGTATGACTTCTGCTCGCAAAGCAGTTGCGCGGACGGCAGATCCTCGGTCGCCGGTCTGTTGCAGGCGTCCGACGGCAACTTCTATGGCACAACTTATTACGGTGGAACCAACGGCTATGGCACGGCCTTCAAACTATCGGTAGGAATTGTTCTGAGCCCGGTGCAATTCGTTTCTGTGCCGCCCTGCCGCCTGGTGGACACGCGCGGCGCCGACGGCGAATTCGGCGGACCGGCGCTGCAGGGCGGAGTTCCGCGCTTCTTCGTCATTCCTGACAATCAAAATTGCAACATTCCCGCCACGGCGGCTGCTTATTCGCTGAATGTCACCGCCGTGCCGCACGGGACGCTGGGGTACATGACCATATGGCCCACGGGAAAGCCGCAACCTGTAGTTTCAACGTTGAACTCGACCGATGGCCGCACCAAAGCCAACGCTGCCATCGTTCCGGTTGGGGTGAGCGCCGCGGTCAGCGTCTATGCCAGCGACACGACCGATCTGGTGCTGGACATCGATGGCTATTTCGCGCCGGTGAGCAGCTCGACACTGGCCTTCTATCCGCTGGCGCCGTGTCGTGTTGCCGACACTCGCAACTCTAATGAGCCCCAGGGTCTGGGACCGCCAGCCTTGTCGGGGGGAGTGAACCGAGATTTTCCGGTGCTGAAGGCGACCTCCTGCGACATACCGAGCAGCGCCCAAGCCTACTCGCTGAACTTCACCGTCGTGCCTCACGGTACGCTGGGCTATCTGACCGTCTGTCCGACGCCCTCGGGTAGCCAGAGCTGCCCTCTGGTTTCCACGCTGAACTCGTATGGCGGCCAGACGGTAGCTAACGCGGCCATCGTACCAGCCGGGGTGGGAGGCGCCATCCGCACCTTCGCTTCCGATAGCACTGACCTGGTCATCGACATCAACGGCTATTTCGGGGCGACGGGGAAGGGTGCGCTTTCGCTTTATCCGGTTCCACCCTGCCGTGTGCTGGATACCCGCCCGCCTTCCGGCAGCGGCCCCTTCCAATATGAGCTGAACCCTCCGGTGGATGTGCGGAACAGTGCCTGCGCTCCGCCATCGCAGGCGCAGGCTTACGTGTTCAATGCGACCCTTGTGCCGCAGGGCCCGCTTGGCTATCTGACCTTGTGGCCTGACGGCGGTAATCAGCCGGTGGTCTCGACGTTAAACGCCTACGATGGAGTAATCAGCTCCAACATGGCGATTGTGCCGGCAGGCAAGACCAACGGCAAGGTCGACGCCTATGCCTTCCCGGTGAACCAGAACGATCCGAAGGACCTGACCAATCTGATTCTGGATATCTCCAGCTACTTCGCGCCGTAGCGTGTGAGCCAGTCGCAGCGAATGCTGCAGTTGCGCGAAGGCGAACATTGGCGTGAGGATCTGCGTGGGGGAGCGGAAATGCTCCCCCTACATTTTTTGCCCGGCGAGGGATCAAGACCACAGCAGAGACCTCCAGCCGGTCTCTGCCATCATCAAAGCTGATCATGATTCGCAAATTATCGTCCGGGCAGTATCGACTGTACTCACGCAAGAAGGATGCGAAGACGGGTAAGCGGCGCAACCTTGGGACATTTGGCACACGCGAGAAGGCCGAAGCGCATGAGCGCGCGGTGCAGTACTTCAAGCGGCACTGAGGACCATGTGGCGCCGGCTTAAACAGGCTGCTGAAAAAGTCGTTCCGCGTGCGCTTTGTAACAGGGCACGACTTCAGTCGTGCCGATAAGCCCTTTATTTCCTCGCCTGAGCCGGCTTTAAAGCCGGCTCAGAGAAAATGGAGGGGGCTTGTCGGCACGAGTAAACTCGTGCCCTGACACGAAGCAATAGACTTGGGCTGCGCTGATTGAAGCCGTGTCCCTGTTCACGACCCTCAGAATTCAGAGGCTTCGACAGCGCCTTACAATGTAGCGGCGGCAAGCAACCATCAACTCGCCCCACTGCGCGCCGGGCTCGCACATTTCCGATATAATCCGAAGACACACGGCCACACGGTAGGGATCGATGTCGGAAGTAGCAGCAGCCAGAGTTAAACCAGAAGCTGCAACGGTTGAGCCTCCGGTACTGCTGCGGGAACTCGAACCGTGGCATCGCGTCTTCCTGGGCAATCTGGGCGACACCCTTCTCCGGCGCGAACCGCCTCCGGTTGTCACCACTGCAACTCCAGTCCCCGTCCCCCGCGGTTACTTCATCAAGACCGGCGTCGACTTGTGGCGCGTTGCCGAATCGTACAGTGGGCACGTCCTGTTCGTCGTGATGGTTTATCTGGTGTGCACGCTGCCGTTTTTCAATCGCCAGCCGAAGCTAGTTCCGGTGGAGAACAACGAGATTACCTATTACCCGGTCAGCGAATATCTGCCGCCGATCAACACCGCCGCCAAGGCTGCGATGAAGCCGCGGCACGGCGCGCCCAAGCTGGCGAAGCAGGAGATCCTGTCGGTTCCGCCCAACGCGGACAACAATCACCAGACCATCGTCACGCCGCCGAAGATCAAGCTGGATCACGACGTGCCGTTGCCGAACATCGTGGCGTGGACGCCGATCCCTTCGACGCAGCCGGTGGCAGCGTCGGCGCGATCGGTTTCGCAGTTGAAGGTACCGCAGTTCGAGCCTGATGTGGTGGCGCCCACGGCTGATGTCTCGAAGCTGCACGACAAATTGCAGCTGCCGACGATGCCGCAGCCGTCGGTCGTCGCGCCAACAACCGACATCTCGACGTTGCACGACAAGTATCAATTGCCCGCGCTGCCGCAACCTACCGTGGTTGAGCCAAAGCTCACGGCCGAGCAGCTCAAGCTGAAGAGTGGCAACCCGAACCTCGCGGAGCTTACGCCTGCGGTCGCGGGGCCGCCGCACGCCGGAGCCGGCAACAGCGCGGGGAAGGATGTTCCGCCGTCACCGAATGTGCAGAACCTTCAGGCGCAAGGGCAAGGCCAGATCATCGCGCTGGGCTTGAATCCCGTCGACGTTCATGGACCGGTCAGCATGCCGGGCGGCAATCGCAGTGGCGAGTTCCACGCGTCGCCGAGCGGCAAAGCTGACGCGCCGGGCACGCCGAACGTCGTTGGCACCGGCGCAGCCGATAACGGCGGAGGCAACGGTAAAGGCAACGGCGTGCCGGCGGGCATCATGGTAGGAGCTGCACCGCCGGGCGCGGCGACATCCGCAGTCGGCGGAACACCGAACGGAACGGTGGGGAAAGGTGCGACGCCGGCAACCAATCCCAACCTGGACGCGCAGAAGCGAATGCTGGCCGCGGCGATGAAGCCCGCGCAGCCGAGCTATCGTGATCGCGTGGTGCCACCGCCGGCCAACACCGCTCCCGAGGATCCCAACGAGAGCATCGAGCAACGTGTCTTCGGGCGGCGACGCTATTACTCGCTGATCATGAACATGCCCAACCTGAGTTCGGCAACCGGCAGCTGGATTATCCGCTTTGCCGAGCTGAAGCAGAGCGATGACAAGACCGACCTGACCGCCCCCATCGCCATGACCAAGGTCGACCCCGCCTACCCACCCGACGTGCTGCGCGATCACGTGGAGGGAACGGTTACGCTGTACGCCGTCATCCGCACGGACGGAAGCGTGGCCGACATTCGCGTGCTCGACAGCCTGGACGAACGGCTGGATCAGAACGCCATACAGGCGTTGTCGCGCTGGCACTTCCGACCGGGCATCAAGAACGGCGAACCCGTCGCCGTGGAAGCGGTGGTGCAGATTCCCTTCCGCATGAGCCATCTGCGGCCGTAACGACCACCGATCGGCAATCAGCTGCCGGCCATCCGTTATCCGTCGTCGGCGATCACCCGCCGGGCTTTCGTACTCGAATTCCCAGGTCAAAAAATGTTCCTCGAGGAACACGAACGCGACCATCTCGATGATGCGGTAATAATTGTTGCCCTAATTAGAATCGATTTGGCCCAGACGGCTCAGCACCATCGACCGCGACTCCGCAGTCAGCGCCGGTACTTGCAACGCCCTCTTCACCAACTCCCGATCAATTGGTCGATCAAAATATAGACCGTTCACATCCGCGATTGACACTCTGTGCTCATCCCGCTCCACCACCTCCATCGCATCCCCAGCCTGGACTTCCCCTTCTTCAATCACGGAGAAGTAAAATCCGCTTCGGCGACTCAGTGCAAATAGCCTGGTCATGTCCTCGCGATCAAATCTCACTTGCAGCTTATAGCAAGGCATCCGCGGCTGAGACACCTGCAACAACGCCGACCCTACGCGCACCTGGTCTCCGATGTGCAGGTCCTTCTCCAGCACGCCTCGCGTCGTCAGATTCTCGCCAAAAGCGCCTAACGTAGCTGGCATCTCCGGCACCTGCATCTTCCAGTACTCATAGTGCTCCACCGGATACGCATACACTGCCTTGTCCGGCCCTCCATGAACGGTCAGGTCAGCCTGCCGGTCGCCATCCAGATTCAATTTGCGTACCGTAATCGTGCCCCCAACCGGCTCTTTGAAGATCGCCGTGCTTACCCGCTGCCGTTTCCACACAACCTCTCGCGGCATCCCCACATTGACCGACACGACCAGCATCAGCACAATTGTACCGCTGGTCTCTTGGCCAACTGGCGTAACATCCCCATAGCACTCGTCGACCACTGGCGGGGCGTTGTTTACCCTATCGCCTGATGACGCCAAGATCTCATCTCCTTCCAGTTACTTGCTTATCATGTCGCCCTGTGGCGCAGATCACTGACAAAGGCTCACCGGACTGGTGGAATGCTCACGGGTGTCTTGGGAGAAGATTCCCCGGCCTTTTTCCCACCCGGTCCGATTGCGCCAGTCAACGGCGGAAATAAGACCTCCGAACCTGTCCCCCTCCCAAGTGCTCACGCGCGGCTATTTTTCCCGGAATCCCACATTCTTTTTGAGCTGTATGGTAGGAGGACAAGCCGATGCACAGAGGGCAGTTTCCAACTCCACTCTTCCGAGTTATGTCTCTCGCAGCGATCGCGACCTGCCTGATCGTGGCAGTCGCGATCCCAGCTGTCGCACAGAACTCCGTTCCTCCCACCGCTGTGCAGGCGGCGAAGATGCCGCAGTACGCGTCGCGGCTGGCCCATCCCTCGAAGCGACTGTTGCCGGAGACTTCAGCGATGCAACGCGCCAAGGCTCGTCGCGCTCCGCTGCAGGCTGGCGACATCTACGACAACGGTCCCATCGACGGCAACACTGACGCCTGGACCATCAACTTCGGCTTCGTCATTAGCGACAGCTTCAACATTGCCGCCCGCAATCAGTCGCAGATCACCGGCATGAGTTTCGGAGCGTGGCTGTTTGCCGGCGACACCCTGACCTCGGTCGAGGTGTCGATTACCTCGGGCGAGAACGCAGGCATCATTTATTTCGATCAGACGGTGAACTTCACGCAGGGAAGCTGCACCAGCAACCAGTACGGCTACAACGTCTGCGGCGAAACGGGTACCTTCAATGGTCCCGCACTGAATGCGGGAACGTACTGGGTGAACCTGCAGAATGCCCGCATCCCCATTGGCGATCCAGCTTACTGGGACGAAAATTCCGGCGTGGGATGCCAAGGCTCAGGCTGCCCATCGCAGGCCTCGGACAATAGTGTCGGGTCGATTCCGTCGGAGTCATTCACCCTTCTGGGCAACGCGACTACCACCACCACCACAAGCACAAGCAACGATTATGCCTGTCCTCCCCGGCAAATCGGCTTCCGTGAGATACAGGATTTCGGCGTGCTGGGGAAGAACGATACCCCGTCGGGCGTTGCGATTAACAGCTTCGGGAATCTTGCCGTCACACTTGCCGCTGCCGGCCGCTATGCCGCCGGCGTGCTCTATGGGCTCGAACAAGGTTATGGCAACTGGTACGTCTATTGGCTGTACAACTTCCCCGGAGGAAGCAACGGCAGCAGCCCGGAGGGCGCCATAGGCGGACCGGACGGCGCGTTTTATGGCGGGGCGAGCGGAGGCATCCTGAACTGCGGGCAGAATGGATCGTCCTATTGTGGCGCTGATCTACGAGGCTACGCCGACGCCGACTCCCCTGCACCACTGCGCTGTGCAGTTGGGACGTGACTACGATCTATCAGTTCACCGGCAACCAGGACGCCTGGGGCGGTACGGTCACCACCTCTGACTCCGCCGGCAACCTGTATGGATACGGAGGCAATACTGTATTTGAGCTTTCGCCCTCACAGGGAGGCTGGACGGAGACGATCCTTTACACCTTTACCGGGGGAAGCGACGGAAACGAACCCAACAGTCTGTTCGTAGGTCACGACGGGAATCTGTACGGAACAACCCTGCTCGGCGGCGACAGTAGTTGCGATTACGGCGGCGCGTGCGGCGTGGTTTTTCAATTAGTGCCGTCGGGAAACGGTTGGACGGAAAATGTCCTCTATGCCTTCACTGGCACTGCTGACGGCGGCTGGCCCGGCGGCCTGGTCCAGGACAGCGCCGGCAATCTCTACGGCTTTAACGTTTGTTCGACCCTTTATAACCATGATTGCAACTTTATCTCAAACGAAGAGTACGGCCTGATTTTCAAAGTGACGCCATCTGCCGGCGGCTGGGAATTCGCTGACATTTACAACGCCGTGAATGACTGCGGCACCGCCAAGACCACCTTCCATGCTTTGAGCATGGATGCCGCAGGGGATCTCTTCGCGGCTGAAGGAGGCGTGGATCAGGGGGTGGGCGAGATATTTAATTGCGGTAAGGTCCTGGATGTGACCACCGGAACATTTCCAGTTACGAGTGCCGCGGACATTTTCTACAACCTGACCTCCGACGCCAGCGGCAACCTTTACGGCACCACGAATACCTGCGGCTCCGGAAACCCACAAAGAACGACCGGGATGGTCTGGCAGTACTCGCCATAAACCCGTTGTGAGTTGTCAGTTGCCGGTTGTCAGTTGCTTGGATCCGACGCAAGATTGGGAGCCACGCCATAACAGTGGTTAGTGGCTAGTGGTTGCTAGTGGTCAGTTGGTCCCACTCATTCGAAAAGCGCGAATGAGTGGAGCACCCGACACCATCGTTTGAGGACTAGGTTCTGCAACTCTCCCAAATAAGTTGGCGTCACATCCGCATTACACTCGTTGCGAACCGATGAGTGCTGTTGCCCAATAGTGACAGTTAACTTCCGAATAGCCCATGACTCGGGTATAGCTGATGTTTCAGTTTCTGCAAAAAAAGTAATTCCCTACAAATTACCTTTGATTTGAAGCTAGCTGATATATACTCACGCCATCAAAAGGACAAGCTAAGCGATCAGTTCGAACTGGTCCGGATGTAGCAAGCAAGGCTCGGAGGGGCGCCGAGCACATGCAAAACGGACATGCCTATTCTCGGGCAGCGACTGATCATTCCTCTCATCCCTGGGATGGAATGCGCCGCCATTCCTACGTCTGCATGCTTTACCTGGGGGCGGTTTCCGGCATATTCCTTGGCACACGCTGGGCGGAACAGCATGGCCTTCCCGCGCCCAGAGTATTCGTTGCGATGCTGCTGCTTTTTCCTGCTGCACTAGCGGGATCAAGGCTGCTCTTTGTGGCCTTGCATTGGACGGTGTTCCGGCGTGATCCGGCCAGGGTATGGCGAACTACCGAGGGCGGCGCCGCACTTTATGGTGGACTCGTCTGCTCCTTCTTAGCCAGTCTGCCATTGGCATGGGTGCTGGCGCTTCCGCTGGGAAGGTTGTGGGACGCGGTAGCCATTGCCATGCTCGTCGGCATGATTTTCACCAGGACCGGTTGTCTCTTGCAAGGCTGCTGCGCGGGCCGGCCTTCGCAAAGTTTCATTGCCTTCGAACTTCCTAATGCGCAGGGGACGTGGTGCCGGCGTTTGCCGTTCCCACTCTTTGAAGCCGGCATCGCTGCTCTGACCTTGGCATTCTCCGTTCACTTTCTGGACCAACGTTCCGGCGGCGTGCTGTTCCTCGGGGCGCTCGCCATGTACGGCACTGGCCGGTGGATGCTTGAGCCCACTCGCGAAAGAGTCGATCGCGTGGGCGGCTGGAGCGTTCATCGAGTTATTTCCGCAGTTCTCGTGGCCGCCGCCGCAACGGTTGTTCTCTTCTTGTGGGCACTACCCGGCGCAAGTGCCGTCGTCAATCGCTGAACCTGTAAGGGAGGTTAAAGATTATGGCCGTGAGTCACTGGTATTTTCTCCTGTTGCCTCTCGTCGTGTTGGCCGTCATGTCACTGCTTCGCTTCCGTGGGTGTAGCTTTCAGACCGGGGGCTTACCCGGCCAGCCTGATGTATATGGGACAGCTGTCAAAGCGGACAACCCTACCGCATGGTTTCGCCTGGAGGAGCCATTTGGACCAAGCGCGGCGAATGTAGAAGGTCCGCCGAACGGGACTTATAGCACCGCACCCAGTCCTCTTAGCGCCGGCAATGCTTTATGGCATTCGCAAGCGGTGCCAAGTACCTCACTCAAGTTCGCCATCAATACTCCCAGCCTTGTGCCACTGGAGAGTCAGGATCCCTTCGACTTCTCCGTAAGATTTGAGGGATCACAGGTTGTTGCCAATATCCCCGCCTTACTGAATCTTACGGAATTCACCGTCGAAGCCCTGGTCTTTGCTGATTGGGATGTAAACACGCTGGGTAATTACTACTGCGTGGTGGAGCTGGCCGGGACTCCGCATCCAGCGACCAATCAAAAAGGTGCAGGATTCGGACTGTACGCCGGTCCTTCCGACACGCAAAATCCCAACAGTCCTTATTCCTGGCAGGCATGGATGGGAAATGGCTCCGATTTCTTCCGGCTGGAGGAGATGCCCTACACTCCCAACTATCCGGCCAATCCGAACCCGGGACCAACCGTCAAACAGGACGACGCTACCTATCTTGCGTTCACCTACAGTCAGTCACAGGGACAGGCGTTTCTCTATCTGTACTCGCAGGACCGCGATCTGGACTATTTGATCTATCAACTGATTCCGATGACCTATGCGCCAGTGATTGCCGGTATGGCTTCCCAAGGCCTGCAGATCGGCGCTACCGGGCAAGGCCCGTTGTTCACACCTGTTCCTCCGACCCCCATTCCCCTCCTATATCCCTTCATAGGACAAATGGCGAACGTCGCTATCTACAACCAAGTCCTGAGCGAGAGTCAGCTCAGGCAACACGCTATCGCAGGGTTCTTCCTCAATTCACCGAGTACCTAAGTCGAAAAGGAGAGAAACACATGCCATCGGCACAGGATATCTTCAATGAGTTGGTAAAGCTCGGAGCCAAGCTGGACGCTATCAACGCGACTTCGCAGGCAATTGTGGCAGATGATGACCAGATCGTTAAGCTGATGGCCTACGCGGATGCGGCGCTCTATCAGAACGACCTGCAGAATGCGACCATCATCTGTCTGCTCGAACAGATCGCGAAAAACACATGTGACCTGGTGAACCAGTCCGCGTTGCAGACCAGTTACCAGCAAACCATCGAGAAGAGCACGACGCGCTTGTCGGAGATGTTTGCGGCGACGCACCCGGAAGCCGCGTTCATTCTGGAGCGGGAGGACCAACTGCGCAAGGAGATCGAAAAGTGCTGTCCGCCGAAGCCGCCGGCGCCGCCTTGCCAGCAGAAGCCATGCAGCGCGCCCAAGCAGATCGAACCGCCGCCCGGAGGGACGAGGCAAGGTGGGTGATGGTGCTGATGCAGCCGATGATCTTCGCGGCAGCCGTGATTGCCGCCGACCGATGCAGCAAAGCCGCCGCCGGCACCCTGCTGGGCACAGGCAGGGTGCTGTCGGTGGGGGCCGGACTGCGTATTCGGTGCGTCGTCACGCGCTTCCGGAACCGCGGATTGCTGGATCGTCCGGGGATGCTCTTGCTGGTCTGGGTAGCCCCGCTGGCGATCGTCATGCTCGCCACCAGCTCCGGCCTTTTTTTTCAGCGTCCGGCGGCGCAAATGGGACTGGCTGCCGCGTTTGCCGGTGCTGCCAGTAATCTCTATGACCGGCTGCGAAATGGCGCCGTCATCGATTTTCTGGACTTAGGCTGGTGGCCGGCGAGCAACCTCGCTGATATCGCTCTGGTTTTGGGCGTTGCTGTTGCTCTGCGATTTCTCTAACTGGTTGCGCTCCTGGAACTCGGCGGGGCAGCTGCGGCGTTGCACCGGAGCTGGTCGAGGCCGAGCCGGTCGGCGCGCAGTAGACAAAACTACCTGACTGTCGCGCTCACCCTTCATCGACGAATGAGCGGGATCTCAAGCGCGAACTCATCGCAACTACTGCAACAAGCCGAATACCGCTACTCCGGTCTGTGTTCCCACAAATACTTTGCCATTGGCGACCATCGGGGTGATGAACTTATTGCCGGGGCCAAACTGATCGCGCGAGCCGGCCTGATTGCTGTTGTACAACTGATTCGCCAGATTTGTCGCCTGGAAGGCATACAGAACGGCCGGATTGCTGTTGGCGATCGCCCACACAATCGCGTTGGAGGTCTGATTGGCCGAGACTGTAGGCGTCGTCCCGGGATAGGGAAAGGTCACGCTAGTTTGCGAGGTTGGCGTAATGGAAAGCTTCGCGTTGGAGAAGGTAAACGCCTTCAGGTTGTCGATCTGATCGCCGTAGTAAACCACGCCGTTAAAGTAGGCGGGACTGGCCCACACGCCGCCGGGAAGCGCGCCGTCGATCTCCTGATAAATGGCGTCATCGTTGTCGGGATTGAATTTGCCCATGTTGTCGCGGTTAACGATGTAGATGTTGCTGTCTTTGCCGGCGCCCACCGCGAGATGGTGTACGCCGCCGTTGTTGTCCATGATGTCGGGCAACACGATCGCCCCGCCGGAGCCGAGATCTTCATCGTTGTCCGATTCCTGCACCGTGTTGTACATGGTGAAGTAGTCCACCACGGTCAGCGTGCCGCTGGAGTTGGAGAGCTTCATGAAGGCGTTGCCGTAATCGCCGTTGATCGGAAATCCTTGCGAGTTGAGGGTCGTGTCAAAGACGCCATTGGCATCGAGAAAGTAGATGTTGCCGGAGGAGTCCGCAGCCAGACCTTCGCCCGACATCCAAATGGCCCCGTCATCGCCGTTGGGCGTAATGTCGAGGACGGTGGTTTGTTGCAGAGTGCGCGCGTTGTAGGCCATGATCCAGCCCGTGTAGGGTCGGCCGTCGCAATGCGAGGTGAAGGAAATGTAGAGCGTTGATCCGTACTCCAGAATCGCAGGCCGCTCAGCGAACTGCGCGGGATTGAAGATCACTTCGCCGTTTATGCTGCCGTCACCCGTTCCCGGATACGTGGCACTGACCTCTGTCGGCCCACCGAACAACTCGGCCCCACTCGTCAGATCGAGCGCATGCAGCCGTTGATGGTAGTTGCCGGAGGAATCCCTGGTCATGGCGACGAAGTACAGGGCTCCGTTCGGACCCTGGCCTTTGTCGATCACCGGAGTGTCGGTGATGCCAATCTGCGGCGAGATCGAGTCGCAGCCAAAATCGTCAGCGGCACTTTCGCCCGACTGCAGCACCGAGACATGCCAGAATTGCCGGCCTGAGTTCGCGCTGAAGGCGTACGCGCTGTCGTTCTCCGTTACCACGTACACCGTGTCGTTCAGGTTCCCACCGATGTTCTGCTTATTCACAAACAGCGGCTGGGCATCCACCTTGCCGTCGACTGAGAAAAAGTTGATCTTGCCGAAGGTGTTGAAGTTGACGTTGCTGGGCGTCAGCTTGGTCTCCTGCAGTGTCGCGCCCTGACGAAAAACGTTGTAGTGATAGGTGAGAACGTCGGTGGGATACTGAATGGGCAAAGGCTGGTTCGCGGGCGTCGCCAATGGCGATGACGCCGAGTCGCCGGCAGAGGCGTTTCCGCCGCAGCACAATATTCCGAAGCACACAAACAGGGCGGCGCCGGCAACCCGCTGCGAAGAAATCAACGAATTGTTCCACAGCCGGTGAAGCCGTGCCCTGATACAAAGCATGGATGCGATGGTTTCGAGTTTCAAGGCTTCGTGCCCCAGATCTATCATCGTAAGCACCAGGAAGCGCTCTCCTCAATTCAGTTTTTATGCGGAGCACCTGCGCCCGCGATCTCCCACACCACGCCGCAGTCGGGGCCGCCGTAGCAGCTCCCGGTACCTCCAAAATACGTTGTGCCGTAGAGATTGCCGTTCGCGTCGAGCACCGGGCCCCCGTAAGGGTTCGCGCCGTCACTGCCGCTGAAGTCGTGGAGATCGACCAAACTACACCCTTGGCTGCAATTCGTCAGCTCGAATATCCAGCCGTCATTATCGGCACCGCCAGCAGAACAGACCCCAAACAAATTATTGGCTGTGTCTATAGCTACGCCACCGTAGGAGTCGCAGTACTCGCGAAAGGTGTAAAGCGCGGAGTAGGTGAACCCTCCGTCTGAGGGCGCAAGCTGGTAGACTACGCCACCCCCATTTTGTCCGCCGCCATAGGTTGTGCCATAGAGATTACCGGAAGCATCGATGATTAGGTTACTGTACGGGTTAAGCCCATCCGTCCCGCCGAAGTCAAAGAGAACATTCTCCAGCCAGCCTCCGCTGGACGGCATGAGCTGATAAACCGTTCCGGCTGCTCCGGTTCCTCCGGCATAAGTGGTTCCGTACAAATTTCCGGCGGTATCGAGCACGACACCAGCGTAAGGGTACAGACCGTCACTCCCACTGCCGAAGCTATGCAGGATACTCTCCGTGTATCCTCCGGCTAAGGGGGTCAGTTGGAACACTGTCCCGCCGCCATACATACCTCCTTCCTCCGTGGTGCCGTAGATGTTTCCCGCCTGATCGAAGACTAAATTCTCGACCTGTGGTTGGGCACCGTCTACCGGGTATCCCGCAAAAGCGTGCGCTACGGTTTGGTTCCAATAGCACAGTACTCCTTTGCACACGGTGAACGGAGGTCTCAGTTCAAACACTGTTCCCTGGTCGCTTACACCGCGGGTTTCGGCCGTGCCATATAAAGCGCCATTTGGGCCGATCTCTACCCCGCCGTAGGGGACCGCTCCATCGAAGCCCCCGATAAATTCGTATAGGGGACTGAAGACCCAACTTGAATTAACCTGGCTCAGCTTGAAAACTGTCCCATAGTTGTTGTGGGTCCCGCCGTAGGCCGCTGTTCCATACAGGACTCCTGAGGGTCCCAAGGTAACCCCAGCTTCAGGATTTGCCCCGCCTGCTCCTTCCGTGAAGTTGTGAAGCACGCTGAACGTCTGCGCCTGCATGGGGTGGATTGTAAGGAGTGTGAGCGCGAAAACCATCGCCAAGGTGCTCATACGCGCGCTGAGCTTGCAGCGAAATTCGCCAGGGGATAGTGTTTGCCCGTTTATCGCTTTCTCCTCGGCTGGAATCTAGCCGGGAACGGCCCAGTGCGGTGCATTATACCCCGCCCCGCATCGCTGTTAATCAAAATCTTTCAATGTCACACGCAGCACAACGGATCTCTGTGATAAGAAGACTTATCGCCATCACCCTTTCGAAATCCACACTGAACGAACCTCATTTTTTTGTTGACAATGGCAAAATCCTGGAGTAAATATCCATTAATTACCTTAGGCTCGAATATAGTCTGGCCGTCGGCTTAATGGTTGCAGGTTCTCATAAGCCGCAGATTTAGGCTGTTGTTTGCTTAAATACTGACTATCGGCTTAATAGTCTCTTAGACCCTTGCCCGCTTACATATTGATTGTCGGCTTGATAGTCTGAGGCCGTGGTTCGCCTACAGACTGACTACCGGCTTAATACTTGCTCCCGTATACATACTGACCAACGGCTTTCTTGATACCGCTTAGAACTCGGTACGGGAGGTGCCACGATGCGCTCACTTCTTGCAGGCCTGTTAGTCGGCCTTGCGATAACGTCTGTCAACGCTCAACAACCAGGTTATATCCTCAACATTGGCCACTCCTTCGTGAGGACTCAGACGCCCTACGAAGCTGCGGACTTCCCGAACATTCCAGCAGGCAACTGGATGAACCGTAGCTTTGATTCGAATACCTGCGAGGACATTACGTTACTTTTGCCGGCATTGCTGAATCACCTGCCGCAACTGCCAACTACGGTGTGGATTCAACTGGGAACAACCGACGCCGAGTGGCACGGTCCGATCGGGCGGAAAAGCAATACGCCAACTCCGGTTTTCATGCAGTGTCTGACCAACTTCATCAATTACATCCAGAGCTGGTGCGTTCAGAATGGCTGTCCCAATGTCAACTTCATCGTTACCAACACACCTCCGTTCAACATAAAGACCCTGCTTCCTCCGGCGATGTATGACGACACCCGCCCCTTTGTCGAGGCCTACAATCAGGCGGAAGCTGATCCTAACACTGGTCTGGAGGCCATGTATCCGGGTGTCGTCTTCAATCCCGACATCTGGACGCCGATGGTCTTGTCAACAGGATGGGCCGATCCGACTTACATCAGCTATATCGATCCTAACGACCGGGGCTGGCCGCTGATTGATTCCGTCGTGGAGTGCCTTCTCTACCAATTGGTTGGAGCAAATCCGTGCGAGCGTTAACGGATGTTGGTGGAAGAACTGCGCATGCATCTGGCATGGCGCTGGTTTAGGGGGCTGGGGTTCGATCAGGAGATTCCGCACCGCTCCACCTTCTCCAAGAACCGGCACGGACGGCTTCAGGAGTCGAAGCTGTTCGAGCAGCTTTTTGAACAGATCTTGAAGCACCGCATGGAAGTGGGTCTCGTGTGCCTGGGACAATCTCTCGGTGGACGGAACTTTTCGCCATAGCACCAGTAATCCGGCTCGACATCCCGCTTCACCGGCGACGAATCCTTCAGCATTCATAAACCCGCTCAGGCACACACGAACAGACCCGCAACCACTCCGCCGGAACCGCGACTCGAGGCGAGAGGCGACGGTAACTACTCAGAGACTCCCAGGATATTCGGCAACAATAACGCTACCTCGCGAGGCTAAGATTGTCGGGCAGAAGGGTCGCCAAGCAAGGATTTGGCTGTTGTGCAGTTCCGCTAGCGGAGGACTTACAGCTATGAAACGTATCTGCGTCTGGTTTGTGTTGCTGACCGCTGCATCCGGCTTTGCCCAGTCCTACAAAACGTGCGACGTGACCATGTGGGCTAATGAATCGTATTCGCGAACCTCGTCTACGACCCCCAAGGACATTTTCTACTTTGTTCGGGTTGGACGAATGAGTTATGAGATTGCGCGGCCTGGACCTGCGGTGGAGATGAATTCAGGAGAGCAGATACGTTGTCGCGTCAATAACGGCTACATGTTCATCCGTGACAGCAAAGGCCGAGTGCGCAAAGCGCAGATCGTGGAGACGGGGCAGCCGACACAGAACCAGTAGTAGCTGTTGAAAAATCGCCCCCTGAAATGTCGGCGGTGCCAAGCTCTTCCAGAACGCACGTCGGCATGAGCTTGTAAGAAAGCGCCACTTCGCTCCAGTTCGAAAATATTGCCCATCCAAACCACGGCACGTCTTGCAATCCTCTCAGGCCAGGAACTACGGTCCGACCTTCCTTCTGCATTGCCACCTTCACAATTCATTTCTTGTTCAGGGTTTTGATTTGCTGGACTAGGGTGTCTATCTCTTCCGTTGTCAGTTTGCTGCCGTACTTGGGCATGCGGCCCTTGCCGTTTGTGATGATGGCGCGCAGGTCGTCGCCGGCGGTAGCTGCGATTTTGTCGGAGATGAGAGACGGTCCGCCGAAGTGGCGGCCCTCAGCGGTTTTGCCGTGACACTTGGCGCAGTGTTCCTGAAAGACGGAATTCGCAATCAGGCTTCCATCAACGGGAGGATTCTGAGCGGAGACGTCGAGCATCCTCGCTTGCTGGGCGGAGACAGCGCAAACCAGCCACAAAGGGACGGTGAGAGGCGTAGCTGCTCGCAAGAACACCGGAAGTTTGCTTGACATCCCCAAGGGCACCTTGCACTGACTGTAGCAGGGAACGTTGGGCGTTGCGTTACCTTAAGATTAGGATCTTGTCATCTGCTCCGGCGGAGCGAGATGAACGGAATGTCATCTGGATGCTACGGTAATTCCACCTTGCCTGCCTAAGCTGTAAGCAATGTCTCATTCATCAATTCGAGGATGTCATTGAAACCAGCCGTGGTTTCGCCCGGTTCGAGATATGCGGAGCGGTGAACCCTCACTGGGTCAGACTGCTGATCTGCTGGATAGGAATGTGGAGCAACTGCAGGAGTTCGTGGACGCGGCGGAGCAGGTCATCGCCGATGTCCACGAGTCAACCGCCTTGGACCGATGCTCTTGCCCTCGGGCGCCGCGCGATGGATATTTGACATACTGTGAAAACCACGTCGGCGCTATTCTTCTGTGCCGCCGAAGCTGCTGCATGAGGCGACTGTGAGACTTCTGGTAGTTGAAGATGACCAGGCAATTCGAGAGTTTCTGCATCGCGGCTTGAGCGAAGCGAGCTATCAGGTCGACACCGCCAAGGATGGGCAATCGGCGCTGGCCTTGGCGGGCGAAGAACTCTACGACGGGTTTATCATCGATTTAGGCTTGCCGGATATGGATGGCCTGGATCTGATCAGCCGTTGCCGGTCGCAGGGGCATACCGCACCAGTGTTGATCCTTTCGGCCCGTCGCTCCGTTGACGAGCGGGTACGCGGCCTGGAGCAAGGCGGCGACGACTACCTCACCAAGCCCTTTGCATTAGCTGAATTGCTGGCTCGCGTGCGCAACCTGCTTCGCCGCAGCCCGCCCGGACAACCGGAGGCAGTGCGCTTGCGGGTCGCCGATCTGGAGCTTGACCTGGTGAGGCGCGAGGCGCGGAGGGGCAGCGAACTGCTGCAACTTACGACGCAAGAGTTTTCGCTTCTGGAGTATCTGGTCCGCAACGCGGGACGGGTGGTGACCCGCACCATGATTCTCGATCGGGTGTGGCGGATGCGCATCGATCCCGCCACCAATGTTGTCGATGTGCAGATTTACCGCTTACGCAACAAGGTAGACGAAGGTAACCGCCCCCTCATCCATACTATTCGGGGCGTCGGTTATGTTCTCAAGGAAACCTAAATCGCACGGCATATCGGCGGCCTGGCGGATTGCCATCTGGCCGACTGCGGCCTTTGCCCTGGGCAGTGCGGTGGCCATTGCGGTCATGTACCTGCTAATCGCACGCGATGTCCACGAGCGCAGCGACGCGTGGCTGAGCGGCGAAGCGGAAACCTTGGCCGACGTCTCCGCTAATACGCCGCGGGATGCGCTCTACGATCGTCTCGTCGGGGAAGTCGCCGAGCTGGCCTCGCGCGAGGTGCCTGACGCCGACGACTCTACTGGTCAACATCCGAGCTCAGTTTTCTTTCTGCAAACACAACCCGGTCAAGCCCCTATCTGGGTAGGGCCAAGCCCCAGGGAGCGATTCATCGCGGCCATCCAGCAGGCGCAACTTAGCCCCGGAGCGCCGGCGGACGTGCAAGTCCCCGGCTGGAAGAAAACCTTCCGCGTTGTCTATAAGAGCCGCGGTGATGCCGGCGGCCTCTATCTGGGCTTTGCCGATGTCAGGGGCGCCAGCATGGTCGATCGCCTTACCGAGCGTTGCCTGCTCGTGTGGGGCATCACCGTCGCGCTTGGATTTCTGATCACCTGGCTGGCAGCTTACCGCACGCTGTCACGGGTTGACCGTATCAGCGATACCGTCTCCCGCATGGACAGCGATGACTTGAGCAGCCGCCTGCCGGAGGGCGGGTTTTCGGATGAGATCACGCGACTGTCACGCACCTTTAATCACATGCTCGACCGTATTCAGGCATCGGTGCATCAGATGCGGATTCTCACTGACTCAGTCGCCCATGACTTGAAGAGTCCGGTCACCTCAATCCGAGGCAGTCTTGAAGTTGCGCTCTCCGCTGAAGCTCAGGGGCAATGGCATGAGCGCGTCGCCGAAGCGATCGAGGGTCTGGATCGGCTCTCGCAATTGCTGAATACGACCCTCGATCTGGCGGAGGCGGACGCTGGCGCACTGCAAACACAGAAAGAATCGGTGGAGCTTTCCGAAGTGGTGCGACAGCTGGTGGATCTCTACAAGCCTGCGATGGCGGAGCACGGGCATGAAGTCGCAACCAATCTCGAACCGGTGCTGATCGAGGCGGACGTGTCGCTCTTGAATCGCACCATCGCCAACCTCCTCGACAATGAAATCGCCCATCTTCCGGCAGGCTGTCGGATCAATATTTCCGTGTGCGCCAAGCAAGGGGAAGCTGAACTCATGATCGAGGACAATGGTCCCGGATTTCCGCCGGAACTTCGCAGCCGCGCCTTCGAGCGTTTTGTGAAGGGACCGCATTCCGCTGGGCACGGCCTGGGACTGGCGTTCGTTGATGCCGTGGCCAAGGCGCACGGCGGACGAGTCAAGATCGCGGACTGCGAGGGCGGCGGCGCCCGGCTTACGATCACCTTCAACGCAGCTGTTGCCGAAAAGGTCAGTCGCTAGTGGTCAACCATTTAGTGCGATGCGGTGGCTGTGCCGCCCGCCGCGATGTGGCCCACGGCCGTGACCTCGATCTTTACCTTGTTCTCCACTTTCAGCAGGAACGTGCTTGGGTTCTTCATGCCCCAATCCTGATAGGGCACATCGAAACTCGTGCTCGCCCTAACCTGATCGCCGCTCTTCTCCACCGGCAAAGATAGAGTTACCTCGTGGCCGGCGCCGTGAATATGAAAGAGGCCCTGCACTTGTAGGTTGGAGGTTCCTTGCTCGGCGAGATTCCCGGTTACGTGTCTGGGGGAGAACGTGATTTCCGGATAGCGTTTGCTCTCTAGAATTTCCTTGTGCATCTTCTCGTCGCGAGAGTCATTGCCGCTCTCGCCGCTGGTCGCATCCACAATGATCTCGCCGCCGGCGTCGCCCGTTTTTGGGTCGAATGTGACGCTGCCGCTTTTCAGCTTGAAAGTGCCATGAACGGTGTGCAGAACAGCCCCCAGTGTCCACTCGATCCTGGTTTGAGCGGGATCAAGATTGACCGTGATCTGCTGTGCCGCTACCAGCGAAGGCAACAGCGCCAGCCATGCAAATAGTGCGACAGGAACGACGGGGAACGTGCGGCCGGAATGAATTGCAGAATTGAGCTTCAAGTTTTAGCTCCGCGATTCGCTTGCAGGTTAAGCCGCCAGCAAATGCCATCCCAGGGACACCGTCTCTCGCAACCCGAAGTTCAAGGGAGAAATCGCTCCCGTGTGCAGCGCCAGCAACCGGCGAAAGTATTCCGGCTCCGATGCGAGTGCGCGAAAGACGCGGCGGCGAAAACCTGGATGCTTGTCCATGGCCAGCATAAGAGTGCTCATCATACGCGGAAGGCGCATCATACGGCGGTGCGCGCTTTCGTATTGCTGGAGACGTCCGGCTCGCATTGCTTCCGCAAGAGCGATTGCCTGACGGAATGCAATCGATAACCCTTCGCCCGTAACCGCATCCACCGAGCCCGAGGCTTCTCCCACCAGTGCGATGTTGCCGAGTTGAACCGCCGGCAGGCGGCGGCTAATTGTGAGTGAGCCCAGCTGACGATCGCTTTTCGCACCCTTCAAGCGCGACCACAACCCGGGAAAGTGCGGCAGGGCCTGATCGAATCGAATCGCACTGCTGCGCGTGATCAGCGCGATGCAGATTTCGTTGTCCGATACCGGAGTTACGTACATCTGACCGCAATCGCTCCAATGCACTTCCACAAAGTCTGACCAGGGCGCCACTTGGTAGTGCCGACGAAATCCGAAGCGCGGTTGTGCGGAATGGCTGGGGTCGAGACCGGCCTGTCTGCGCAGCACAGAATTTTGCCCATCCGCACATAGCAACCAACGACAGCGCACCAACTGCTCATCGAGCGCAACTCCTTCCGCGGATAATCCATTGACCCGCGAGCCCCAGCGCAAAGACACGCCAATTTCTGTCGCGCGCTCGATTAGCAGTTGATGCAACACCGTCCTCCGGATTCCGCAGCCGGTTCCGTGAGGGAAATCCGCCTCTACCCGAGCGTCCTCGTCCTGGAAGCGAATGCCGCGAAATGGTATTGCTTCCCCCGAGCCGATACGGACACCGAGTTGCCGAAGCGCTGCCAGCCCATCCGGCATGATGCCTTCGCCGCACGCTTTGTCGATCGGAGGTTGCGCGCAGTCAGCAACGGTGACGTCGAATCCCGCTTGCCGAGCTGCAATCGCCGCCGCCAATCCGGCTGGACCACCACCGGCAACCAGCACCTCGGTTTCCTGGATGGATTTGCACATCGCTGTTACCTGGGCAGTATAGTGGCGCGGAAATGCACTGGCCACGCCTGCGATTTGCGTCATCGGCGCGATGCCTGCTTCCTTGGGTCAAGCTGTGGTCGGGGAGAGAGTTGCCTCACTGCCGCAAGACTAACGGCTGCACATGAAAGGCCTATTTCCTCCGCATGACAAGTGGTTCATGTGCTAGCCAGGGCAATCGGCTAATCGCATCGTCCGGCAGCATCGAACGCCAATAGCTGGTGCCTACACAGGTCGACGTTGTCAGGATCATGCAGTTGTGATCTGCCGGTGTTATGCAACCATGCTGACCTTGTTCTATTCAGGTTTTCCTATGTAGTGCTACCCGCGCTTAGCCGACGAATCCCTTCCACTCGAACACCATGCGCTATACTTCCGCTGCTCTGCATTTCCGGCGAAGGAGGGTCGATGTCTGATGATCCGACCGTCTTAAGTGCGTCACAAGACCCTCAAGGCCCTGATGGAACGCCGACCATCGGCGGGGCTGCAGCTTCCGTCAAGACCGCGCTCACTCTGCCGACCCGTATTGGCCGCTACCGGATTGTTCGCCTGTTGGGCGAAGGGGGAATGGGTGCGGTCTACGAGGCTGAGCAGGATCAGCCCCGGCGCAGTATCGCGTTGAAGGTCATCAGGAGCGCCTGGGCTAGTCCCCAACTCCTGCGCCGTTTCGAGCAGGAGTCCCAGACGCTGGGCCGTCTGCACCACCCGGGCATCGCGCAAATCTACGAAGCCGGAACCGCCGACACTCCATTTGGTCCTGAACCTTACTTTGCCATGGAGATCATCCACGGCAAGCCGCTGATCGAATACGCCAACGCGGAGAAACTCAACACCCGGCAGCGATTGGCGCTGATGATCGAGATCTGCGATGCGGTGCAGCACGCGCATCAGCGCGGCATTATCCATCGCGACCTGAAGCCCGGCAATATCCTGGTCGATACTAACGGCCAGCCAAAGATTCTGGACTTCGGGCTGGCGCGCGTCATGGATAGCGATACAGAGCAGATGACGCGTCAGACCGACATCGGTCAACTGCTGGGCACACTGCCCTACATGAGTCCCGAGCAGGTCTTGGCCGATCCGACGGCGATTGATACGCGCAGTGATGTTTATGCGCTGGGCGTCATTCTCTACGAACTGCTCACCAACAAGCTACCCTATGCGCTGTCGCAGCATTTGCACGAGGCGGTGCAGACGATTCAGCTGGTCGATCCCGCTCCCTTGAGTTCGGTGAGCCGGATGTATCGAGGAGACATTGAGACGATCGTCGGCAAGGCGCTGGAGAAGGACAAAGCTCGGCGCTACGGATCGGCCGCGGAGCTGGCGGACGATATCCGGCGCTACCTCGAAGATCGGCCGATTACTGCCAAGCCGGCGAGCGCTAGCTACCAACTAAAGAAGTTCGCGCGCCGGCACAAAATACTCGTGATAGGCGTACCTGCGTTATTTCTAGTGCTGGTTGCTGGGATAGTAGCCAGTACTTGGGAGGCGGTGCGGGCGCGGCGGGCCGAAGCCCGGGCGCAGACGGAAGCGGCCGTCGCGAAGGCAGTGAATCAGTTTCTGCAGGACGATCTGCTTTCCCAGGCCAGCCCCGAATCGCAGAGCGGAGTGGAAGCTGCGCCGGATCCGGAGGTCAAGGCGCGGACGCTGCTGGACCGGGCTGCGGCGCGAGTGGGAAATCGATTCGCGGGCCAGCCGCTGGTCGAATCCGAGATTCAGGAGACGATTGGCAATGCCTATTCCGGTCTGGGCCTCTACGCGCAAGCCGAGACACATCTGCGCAAAGCCTACGAGCTGAGTTCGAAGTATCGTGGCCCCGACGATCCCAAGACACTCAATATCCTGATGGTGATTTCCAGCCTGGCATCGAATCAGGACAAGGACAGCGAAGCGCTGGCTGCCGCGAAAACCGTTTTTGAAGGCGAAACCCGCACCCTGGGAGCGGAGGACGCAAGAACGGTTGTTGCCATGCAGAACCTCGGCTCCTTATACCTCGGCACCAGGCAATACGCTGAGGCTGAGCCGCTTCTGAAGAAAGCACTCGAAATCCAGGTTCGCCGCCAGGGCTACGATAACCTCGACACGCTGAACACCAGCGACAGCCTGGCCGAGCTGTATATCGAACAGGCCCGCTACGCTGAGGCCCGGCCTTATTTGGAGAAAGGTCTGGATAGCTACCGCCGCGTATACGGTCCGGAACATCCCTTTACCCAGCGCGAAATGTTTGGCTTGGGCAAGGTTCTACTCGGAGAGGGCAATTACGCAGAAGCCGAAAAGGTCCTGGCAGACGTCTATGCAGTGGACGTGCGAGTGAAAGGCGCGCAGCATCCCGACACGTTGCGCGTGGCCTCCATCCTCGGCTCTGCTTATTCGCAACAAGGTAAGTTCGATCAAGCCATACTTTTGCTGGAGACCACGATTCGGGGTTTTCAGCAGAGTATGGGCCTTGGCCCCGCAGCGGCGGAGACCCTTAAGACGGAGTCGCGTCTTGGATGGGCCTATGACTCCAAGGGAGACCTGCTGCGCGCTGAACAGATCTGGCGATCCGTGCGGCAGGGCTACGTCAATTTGGGCAGGGATGGAGAGGCTGGTGCGGCCGATGTTACCGAATTGCTGGGCCAGAATCTGGTCAGACAGCGTAAGTTTGCACAGGCCGAACCGCTGCTTCGCCAAGCCCTCGCCTATCGAGAGAAGGGAGATCGGGACGATTGGCACTATTTCCGCGCGCAGATATTTCTGGGGGCAGCTTTGGCCGGCTTGAGGCAATACTCCGAAGCCGAGCCTTTGCTGCTCAACGGCTACGAAGGAATGCGGCAACGCTCTTCTCGCATGCCCGCCGAGCAGCGGAAGTGGATTCGCTTCTCGGACGAACAGATTGTCGACATGTACTCGCAGTGGTCGAAGCCAGAGGAAGCGGCAAAGTGGCGGTGGACACTTTAGGACTGGCGCGGTGGTGGAAACAATCCGCCGCCCAGACCTGGAACTCTTTCACTTCGGACACTTTGAAAGTCATACGACCGCGTATCCCACCGAAACCTACACTCTTGTTTTCTGCCCTCTGAGCAAGGTGCTGCATCAAAATTTGGAGCTTTCGCTTCGGGAACTGGCGCGCCTTGGGAGTGGTGCTGGGAATCATGCTCGGTATTCCTCAACCGCGCTAACCCTTCATTAGAACGAAACAGAGGTATAATTGCGCCCGCCTATTCAAGCCGTGAGGAGGATCCCATGCCCGCCCCCGCAGCTTCCCGCACATCGACCTTTGCCAATCATCCTGCTCGTGCTTTGCTTTGCCTTGGCCGCGCCAGCGTATGCGCAGACGTATACCGTTCTGCAGAGTTTCGGCGGAATTAATGGCGACTTACCTGGTACGCCTGCTCTTGACAAGGCGGGAAATATTTACGGAAGCACTCTGTCTGGCGGACCCGGGGAATTTGGCGGCTACGGAAATGTGTACAAACTCGCCCACGTCGGCTCGGGATGGGTGCTGGAGAATCTGTACAACTTCACCGCGGGGAGTGATGGAGCTTATCCGCTGGGCGGGCCGACTTTCGGGGCCGATGGGGCGCTGTACGGCACCGCGTCGGGCGAAGGGCAAGGAGGTGGTGGCACGGTTTACAAGTTGCAACCACCGTCGACCTTCTGCCGCTCTGTCACTTGCCCCTGGAACATCACCGTCCTGTATTCCTTCTTAGGTGGCACCGATGGCAACAGTCCGTACGGCAACGTGGTTTTCGATGCTGCCGGGAACATGTACGGGACCACCAGTTACGGCGGAACGAATAATTTGGGAACGGTATGGGAGCTGAGCCACGTGGGAGGAGCCTGGACCGAATCTGTGCTCTACAGTTTCCATGGAAGCGACGGATCCCGTCCCACCTCCAGCGTGATTCTCGACAGTGCGGGCAATCTTTACGGCATTACGAACGCGGGCGGACCCAACGGCTGGGGCGAGGTTTACGAACTAACGCACTCCGGTTCGGGTTGGACCTTGCAGGTTCTGCACGGCTTTCAGAACCAAAACGACGGCAGGTCGCCTTACGGCGGGCTGGTCTTCGACAGCGCGGGCAATCTTTATGGCAGCTCGGCCAATAACGGACAGAACTTCGGCGGTGTCATCTTCCAGCTTTCTCCCTCCAATGGAGGCTGGACCTTTAACCTGGTGTACAGCTTGAGTGGCAGGATGGGTCCCGAGGCCAGCCTGACCGTCGATGCGTCAGGAAATCTATATGGCACCACGTACATGGATGGCGTGGACAACGACGGCTCGGTCTTCGAGCTCTCGCCTTCCAGTGGCGGCTGGGTCTATACCAGCCTGCACGATTTCACCAATGGCAAGGATGGCGAAAACCCGAGTGCTGCGGTGGTGCTGGGCGCCAACGGCAATCTCTTCGGCGCCGCCTACGGCGGTACCTTCGAAGAAGGGGTGGTGTTTGAGATCGCGCGCTAGAACTGTCGTAGGATGACTGCTGGTAACACCTGATTGCGACAACTGACTCGCGGTCTTCCCTTACGTCCCGCAACCCATCTGCAAACTAACTGCTGACGCGCAATGGGCGATTCGCTCATCCAAACTTGCAACGGTCCGCGCACCCGGACGGATGTATTGGCTCAGTTGTAAGTACGTTGATCGGTGCGCCATCCACGGTATTTACAATCAAGCCGATCTCCAGCGGGATGGGGCTGAGCAAGCTCCTGGCGGACATATCACCCAACTTTGCTTTAGGAGACCGGCATGAACTATCTCGACAGTTTGTTAGAACGCAATAAAGAATTCGCAGCTCAGCGCTCCGCCGTTGGCACATTGACACTTTCACTTCCCGCCGCGCTGCCCAATGTAAGAGCCCTGATCATCGGTTGCGCCGATATGCGCGTAGATCCTGCTCATGTGCTGGGAATCAGACCGGGCGAGGCGGTTGTCATACGGAACATCGGCGGTCGAATCACGCCGGGATTGCTGGAGCAGTTGGCCTTACTCGGCCGCATTGGTGAAGTTGCCGGCGAGATTCCTGGAGGCGGCGGAGAGTTCCACATCATCGTTCTTCAGCACACCGATTGCGGCATCAGTCGCCTCGCGCACGATCCGGCCATGCTGGCGCAGTATTTTCAAGTACCGGAATCCGAGCTCAAGACGAAATCGGTCACCAACCCGCGCGCTGCGGTTGCCAGCGACGTTGCTCTGCTGCGGTCGACTCCAGGCCATCCGGACACGTGGTTGATCTCCGGCCTCGTCTACGACGTAGCCACCGGACGGGCTGAGATCGTGGTGCCGCCGGCCCTGGTTCGTGCCGCGTAATCACCAAAAGCTGACTTATGATCGTCGGCTATACAAAGGCGGTCTATGACTTTGAAGGGCAGGTAAACATCGCCTGCCCTTCGTCCCTACCACCGTCTGATCAATTTCGGTTAGTCGCTGGGTGTAGCAATGAATCCGCTGCACGATCCATTGGCAATGTGGCCGGCCACATACGTGTCGAAGTCGGACAGTTGCAATGCGCCGTTGGAATTCGCGATCACAAAGGTGAACAGGTTCTGACATCCTGTTCCATCCGGCGAACATCCGCTGCCGCCATTCAACCCGGTGTAGAGCGTGTTGCCGAAGCTCCCGAAGCCGTCCTCCTGCTTGGCTCAAACCTCTGTAGAATTCCTCTCCAGAAGAGACCCACAATTTAGCGAGCCGTCTGTAGACCTGCTTGCCAGAATTCTGCCGGTGTCTCTTCAATGTACCGCGCGAAGGAGTTCTACATGAAACAACGAGTTTTGGCAGTAGCTGTCGCCACAATGTCCATTCTGATTACTGGCGCTGTTGCGATGCACGCGCAGGATCACATCACTCCAGCCAATGGCCTGTTCAACAGTAATCCCGCTGCCGTTCTGAATGTAGTAGTCCCGTCGGGCTATCTCGATTCGAGCGGTACTTGCCCGCCATTAACCTTCGGCTATTGGAAGAACCATCAGAGTGCGTGGCAGGATGGCACCGGACTGACGCTGGGTAACAACTTCTATACCAATGCCCAGTTGGAAACCCTTCTTGAGACCCCAGTGCGCGGCGACGCAAGCGTGGATTTGGCGCACCAGTTGATTGCCGCGCTGCTGAACATCGCAAACGGCACTACCTCAGCGCCCGTCCAGGCAACCATCACCGATGCCAATAACCTGATTGGCTCGGGGACCATTCCGGAAGGCATCTCGCCATCCTCTCCCGTCGGACAGCAGATGGAGAGCGATGCCTCGATCCTCAACGACTATAACAATGGCAAGATAACCAACGCCTGCGGACACATTGGACCTTCTTAGTCGATGTCGCAAGCCAGGCCGGGATATTAATCTCGGCCTGAGTAGTCTCGGACCGCTCGCCGACTCTTTCCTACTTTCAATCCCGCTGTCGTGGGATGGCTTGTGGTAACGCCTATCTCGAAAGTTAATCTATAAACCACAATTGACGTTCTCTTCGCGACATGGAGTCTCAGCGAGGTTGTCGCAAACCTACCACTGTGATTAGCTAGTCCCCGTGCCGCGAGACGGCGTGTCCATCCGTTCCACATATTGAGCGCGAGCTGGGCTAGCCTCGAAGGGGTCCGCAAAGTACTGCGTTTCTCGCGCAACCTGGTCGTCCCTGAACTCCATGATGCTCACGGTGTAGGAAGGCTTGCCGTCATAAGACAGGATAAATTCCGTGATCCAAAGATCACCGCTGCCAATGATTCGCTGGACCGTAAAGCGCTTCCGGTTCGGCTGGATCGAGCGGGTGATCTGTATGTTGCGGCGGCTGCGTATGCGCTCGCCGGACTGTGGGTATTCCAGCACCGCGTCCTCGTGATAGATGCGGTGCTCCGTCTCAAAATCGTTGGCATCGGAGGCCGCCCAATGCTGATCCAGCGCCGCACGTATCCGTTGATCTCGCATCTTATCCTCCTGCGCTAAGGGTTGGTTGGATTGAATTGACAGCCCGAACCGTGTGGAGAACAGCGTTGACTTTGAGTCTGGTTGGATGTCAAATGCCAACCCAAGATTCACCGTCCTTGGCGTAACGTCCCTCATCGCACGCAATCACGAGTCACGAATCACGATCCACCAGCCACTGCTTTCACTGCTTCTCGCTGACGGCGCGGACTTTGGAGAACTCGTCGCCGGGCTGCCATCCGACCAGCGCGGCCTGGCTTGCGGCCTGCCATCCCAGCGCGATGCCAAAGCGCGCCATCACGGCATCGCCGCGAAAATCCATCTCCGGACGATACTCGTCGCTGGGCTGATGGTAATGGTGGGCGACAAAATCCTGCGCCTGCTCGGTTCCCCATTCGCGCTCGTGGCCGCGAAACTTGTCGCCCTCGTCGATAGAGAACGCGGGCACGCCGACGCGCGCAAAGCTGAAATGGTCGGAGCGGAAGTAGTGGCCGGCGCCGGGTTGCGAGTCGGGGACGATCGTCAGCCCGAACTCCTTCGCGGTACGCTCGACCACAGGATAAAACGTGGTGCGCTCGGCGCCGGCGACATTGACTTGTTCTGGAACGCCCAGCGGCGGGACATCGTCGTAGTTGAGCGCAACGGAGATGTCTTTGTCGGCAACCGGCGGATGCTTGCCGAGATATTCCGAGCCGCGTAACCCCTGCTCCTCAGCCGTAGTTGCCGCGAAAAAGATGGAGCGCTTCGGTGGCTGGCGAACGCCGGCGAAAGCGCGCGCGATTTCCAGCAGAATGCCGCAGCCGGTGGCGTTGTCCTGTGCGCCGTTGTAGATGTTGTCGCCCGCCATGCCCGGCGCGATGCCGAGATGATCGTAGTGCGCGGTGTAGAAGATAGCCTGCTCGCGCAGCTTGGCATCGGAGCCAGGCAGTTCGGCGATGACGTTATTGGAATCGAAGCGGCGAACCTTGCTGAGGATTGTCGCCTTCGCCTTCAGCGGAAGTGGCGCGGGCGTGAAGCCCGGCTTGCCCGCGGCTTCCATCATGCGATCGAGATTCATGCCGCAGGCTTGCGCGAGTTTGACGCGCGATGTCGAGCTGAATCCACGACGCCATCTTCAGCTTCGGAGCAGGATCGTTGCCCAGGTAAGCGCGCTCGCCTGACCAGGAGCTGCGAACCACATTCCAGCCGTAACTCGCCATCTCGGTCTTGTGGATGAGCAGCACCCCCGCCGCACCGCGCCGCGCCGCCTCGGCAAACTTGTAGGTCCAGCGCCCGTAGTAGGTGAGCGCCTTGCCGGCAAAGAATCTGGGATCGTCTGACGGCGGCTCGTTGACCAGCATGAGCAGTACCTTGCCCTTGACGTCGACGCTGCGATAGTCGTTCCAGTTGAACTCAGGCGCGTCGATGCCGTAGCCCATCCAGATCACGTCGGCGTCGATGTCGTCCCGCTGATTGCCGGTCTCATCTGTGGCAACGAAGTCGGTGCGATAGGTCAGATCGATCGGCGCACCGTTATTGGGTAGCAGCGTGATCGTCGAGTTATCCTGCGTGGCGATGCCTTCCATCGGCACCTTCTGCAGAAACGTGTTGTTATCGCCAGCCGGCTTTAGTCCGTAGAGCGCAAACTGCGTGGCGATGTACTCGGCGGCCAGATCGCCTCCGCGCTGGCCGGTGCCGCGGCCCTCCAGCAGATCGCTGGCGAGAAAGCGAACCTGCGCGCGAATCTTCTCGGGATCGACACTGGCCATCGCCTGCTCTGCGGAGGGCGGAAGACCGGCGATTTGAGGAACGGCAGGTAGAGCGGGCTTTCAGGCCAGCGTCCAACGGCCGAATTGAGTGCCTTCGGCACGCGTGATTCTTCGCGGACGCGGCGGTGTCCGAAGGCGTGGTCTGGGAAACGAGCAGGCTCGCAGCGAGAAGCAAAACAGCCGATAAGGCGTTGCGCAACGAAGAACTCTCCGGTGCCGGCGATGGCCGGCAGAGAAAGCTCATTTTACGTCAATGCCGCGGCAGGTGATGTTAACGCAAGTCGAGCTGGCAGCGTGCATTCGAATTCGATCAGGGTACGGTCGTAGAAGTAAGATTTTCTTACTTTCGCGAAAAGTAAGTAAAGTAAGATTCATGCAAGAATCTTACTGGTAAGAAAATCTGCAGGATTTAGGAGATGGCCGTTCGACGGAGGTTTCGCCGCCGTCGATAAAGCATGCGTGGCCAGTGAGATAGGAAGGTTTTCATCGCGCCTCCGCCGTGCTTTGAGTTCTGCTTTCTTGCAGCCGGAACTGGTTTTTATCCCCGCTCAGCCCCTGCCTTGCCGCCAGGCCGGCGAGCGCCCACGGACCTCCCCAATACGCCACCGCGATCAACATGCTGGACCACTCGTCGGGATTGTGCCACGCGTGAATGACGCGTGGGCCGTGAAGCGTGATCACCCAGATGCCGAACATCAGGCCGAGCCCGGCTGCTCCCCAAGGCAGCATTACGTCCAGCGCGATGCTGATGGCGGATGCGACGAAGACTGCCCCGAAGAAGGCGGCCCAGAAGATGTGAAACGGAATCCAGTGCGGAACTAGCCCGCCGATGAAGCCGAGCGCGAGAAAGTGATCGACGCCAAACACGATCAGGCACACGGCCAGAATGTAGCGGCTGGCGCGATCCAGCGACGCAGGGATGGCATCGCGGCCCGGCAGCAGACAGGCCAGCGCGGCGATCCCTAGCGGCTCGAGAAAA
Source organism: uncultured Acidobacteriaceae bacterium (assembly GCA_963697175.1). Lineage (GTDB taxonomy): Bacteria > Acidobacteriota > Terriglobia > Terriglobales > Acidobacteriaceae > Bog-257. The sequence goes on along the minus strand of CAVONC010000007.1, from coordinate 102,317 downwards.
ATGGTGCGATACCCCATGTCTCCCAGATGCACCGCATACTTCGGCGCGTCCAGGATCACCGCGCAGACAAACAGCAACGCGCCGAGTATCAACGCTACCGGCCTCAGGCCGCGCTTGAGCAGCAGGCAAGCGCCAAGCACGACGACGACTGCTCCGAACAAGTAGCCCAGCCATGCAATGGTGGGTAGCCACGGAAGCAGCGGAATGACTTTGTAATCCGGGGCGAGGCCGCTGTTGGCGCCATTCGAGCGCGCGAAGAGAAGCGTCTCAATGCCGAGGCCAAGGATGGAAAGAGAGAAAATCACGCGCCCGGGCGCGGCCAGCGCGTGCAGTGTTTGAGCGGTTTGCGTTCCTCCCTGCGAGATCACACGCACTATTCTTGTGCACGCAGCGCCGAATGCAATATCCACTTGTCACGTTTTCCACATGACCACCGCAAAAATTCCGCCAGCCGCACGGATTGCGTTGCCAGATGCACGCCGGGACTGTGGATCGCAACCGTCCTTCGATGAGAAAGTGTTTTCACCACGGAAGCACGGAAGACACGGAACTTTGAAAATGTTGACGCCGCGGAGACGGTTTGCGGTGCCAAGGCAAGAACTAGAAAAGATCCGCTGCCCCAGGTTCGCGTCCTTACTTTGGACGCTAACCTGGGCTCACCAACAATTCCGTGCCTTCTGTGCTTCCGTGGTGATTGATTCTTGACCCGCGGACCGCGGATCAGTTTTTGGAGTTTCAACCAGCGCGGAAGTCGCGCACGTCTTCGCCTTTGTGCCACAGCAGCACCGGAGTCTGCTGGCGCAGCGCAGCCAGCTTGGCGTTGACAGCCTCGACTTCGACCTTCGACCAGCTGACCGACGAGATCTCGATCTCACCATTCGGCTCGATGTAGAAGAGCGTGGGAACGTTGGTGAGCCCGTAGGCGTTGGAAACGGCGTAGTGCTTGGGATCGTCGAGCGCGACCGGGAAGGTGATGCCGAACTGCTTCATGAAGGCCTCGGTGTCCTTCGCCTTGTCTTGCGAGACGCCGATGAAGCTAACCTTGCTGTCGCGATTCGCCTGGAACATGCGCTCGAAAAACGGAAACGCGTATTGGCAAACCGGACAGCTCACCTTGAAGAACGCCAGAACTACCGGACCTTTCTTCAAAGCCTCGTGGAGCGATACCGTTTTGCCATCAACCGTGAGCAGGGAAAAATCTGGAGCTTGCACACCTGCATCCAATGCGGGCATTGACCTCGACCTCCTGAAAAAGCGGAAAGCGGCGCCAAGGGCACCAATGAATTTCATTTCACTCTACTTAGATACGGCGACAGGGGGACTCGATGCAAGCGCCGTGCAGCGCAACCGGAATCGCGCTCGGTGAGCAAATCGCCGGCACTCAGTGTCGGACTTTCACCTCAGGAGAACCAACGAAGGCCAGCGTCAGGAACAACCAGATCGCCAGGAAATAGCAGACGTAATTGATGATGCTGGCGATCACCAGCACCACGGTCGAGGTGGCCGCTTGCTTGTTGCCGGTCGTTCCGATGGAGACGATCGTGGCGACAAATGTGCCGATGCGCATTCCCGGGAACATTCCGTAGTTGGCTGCCGGAGCCGGCGCCAGCATTCCGTACACAGCCAGGGCACACAGCAGCAGAATCGCTGCGATGAGCTGCGGACGGTCTCCACAATCGCCGTGAATGTGACATTTCAGGCCCGGTTATTAATTAGATATTACAACTGCCTCCGTCAATTCAAAGGCCGAGTTGACGGAGAACCTTGCGGGTTAACCCGGTGAGCGGAAGCTGCTCCCACTGCCGGCGCGTGGCCCAGCGCGCGTCTTGAGCAGAGTGCACGAGTTGTTCGGGATCGATGGCGAAGACGGCGACGCAATAGTCAGTGTTGGTAATGGAGTGACGGACGCGCAATAGTGGCTGGTCACCATTGACCAGGCTGGGATCGAGCGCAGGCAACTCCCACATGCCCGCCATCAGCGAGCTGTCCTCCGGGCGGCGGACCAGCAGGATCGAAGAGTTCTGTCGAGCGAATGCATAGCTGACTGCTTTGCGCTTACGGGTGGCCTGCGCGTTGAGGGCGGTCGCGCCGCGAGACTTGCAAAACGTGTTCAACGGACACAGCAGACATTGCGGCGCGCGCGGTGTGCAGATGGTCGCGCCCAGTTCCATCATCCCCTGATTGAAGTCGCCGGGACGCGAGCGATCAAGCAGCGCCTCAGCCTGCCGCCAGACCGCTTCCCTGCCGGTGCCCCAGGTTCGCCCATCTTTTGGGCGAACCTGGGTCGTCCCGACTCAGTTGCAGGCTTCGTGCCCCAGGTTCGCCCTTCGTTTGGGCTAACCTGGGTTCCTCCCAATTCATTTCCGAACAGCCGTTGAAGTACGCGTTCCACGTTGCCATCAACCACCGCAATAGCTTCATCGAAGGCAATGCTGGCGATGGCCGCTGCCGTGTAGCGGCCAATGCCGGGAAGCGTGAGCCATTCCTCCGCAGTTGTTGGAAATCGTCCGCCTCGTTCGCGTGCGATGACCTTCGCGGCCTGGTGCATGCGCCGCGCGCGATGGTAGTACCCGAGCCCGCTCCAGATCGCCAGCACAGACGGTTCGCGCGCCGCAGCCAGCGCCCGCACCGTTGGAAATCGCGCCAGAAATCGCGCGTAATGATCGAGGACCGCCGCCACTCGCGTCTGCTGCAACATGATCTCCGACAGCCAGACGCGGTAGGGATCGCGATCGCGCCGCCACGGCAGATCGCGGCGATGCTGCTCATACCACTTCAGCAAAGCGCGGCGAAAGGAACGCAGCTTCGCTGGGCTGAGGCGAAGAGTATGAGTGTTCATACAAAGGAATTCTATATGGGGGGACCCATCGCTTCAGAATCCGTTGTGTTGACCATGCGGGAAAGAGAGTCCTATCGTTTCTGAGATCAGTCGCCTTGCCTTGATTGCCTCGGGAAAGAAGCCGCCAGCGACTAGAGCCACACCAAACAGGAACATCCCTAGCGGAAAGATCCGAGATGCGGATCGAGCGCCGATTATCCCGACGCCACCCACCATTCCCAACCAGAACGCCATGAAGATGGCCGTGAACGGATGAAGAAACATCGTGACCCGGACCCGCGTCCCTGTAGCAGTTGCGGCAATGCGACCCGAAATTCTGGGCAGAAACGAATTGCGATAGGCGATATGTCTGTGTATGTGAAAGCAACCGTCTTCAACCGAGCCATAAAACAAAGGTGAAAGCTTGCCAAATATCGGTGACTCCGGTGTACCGCCTCTTTTCCAGAACTCTGGCAACGATTTTTCAAATGTTGGTTTTTCGGCCACGATCGATCGCATCCGCTCGACCACGACGTGCGGCGGCACATTTGCATCGATCTGAAAACGATAGAACGGCACGTCTTCGATTTCCTGGTTTTATTTCGGACGCTCTCGTTTCGCCGGCAGGTACTTCTTGTTGATCTTGGCAATCACCACGTAATTCGGATCGACCAGCTCGCTCACCCGGACCTCGGCCACCTTCGACAGCAATTCGTAGGTATCCATTTGCGATAAGCCGTAGTCATCGTGAATCCACTTGACCAGTTCGGTATACGCGATGCGCGCGGCATCCTCCAGCGGACGATAGATTCCCGTCGCCATCAGGTAATCGTCATTTTCAAAGCGCGGCCACGCGATCTTCTTGCCCTTGATGACGTCGACCTCGACGCGCACGTGCATCGGAACCTCGATGGCGCTGCCGGCCACTTCACCGTCGCCCATCGCAGCGTGGCCATCGCCCAGATACAGCAGCGCGCCCTTCACGCTGACCGGCAAGTACAGCGTGTTGCCGGCGCTGGCTTCGGGCGAATCCATGTTGCCGCCAAACTCCGCGGGCACAATCGAGCTGCGCGCCTCGCCATCGGCTGGTGCATCGCCGACGCAGCCCATGAACGGGTGCAGCGGAATCTTCGTCGTGAAATTGGAATCGGCGGCTTTGAAGGTCGCCGTATTGGTCGCGTGGTCGATGGGGTAATACCAGATGCGCTCGGGCAAGTCGGGATTGAGCATCGGCGTGTAGGTGCTGCTGCTGAGCGCGCCAAAACCGGGCGAGTATGTGCCGACGCCCTGATCGCCGTCGACCGCGAGATCGAGAAACTTCACCACCAGCGTGTCGCCGGGTTCGGCGGTCTCGATGTAAAACGGGCCGCTCAACGGGTTGTCCATCTTGACCATGCTCAGCGTGTCGCCGGGCTTCTTCAGCGCGCCGGCAAAGCAGTCGAGAGTGTGGGTGTCGAGGATGTCGCCGGGATGCAGCGTGGCCACCGGCGGCAGGGTCGCGAAGACGGTCCTCACGTTGTCTATCGTGGTCTGGAAGGTGACCACCTTGCCGGACCCGCTGGTTTGTGCCGCGGCGCAGCACGCCATCGCGGACGCCATAGCAACCATTGATAGCCGTTTCATAAACGCGGAGTTTACCACGCATGCGGGCTGTGATCGGGCGACCAAGACCAATGTTCATCGATCACAGACAGCTGTGACCTGCCCGCCTAACCTGTCTGCTAGGGAGATCGGGCGCATGTGCCTCGCAGTTCCGGGGAAGATCGTCAGCATCGAAGGCGACGACCTCGCGCGCAGCGCGCGGGTCAGCTTTGGCGGAATCGTCAAGCAGGTCAGCCTCGCCTATGTCCCTGAGGCCCAGGTCGGCGACTATGCCATCGTCCACGTAGGTTTCGCCCTCAGCCTGCTCGACGAGCAGGAGGCGCTGCGGACCCTCGAATATCTCAAGCAGATGGGCGAACTGGACGAGCTCGAAAGCGAAACATGAAGTACGTCGACGAGTATCGCGATCCTGAGGCCGCGCGGCGGTACGTGGCTGCAATTCACGGCATTGTCACACGCCCGTGGACGATCATGGAAATCTGCGGCGGGCAGACGCATTCCATCGTGAAATACGGCATCGACGAGTTGCTGCCGAAGCAGATCACGCTGGCGCACGGCCCGGGATGTCCGGTCTGCGTCACGCCGGTGGAGGTCATCGACAAAGCCTTGCAGATCGCGGCGCAACCCAACGTGATCTTCTGCTCCTTCGGAGACATGCTGCGCGTGCCCGGTTCGATCAACCCGGCGAATTCGAGTGGCAGCGATCTCTTCCGCGTCAAGGCCGCCGGCGGCGATGTGCGCATCGTCTATTCGCCCATGGATGCGGTGAAGATCGCGCAGCAAAATGCTGACAAGCAGGTCGTGTTCTTCGCTGTCGGCTTCGAAACCACGGCTCCGGCGAACGCGATGTCGGTGCACGGCGCGAAGCAGAACGGCGTGACCAACTACTCGGTGCTGGTTTCGCATGTGCTGGTGCCTCCGGCCATGGAAGCGATTTTGAGCTCGCCAACCAACTGCGTGCAGGGATTTCTCGCTGCCGGTCACGTTTGCACGGTGATGGGATATACCGAGTACGAGCCGATCGCCATTAAGTATCGCGTGCCCATCGTGGTGACCGGCTTCGAGCCGCTTGATCTGCTGCAAGGCATTTACATGTGCCTTCTGCAACTGGAGCAAGGACGCTTCGAAGTCGAGAATCAATACGCACGCGCGGTGCGGCGCGAGGGAAATCAGCCGGCGCAGGAACTGGTCGCGAAGGTCTTTCGCGTAGTCAACCGCAAGTGGCGCGGCATAGGCGAGATCTCCCAAAGTGGCTTGGGCCTTGCCGCGGACTACGCCGACTTCGACGCCGAGCTTCGCTTTGGGCTGTCGCAGTACACCGCGCAGGAAGATTCGGAATGCATCAGCGGGCTCATCATGCAAGGCGCGAGGAAGCCGGAGGAATGCGGCGCTTATGGCAATCGCTGCACGCCCGATCATCCTATCGGGGCGCCGATGGTTTCGTCCGAAGGCGCGTGCGCGGCGTATTACCGCTATCGGCGATTGCGGAACAAGAATCTGGTTGAGGCGAGCCGTGGCTGAGGTTAAAGAATTTCGCCTGCTATGTCCCGTGCCGCTGAACGACACGGAGCATGTGCAACTTGCCCACGGCGGCGGTGGCCGGCGCATGCACGAGTTGCTGGAAGGCCTGCTTCTCCCCAGCTTCGGCAATGAGATGCTGCTGGAGCGGCACGATGGCGCGACGCTAAACATCTCCGGCGCGAAACTCGCCTTCACCACCGACTCCTACGTTGTCAGACCTCTGTTTTTCCCCGGCGGCGACATCGGCACGCTGGCCATCAACGGCACGGTCAACGACCTGGCAATGTGTGGCGCGCGGCCGCTCTATCTCAGTTCGGCTCTGATCCTGGAAGAAGGCCTGCCGATGGAAACGCTGCGGCGAGTGGTCGAGTCGATGCGGTCATCGGCGGTGGCGGCCAACGTTCAACTCGTTACCGGTGATACCAAAGTCGTCGATAAAGGGAAGGGCGACGGAATCTTCATCAACACCGCCGGCATTGGCGTGATCGAGCATGACGTTTTGATCTCGCCAAAGCATGTTCGGCCGGGCGATGTGATTCTGCTGAGCGGCGACATCGGCCGCCACGGCATCGCGATCATGGCTACCCGCGAAGGACTGTCTTTCGAGAACGCGGTGGAATCGGATTGTGCCACATTGTGGGAGCCGGTCAAGGCCTTGCTGAATGCCGGCGTCGAGATTCATTGCCTGCGCGATTTGACACGCGGCGGCTTAAGCAGCGGGTTGATCGAAATTGCCGAAGCTGCCGGCGTGCGTTGCGCCGTCAATGAAGCGGATATCCGCGTACGCGAGGAAGTTGCAGGAGCCTGCGAGATCCTGGGGCTGGATCCACTCTATCTCGCCAACGAAGGACGTTTCGTAGCGTTTGTTCCCGAGCAGGAGGCCGAGCGTGCGGTCGCGATCCTGCAAAGTGTCAACGTGAGCAGCCAGGCAGCCTGCATCGGGCGAGTGGTGGACGGCCCGGCCGGATTGGTCACGCTGAAAACGCAGTTGGGAACCGAACGGATTGTCGATATGCTCAACGGCGATCAGTTACCACGAATTTGCTAAAGCTCAAACCGGCCCGCAAAAAAATTGGAGTATCGCGTGTCGCAGATTTTGATTATCGGCTACGGGAATGTGTTGCGCGCGGACGACGCAGTGGGATGCTGCGCCGCCGAGCAGTTGCAGCAACACTATCGCGACGATCCCGACGTGGAGGTGATTGCAAGTCATCAGCTCACGCCGGAGATGGCGCTAGATATCTCGCGCAACGAGTTCGTGGTCTTTCTCGACGCGTCCTCGGCAGAGGAGCCGGGAAAAATCTCGCAAACCCGCATTTTACCCGGCACGTCTCACGTTCGATTCACCCATCAATTAACTCCGGCTACGCTGTTGTCGCTGGCGGAACAACTGTATGGTCATGCTCCGGAAGCCGTCGGCATCACGCTGGCAGGCTGGTCGTTCAAGCTGAGAAACAAACTCTCTCGCCGCGCGGGCATACTCCTGCCTGTATTGGTCGCCCAAGCCAGAGATGTGGTGGAGAGTCACCGACCTCCGGTCCCACCCAAACGGGTCGTGGCGATTGGGTAGTGCGGGCCTTCAGGCCCGCGTCATCGTCGTTATTAGGATCAGAGTCGGCTTTAAGCCGACGGCAGGCTCTCTCGCCGGCTGAACAGGCCGCTGAAAAACTCTCAAGGGCATATCCCTCGCGGGCTGAAGCCCGCTCGGGATGAGAGGATAAGCTGCTTATCGGCACGACTGAAGTCGTGCCCTGTTACAAAGCGCTCGCGGAACGACTTTTTCAGCGGCTTGTGAAGCCGGCTCTAATAGAAAGGGGATCGAGTCAACGCGGCGCTGAAGCGCCGCACCACCCGGCCATGATTGGGAAGAATCTCCAACGCGAACAAACGGGGGCTCGAGTGTGGCACCCGAGGTTACACGAGCAGCTGCGCCGCTAGCTACGCCCCGACCAGCTTCTCCAGAATCGACTTATTGCGGATGGTGAGGGTCGAGCCCTTGAGCACGGCGATCTGGCGCTTGCGGAAATCCGCAAGGACGCGGGTCACGGTCTCGCGTGAGGTGCCGATGATCTGCGCGATCTCCTCGTGGGTGAGCGCCAGCTTGACCTTGGGCTCGGCTTGATTTTGCGTGGTCGCGGTCCACTCCAGTAACAGGCGCGCCAGGCGCTCCGGCGCCGAATGCGACAGCCCCAGGCTGCGGATCTGCTGATACGCGCTCTGGCAGTCTTTGCTCAGATGTTGCGCCGCCTTCAGACAGGCATCGCCGTGCGTCTGCAGAAATTTCAAGAAGTCATCGCGCTTGACGAAATTCAGCTGGCAGGGCTGTCCGGTCTCCGCGGTTATCTCGTACGGCGTCCCGGAAACCGTGGCGTGCATGCCCAACACTTCTCCGGGCTGCGCGATCTTCAGGATGAGGGTTTTGCCTTCGGCCGACGTCGTGGACAGCTTTACTCGCCCCTTGCACAGCATGTAAATTCCGCGCGGCGACTGGCCTTCCACAAACAGCACCGCTCCCGCCGGGTACGATGCCGAGTACTTGATCTTGTCGAACGCTTCCAGAGGTGCCTTCGGGAGTGAGCAAAAGAAGCTGTCGCTCCGGAGCTTGCAAATCAGACAGTTTTCAACCAGCTCGAAGCCGTATGGTGATCCCACATGCCCTCTCTCTCTTTACCCCATATGCTATCACCTTACAAATTCTGCACATCCCCTATAAGTAGGACTTGGCAGCATATCCCCGGGCGTTACCAGGGGCGTTGATTGGCTGCAGAATCGGTTAGGGAGACTCAATTTCGCCGCAGTCGGCCGGCAGGCGAAGATCAGCAGTTCCCCGCCGGCCGCCGGGCACGAGGCCGCTGACAACCTACCCCCTAGTGACGCAGGTCACAAGCGTCCGTATCTCGGGTCACAGACCCCGGCCCGTCCGGCGAAGGAGAATCCCGCCACAACGGCTCAATAAGGCGGGAAGCGAAGGTCTTATAACTTCGTCGCGCTAAAGGGCCCGGCTGGCGTACAATCTGTGCCCAACCGGGAGGCTGGAATCCCAAACTCCGGCCAGCAAAAATGCACCTCTGCGAGGCGAAGGCTTGACCACTCTCCTCTACCCCATATCGCTTCCCGCCAACGGTTTGTTGGTTCGGCCCGGTTCCGCCCAGACCTGGCGAGGAAAGGTACGCAACGCAACACCGCGTGGAGGTCACTCGAAGAATGCCGGCCCGGTTCGCCGGAAAGTTGGGGAAAATCTATACAGCTTATTCTGTGTCCCTCGGCCCTGATTCTTTGATCGATTCCTTCTCGAGGTTAACGAACGTTCGGTAACAGGAGATTGCAAAAATGGCGATATCCCAGATGAACCAAACCGCCGGATCGATTGAAACCGGCAGCACCGGCTTGAACCGTTGGTGGCGCGTCATCGGCGGCCTGATGATGAACATCGCTCTCGGCACCCTCTATGCCTGGAGCGTCTTCGTGGCGCCGCTGGAAAAAGAGTTTCACTGGAAGCGCGCCGACACCTCCACCATCTTCACCATCGCGGTGGTGGTGTTCGCTTTGACCTTCATTTTGGCGGGGCGGCTGCAGGACAAGTTCGGGCCTTTCTGGATCTCGCTGACCGGCGCAATCCTGGTGAGCCTGGGCTTCTTTCTATGCTCCTACACCAGCAGCCTGAACTACCTGTTCATCTGTTTTGGAGTGATCGGAGGCCTGGGCAATGGCTTCGGTTATGCCACGCCGATTCCGGTGATGTCGAAATGGTTTCCCGACAAGCGCGGTCTTGCGGTCGGACTGGCCGTGGGCGGTTATGGAGGCGGTTCAGCCATCTTCGGCCCCTTGTCGGCCAGTTACCTGATCCCGCACTTTGGCTGGCGCACCACGTTCCAGGTGCTGGGCGCGATCTTCCTGGTCATGACCGTGATCGGAGCGTTTCTGCTGAAGAATCCTCCTGCCGGCTACAAGCCCGCGGGTTGGACGCCGGCTACGACTTCGAAAGCCGCGGCAAGCACCTATGACTTCTCCCCGAGTGAGATGCTGAAAACCCCGACCTTCTACTTTATGTGGATCGCGTACGCCCTTGGCTGTACTGCGGGCCTGATGGTCATCAGCCAGTTGGTACCCTTCGCCAAGAGCGTCGGCATACCCAGCACTACGCTGGCCTCACTGGGCCTGGTCGTAGGCGCGGTGGGTAACGCCGGCGGGCGAATCCTCTCCGGCTGGATGTCAGACCACCTGGGCCGCATTAATGTGCTGCGCTTGATGATCGGCATCTCCATGGTGGCCATGCCCATTCTGTACGCGGTGGGCGGCAACGTCGCCGCGCTGTTTGTGATGCTGTTTATCGTCTACTGGTGCTACGGCACGCAGCTTTCGGTGAACGCCGCTACCGCAGCCGACTTCTGGGGCACCAAGAACGTGGGCATCAATTACGGGTTGCTATTCACGGCCTGGGGCGTCGCCGGACTCCTCGGCGGCCGCATCGGTGGCAAGCTGTTCGACAAGTATCACAATTACCAGATGGCGTTCTATACCGCTGCAGTCCTGGCACTGGTTGCCCTGCTCAGCGAGTTCATGGCGCGCCGTCCCAAGGTCGTCTGATCGGCTCTTCGGACCGGAATCCTTCAGGGTTCCGGTTCGGTTGTCTCAGAATTCGACTTCACCGAAGGCAAGGAGCGTCGTCATGGAAAGCGCAACGAAAACGGCGGAGGTAGTCAAGGCTGTGGAACAGTATCCAGCACCGGAGATCGTGAAAGAACAAGCGCTGCTGAAAAACTGGCCGGCCGAACGGGAACGCTTTCAGCGCGATCCTGACGCCTTCTGGGCCGAAGCTGCCAAGCAGTTCGTCTGGAGCAAGCCATGGGACAAGGTTTTCGAGTGGGACGGCATTCATCACAAGTGGTTTACCGGCGCGCGCACCAACATCACCATCAACGCGCTCGACCGCCACGCGAATTCTGCGAATGCCAATCGCGCTGCCTTCATCTGGCTGGGCGAGGACGGCACCGAGCGCGTCGTCACCTATCGCCAGCTCTATCGCGATGTCTGCCGCTTTGCCAACGGCCTGAAGTCGTTGGGCGTGAAGAAGGGCGACCGCGTCGTCATCTATATGCCGCTCACGCTTGAGGGCGCAATTTCAATGCTGGCTTGTGCCCGTATCGGAGCGATTCACTCCGTGGTGTACGCGGGCCTGGGCCACACGTCATTGCGCGATCGTATCGAGGACGCGCAGGCGCGAATCGTCATCGTTGGCGATGCGGGCTTCCGCCGTGGAAAACCAGTTGCGCTGAAATGCATTGTGGATGAGGCTCTCGACGGACTCGAGACGGTCGAGCATGTCGTGGTCTTCACTCGCGATCCCGCAGCCTTCACGCCGGCCAGTGCTCGCGAAGTGGATTTTCGTGAGCTGATGAAGTTCCCGGCCGATTGTCCCGCCGAGGACATGGACTCCGAGGATCCGCTGTTCATCCTCTACACCTCGGGCACAACCGGCAAGCCCAAGGGCGTGGTCCACGTGCACGGCGGATACATGGTCGGTACCGCCTATTACCTGCAGTCGTTCTTCGATGTCGGCGAGCGCGACCTGTTCTGGTGTACCTCGGATATCGGCTGGATCGTCGGCCACTCGTACATCGTCTACGCGCCGCTTTGTGCGGGCGTGACCACGCTGTTCCGCGAGGGCGCCATCGATTATCCCGATCCTTCGATTGCCTGGCAGATCGTCGAGAAGTACGGCGTGACCAAGATGTTCACCGCGCCCACCGCGCTGAGAATGTTCATGCGTTATGGCGAGGCCCTGCCGCAGAAGCACGACCTGAGTTCGCTGCGCGTGATCGCCTGCGCCGGCGAGCCGCTGAATCCCGAAGCGTGGCGTTGGGCGCAGACCTACCTGGCCGGCGACGGCAAGTGGGGCTACGTGGTCGATAACTGGTGGCAGACCGAACTCGGTGGGCCGGCACTCGGCACGCCTGTGACTTTGCCAATGCGGCCGGGAAAAGCTGGACTTGCGCTTCCCGGTTGTGAGGCCGATGTGGTCGACATCAACGGCAAGCCCGTTCCTCCCGGTGTAAGCGGTCGCCTCATCCTGAAGCGGCCGTTCCCGCAGTTCATGCGCACCATCTGGAACAATCCCGCGCGCTTTGAGAAAGACTGGCTCGAGCTTCCCGGCTGCTATATCACCGGCGATCTCGCCACCAAGGATGAAGACGGATACATCTCGGTCATCGGGCGCGCTGACGATGTGCTCAACGTCGCCGGACATCGCATCGGGACGGCGGAAGTGGAGAGCGCGCTGGTGTCGCATCCCGCGGTTGCAGAAGCTGCGGCCATCGGTATTCCCGACGCGCTAAAAGGAGAGGCGATCGTCGCCTTTGTGCAGTTGCGCAGCGGCCATCTTGCTTCCGAAGCGCTGCTCGCCGGTCTCATTGAGCATGTGCGGCGCGAGATGGGCCCAATCGCAACACCGTCGGCCATTAAGTTCGTGTCCGCATTACCGAAGACCAGGTCAGGAAAGATCATGCGCCGCCTGCTGAAAGCGCAGGAGACGGGCGCGGAGATCGGCGACCTGTCGACGCTGGAGCAGTGAAATCGCGAACGAAAGAGACCGCATCGCGCGGTGAAAGGCGCGCGTAGGCGCGGTGAGAAACGAGTCTAAGTCCTGTACCCGGGGTCCACGACGAGGGCGGTAGTTACGCCTATCGGGGTGTTGGAGCGACGGCACAGGCGCCGGAAACAAAATGTTTCCGAATTGTGCGGAGCGCACTACAATGCATCGCCGGAGCTGGCTAGGCTGTCCAGTATTTGGCGCAAATTACCATCACAGGGGTCTTTGAACGGCGAGGGCTCTCCCTCAACCCAGAAAACGCTGGCGACAAACTGCCGGGGTTGCATCACAAATTTAGCAAGTCCAAGGAGTGACTGACATGGCTCGAACTCTTCAGCAGCAAAATCCGGTGGCTCAGACCAGCGAGGCTCAGATTGCAGTCCATTGGCGGGAGGAAGAATACTACTATCCATCCGCGAAATTCATCGGCCAGGCAAATCTGAGCGATCCCGACATCAACGAACGCTTCAGCGAAAAAAATTTCCCGGAGTGCTTCCGCGAATACGCCGATATGTTGAGCTGGGACCAATACTGGCACACCACGCTCGACACCAGTGACCCGCCATTCTGGAAATGGTTTGTGGGTGGCAAGATTAACGCCTCGTATAACTGCGTGGACCGGCACCTCGACAAGTACAAGAACAAAGCGGCGCTCATCTTTGTTCCGGAACCGGAATCCGAGGCGCCCGTATCCGTCACCTACCGCGAGCTCTATGTCAGGGTGAATGAATTTGCAGCACTGCTGCGCGATTTCTGCAAGCTGAAAGCCGGCGATCGCGTCACCATTCATATGCCGATGGTTCCCGAGTTGCCGATCACCATGCTGGCATGCGCCCGCCTGGGCATAATCCACTCGGTTGTGTTCGGAGGCTTCAGCGGCGAGGCTTGCGGCATGCGCGCCGCCGATTCAGGCAGCCAGGTGTTGATCACCATGGATGGCTATTATCGCAACGGCAAGATGCTCGACCACAAAGCAGGCGCCGATATTGCGCTGGAGATGGCCAAGAAAGAGGGCACGATCGTCGACAAAGTCCTGGTCTGGAGGCGTCACGCCGGCCAGAGTGCGACCGCTTCACCGTTTGTGGAAGGGCGCGATTTCTGGGTTGACGAGATCCTCCCCAACTTCTCGGGTGAAATCGTACCTCCGGTGCCCATGGATGCCGAAGCGCCGCTGTTCCTGATGTACACCAGCGGCAGCACGGGAAAGCCCAAGGGCTGTCAACACCGCACGGGCGGCTACCTCGCCTATGTGACCGGCTGCTCCAAATACATTCAGGACATTCACCCCGAAGACGTGTACTGGTGCATGGCTGACATCGGCTGGATTACCGGTCACTCGTTTATCGTCTACGGACCCTTGGCCTTGGCTGCCACCAGCGTCATCTACGAAGGTGTTCCGACCTATCCTGACGCCGGAAGAGTATGGAGAATCGCCGAGCGCCTGGATGTCAACATCTTCCACACCTCGCCTACGGCCATCCGCATGTTGCGCAAGTCGGGTCACGACGAACCCGCCAAGTACAACTACCATTTCAAGCACATGACCACGGTGGGAGAACCTATCGAGCCGGAGGTCTGGCGCTGGTATTACGAGACGGTGGGTAAAGGCGAGGCCGTCATTGTGGACACGTGGTGGCAAACCGAAAACGGCGGATTCCTCTGCACCACCAAGCCGGCGCTGGATCCCATGAAGCCGGGAAGCGCAGGCCCAGGTATGCCGGGCATCTACCCCGTGATCAAGGACGAAATGGGAGAAGAAGTGCCCGCCGGTTCGGGCAAGGCAGGAAACATCTGTATTCGGAATCCCTGGCCCGGGATCATGCAGACCATTTGGGGTGATCGCGACCGCTTCGTCTCCCAGTACTACGCCAAATACTGCGCGGATCGCAACAGCAAGAAGTGGCAGGACTGGCCGTATTTTGCTGCGGACGGAGCCGTGCTGGCCGTGGACGGCTATTTCCGGATTCTGGGACGCGTGGATGACGTCATCAATGTCGCCGGCCACCGCCTCGGCACCAAGGAAATCGAGTCTGCGTGCCTGACGATTCCCGAGGTAGCGGAAGCCGCAGTGGTGCCGGTGGTGGACGAGATCAAAGGCCGCGTGCCCGAGGTCTATATCGTCCTGCAGCCGGATATACTGGCGACTCAGCATCAGGAGATCCTGGAAAGGGTCAATCATGTCATTGAAACCATGATTGGCAAGATTGCCCGCCCGCGACGTATTCTGATTGTTCCGGATATGCCAAAAACACGATCCGGCAAGCTCATGCGACGGGTTCTCGCAGCCCTCTCCAACAACATGAACACCGGAGATATCACGACGTTGGCCAATCCCGACGTGGTGGAGAATGTTCGGGTCATGGTTCAGGGCAAGGAGAAGGTGGCTCTGCAGGAAGGGCCGGAAGACCTTTGCCGTGAACTGGCCGCCAGCGGCGAAGTCAAAGGCGATACCACCACGCTCGAGGATATGGGCGTGATCTCGCGTCTGCAGGAAGACGAGTAGCTGCGGGTAGAAACGCCTTCAGGCTGCTTTCACCAAGTAAGTGAGTAGCCCCTTGATTGCCCCCAGAACTGCGCCACCGCCGACTTTACCGCCCGCTATCAGCAGAATCACGAGCACCATCGAGACACCAAACGTTATCCTTAAGCTGCGATCCTTTGATGTCCACTTTATTTCGAACAAGGGTCCGCGTCGGGGCCGGTTTTCATCACCGATCATTTTCCCGCTCCCTCCGGAACCTCTCCACGTCTTCTGGACGGAAACCCCAGCTCTTGCGGTCTATCTTGCGCGCGGGTATCCGTCCCTGCTCAGCCAACCAGCGAACGGTTCGCTCGTGAAGTTTAAGGCGTCGGCGAACATTGTTGACCCGCAGAAGGCGCGGCGTAGGCAGCGCAGAGGTGTCGAAGCCAGTTGTTGTGGGCATAGCCCCTCCAATCTGGAAGGGGCTACTACTTACGCGAAGATGGCGGGCCGACTTGCCCCTTCCGGAAAGGGCCACGCCACAAAGGCGGGCCGAACGTCCGGCGGATGAGCGCCGTGGTGCGTGAAAAAAGCCCTCTGACAAGTCGCGATTGCTTGGCGCATGCCGATCCGACTCAGGCGCCATAGCATCCCCATTACGCTCGCCACGATCCCGAGCAGAGCAAGAAGCATTGCGGCTTGTCGCCGGTGCCGCCGCCAAGAAACCAGGTTGGCATACTCGAGCTCCACAGCGTCAAAAAAGGACGAAGAGAATTGCGCCGCGGGCGTAAGGGCGACTTGCGCGGGAGCAAATGTCCAGTGGGCCGGATCGTGAACGTGCGAGTGGAATGGCTGGCACCAATCCAACGTTGGGAAGTGGGTTTCCGCTATCCCGTAGGCGAGGTCGGGGTCGAAGAAATTCGGCAGAGCCAGGGGCTGGAAATTCAGTAGAGGCTGATAGAAACCTTCTGAGCACTCACCCGCGGGCTCTACGTCATCAAGCTCTATCTCAGCCGCCTGCGACGGGACTCCTATCGCGGACGAGTCGGGTTAGTGAAGACGGGGCACTCATGCGTTCCCGCTTTAGCCCCTGGAAGTCCTAAGTTTGCAGGGGCTAAAGCCCGGCGGGTCGGATGCATTCGCATCGACACGACTAAAGGTCGTGCCCTGACACAACCCAGAACGATTTATGAGATGACCTTTAGTTCGAGCAAATTCTTACTCGAACTCATGTTCCCGACTGACTGCCACCCGACCGAACGATCAGCACCGACTGATCGTCACTTGCCCGCCCCTGACGTTTCGTGGCATCCAGCAGCGCCTGAAAAATTGTCGGCAAGGAACCGCCGGCGTGTTGCCGCACCACAGCTTTCACGCCCTCCAGACCAAACTCCTCGCCTTGCGAATTCTCGATCTCGAGCACGCCATCCGTCAGCAACAGAAAAAGGTCGCCAGGATCGCTTTCGACGCTGCTGCTGGCATACTGCTGGCGATCAAACATTCCCAGCGGCAGATTCGAGCACGTGACCTCAGAGAATTCGCCGGTCGCCGCGTGATAGTGCAGGATCGCCGGATGTCCCGCCAGTGAATAAGCACAATGCAACCGGTCTCCGCTCGACGCGAGATAGGCAAAGGTCACGAACATCTCCGGCTTGGTCACTGAACAAAGAACGGAATTGAGGCTCTCCATCAGGCCGGCGCTGTTGCCATCGGATGACAGCCGCATGCGCGCGGCGCTCTTCACCATCGCCATCACCACGCCGGGCGCAACACCGTGTCCGGAAACATCGGCGACATAGGCAATCCAGCCGCGTTCATCGTGGACCACGTCGATCAGGTCGCCGCCAACTTCGCCGCTGGGCACCGAGCGTCCATAAAACTGAAAATCGCCGACACTGGAATCAATGACCGGAACCAGCGTGCGATGGATCTCGCTGGCCAGTTCAATCTCGGCATGCGCGCGGAAGTAGCGGCGGCCCTCGGTGATCATCACCCACACGAAGCACGAGTAGCCCAGCACCAGGGCGGCGATGCTGGCGTAGGAAGTGAAGAGCATCCGGTGCTGCAGATGAGCAATGCCGGCGGCGTTCATTGCGGTCGCCAGCGGGGGAACCGGCAGCACCACGTAGATCAGGCTCATCGCAATGTTCTGTGCGATGAAGATCGCTACCATCGCCCACCAGCGATACTTGCCGAAGGTTGTGCCCGCAACGGCGTACCCGATTGCGAACATGCCGTTCAAGACGGCAGAAATTATCAGCGCCGGAATAGGCTGCCGCCCCAACTGCATGACGTCGATGGAGAAACCAATGGTGCTGAAGAGAAAGAAGACTCCCAGCAAGGCGAGGATGCGCGCCTTAGGCGGCGTGCTCTTCCAGTAGGGACGTTGGGAGGTAGCCATGTGAGATTGTCTTGGGAATGCTACTACAGGGCTGCAACTTTTCTTGGCGGAAAGAAATGCGTCCGAATACGTTTCGAAATCGATGAGGCGGCGAAGGACTATTTGTCTTTGGCTTGCGGAATCGGTACCGGGATCTCCAGCATGGGCCGGCCCATGCGCTCGGCCTCTTCGGGAGTGATGCCTGCCATCTGCATGCGACGGTTCTGAATTTCGCGGAGCTCCGCCAGCACCTCGCGCTCCTGCTCGACGTATTCGTCCTCGGTGATCGAGCCTTCCTCCAGCAGCGTCTGCAACTCCAGCAGCCGCTCCTTGATGGGCGCGTCGTCGGTGTATTGCTCTTCCGCCGTGCGGGCCAGCGTCCGCAGGATGAATTTGAATCCAGCGATGGGTGAGAGCAGAAGATCGTCGATCAAGAGCATAGGTTCCGCCGACCAGATTCGTATCAGGGCACGACTTTTGGACGTGCAAAAAATGCGCTTCTATTAGTCCGGGATTTAGCCTCTGCGACGATCGAGATTCGCAGGGGCTAAAGCCCAACCTTTTCTTGCTTTATTCGGCACGACTAAAGTCGTGCCCTGACACAAAGCTTTTGCTGATTGCTAATTGCTAACTGCTACTTGTCGCCTTTGTCACTCCCCGCTGCTGGGCTCCAGCTTCAGGCGAATGTTTACGAAGTTATACGGCGGCCACGGTCCGGTGTACTTGAAGTTCAGCCGGTCGCCAAACTTTTTCGCCACGCGATTCACCGCCGCATCGAATTCAGCTTCGCGCTCGCGCTCCAGCAGAAACGCGGCATTCATGATCATCTTGTCGCCGATGGGCTTGTTGTCGCGCGAGGCCACGCAGATGGTGCGCAGCGTCTCGTAGATGTCGCGCACGTACTCCACCGACCGCTCTTCCAGCGCCTTGTCGATCATGCGGCCCAGTTGCATGCGCGCAAAATACGTCGATTGCAGATGCTTGCGCGTGATCTCCTGATGGAAGCGATGTATCTCTTCGTGCTCGCGCTGCAACTCCTCGACGATGTGATCGCGATCCCACGTTACCTTCAAGCCGAACTCCACCTTGCCCAGCATCTGCTTCAGCACGTCCTTCACCGACGGATAAATACTGCGCAGCACTTCGCGAATATCCTCGTCGGTGCGAAACACCGTGCCAAAGCTCATCGGGATGATGGTGTGCGACTTCATCACGGTTTCGATCACGTGTTCGTGTGCCAAGGCGTTCTCGCGCGTGGGGTCGAAGATGAATACCGGGGTGCGGCTGACCACCGCGCCGATGTCGCCGTGCGTGACCACGTAGACCATCTCGCCGCTGCCGCCGATGCCCATTCTGCCGAACATCGCCGGCTCGCGCGACTGAATGATGCCGTAAACGTATCGCCCTTCCTGGCGGACGTCGGGCACCGGAATCGGCCCGGGCGTGAACTCTTTGTCGGCCTCTGCACTGGGCTGGCGCATGATTGCGGTGGCCGGTAGCGGCCCGCCCGCTGATCGCGGCTTCTGCACTTCCTGCGGTTGCGAAACCGCGGACCCGGGCAAACGCGACTTCTTTGCCCGCCCGGCTTGAGGAACCATCGCGATAGGCTGCGGCCTCGGCGCCTGCTTTTTCGTCGCTTTCGTCCTGCTTGCCGGCCGCGTCTTAGCCGGTCGCCTCGTGCTGCTCATAGTCCTCCCTCAGCAGACCAGAAATTGTCTCCAGCAGCTCCTTGATATCGATCGGCTTGAACAAAACCGGAATGCCCATTTCAGCGGCGTGATCATTGGCCTCCTGGGTCGCATAGCCGGTCAGCAAAACCGTCGGCATCTTCGGGTCCTTCTGGCGCGCGAAATCGATCACATCGAATCCGTTTTCCTGCTTCTCCAGCGACAGGTCGCACAGCAGAAGATTGATCGTGTTCTTCGACAACGCCGCCCGCGCTTCTTCGGAGGAAATCGCCGCGCTCACTTCGTAACCCTGCTGTTGCAGGATAAGGCGGTAGGTCACCAGAACGTTCGGCTCATCGTCTACCACCAGAATGTGAGGTTTCGTTTTCATCCCGTCACCTGCGTTTTACTGAGCGGCCGGCAATTCAATCGCAAAAACTGTTCCCTTCCCCAGGCGGCTGCGCACCCGGAGCTTGCCGCCATGGTTCTCGATGATGCCCTTGACGATCCACAAGCCCAGACCGGTTCCGCGTTCTCCCTTGGTCGTCATGAACGGCTCGAACATGGTGTGCAACACGTGTTCTGAGATACCGCTCCCTGAATCGCAGACCAGGATGCGGATCGTATCGCGCGAGGTCACCCGGCGAACCAGACGCGTCCGCAGGCGCAGCAGGCCGCCCGGTCCCATGCTGTCTTTGGCGTTCACCACCAGGTTCGACAGCACCTGCCGAATCTGGTCGGCCGAGCCCAAGGCCTGGGGCAACACATTCAACTCCTTTTCCACTCTGACGCCGGCGCGATCCAGCTGCCGCGTGAACAGCAGCAGCGTATCTTCCACCACGCTGTTCACATCGAAGTTGCCGACCTGCGCAGTGCTCCGATACAGGCCCAGCATCTGCCGAACAATGCGCGCGACGCGCTCGGTCTCGGCTTTCAGGATGTCGTAGACCGGCGCAGCCTCCGGTTTGATCTGATCGGTCAGCAGGAAGATGCAGTTCTTGATCGCCTCCATCGGATTGTTGACTTCGTGCGCGATGGTTCCGGCAAGACGCCCGGCGGCCGCGAACTTTTCCATCTCCAACATGCGGCGCTCCAGCTTCATCTGCTCCAGGCGGCGCACCGCGGTCAGATCGCGCAGCACGGTGACGGTATAAGCCACCAGCCCGCGTTCATCGTAGATCTTGCCGGAGCGCGCGTCGTATTCCACCTCCAGCCCGGTGTCCGGATTCGCCAGCTGCAGGGGTGAGCTTTCGCGATCGGAGAAGGAATAGGTGAACTGCGTGATGTAAGCGTCCAGGATCGCCTGATTACGGATGTGGATCGGGGTGCGCGCCTTCTCGGTGCCCAGCAGCTCCTGCGCTCGCGGATCGAGCAGCGCGAGTTTCGCATCGCGATCGCAAACCACGATGGGATCGCCGACGTTCTCGATCACCAGGTTCAAACGATCACGATCCTGGCGCACCACTTCTTCTGCCTGGCGCAGCTTGTCGTAATTGGCGCGCAGCTCTTCGTCCGCGCGGCGCAGATCGGTGACATCGCGCAACACGCTGACCATGCCGGTGCGCCGGCCGTCGGGCGCGAAGCTGGGCGCCGACACCGCTTCGAACAGCACTTCATCGCCCTCGATCGCATCCACCAACGTCATGTCGCGTGAAGAGTCGTTCCCCGACACCGCCATCGACGACAGCGCTGCCGAAAACAGCAGGTTGTTCAGCTCCACCGCGCGCACGCGGCCCTCGCTCACGTCCTCGGGAAGCCGGAAATAGCGCTCGGCGGCTTTGTTCTGCGTGATCACGCGATGCTGTGGGTCGGTCAGGATCACCGGGTCGGTCATGCTCTCCATCACCGTCTGCATCTGGGTGATGATGGTTTCCATGTCGACCATGCGGTTGTGGTAATGCTCAACCTTGAACAGCCGCGACAGATAGCGATTCGCCAGCTCGATCAGCGCGCGCAGTTCGGCGATCTCGGCCGGCGTGGTGCCGGGAGCAATCTCGGTAATCACCATGGCCGCGTAGGCGCGCATCTCGCAGATGCCGCACACCTGATCCTGCAACTGCAATCTCAGCTTGGAATGGAAATTCTCTACCGCAACGCACTTGCGTCCGCGCGCACGTTCGGCTTCCCAACACGCGGTGCGATTGCGATAAATCAGGGGATAGTAGTAGAGGCCGGAGCTTTTCTTGCCTCGCCCGGGAACAAACTCGGGCTCCTGCGAATGCAGGATGCGCACCTGCGGCGTCTCCACCGCAAACAGCGAGCTGCGATAACGCTGCGCCCCATTCTTGGGATAGTTCAGAGACGCGATGGGAGCGATCGCCGAGGTCTCGAAATCCACTCGCGTCACCAGAGCGCGCGGATGACCCAGGGCAACGATCTCCTCCAGCAGAGCGGGGAAGATCTCGTCGCTGCGCTCCATGCCGAGCAGGCGAAGCGCGGAGCGGCGATTCCTCCCGCTTAAATCAGGAGTGTCGGAGCGCACGCGCATCTGTGGGGAAGCCACGACCACTCTCCTGGGTCACTCACCGCTAAGCCCGGGCCTTTCGCCGCGTGCGTACCGGCCGGCGTGTCGTTTCTACGGTCGTGATCTCTTCTTCCTCGCCCGGTCCCAGCTGCGGACGCGAAACCAGTCCGGTGAGTCCGACCGCATCGGCGTACTTCAAATAAGTATCGATGGAAGCCACTACGATGCGCGCCTCTACCGTGATCAGGTCGATGCCGACGAGTGAGATGCGCACCCAGGCGTCGATCACAATGCCTTTATCCAGGACTCGATCGAGTACATCGATCAGACTCGAACCGCCCGAAACCCGTTCAACCGCCATTGGAGATCCTCCTGCCGAGCTTTATCCCTGAGTCCCTTTGGGCTTTCGTTACGTCTTCTTGCTCTTCCTGGAAGCCTTCTTCGCTGCCTTGGCGGGCACGGCCGGAGCCCGCAATTCCGCCCCCGGCCCCGCACGCGGCAATCGCGTACGCGGAGGCGCCGGCAGACCCGCCGGATGGGTGAGGTTGGGATCGAACTTCCACCAGTTCAGTCCGATCTCCTCCGCCTTGTCCACGGAGCACACCAGCAGGCGAATCCTGATGGTGAGCAGTTCCACGTTGGCCAGCGATATCCGGACGTCGCCGGCTATCACCAAGCCCTTGTCCAACACCCGATCAAGGATGTCGAGCAGGTTCGCTGTTCCTGAGACGGTCGGTACACGTTCCATGTAAGGTTCTTCAGAATGGCGAGTGCGGAACCGTCGAAGCTTCCTCGAGAAAGCGTCCTGCCGCGCGGCCGGCACGGAGGACATCAAGGACCCCACGCTTCGACACAAGGGCGTATCGTAGCGGACACGGAACGCAGTGTCAATTTAGCTGCGAAACCGGATTGTGGCGACGTGGCGGCGGCTGTGGCGAGCCCACACCTTCATTTGGATTAGATGCAGGCGGGTTGCCTGGATTTGGGTTCTCCAGCCTGAAAGCGCCACAAAATCGGCCTAATTCGTCTTTTTAGGGCAATTATATAGTTGACTCGCCCGTTGTTTTGAGCTACAGTTTGCTTGTGGAGAGCAAGACCATGAGCGAACCAAAGAGCCTGCAAGAAGCAATCGTTTACTTCTCGAATCCCGACAACTGCATCGACTACCTCGCAATCAGACGCTGGCCGAACGGCAAGGTTGTGTGTCCAACCTGCGGCTCCGAGGGCGTCAGCGCATTCAATCCGACTCGCAGGACTTGGAAGTGCGCGAAGCATCATGCGAAGCGAGAATTCTCTGTCAAGGTCGGCAGTGTGTGCGAGGATTCGGCCATCGGACTCGACAAGTGGATGACCGCGCTCTGGCTGCTGGCAAACTGCAAGAACGGGATTAGCAGTATGGAGCTTGCCCGCGATCTGGACGTGACTCAAAAAACCGCATGGTTTATGCTCCACCGCATTCGTCTGGCTCTGCAGGATGAAACCTTTGGCAAACTCGGCGGTCACGTCGAAGTGGACGAAACCTTCATCGGCGGCAAGGCCCGGAACATGCACATCGACAAACGCCAACGCCGCATCACAGGTACTGGCGGAAAAGATAAGACCATCGTGTTCGGCGCACTGGAGCGCGGCGGCAAGGTTCGCACCGCTGTAGTCAGTGACCGCAAGCGGTCTGCTCTTCATGCCGTCGTCAAAGAGCACGTCGAAGCCGGCGCGGCTCTCTATTCCGATGCTCTGGCTTCTTATGATGGATTGGCTCAGGAGTACGCCCACAAAGTCATCGACCATGCCGAGAAGTACGTGGATGGGCAGGTTCACACTAACGGGATGGAGAACTTCTGGAGCCTCCTGAAGCGCGGCATCGCCGGAACCTACGTGAGTGTCGAGCCATTCCATCTCTTTCCGCTACCTTGATGAGCAAATGTTCCGCTATAACAACCGCGCTACCAAAGACAATCCGCTGAACGATGCCGACCGCTTCGACATGGCCGTTCGCAAAATCTTCGGCAGACGCCTGACCTTCGCCGCGCTCACTGGCAAGACTGCCGATGCGACGTGTTTCTAATCCTTACCGTTTGAAGCGCGGGAAGCGGGCGAAGTCTTAGCCCGCTTTTTCTTTGCTCGTTTTCGCCTCTGCTGATATTCCTTTTCTCGCTTGATGATCTCTGCGCGTGGGACGGCAAAGACCCTACGGACTAGTGCGTCGAAATTCGAGAACTCGTCGCTCATTCAGATAGCCTTTCTGCCAGCTTCTGCATAAACCGCTTCACGTTCTCAAAGAGAAGTTGTGCTTCTTCCTCGGTGAACTTCGCCCGCTTGTGCATAGTGAAGTTACGCCAAGCATCTTTTGCCGTTCTCAGGTAACTCAACACCTGAGAGTAATATTCCTGCTGGTCTTTGCAGTCTGGCAGCGCTTTCCAGGTCGGGTCTTGATTCATTCGCGCAACTTTACTTTCGAGTTGCTCGATAGCGTTTTGCCAGTTGGTGTGTTCTAGCGAAACGCCAAATTTAGTTCCAAGCACGGTAAGCGCGATCTCCAGAACCCTCATTAGGTGAAACACTCCAGCAGTCCCGCGTGCCATCGCAATGCACGCTGCTGCTTCGGAGCCGTCGAACCAGATAGACGGGAACGCTTTTAAGACGGTATCCCCAAGAATGTACTCGTCAGTCCTTGGCCAAAATCGCCCGCGCTCTGGCGTGATATATAGGAAGCATTTTCCCCGCATCTCTTTTTCGAGCAACTTCCGCAATGCGCCGTTGTCGGAGATGAGCGAATCGTAGTCGTAGTCGGGGAATTTCTCTATTTTCTTTACTAACTCCTCAGCGGTTTCCGAACCGATTACCATGCCGACGTTCTTACATTCGCTCGCTACGGTTTTGTAGGTGTAGATGGCCTTTTCCCTAGTGTCAGGGTCAAGGGGTTGCTTCAATAAACGGCTATCAAAATTGACGTCCCCGAACGTTGGTTTCGACAAGCTCTCTTGAAACAGAGACTCCATCAGATAACCAAGCGTGTAAAAGAGTGAAGCGGAAAACTGGAACATTTCCCACCAACTTATTGGGCTGTACGGCTTCTCTTCCCACGGCTGAAGCACCCGCTCTAGCCGCTCCTCCAAATAGGGCAACTGCACGATGAATCTCCTTTACAATTCGAGTTCATCGGCAACGTATTGACCTTACGCCAATGGGCGAGTCAAGTCAATAATTGCCCTTTTTAGGGTCCTGTGACGCCCGTCACAGCCTCTTGGTACATGGATCGGCGAACATGGGAGGGTAATGCACACTCCCTAGACCTCGAAGGCGAGCAAGCGAGAGGTCGAGGGGTATCAGCTAGCCGCTAGTTGCTAGCTGCTCGGAGCTAAACCATGGGCTGGATTGAAAATAAGTTCGAAAAAAACTTTCTTGTCAGCACGGTCGATTACGTATTCAATTGGGCGCGCAAGTCCGCGATTTGGCCCATGACCTTCGGCCTGGCTTGCTGCGCCATCGAGATGATCGCCGCTTCCACCTCGCGCTACGATATCGCGCGTTTTGGCTCCGAAGTCTTCCGTCCCAGCCCGCGGCAGAGCGATCTGATGATCGTCGCCGGCACCGTCTCGCTGAAGATGGCGCCGGTGGTCCAGCGCATCTATGACCAGATGCCCGATCCCAAATGGTGCATCGCCATGGGAGCCTGCGCCTCGGTTGGCGGGCCATTCAATACCTACTCTGTGTTGCAGGGCGTCGATCGCATCGTGCCGGTCGATGTCTACATTGTCGGCTGCCCCCCGCGGCCGGAAAATCTCTTCTACGGACTCCTGCGCCTGCAGGACAAGATCGACCAGATGACCATCGCCAAGAAGCCCACCGAGGTTCGCCTGCGCCCGGAAATGGTCGATAACTTCAAAGAGCAGATCCGCATCGCCCAAGCCGATTTCGCCAATCCCGAAAATTTGGTGCAACCGGCGGAGAACGGCGTGGTCGTACCGCGGTAGAGCTTTTACGGAGTTTTGGGTAGTGCGGCGCTTCAGCGCCGCGTAAACGGCACGCCGGTTGAACTCCGGGCTTTAGCCCGGCCGAAAACGACCCTCCAATAACTCGGTTTCCCCGCGGCAAATGCCGCGCTGTTCGGTAGTGCGGCGCTTCAGCGCCGCGTAAACCGCTGTCCTTTGAATTCGGGCTTTAGCCCCGTGGGTACCTCATGACGAACACCTATTTCATCACCTCTTCGGCCTACATGCACCAAAACCTCTTTCAGCGAACGGAAACCGCGGAACTCCTGCTAACAACCATCTTTCGCAATCGCGATGCGGGCGAATTTCTGATTCACGAATTTGTGATCATGCCGAATCACATTCACTTGCTACTGTCGGTCGACGACGGTCACACGATCGGGAGGGCCATGCAACTGATTAAGGGCGGCTTCTCCCATGGGATGGGCCTTGCTGGTTTGAAACTGAAAGCCGTCTGGCAACCGAGCTACTACGAACACCGCGTCCGTGACGATATAGAGTACGAACGCATGCGAAACTACATCCACAACAATCCGGTGCGCCGAGGATTAGCGGTCAGGGCCGAAGGTTACCCGTATTCCTCAGCCAGCACGTCACGGGCTCTGGATGAGGTACCCGACAGGCTAAAGCCTGAGTTGAAAGAGATTGCCTTGACGCGGCGCTGAAGCGCCGCACTACCTAGCAGGCTGAAGAGCGGAAATTTCGGGGCGGCCTTTCACGTGGCGCTGAGCGCCGCCCTATCCACTCTCGCATGTCGAATTCCTGCTTTTCCCATCTTGAACAGTCAAAGTTGTAAAAGTTTTGTGTCGTCGCTAATTGTTCTTTGTTTCTTACCTTCCCTTGTATACAGTCGCGGGCGGGATCGTCACCGCAGCTTCGACTTACTCCCAGCACCCTATCCAATTCTGTCAATGGTCGTAAGGAGATCAGAATGATCGATCGAGAACAATCGAGAACTGCGACACGCCTGTCGGCCTGCTTCGCCCTGGCAGCCTTGCTTGTCTTGACATTCGCTGCGCAGGCGGCGTCAGCGCAAACATATACCGTCCTGTATACCTTCCAAGGCCAAACGGATGGCGGCTTCCCGACTGGCGGACTTTACCGTGATTCTTCCGGAAATCTCTATGGCATAACCGATACCGCCGGCAATCGTAACGATTGTAACGACTACGGCTGCGGAACCGTCTACAAGCTGAATCCGAGCGGGCAGCTTACCGTTTTGCATACCTTTACTGGCGGCGCCGACGGGTGGCCCAATGCAACCTGGGGGTCGCTGATTCCCGATCCAGCCGGCAATCTGTACGGCATGGCGTCGATCGGTGGCGTCCGCGATAACGGCACGGATTTCCGGATCACCCCCTCCGGCGCGTTTACCGTCATACATACCTTTCCGACAGGCCTCCACGACGGCGAAGGGCCGCAATTTACTCTGTTCCGCGATCCGGTCACCGGCTTGATGTACGGCACGACATTCAACGGCGGCGCCAACACTTACGGCGCCGTGTACGTCTTGACCAAAGCCGGCGCTGCCAGCGATCAGGTGATCCACAGCTTCAGCTTTGGCGATGGAGCCTTCCCGCAGGGCAGCGTTACGGAAGATACCTCGGGGAATATCTATGGCACTGCCGGCCAGGGTGGAACCGGCAATTGCGGCGTTGCTTTCAAGATGAGAAGCACCGGAGCCGGCTACACCGTGCTCCACAACTTCACTTGCGCGCCCGATGGCTACTTTCCAGGATCGGTGGTGGTGGACGCCGAGGGCAACATGTACGGCGGCACCCAAGAGGGCGGCGACCCCAGTGCGTGCCCCTTCTTTGGCTGCGGCATCATCTTCAAAATCAGCCCCAGCGGGCAGGAAACCATTCTGCACACCTTCCGCAACAAAGAGGGCGCGGTTCCCAATGAGCTTATGTGGGGCGCCGACGGCAATCTGTGGGGCACCACCGCTGGCGGAGGCGCCAACGATCAAGGAACGATTTTCAAGATCACGACCGACGGAACCTACACCGACGTGTACGATTTCGAAGGCTTTTTGAACGGAGGCGTTCCCTACGCGGGACTAATACAGGATTCCGCAGGGAACTTCTATGGCACGGTCGGCGGAGGCATCATGGGATGCGTTCAAAGCGGCTGCGGCATGATCTTCAAGTTCACTCCGCCACAGTAAGCGTTTGAGTTTTCACTGAAGCGTGGCTATGCCTTGCATGGCCGTCGCCGGGGCGGTTCCCAAAATCGCCCCATTTTTTGACCAAGATTCACCACGGAAGCACTGAAAGCACGGAATTCTTGGGAGCTTTTCTCAGTGCCTTCCGTGTTTCCGTGGTGAATGCTCGGCAAAAGAAACGACATCGCTCTACAATGGGCTGCCTTTGTTGGAACGTTCTGTCCGCATTCGCGTATTAATTACTGACGATGCAACTACAAATCGATAATCTCTCCAAGCGCTATCCCAACGGCACGCAGGCGTTGCAGGACGTCTCACTTTCCATCCCACAAGGCATGTTTGGATTGCTGGGCCCGAACGGCGCCGGCAAATCAACGCTCATGCGAACTCTCGCGACGCTGCAGGAAGCCGACAGCGGCAGCGCGCGCCTCGATGGCATCGACGTCTTGCGCCAGAAAGATGAGGTTCGCAGACTCCTTGGCTATTTGCCGCAGGAGTTCGGGCTTTATCCCAAGGTCGCGGCAGAAACTCTGCTCTCACACTTCGCGACGCTGAAAGGCCTGGAGAACGCCGGCGAGCGCCGCGACGTGGTGCAGTCTTTGCTTCGTCAGACCAATCTCTGGGATCACCGCAACAAGCCTCTGGGCAGCTACTCCGGCGGCATGAAGCAGCGCTTTGGCATCGCGCAGGCGCTGCTGGGCAATCCGCGATTGATCATAGTCGACGAGCCCACCGCTGGCCTCGATCCCGAAGAACGCGTGCGCTTTCACAACCTGCTGAGCGCCATCGGCGAAAACATCATCGTCATTCTGTCGACGCACATCGTCTCCGATGTCACGGACCTTTGCCGCAACATGGCGATCATTCATCAGGGACGAGTTCACGCCGCGGGTGATCCCTCCGCGCTAGTCGAGAAGCTGAACGGCCGGGTCTGGAGGAAGACCATCGCGCGCTCCGAGCTGGCGGATTATCAGCAGCGCTTCAAGGTCATCTCCATGCGGCTGTTTGGCGGGCGAACGATGCTGCACGTCCTGAGCGACGATCTTCCCGAGAGCGGCTTCGAGTCGGTGGTTCCCGACCTCGAAGACCTTTATTTCGCTACCATTCGCGGCTTCACGAGCGGAGCGGTGAACTGATGAGTCAATTGTCATCCGACATCACCGTCGTTAGCGAAACGGCGAATCGGGGCGCGCCCATAACTGCGGGTGCACGAAAGTCACAGATCGTTGCCATTTTCGCCTTCGAGCTGCAACAGCGCCTGCGACGTCTCTCCACCTACGTCTACTTCGTTGTGTTTTTCGCGCTCGGCATTTTGTTTGCCTTGATGTCAGGCGGCGCTTTTGCTGAAGCCAGCGTCGACTTCGGCACCGGCGGCAAGGTGCTGGTCAACTCGCCTTACGCGCTGAACTCCATCATTACCTACATCTGCTTCTTTGGCATTGTCATTACCGCCGCCATCGCAGGGCAGGCAACGTATCAAGACATCGACAGCAATTCAGCCGTCTTCTTTTACACCGCGCCGATTACCAAGCTCGATTATCTTGGCGGTCGTTTCTTAGCGGCTTTCGTGGTGCAGATTTTCATTTTCAGCAGCGTCGGAGTGGGCGCGTGGCTGGGGCTGTTGATGCCGTGGATTGACAAAACGCGGCTCGGGCCGCAGATGGCTGCTGCCTATTTCCAGCCGTACTTCATCAATGTTTGGCCAAACCTGCTGTTTCTGACGGCGATCTTCTTCGCGGTGGCTGCGCTGTCCCGCAAGATGCTGCCGGTCTATGTCGCCAGCGTGTTCGTGCTGATCGGCTACTTCGTGGTTAGCCAGATCTCTGGCAGCGGGTTGTCGACCAGCGTGCATTTTGCCCTACTCGATCCGCTGGGCGGCGCCGCCATCGATCGCCTGACCCGCTACTGGACGCCCTTCCAGCGCAATTCGCAGCTCATCCCGCTGCAAGGAATTCTGCTGGCGAATCGCGCCTTATGGCTGGGCGTGGGAGCGGTCTTCTTCGTCGTCGCCTATGTGAAATTTGCCTTCGCCTACCCGGCCGAGAAGAGTAAACGCCGCGGACTGATCGAAGAGAAGGAAGCGATTAAGCCAGCCGAGTCGCTGCCCATCGCGCATCCGACGTTTTCGACGGCGGCTTCGTTGCGGCATCTCGTCTCCCTAACCCGCATTCAGTTCACGGAAACAACGAAGAATGTCTTCTTCGTTGTGCTGATGCTCGGCGGCTTCCTGCTGGCCATTGTCGCCGCCTCAGGACTCACCGATCCCCTTGCCAATCGAACCTGGCCGCTCACCCATCTGATGGTCCTGATGGCTGGCGCCGGCTTCGGCATCTTCGCCCTGGCCATCATCATTTTCTACTCGGGCGAACTGGTGTGGCGCGAGCGCGACGCCCAGCTCAATCAGGTGATCGACGCGTTTCCTTTGCAGCGCTGGGTGCTGTACTGCTCAAAGCTGTTGGCGCTGATGCTGGTCCAGGTGCTGGTGGTGCTGCTCATCATGGCTGCCGGCCTGGCGGTGCAGATCGCGCAGGGCTACTACCACGTCGAGCTTGGGCTGTATTTCCGCGAGCTCTTCCTCAACCGGCTGACCTCGCTTTGGATACTTTGCGTGCTGGCGATCTTTATCCAGACCATCGTCAACAACAAATATCTCGGCCACTTCGTGATGGTGCTGTACATCATCGCGACGCGGGCGCTGCCGCCCGCCGGCTTCCAGGACTATCTCTACCGCTTCGGCGAGTCGCCCACGGTCACCTACTCCGACATCAATGGTTACGGCCCATATCTCCACCGCTGATCTGGTTCAGGATCTACTGGATCATTGCCGCGATCCTGCTGGCGATCATTACGAATCTTCTTTGGGTGCGCGGCACCGAGAGCAGCTGGCGCGTCCGCATGAGCCTGGCGACGGCTCGCTTTTCGCGCTCGACTCTTGCGGGTGCCAGTGCCTGTGTGCTGCTGATGCTCGGGGTTGGCGGCTACATCTTCTACAACACGCACATCCTGAATCCCTATCGCACGACCTTCAAGATCGATGAAGATCGCGCGCAGTACGAGAAGAAGTATCACCAGTATTGGTCGATGCCGCAGCCAGTCATAACCGATGTCACCACGGAGATCGACATCTATCCCAAAGAGCTTTCCGCGTCGGTCAGCGGCAGCATGTGGCTGGAGAACCGGACCTCATCCGACATCGATCGCGTTGCGGTGACCCTCTGGCCTTCGAACGTTACGCCCCTGCCACGCCCGCAACACATGCTGGTCAAGCAGATCAGCTTGGCCGGCGGTCAGAGTACGCTGCTCGAGGATCCATCGCTGGGCTTCTACATTTACAAACTTCCTGCGCCACTGCCGCCGAAAGGCCGCATTCAACTCAATTTCTCGCTGCAGTACGACAATCCCGGCTTTCCCAACTCACTGCCCAACACCGACATCGTGCACAACGGCAGCTTTCTCTACGACAGCTACCTGCCCTACATCGGATACTCGCCCAGCATCGAGTTGACCGACGACAGCACGCGTCACAAGCACGGTTTGGACAAAGTTCGCCGGATTCCGGGAATTGATGATGTGGCCGCGCGCCGCTACAACAGCGGCAGCTTCGACGCTGACTGGATTAACTTCGACGCCACGGTCAGCACCAGCGAAGATCAGATCGCCATCGCGCCCGGCTACCTGCAGAAAATGTGGGTGGAGAACGGGCGCCGCTACTTCCACTACAAGATGGACGCGCCCATCATGAACATCTACTCGATTCAGTCGGCGCGCTACGAGGTGCTGCGCGACAAGTGGAACGACGTGAACCTGGAGATCTACTACCAGCCCGGGCACGAGTTCAATCTCGACACCATGATGCAGAGCATGAAGGAGACGCTGGCCTACTGCACCACAAACTTCAGCCCCTTCCAGTTTCATCAGCTGCGCATCATCGAGTTTCCCGGATACGCATCGTTCGCCGAGTCCTTCGCCAATACCGTGCCGTTCTCCGAAGTCATCGGCTTCATCACCAAGCTCAGCAAGAAGCCCGATGCCGTGGACCTGCCGTTCTACGTAACCGCGCATGAGACGGGGCATCAGTGGTGGGGACATCAGGTGATGTCCGCCTATGTGCAAGGCGCGACATCCATCGATGAAACCATGGCGCAGTACACGGCGCTGATGGTGATGAAGCACCACTTCGGACCGGAGTCGATGAAGCGCTTCCTGCGCTTTGAGTTGGATCAGTATCTCCGCGGCCGCGGCCAGGAGCGCAACGAAGAATTCCCGCTCTACCTCGTCGACCCCAACCAGGGCTACGTTCACTACAACAAGGGCGCGATGGTGATGTATGCGCTGCAGGATTACATCGGCGAAGACAAGGTCAACGAAGCCATTCGCGAATTTCTAAAGGCCCACGCCTTCAAAGATGGGCCTTATCCGACGTCGCTGGAATTTGAGGGCTACCTGCGCAAGGTCACGCCGCCGGAATATCAATATCTTTTCGACGACATGTTCCTGAACATCACGCTCTACGACGATCGCGCGATCTCCGCTGACTACGTGAAGCGGCCGGACGGCAAGTACGACGTACATCTGGTGGTCGAAGCTAAGAAATTCCGCGCAGATGGCCGCGGCCAGGAGCATGCAATTCCGGTGAACGACATGATCGATATCGGCGTGCTGGATGCCGACGGCAAGTATCTCTATCTCCAGAAGCACAAGATCAATCAGGAAAAAACCGACATCACCGTCACCGTCGATCAGCTGCCGGCGCAGGCGGGCATCGATCCCGTGGACAAACTGATCGACCGCAATCCGGACGACAATGTGATCGCGGTGAAGAAGCAGTAAGCGCGATTGCAGGTAGAGCTGGCCTTCAGGCCAGCGTCCAAGTCGTCTTTATTTTTGTCATCCCGAAGAGGACTTCAGTCCGGCGAGGGATCTGCGGTTCGACTTTTTCAGCCGGCAGCAGGCCCCAGTCGCCTGCTCACTACTTCATCTGCTCGGCGAGATACGGACCGATTCCCATCTGTTGGATGGCGTTCAGCTGCGCTTCCAGGAAGTCGGCGTGTTTCTCTTCGTCCCGAAGCAGCCGATCGAACAGATCCCGGCTGCCATTGTCGCCCACTTCGCGGCAGATGGCAGACGCTTCGTTGTACTCGCGGATGGCATTCGTCTCGTCGGTGAGGCCGGCTTCCAACTGCTTCGTCACATCGGCGCCGATGGTTGGCTTCAAAGGGATGTTAACCTCCGGAGCTGCATCGAGGAAGACGATGCGCTCAATCAGCGCCTCGGCATGATGCATCTCCTCGATCGCCCGCGCCTTGGTCAGCCCCGCCAGCCTGCCGTAACCCCAGTTCCCGCAAGTCTCCGCCTGTACCATGTACTGCGCAATTGCGTTCAACTCGCCGCAGAGAGCGGTGTTCAGCTGCTCGATCACTTTCTGGTCACCTCGCATGAAAATCTCCTCATCTCTACCATCGCTGGATTGCGGATGGAGCGCTGCGAGGTAGGTCACAGATGCAGGTGACAATACAGGGCAGGAGTCGAGCAGGCACGACCAAGGTGCCTGCGTGAGAACCGTGCCGCCGCTCCACGGCTCAGGGAAAATTCCCAACTTACCCATGACTCCGCTACGCTGCGTTCTGGGCTAACGGCACTTCCACCCCTTCGGGGTTCGATTTTCTCGCCGCGTACTCCACTCTCAATGTCGGAGGTTGGTTCTCACGCAGACTCCAAGGTCGTGCCCTGACACAGGCCGAAGCGATTTATGAGAGCGCCTTAGCTGGCGACCGCTGGTGTGGCCACGCGCCGTGGCAACAGCTCGCCGATGCGGCGAATCTGCGCACCCACGCCACGCAGTTTTTCCTCAATGTGTTCGTAGCCGCGATCGATGTGGTAGACGCGGTCGATGATGGTTTCGCCGTCGGCCACCAGCGCAGCCAGCACCAGCGACGCCGACGCGCGCAAATCACTGGCCTGAACCGCGGCTCCGCTCAACGGCGTCCGTCCGCGAACCACGGCTCGGCTGCCTTCAATCTTCACGTTCGCTCCCATGCGCACCAGCTCCTGCGCATGCATGAAGCGATTCTCGAAGATGTTTTCCGTGATCACGCTGCTGCCGTCGGCCTGCGTCGCCAGCGCCATGTACTGCGCCTGCATGTCGGTGGGAAAGCCGGGATATTCCTCGGTGATCATGTCGGCGCTCTTCAAGGCACCATTGCTGACGACGCGCACCGATTCGCCATTTGTGCTGACGCTAACGCCGCACTCTTCCAGCTTCTGCAGCAGCGCGTCGAGATGCCGCGGCTCGCAATTCGTAACCGTGAGATCGCCGCCGGTGAGCGCGCCGGCAATGACAAACGTTCCCGCCTCGACACGGTCAGGAATGATGCGATGACGTGCGCCGTGCAGCTTGTCCACGCCACGGATGCGAATCGCATGCGTTCCCGCGCCTTCAATCTGCGCGCCCATCTTGTTGAGCAGCGCCGCCAGATCGACAACCTCGGGCTCGCGCGCGCAGTTCTCGAGAACCGTCTCGCCTTCGGCCAGCGTGGCGGCCATCAACAGATCTTCGGTCCCCGTGACGGTTATTCGCTCGAAGACAACTCGCGCACCTTTGAGGCGCTTGGCACTGGCGTGGACGTAGCCATGCTCCTGCGTGATGGTTGCGCCGAGCTTCTCCAGTCCCTTCAGGTGCAGATTGATGGGACGCGCGCCGATGGCGCAACCTCCAGGCAGTGACACGCGCGCATCGCCCATGCGAGCGACCAGCGGACCGAGGACCAGCGTTGAGGCCCGCATGGTCTTGACCAACTCGTAGGACGCTTCGGGATTCACCAGATCGCGGCAGCAGATGGTGGTGCGATGTTGCGCGCGGCCATAGCCCAGTTCGACTTCGGCGCCCATCGCCGACAGCAGCTTGCGCTCGGTCTCGATGTCGCGCACTTGCGGAATGTTTTCCAGGATTACCGGCTCGTCGGTCAGCAGTGCCGCGGCCATCGCGGGCAGAGCGGCATTTTTCGCGCCGCTGATGCGCACCGTTCCCAGCAGCGGATTGCCGCCGCGAACTACGAACTTGTCCATCGGAGAGTGTCCTAACCTGACGCTGCTAACGCCGAATTTCCTGAGCACGGCGCTACCTCATTGTACGAAGAATCTGGCCAGGAGTCGCTGATGCTGCGGGGCCCTCACTAAGATGATCACGGGACCGGGTACAGGATGATCGGCGGAGTATAAATCATCGATGCCTGTGGAAAAGTGTAATCTTTAGGATGGACTTGGGATTGCCTCGATCCAGGTGTTTCAGGCCGCCGGCACTGTGATTCGTCAGCCTCGGCGCAAGAAGCTTGCGGCTCGGCGTTCTAGCAGTAAGGAGCACCAACAGTATCATGTCAAAACACAAGGCTTTGTTTCGTTCGTTGGCGATGATTACGCTCGCCGTTTTGTTCAGCTTCGGCAAGCCGGCGATGGCGCAGGAGCGTCCCAGCAATCCGCTCCCTAACACCGTCTGGGTGGGCGCCGACGGTAAGTACGAATCCGATCCCGATACCGCGATGGTGCAGTTCGGTATCTCGGCGCAGGACAAAAAGCTGCAAGACGCAAGCCAGAAGGCGTCGCAGCAAGCGGAGCAAATCCGCCAGTTGCTGCGTTCCAACGGGATCGATCCGAAAGACGCCCAGTTCAGCCGCTTCAGCACCAACCTGGTTTACGACTACCAAAGCGGCAAGCAGAAGCTCGTGGGCTATCGCGTGGATGCCGACATCAGCATCAAGCTGAAGGATTTCTCCAAGATTGGCCCGCTGGCTGACGGTCTTGCCAACCTCGATGTTACGAATAGCTCGATCAGCTACCTGCTGGAGGATATGGACGCCGCCAAGGTCAAGGCGGTTGAGGATGCGCTGCGCCGTACGCGCAATGAAGCCAACGCGGTCGCGCAATCCAGTGGACGGACGCTGGGTGAGTTGTCTTATGCCTCGGTGGACGTGTCCGAACCGCAACCTATTCGGCCGATGATGGCAAAGGTCGCGACGATGGGCGCGCAAGCAGCGCCGCCACCGCCGACTGCCGAATTCAGCGCCGAGAAGATCACCGTGACCGCGCACGTCAATGCGTTGTATAACCTGAAGTAGGCAGTTAGCACTTGGCAGTTGGCATGTGCAAATCGAGCTTTCATCCCCGACAACCTGCTCCTGTCACGCTAATGCGCGACTTTCACCGCATCACCGCGTTCATGCAATTGGACTCTGTCAGCGAGACTAAATGCCAACTGCCAAGTGCCAACTGCTCCCCGGAGTAAGTCAATGAGAGCTACCGTCGCCGTTCTCGCAGTGATTCTGATCGCCGGCGCTACCATGCTGCCCCTCATCGCCCAAACCAGCCAGGATGCGCCGCACCTAACACCGCGGACGACCACGGCTTCGCAAGCTCAACCGCAGCCCGAAGCTGATCCACCAGCCGCACAAGGGCTGACTGTACCCGCGGGCACCAAGATCCCGCTCACTTTGAAGCAAGGGGTCAACACCAAGAACGCGCGGCCCGGCGATCCGGTCTACGCGCAGACCGCTTTTCCTATCACGCGGAATGATCAGATCTTGATTCCGGCGGGCACGTTCGTTCAAGGCGAGGTACGGCGCGTGGTGCGGCCAGGCCGGGTGAAGGGCCGCGCTGAATTGCAGATGAGTTTCACCTCCATGATCTTTCCCAACGGCTACACCGTCATGCTGCCCGGCGCGGTGCAGAATACTCCCGGCTCCGCGGACAACACGGTGAGTGGCAAGGAGGGGACCATCCAAGGTCCGAGCAGCAAGGGCAAAGACGCGGCCACGATTGCCGCCGCAACCATTCCGGGCGCGGGTATTGGAGCGATCGCAGACGGCGGTAAAGGGGCTGCGATTGGCGGTGCAGCCGGAGGCGTCATCGGACTGGCGACGGTCTTGTTGACTCGTGGTCCTGAGGTCCAACTCGGAAGCGGCGATTCGATTGAGATGATCCTGGAGAGCAGTCTCGATTTGAATCCCGCGAAGATGCATCGGCCTGCGTCAGCGCAGTGAAAATGGTGGTGGATTTGTCCTGCCTGATTCGAGGAAGTCGGCCTCAACAATTACCTAGTCCTTTGACCATTTCAACATCCTTAGTCCTAGCTCAAAACCCTTATGGCACGGAAGGGCCAGAGTAACCAGTATCTTCCAGTTAGTAACACTGGCACTCTTCTTTCGCAGTCAGTAAACACGACAGCCGCGCTGCCAGCGCAGACAATGCGATTTACAGCGTGAATCTTGCATAAATCCTGTAGTCTGACCTTCGGTAAATGGCAAGGCCACGCGGTAAGCACTTGTTGTGCAAGTAATCTACACCTTGAAACGCAGTACAGGGCGACTAATACGGCCGCTGCGATGCAAGCGGAAACCCCGGTGGCCACGTACTTCTACGTCATCGGGTTGAGCACTGCCGTCACTGCTCCGGTCAGACAATTCCTGGCGACCATCGCCAATGACCCGACCGGCCAGTGGGGGAAATGTTTACAATCCTAATCTGCCGCAAGGATATTTCTACTACGTACCGGATTGCCCCTCTAGTGCGTGCACTGCCGAACTAAACGCGGCGTTCCAGGAGATTGCCTCCAACGTACTGCTGCGACTGTCGCAGTAGACTGAGCGCAGCTGGATTGAAAACATACGCGAGGCCGAACGATGGCCTCGCGTTTCTCTTGGCTGCTAATCAGTTAGCTTCGGTGCGGTGGCGGCGGGTCTCAGCCCTTGTCCAGTATTTGTTCACTGCGCGTCCAAAATCTTGACATTGAATTTCGCCGGCTCCGTCGGACGCAATTTCCCGACCTCTAAGCCACACACCAGCCTACATTTAGCTTTCCACAACTAGAATCTGCGCTATGGTAGAGAACTTGCTCTCACCGCATGGCACGTTGGAATCATAGAGCAATAGCACCTAGATGACTTAGCGGCTATTGCATCGGCGGCAACTTGCGCCTTCGCGCAACTCAGCTTATGGGACTGAGAGTGGCGAAGCCTTGCACGACTTAGGGGGTTCTCGTTGATTGCACCGGAACCACAGCGCCGGAGATGTTGGCTGGCCGCATACACCCGCTCCCGGCATGAAGGTCATGTCGCCGATCAACTTCGACTGAAGGACCTTGAGTTCCTTCTGCCGACCTACCAACGGCTGGCGCGCTGGTCAGATCGCGTACAGCGCTCCGAGACACCGCTTTTCCCCGGCTACGTCTTTGTTCATGTCTCCGCCGATGAGCGCGTGCCGGTGTTGGAAACCGTTGGCGTCGTGCGACTGGTGTCGGCTGCCGGCAAGCCTGCGATCCTATGCGACGAAGATGTGGAGCGTCTTCGGAGCTGCGCCTCGCGATCTTGCGATGTTGAACCGCACCCGTATCTAAGAATTGGACACCGTGTGCGAGTGAAATATGGTCCTTTCTCCGGATGCGAAGGGACGCTGGTCGAGAAGCAAAACTCTATCCGCCTCGTCGTATCTATCGATCAGATTATGAAGTCGGTAGCTGTGAATCTCCACGGCGCAGATGTTGAGCCACTCGACTAGAAGCTGTCTCATCAATCGCTTTGTATCAGGGCACGGCTTAAGTGTCTGCGTGAGAACTGTGCCGCCGCTCCGCGGCTCGGCTCAATTTTCCCACTCTACCCGGGGCTTACGCCCCTGGCTCAATTCGCTCCCGCCGCTGCGCGGCTCAATTAGCGCCAACCTCAGCGGTCGTCTTTCACCGTAAACTCTTAAATCGAGTACTCACGCAGGCACGACTGAAGTCGTGCCCTGTTACACAGCGCTCACGGGACACCTTTCAGCAGCCTTCTAGAACCTATTCTGGCTTCTCACGCACAACGCAACTTCGTCAGCTTGATCCGTGTCGTCCTATAAAGCCACTTTCTTCTCGATAACTCTTTGCGTTATGGCCACCGCAGTGACTACGTCTACCGGTTCTCTGACCACAGTCGATCTGCCGCTGATCGCGCCGGCTGATCGCAATCGGCTGGCACTTCTCTTTCCCGGCGCGGAAAAGGTCCTGGACTTTCTCACGGTTGCCGGCGCCGTCTATCTGTCCCTCGGCCTGTATCGAGCACTGCAGCCGCATCGAGCCTTAAGTAACGGTGGCTCGACAATATTCCTGTGGGTTAGTTTTTTTGCTCTGTTGTTTGTCTTTCTGCTGGAGCGCCACGGAGGATACCGTCCTTCGGTGAGTTTGCTGGCGATTCGCGAGACCGAGCGTATCCTTCGCGTTACGCTGCAGGCCTTCCTGCTTGCTGCCCTGGCAGTTTACTTCTGCGCTGCGCCCATTTCGCGGCTGGCATTTTGCCTCACCCTGGTCACCGTTCCACTTTTTCTTACCCTGGAAAAATGGGAGGCAAGCCGCTTGCTGCGCAGATTGCGCGGCAAAGGTTATGGGTCGCAACGCGCCGTAATTCTTGGCACCGGCCCGGAGAGCCGGCGAATCTTTTCCGCGCTGATACGCTCGCCGAAGTTCGGCGTCGACCCTATCGCTTTCATCGACGACGACCGGCACAGCGGTACGACCGAGATCTACGAGTCCTCTTATCACAGCAGGCATTCCGCCAAAGTACTGGCTGGGCCTGCTTGTCCCGAACTCTTCCGCCAGCTGCGTGCCTCCGTACTGATCATCGCCACTTCGGCAATGGACCGTGAATCGCTGTTGCCGATGATTACGCAAGCTTCGGCGGCAGGAGTCAGGACGTACTTTGCACCCGGCGATTTCCTGGGGCCAGGCCACCGGCTCGAATTCACCGAGCTCGATGGCGTCATGCTCGCCCATCTACCCGGTGGCACAGCCACAGGGCACCTACGAGTTGGCGAAGCGGCTGCTCGACGTATTCGTCAGCACGTTATTGTTGCTGCTTCTGGCGCCCCTCGCGCCAATAATTGCGCTGCTGGTGAAGGCAACGAGTTCGGGTCCGGTGCTCTTTCGACAGCAACGAGTCGGCCAAGGCGGACGGCGCTTCACGATTTACAAGTTCCGCACCATGTATCGTGACGCGCCGCATTACGAATTCTCCCCCGGATCGGGAGACGATCCCCGGGTCACACCTCTTGGCCGGATGCTTCGCCACACCAGCCTGGACGAGTTGCCGCAGTTGCTGAATGTGCTGCTGGGACAAATGTCGCTGGTCGGTCCGCGACCGGAGATGCCCTTCATAGCGGAACAATACGATGCCGCGCTGCGCCAGAGGCTGACCGTCAAACCCGGGATCACCGGCCTTTGGCAGATCAGTCCCTATCGCGGCCTTCCCATTCACCACCATCCGGAATACGACGACTACTACGTTCGCTATCGCAGTTTGTTCATGGACGTAGCCATTCTTCTGCATACACTGCTGTTCGCTGCTCGTGGGGTCTGATCTCTTCTCTGGAGCGTGTCATGCGTCTAACGGTGGTTGGCTGTGGATACGTTGGTTTGGTTACTGCTGCATGTCTGGCGGAAATCGGGCACGATGTGATTTCGGTCGATACCGACGTGCATAAGATCGCCGAACTCAACCGCGGAGAGTTGCCGATTCATGAAGCGTTCCTCGCGCAACTACTGGATCGCCACCGCGGCAATCGGCTGAAATTTGATTCCTCGGTCAGCGATGCGGTCCGGCAATCCGAGGCCGTCTTCATCACGGTCGGCACTCCGCCGGGGAATGGCGGCGAGGCGGACCTGTCCTATGTCGAATCGGTCGCATCCAGCATCGCGCAGTCTATTTCCGAGCCCAAGCTGATCATCGAAAAGAGCACGGTCCCAGTTTGCACGTGCGAGTCGATTCGCAAGGTCCTGTTGCTGCACGGCGCTCAGCCAGGACTTTTTTGGGTCGCGTCAAATCCGGAGTTCCTGCGTGAAGGCTCGGCGGTCACTGACTTCCTGTATCCCGATCGCATAGTGCTGGGAGTCGATGATGACTTCAGCGCCGCGATGCTCGCCGGCATCTACCGGCCGCTGACCGAAGGCGCCTATTATCGCCAGGAGCATGCGATTCCCTACCCGCATGGCGCCTTTGACCGGGCACGGGCGATCGTCACCAATGCACGCAGTGCCGAGCTGATCAAACATGCCTCCAATGCTTTTCTGGCGACGAAGATCTCCTATATCAACATGGTGGCCAATCTCGCCGAAGCGGTGGGGGCTGACATTGACCAGGTCTGCGCCGGGCTCGGCGCGGACTCACGCATCGGACCGCAGTTCCTGCAGGCCGGAATCGGCTATGGCGGCTCGTGCTTTCCCAAGGATGTGTCCGCCTTTCAAGCGGTAGCGTCGCAATGGAGGATCGATTTCTCGTTGCTCGCCGAGGTGACGCGCATCAACAACGAACAACGCCGGTTGTTCATGAAGAAGGTTCGCGCTGCGCTGTGGACCTTGCGCGGCAAACGAATTGGAGTTCTTGGCCTGGCATTCAAAGGGGAAACGGACGACGTTCGCGAATCGCCTGCCGTCGCGATTATTCAGGAACTCCTGAAGGAAGGGGCGCGTGTGTGCGCTTACGATCCGGCGGCGATGTTGACGGCACGCGAAGTACTGCCGCCGGACGCCATGGAGTACGCCGACAACGAGTATCTGGCGGCTTCTGGTCGCGACGCACTCCTCATCCTTACCGACTGGACCCAGTTCCGCAGACTCGACTTACAAAAGCTCCGCGCAGCCATGAAGCTGCCCATCGTCGTCGACGGCCGAAATCTATTCGACCCCAGTCAGATGGCCGCGGCCGGATTCTTGTACTACAGCGTGGGACGCGCCCTGCATATCACGGAGACCATGCCCAACCTATGGCATGGCGTGCATCTTGCGCCCGTCCCGGTGATGGCCAAATTGCGCGAAAACATGCCCGCCAGGCTCGCGCCTCAATGAGTTGGTCGTGATCCACCCTGCCTATCCCGAACTCCGCGCCGAAGCCACCGACCTCCGCCGGTATCGCGATCCCACTCCGCCATACGGCAGCGGCGAGCTATTGCTTCCCGAACTGTCGCGGATGCTGCGCAATCGCTGCTGGGTGATCGTCGCGTGGGCCGCGCTGTTGACGACCGCGGCGGTGCTCTATGTGCTGATCAAGGACGCGCGATATGAAGCGTCCGCGCGGATCGAGGTTAGCCCT
The DNA here is from genome assembly GCA_963697175.1 of uncultured Acidobacteriaceae bacterium. Classification (GTDB taxonomy): domain Bacteria; phylum Acidobacteriota; class Terriglobia; order Terriglobales; family Acidobacteriaceae; genus Bog-257. The sequence continues at coordinate 60,563 of CAVONC010000007.1, read as the reverse complement.
CTGGGCACTAACTCGATGGGATTAGACGAGTTGACCTCGCACATGCTCAATCCCTCGGACCCGACGCTCCAACTGCAAAGTGCGGTGACGGTGCTGGAAAGCACTACGGTCGCTCTGGCTGTGATCCAGCAGACCAGGCTAGCCGAACGAAGCGACTTTGCAGGACGATGGCTACAGCCGCCTGGCACGGACGTCGCCACCCTGTCGCCGCAGGTTCGCGACAAGTTGTTGCGTCGCTTCAAGAAGAACCTGAAAGTCGAGATCGTTCCCAAGACCGACATTCTCAGCGTCGCCTTCCGAACGAAGGATCCAAAACTCTCCGCTGAAGTTGTGAATTCCATTGTTACCAGCTACATGGAGCGGAATTTTCGCAGCAGCTATGACTCGGCAACCCAGGTATCGACCTGGCTCTCGGCCCAGATGGACGATCTGAAGCTCAAAGCCAACCAGGCGCAAGAGAAGCTGGCGGCTCTGCAAAAACGCCGCGGACTGATCGGAGTCGACGAAACCGACAACATCATTACCGACAAGCTGAAGGACTTGAACGAGCAGCTTACCGCCGCAGAGTCGGATCGCATCGTGAAGGAGGCGCGATATCGCATCGCTGGTTCGGGAAATCCCGAGCTGATCGCTTCTACCGTCCCTGATGCGACGCTGCAAGTCCTGCGTTCCCAGCAGGCGCAACTGCGAGTGGAATACGCCAAGCTGAGCACAAAATTCGGCGAAGGTTATCCCAAGCTTGCGGAATTAGGCAGCCAGATGTCGCAGGTGGACAGCGCCATCAACACGGAACTGAAGAATCTCAGCGAGCGCTACAAGAATGAATATCTGGCCGCTTCCAATACCGAGAAGATGCTGCAAAGCAAGTTTGAGGAACAAAAGCAGAAGGCCTATGACTTAAATCAAGGTGCGGCACAATATGCAATCCTCAAACACGAAGTTGAGACGACTCAGGATCTGTACCAGACCTTGCAATTGAAGTTGAAGCAAGCTGGCATTGTTGCCGGCTTGGCATCCGCTAACGTAGCCGTCGTCGAACCGGGTCAAATCCCCTCCGAACCAGTTGATCCCAACCCGATGCTTGATTTGGCCTTGGGGCTGGGCTGTGGTCTGGGGCTGGGCGTGGTTTCGGTTGTTGTCTTGGAGATGCTCGATACGACGATTCGCAATGCTGAAGAGGCGGAGAACATTTCGTCTCTGCCGATCCTGGCGGAAATCCCACAAATCTCCGCGCCGAAGTTGGCCTTCCTCGGCCGAAAACTTTCGGCCCTGGCAGCTCGCGACCTGCGGCTCATTGCTCATCATCAGCCACAATCGCAGGCAGCCGAATCTTATCGCTGCTTGCGCACCTCTCTGCTGCTGCCATCCCCGGATCGGCCCCCGCAAGCCTTCGCGATCACCAGTTGCCTGCCGTCGGAGGGGAAAACGTTGACCGCGGTGAATTGCGCTGTAGTCATGGCTCAGCAGGGTGCGAAGGTGCTGCTTGTAGACACCGACTTTCGACAACCATCTGTCCATGCGGCCTTCATGCTCGCACAAAGCCCAGGACTCAGCGAGATACTGAGCCTGGGCTGTAAATGCGACGCGGCGATGGTGCGATCGGACTTGCTGCCGAATCTTACCGTCCTTCCGGCCGGAAGCCCATGTCCTTATCCGGCGGAGACGCTCGCTTCGTCCAAAATGACTGAGCTACTTGACGACTGGCGCACGCGCTACGATCACATCATTTTCGACACTCCGCCGGTATCCATGTTTACCGATGGGGTGGTCGTGGGGGCGCGAGCAGACGCTGTTCTCCTGGTGGCGCGTTGCGGCACCACAACCAGACACGCGCTCCACCACGCTGGCGACATTCTTCAGCGATCAAAACTGAATGTGCTGGGCTTGGTTCTCAATGGCGTAGACAAGCGATATGAGCGCTCCTACTACCTGCCTTTCGGTTTTGGCTTGCCCGACGGAAAAGTAAGACCGCTCGATACCTGAGTCAATCCACCTGTGAAACCGATACTTGCTAGATCTGTTCTTTCAGCCGCATTCGCCATGTCCCTGATCCTCTGCTTCGACCCGGTCGCATGCGGCCAGGCGCAATCGGGGACGCCACTACATCCTTCCGTCGTTCCTGCGCCGGTAGCTGTAATCAACCCTGCCGGATCCGCGGGACCTGCGTCTGATGGCGCCACGCGCAGCGAAGCTTTAACGCTGGACACGGGCGACCTTCTGGACGTTCGCGTCTTCGATACCCCTGAGCTCTCCGAGAAGCTGCGGGTGGACAATCTCGGCGACGTCGTGCTTCCGGTCGGCGGCGCCGTCACGGTTAGAGGCCTGACTGCCGAACAGGCCCAAGCCGCAATGGAAGCGCGGTTTCGTCAGAAGAAAATTCTGCGCGATCCGCACGTAGAAGTCTTCGTACTCGAGTATGCGACGCAGGGTGTCACCCTTGCCGGCGAGATTAGAACGCCCGGCGTCTATCCGTGGGCCGCAAAACATACGGTCCTCGATTTCATCTCCATCGCCGGCGGGCCAACAGCCGCTGCGTCCAAAACGGTCACCATCAGCCGGGAGGATCGCGAGCAGGTGATCACGTTTCAGCTCTCCAATTCGACGCAGGAGAGCGGAGGAGATCCCGAAGTGCGGCCGGGCGACCGCATCTTTGTGACTCGTGCGGGCGTGGTGTACGTGGTGGGCGATGTCGGCCGGCCCGGGTGGATATCTCATCGAGAGCAAGGATACGGTCACCGTTCTCCAGGCGCTCGCGCTAGCGCAAGGCATGAACAAGACGGCAAAGTATGATGCAAAACTCATCCGCAATTCGCCGGCGGGACGTACCGAATCGGATCTCCCGCTCAAGCGCATTCTAGCGAATCAGGTTACCGATCCCAAACTTCAGGATGGCGACATTCTCTTCATCCCGGTCAACGCCAGCAAAGAATGGGCTGAGAAGGGTGTCACATCCATCCTCCAAATGGCCGTCGGGGTGGTGATCTATGGCAGGTTATGAATAAGCTCGTTCCGGCCAGTAAGTCGCAATCCCGGGGACTTTGGATCGCAGTATTTGGCCCGGACGGCGTTGGGAAGTCAACCGTCATCGAAAAAATGAAGACGCAGGTCGGAGCTGTGTTTTCGGGCGTCACCGAATTTCACTTTCGCCCAATGCTTGGCCGCCAACGAGTCAATCAGCCTCCGGTCACAACCCCGCACGCCCTTCGTCCCCGCGCCGGACTGGTCTCGCTGGTCAAGCTCATCTACTGGCTGCTGGACTGTTGGTGCGGATACCTTTTTGTAATACGCCCTGGCCTCCGTCACTCCAGACTTGTGATGTTTGACCGATACTATTCGGACATCCTGGTCGATCCACTGCGCTACCGGTTGCCCGCGTCGGTTCGCACGCCTGCTCGATGGCTTGTAGAGCTTGCTCCCCAACCCGACCTATGCATCCTTCTCGACGCCCCTGCTGAAGTTGTCCAGCGCAGAAAAGCTGAAGTATCTCCCGCCGAATCGCACCGTCAACGGCTCGCTTATCTGGCGATGTTTCAGTCCATCCCTGGCAGCCTCATCGTGAATGCCGACTGTCCCGTCGACGAGGCGGCGCGGCAGGTAGGCGCGGCCGTGCTAGCCCAGATTGCAATCGCTACCCGTGAACAACACAACAGCCTCCTCATTGCCAATTCGTGACTTGGCGCAACTGATTCTTGCAGGACTGCCCTGGCAGCCAGCGCTCGCGCCGTCGCCAGAATATCTCGCCGTGCCGGCTCAGCAACCGCGCTGGCTCATTCCTTCTGGCGGCGGGGTTGATGCGGCGCTGGCGAGCTGGGCTCCTTATCGGCTCTCATCACGTTTCAAATGGACAACGATCCGCATGGCCAGCCGGCTGGGAGTATTGCGCACATTGCCGAACGTCCAGCCGATCCAGCTGGACAATGCCGAGCAGATCGACTGGCCGGCAGTGGGCTGGAAGCGCGCCGAGCCGCCCATCCCACTTATCTACCTGGGAACACCTGGCCCTTGTCGTAAGGCGGTCGTCCATCTCGTCGATGCCAGTAGCGGGAGGTGCGAGGCAATCGTCAAGATTCCCATTGCTCCAGAAGCTAAAGACGCTATCGTTCGCGAAGCCGACGTCCTGGCCGAGCTGGCTGAAGAGCTGTATCCGTTTTCTCCACGATTGCTGCACTTAGATCGCGAGCGCGGCATCGCCACGCAGCACTTTATCCCTGGAACTTCAGGAAGCCGGCGTCTCCGCCCGGAATACTTCGAGCTTCTGCGTTCCCTGGTCTGGTTGGACGAACCTGTAAGCATTTGCCAGCACGTGGCCAACTGGCGACAGCAGGGATTGCCGTTTCTGGGGCAAGACGGTGATTTTGAGCTCCTGGAATCGGCCCTCGACGAATGTTGCGACGCGCACCCTGTGCCGTCGTGCCGGGTTCACGGCGACTTCGCTCCCTGGAACATCCGCCGCCGCTCCCGCGGCGCCGCCGCATTAATTGATTGGGAGGAATCTGAAGACGTTGGCTTGCCACTCCAGGACCCATTTCACTTTCTGCACATGCAGGATTTCCTCTTCCACAGCCGGGCCAGAGCGCATTCCGAGGAACTCGTCCCATTTGCCGGGACTCTCGGCATCGAACCACAATTGTGCCGCAAGCTTGAGATCGCCTATCTTGCCGATGCCTATATACACTGCTGTTCGCGGGCCGACCAGCAACGAGCCGAATTCTTACGCAGAACACTCGCCCTGATCATTCGAGATCGTCCCGGCGTGACGCCGATTTCCGCCATATCGCCATCCCGCTTGCGATTGGTATCGTCACACCGGCCGAGCACCGCTCGCGGGGAGCTGTTCGATGCGATGATCGCGCAACTCAATCAGGCCGCCGTACCGTACTGCATTCTGAGCGGGTATGAGAGCAGTCCGCAGGCTAACGCGTCGGATGTGGACATCATGTTTCACCCGCGAGACTTGGATCGCATTCCAGATCTGCTGGCGCAGACAGCACGCTCTGCCGGCGCTCTGCTCGTACAGGCGATTCAACACGAGACCACAGCCTGCTACTTCGTTCTGGCCAAGGAGGATGGCAAGCACATCGCTCATCTGGACGCCGACTGCTATAGCGACTATCGGAGGGACGGACGGACCTGGCTGCTGGCGGACAACGTTCTCGCCGATCGACGACGGTACCGTGCCTTCTATGTACCTTCGATCGTCGACGAATTCACCTACTATTTGATCAAGAAGGTCCTGAAGCAATCGATCGAGTCGCGCCACCTCAAACGCCTGCAACACCTGTTCGCGCGCAGTCCGGGGGAATGCCGGAAACGGATTGCGAAGCTATGGCCGGGGGATAATGCGCTTTTGTTAGAGCGAGCCATTGTGGAGCAGAGGCTTCCGTGGTTTGAGACGAACGCGGTGAACTTGCTATCCGAGCTACGACGCTCGCCGGCCTCGCAGGGGTGGGTTTGTCGTCGCACGCAAGCGCTGCGCGAGGTCGGACGACTCCTGCGCCGAATCGCTTTCCCCACGGGCCTGTCGGTGGTGATTGTGGGAGGCGACAGTGGACTGCGATCAGAGATTGCCGACGGGCTTATTTGTGACCTGGCTCCGGCGTTTCGTCGCACGCGGAGGATCTGGAATGCTGCAAAGCCCGCGGCTCACCTGGTCCAGATAATCGAAATGTGGGCGGCAAGGTTCCGATCGACGTTAGTGGTCCGTGAGGATGCCATCGTTGTTAGATCGCGGGGAGCCAAGAGCCAGTTCACATCGAATTGGATTCGACAGCTTGCACCTTGCGACTTTGTCCTTGACCTGCGCTCGGGGCCGCGCAATGACGCTGAGCACGTGCAGGATCCCCGCTTCAATGTACTTTGCGTAAACAGTGATGAACCTTCTGAGACGATCCTGGAGAAGGCGCGAAAAATAATTCTCCACTTTCTGGCGCTGCGAACCGAAAGCCGCCTGGAATTGCGGACGGTGGTTCGCGATCACGCGATCGCTCCCGAGGGCGAGCCCGTCGAACTTCGTTCCCAGGGGCTGGACTAGTGGCGCGAGTTCTGCTTTCCGCGTATGCGTGTGAGCCGGGACGAGGATCGGAGCCGGGAGTCGGCTGGACCTGGGCCACTGAATTGGCTGCCTTGGGCCATCACGTAACCGTCATCACTCGTAGCGCCAATCGCCAAGTGATCGAACAATACCGGCAATTCTCACTATCGGAGCTGGCGTTTCTCTACTACGACCTGCCGCCGTGGATACAACGCTGGCGCAGGTATCCCGGCGGCAAAGCTCTCTATTACATTCTGTGGCAATTCTTCGCCGCCCGACACATCCGACGACTCTTTCCTGCGCCACCCTTCGACGTGGTGCACCACGTTACTTATGTTAGTGCGCGGTTTCCCAGCTTTATGGGATCACTTGGCATTCCCTTTTGGTTCGGTCCGGTCTCCGGCGGCGAGACTGTTCCTCCCACACTTCGCTCCGGATTCTCGGCCAGGCAAAGGCGACACGAGCGCTTACGCGAACTCTCCAACCTCTTTGTGCCTCTTGATCCCTTGATGCGTCGCACCTTCCGGCAAGCGGAGCGCATCCTGGTGACACGAGACACGCTTTCTCTCATTCCGCGGCGTTGGCGGCACAAAGCTGCAGTCCAGTTGGCTGTGGGATTGTCTGAGGAGGACCCGATCGCTGCCCGGCAAAAGCCGCTGCGCAACAGTCGCCAGCTCCATTTGCTCTATGTTGGCCGGTTGCTGGAGTGGAAGGGTGTCGATATCGCTCTCCGTTCGCTCTACATCCTCCAGCAATCTCATCCAGAAGTTAGCCTGACCCTGATTGGCGATGGGCCGGCGAGACCCCAACTAGCCGGGTTGAGCCGAAACCTGGGACTTGAGCAGAACGTGCGTTGGCTTGGCTGGTTGCCCCAACACGCGCTCGCCGATCACTACCGCGCTGCCAATATCTTTCTGTACCCAAGCCTGCGAGACTCGGGCGGAATGGTGGTATTGGAGGCGCTGGCTCACGGTCTCCCAGTGGTGTGCACTGACCTTGGCGGTCCCGGCATCATCGTCAATTCCACGTGCGGCCGCACGATGGCAACCTCGAGCTGCACTCCGGATCAACTGGCCGGCAAGATTGCCGACTCGCTGCTTGAGATCTGCAGCGTCCCGAACCGGCTTGAGTCACTCTCCTACGGAGCCATTGTCCGCGCCCGGGAACTGCGATTTCGCAATCTCGCTCAATCCCTGTACCCAGACGCGCGCGTAGTTTCTATCGCTCAGGAAGCATGACCACAGCTCCCGGCTTGGCAATCCGTCCGTCTACTGTAAACGGCGTCATCCCGCAGGCCTCGGCGATCGTTCTGGGGCGAGCTTTCGTCCTCGTGACCCTCTTCGCAATCGTCTTCCTGCCCGAATTCGCGCGTGATGGCACAAGCACTACCGGCGTTTCGGTGTATGCCAAGGTCGCCGGTGGTTTTCGATTCATCGACCTGGCCATTCTGTTCATCGCCTTCTGCCATCTTGTAGGCCATGGGTGCCTGCGCCGCAAAACCCTACGTTTTCCGCGAAACCTGGCCGGGCCGGGAATCGCGTTCCTGGCCTGCATTGCCATCGCTGCCTATTACGGCAGCACCCGCGGAGGCAGCAACCTGTTCTTTGACTGGCGCGGTCTTGCTCTCGGCATCGCTCTGTACCTGGTTTGGTCGTTCTGGCTCCAGACGACCGACGATGTCGCCATAGCCGTCCGCGTGTTTGCCCTTTACCTGGGTCTGCGAATCGCCTTGCTCTATCTCCAATACGCCGCTGGTTATCGCGACAACTTGCTCGGCGTCGAGATTCCTATCTACGACGGACCCGTAATTTCGTGCATTGTATTCGCCGCCCTCCTGGCCTGGAGTTATCGGCAGAGCGCCGTCAGTCTTCTGGAAAAGTTAGGTTGGTGCAGCCTGGCCCTGGGCGCTTATCTGATGGTCTTCCTTTGCTTCCGCCGTACCTATTGGGGGGAGCTGGCGGTGGGAACGTTCCTCCTCCTGCTGATGCAGGGACGCCATCGTCTTCGCCACGTCGCTCTGATCGTGGGTATGTTGACGGTCGCAGCCTGCGTCACCGGCGCGTCCTTTTCCCATCGAATTCAAAGCCTTATCGTGACTAGCGATGACACCGAATTCAGCGCCGACAACTCTGACCACCTCTACGACCTAATGGACGCATGGTATGAGGTGCGTCAATCGCCGGTGATGGGAATTGGCCTGGGAACCTCCTACCGCACCTGGCACATCAGGAATTGGAAGACCGAATCGGTGATGGTCCACAATGCCCCACTGCATGTTTGGCTGAAGTATGGCATCGCCGGCCTGCTATGTTATGTGGGGTTCCACGTCGCATTGCTTCGCTGGCTTTATCGCAAGGCTCGAGCACCAAGCTCGCGAAATCATGCCTTCCTGTGTGCCGCCTTCGCTTATCTCACAGCGCAGTTCGTTTTGACTCTCGGATTCGCGCCCTGGCCGTATTCGGAATTGCAGTTAACCACACTGCTGTCCTTCATACTGGCCGCCGCCGTGGCGGCCAACGTTGAGTCGCCGCTTGTCTTCGGAATGAGGATGTAGAGGCTCGTCTCGGATTCTCAGCCTTGCACTAAATAGGATCTAAGGACACTGGCCATCATGAACTCGTCCGTTCTCTCCGTTATTACTCCGTCCTACAACAGCGCAGAGTTTATCGAAGATGCGATCCTGAGCGTTACGCGCCAATCGAATGTGGCCGTCGAACACATTGTTATAGACGGCGGTTCCACCGATGGAACCCTAGAAATCCTCAAGCGCCAGAAGCACGTTAACTGGAGCTCGGAGCGCGATCGCGGGCAATCCGATGCCATCAATAAGGGCTTCCTGGGAGCCAGTGGTGATCTGGTGGGATGGCTGAACGCCGACGATTACTACCTGCCGGGCGGGCTCGAAGCCATTGCCCGGGCAGCAGCGGAACATCCGGAAGCCGACGTCATTTATGGTGACTGCGTTTTCGTGGATCGAGAGGGAAAAATTGTTCGCTCCAAAGTCGAACATGAATTCGATCGTTCCGTGCTGATGTATTTTGGCTGCTATATTCCATCGACTTCGACATTCTTTCGACGCCGCGTCATCGACTCCGGGCAGCTTCTGGATTGCGAATACCGGGTGTGCATGGACTTTGAGTATTTTGCGCGGCTTGCCCATGAGGGTTTCGCGTTTCACTATGTGCCTCGAATAATCGCGGCGTTTCGCTGGCATGGCAGCAACGTCAGTTTGAAGCAATTGGACCGCCGCGCCGAAGAGCGCCGGCAGGTGCAGCAGCGCTTCGGCGGAATTGCCTACTCGGCAGCAACCCTTGAAATCCTGTCCCGGCTGCATCGGGCCAAGCGCGTGCTGCGAAAAGCAGTGAGCGGTAACATGACGCGCGAATTCCGCCTCCGCCGGATGATTGGCCAACCAACGCGTTGGCTGGAATCGGAGTCCGGACGGCAAACATGCAAAGCCCTAGCGTCCTTGTAATCCACAATTGCTATCAGCAGCCTGGGGGCGAAGGCGCCGCTGTCGGCGCGGAGATCAACCTGTTGCGCAACGCGGGGCATCGCGTCATGACCTACTTTCGCGACAACTGCGCCATCGCCAGCTACAGTCCTCTGAAAAAGGCGTCTTTGCTGGTAAGCACGACTTGGAACCGGCGAACCTACGCCGATCTGCGGACGCTGATTCGCCGGGAGCGTCCCGACATCGTGCACTGTCACAACTTCTTGCCGTTGGTCTCCCCCGCCGCCTATGACGCGTGCCGATCTGCCGGCGTACCCGTGGTCCAGACCCTGCACAACTACCGTCTGCTGTGTCCTGCGGGCACCATGTTCTCTCAGGGAAGGCGTTGCCAATACTGCACACGTGGCCTTACGCAGGGCGTAGGCCGAGGTTGTTATCGACAGTCGCGAATACAAACCGCAGCCGTTTCGTTGATGCTGCACACCCACCGACTGCGCGGGACCTGGAAGAAGGGCGTCGATGCTTATCTAACACCCAGCAAGTTTTGTCGAGGCTTCTTCGTTTCGGCTGGCCTTCCCGAGGAAAAGGTCCACGTTAAGCCCAACTTCCTGATGCACGACCCCGGCCAACGAACGGAACGGGGCGCCTACGCGCTTTTTGTCGGCAGGCTCAGCCCCGAGAAAGGCGTACTAGAGATGATCTCGGCGTGGAGCCGTCTTCCGGAGGCAAAGCTGCTCATCATCGGAGACGGCCCGCTCTACGGCGAAGCGTGCGACACGGTGCGCCGATCGGCGGGAAATATCAAACTGCTGGGCCAGCTCGACGCTCGACAGACGCTGGCACACATGAAAGCTGCGCGCTTCCTGGTTTTTCCCAGCCGCTGGTACGAACCGTTTGGTATGGGATTGCTGGAAGCGGCCGCTTGCGGAGTTCCGGCCATCGCCTCGCGAATTGGTGCTATCCCAGAGATAGTGACTGATCGCGAGACGGGACTGCTCTTCGATCCCGACAACTTCGACGAGTTCGTGGAACAGGTTCGCTGGGCATGGGCCCATCCCACCGATATGGAGCACATGGGCACCGCGGCGCGACGACGATTCCTGCGCGACTTCACGGCAGAGAAGAACTATGAAGCCTTGATCACCATCTATCGCAAGTTGCTGTCGGCGTAAGAAGAATTCACGTCTGTCTCAAGTGTTGCAAAGCTCAATGATTGCGATCCGAATTCGATTGTTGTTACTCCTGATGGTCTGCAGCGCGGGTCCAGTGTGGGCACAGAATACGCTCCCACTGGACCCAAACTCGGACGCATGGAGCGCCCGGAGTCTGGGGCCGAGCGTCTGGCCGGAGCACCCGAATCCTCCAGCGGTTGACGTTGCAGTCGATTCTTGTGTCGACCGTCTGGTCAGGGCTGATGTTGAGGAGCTGCCGGGAGTTCGCCTCAATCCGGCAGCCTTGCCGGCCAACGACTCAGAGTTACTCGCTCCGCTCGATGCAAAACCGCGAGCAACACGATCGTCAGTTCCAGGCGCAACTTCCTGGACGCCGAAACTAACAAGTTCGCTTCTAGAGAGGTCGCCACCCGCAACCGGATCCCGGACTCCAGAAACCGTGACGCTGCCGATCATGCCAAGTCCGGCGGATACCGCCGCCACGGAGCCGACAGAATCAATAGGCTCGGGGTCCGTCTCCGCACTGCAGGCCAAACTGTCCCGCATCCGTCTCCAGACGCGGCAGGAGCGCGCCCATCGCCGATCTCTGGAATTACAGAAGAGCTTTCACCAGCAGTGCCAGCAACTGCGGCTAAGCGACGCGGAGTGCCGATTGCAGCTACAGGAACAGAAGGTTTCCGGACTGGGCCGTCACACAAATCAACCGGCGAGTTCCAACCGTCAGCAACGATTCCATAAGAATCTCCAATCCTTCTTCGAATTCCTATCTCACCGCAAGGGGCGTATCGACATGAAATCAGCAACTCGAATCCTGGTCACCGGAGCCGGTGGCTTCATTGGTCATCATCTCGTAAACCGCCTGAAAGACGAGGGTTACTGGGTGCGCGGCGTGGACATCAAGGAGCCGGAATTCGAGCCAACGGCGGCTGATGAATTCCAACTCCTCGACCTTCGTTTCTGGCACAACGCACTCCAAGCCACCAGTCACATCAATCAGGTTTATAACCTGGCGGCCGACATGGGAGGCATCGGCTACATTACCGCCAAGCTCGCCGATATCGCCCGCAACAACATCCTCATCAACGCCCACATGCTGGAAGCTGCGCGCGTGAACGGCGTAAAGCGCTATCTCTTCTCCTCTTCGGCTTGTGTTTATGCCGGCTACAAGCAGAATGTCACGGATCTCGCAGCCCTGAAGGAAGAAGACGCATATCCGGCCGATCCCGAGCCTGGCTACGGCTGGGAGAAGCTCTTCACCGAACAGCTGTGCAAGTATTTCCTGCACGACCACGGTCTGGAGACTCGAACTGTGCGCTTCCACAACGTCTACGGGCCTCTGGGCACCTACGATGGCGGCAAAGAGAAAGCTCCAGCCGCGATCTGCCGCAAGGTCGCCCTTTCCGAAGATCACGGCGCTATCCACGTTTGGGGCGATGGCTTGGCCACGAGGTCGTTCATGTTCGTCCCCGACTGCGTCGAGGGCCTGTTGCGCCTGATGGCCAGCGATTATCGCGAGCCGCTCAACCTCGGCACCGAAGAGATGGTTAGCGTCGATGAACTGGTCGATCTGGTATGCGACATTGCCGGCAAGACGCTTACCAAGCGCCACGAACTCGACCGCCCGCAGGGAGTACGTGGGCGCAACAGTGACAACTCGCGGCTGCGCAAGGTCCTTGGTTGGGAGCCGACGACGCTGCTACGCACTGGCTTGGATACCACCTATCACTGGATCGAAGATGAGCTGCGCAAAGCCGGACGTTTGGAGCAAGCGGCCCTGGCCTATGCCTCCGATTGAGGGCTGCGATCCCCTTCGCGTCAATGTCCTGGGCGTGGGTGTCAGCGCAATCGACCTGCAAGAGGCGCTGCATCGCGCTCGGCGATGCATCGCGGAACGGCGTAAGGGGTATGTCTGCGTGACTGGCGTGCACGGGATCATGGAAGCGCAACGCGATGCAGGCTTCCGCGCCATCCTCAACCACTCCTTCCTGTGCACGCCTGACGGCATGCCAACGGTGTGGGTAGGGCGACTGCAGGGACATCGCCGGATGCGCCGCGTCTACGGCCCTGACTTCATGCTGGAAATGTGCCGGCTGTCGGTCCGCCCAGGCTATCGGCACTTCCTATATGGCGGAAATCTTGGCGTCGGCGAATTGCTGAAACAGCGTTTGGAGAGCATGGTGCCTGGCATAAACATCGTGGGAACCTATACTCCACCATTCCGTCCACTTACCGCCGCGGAGGAAGATCAATTCGTCGAAGCCGTGGCTGCGGTTGACCCGGATATCATCTGGGTGGGCCTCAGCACGCCAAAGCAGGAGCGCTTTATGGCTCGCATGATCGATCGGCTCGACACGCGTCTCATGGTGGGCGTGGGTGCGGCCTTCGATCTTCATGCCGGACTGCTTGCAGACGCTCCTCCGTGGATGAAAGGTTGCGGACTGCAGTGGCTGCACCGCCTGGCGAAGGAGCCCCGCCGGCTGTGGCGCCGTTACCTCACCAACAATCCGCGATTTCTCTGGGATATCGCTCTACAGCTTTCAGGAGTTCGTAAACTCGAAGTCGACTGAACTGATTCTTTTCTCCTCCGACTGATCCTTTCTCCTCCGAACAGGCAGGCCTGACATCAGGTCTGCCTTTTTTTTGTGGAAAACACCTTCCTATGTGACCGACATCACTGCTCAGCAAAGGAATTGAGTAGACGATAGACATCTCGCGTAACTTGTCTTCTTCGTCGATTCAGCGTGTTGCTGCGACAGCTGACAATGCGAATCGACACTCCCTTGTCGTGGTAAGACCCTTCGACTCCTATTAGCGTGGCGGGCAGACCCTCAAGCGACTCTTCGTCTTGGCAGGTGAGCACTTGAGCCAGAGCAGAATTCTTGTTGTCGATATCGATTCCGTTATTCGTTCCGGCATCTGCAATTTTCTCGCAACCCAAGGACACATCGTATCGGAGGCTTCGAACTGCCGCGATGCCCAACTGCAGTTGCAGAGGTTTCGGCCAGATGCCTTGGTGCTCGACTTTTATCTTCCCAATGGGGACGCTCCTCAACTGCTGCGGCAGGCGAAGAGCATGGCGCCGAGAGTACCGGTGGTGGTCCTCGCGGGCCAGGCCGGCTCTGACTTGACCGAACGAGCAATTCGGCATGGCGCTGACCAGGTCCTCATGAAACCGGTGGAATTGGCCGGACTGCACGCCACGTTGCTGCGATTGCTGGCGCGCGAGAAGTCCGCCCGCACACCTGCCGTCGCATCGCAGACAATCACGCGCGAGTGCCTGAATCCGTTCGTTGGAAGCAGCGCAGCGATTCGGCGTCTGCGCGAGATCGCCGGTCGAGTCTTATCCAGCGAAAGCCCCATTCTGCTACAGGGCGAAACCGGCGCAGGCAAGGGCGTGCTGGCCAACTGGATCCACCGCAATGGCCCACGCGCGGAACAGCCTTTTCTTGACCTGAACTGTGCCGGGCTTTCGCGCGAACTGCTCGAGTCGGAGCTCTTCGGCCACGAAAAAGGCGCGTTCACCAGCGCGGTCAATGCCAAGCAGGGCTTGCTGGAGGTCGCCAATCACGGAACCGTTTTTCTGGATGAGATCGGCGATATCGATCTACAGGTGCAGCCGAAACTGCTGAAGGTTCTCGAGGACCGGGTCTTTCGCCGCCTGGGTGATATTCGGGACCGCGCCGTCGACATCCGCCTGATCTCCGCAACTCATCGCGAACTCCTGGAGTTGGTGCGCCAGCAGCGGTTTCGCAGCGATCTCTATTTTCGCGTAAACATCATCTACATTCAGGTGCCGTCGCTGCGCGAGCGCGTCGAAGATATTCCCAGCCTGACGCAAAATCTCTTGCGCAATATCGCGCGCGGTCGTGACGCGGAGGAGTTCTCGATCTCGAGCGCCGCGATGACGACCTTGCAGCGCTACTCGTGGCCCGGCAATATTCGCGAGCTGCGCAATGTGCTGGAACGCGCCGTGCTGGTCGCCGGCAATAGTACGATCCGAGCCGAGCACCTGTATCTCCAGGCCCCGGCCGTGGAAGGTTCCCAACTGACGGTCATGGGTGGGACGTTGAAGCAGATGGAGTGTGCCTACATTCATCACGTGCTGCACCACGAGGGCGGCTCCATCGAGCGTGCTGCCCGGCGCCTGGGCATCCCGCGCAGTTCGCTTTACAACAAAATGAGGCGTTTTGAGATCCCGCAGGGCACCGGTCGCATTTGACCCGGGTGGCGAGCTAAACCGGGCTATAGAACGAGGCCAACCTCTGCCGGCCGGACTTCGTCTTACTGTATAGTAGCTAGGATATGTGGGGTCTCAACCGGCTTCCCGAATTCAATCGGACTTATCACTCGACCGAGGCAACCTGGAATGCCGGCGAGGTTGCCGCGAGCCTGCAATTTCCTCAAGGACTGCTGTTCTCCTTGCTGCTGGTAACGCCCTTCTGGACCGCCGTCGGAATCGCTGTGCACCTCCTGACCAGGTGAGCACAGGCAATCACTTGCTATCATGGAATTGGTGTGTCACAGCTCACCAATCTTTCTTCCTATAGATCCGTCACATGTCTGATGCCTTTATTTGCGATGTAATTCGCACTCCATTCGGCCGCTACGGCGGCGTGCTTTCCACTGTTCGCACCGACGATCTGGCTGCCATCCCGATCAAAGCTTTGCTCGACCGCAATCCGTCTGTGGACTGGAGCGCGGTTGATGATGTGATCTTTGGCTGTGCTAATCAAGCCGGGGAGGACAATCGCAACGTCGCGCGCATGGCTCTGCTGCTCGCAGGCCTGCCTTTGACCGTTCCGGGCACAACCATCAATCGGCTTTGCGGCTCCAGTCTGGATGCGATTTCGATCGCCGCCCGGGCTATCAAGACCGGCGAGAGCTCGCTGGTAATCGCCGGCGGCGTGGAGAGCATGTCGCGAGCGCCCTTCGTTATGGCCAAGGCCGATGCCGCATTCTCGCGCAGTATGAAGCTGGAAGACACGACGCTCGGCTGGCGATTCGTCAATCCGCTGATGAAAGCGCAATATGGCGTTGATTCGATGTCGGAGACGGGAGAGAACGTCGCCGAGGAGTTTGGCGTCTCGCGGCAAGACCAGGACGCGTTTGCCTACCGCAGCCAACAGCGGACGGCGGCTGCGATGAAGAGCGGATTCCTGGCAGAAGAGATCACGCCGGTCACCATCACGCCGCGCAAGGGAGTTCCTGTTACCGTGGATAAAGACGAACATCCGCGGCCGGAGACGACCCTTGAAGCACTCGCCGCGTTGAAGCCGATCGTGAAAGCGAATGGCACGATCACAGCGGGCAACGCATCCGGCGTGAATGATGGCGCCTGTGCCGTGCTGGTAGCTTCTGCCGATGCGGTCGCGCGCTATGGTCTGAAGCCGAAGGCGCGCATTCTGGGGACTGCGGCGGCGGGCGTTGCGCCCAGGATCATGGGAATCGGACCGGTGACGGCGTGCGCAAGGTGCTGTCGCTGACAAAGCTCGCGATCGGCGACATGGATGTAATCGAATTGAACGAGGCATTTGCTTCGCAAGCGCTCGCAGTGCTGCGCGATCTGGAAATTGCCGACGATGCGCCTCACGTGAATCCTAATGGTGGGGCTATTGCGCTTGGTCATCCTCTGGGGGCGAGCGGAGCACGGTTGGTCACAACTGCCGTCCTACAGATTGCAACGCACCGGCGGACGGTACGCCTTGTGCACGATGTGCATCGGCGTTGGACAAGGCATCGCAATGGTTCTGGAGCGGGTCTAGGCATTAAAGGATTGCGGTAAATTCGCGGGTGGAGCACGCCTTCCAGGCGTGCCTTCGGTGGGGACAATAAGCGACTGCGCTTTAGCGCCTGAGGTTAGGGTTCTTACCTCAGCGGCTAAAGCCGATTCCTGGCCCAAAGCTGAATCTGCACCGCTGAAGCGGTGCTCCACCCTACGGTAAAACTAGAAACGCTCTAGCCGACTTTCAACTTCTTTTTCCGCTTCCTATTTTGCGTTCGACACATCGAAATCCACCATCGCTTTGACCGCGTCATAGGGAGTGCTGTTGGTGGAGAAGCCAACTAGCTTGCGGCCATCGATGAAGAACGTTGGAGTGCTGCTGACGTCCAGCTTTTCTCCTAGCTCCATCGAGTCGTGAACGCGCTTCTCGGTTTCCGGCTTGCTTGCGCAAGCCGCGACGGCATCAGGATCACCACCCGCGTCCTTCACATAACCCTTCAACATCCCCTCAACGTTTTGCTCGGTGATGTCCGACTGATGGTCATAGGTGGTGGCAATGAACTTCCAGGCCGCATCGTTGTTCTGACGGCCCAGACAGTCCAGATATTTGGCGGCGATCATCGCCCACTTGTGTTGCGGCAGCGGATAGTTCTGGAAGATCAGCTTTACCTTGGGCTCTTCTTCCATCAGTTTGGCGATGTTGGGCTGCGCCGCCTTGCAAGCGGGACACTCCAGATCTCCAAACTCGACGATGGTCGTGGTTGCGTCCTTGGGTCCGTGCACCGGTCCATTTGCCGCTTGAAGTAGTTGGCGCGTTTCCGCGAAGGGATCGGCTCCGAAAGGCAGCAAGTCGGCCATGAACGTAAATTTCTGGTCGGCGGTAATGTAGAAGCGCGCGATCTGCGGCCCTCTGGGCGTGTTGAATACGACCGTCGCCTGCGTGATGCCAGACGCCTCCGAAGGCTTGATCTCCTCGACCTTCCAGGTCAACTCCTGATTCCAGCCAAACATTTTCTTCAAGAAGGCATCGACCGTAGCCTGGCTGGGGGCAGAAGCGTTCGCGGCGGTGGCCGGAGCGGCTTTGCTGTTAGCGGCGGAAGAGTTCTGAGCCGTGGCGGACAGGCTGGCGATCAATAAACTGACAATCAAGAGCGCGCGCAGACGATGATTCATGGGTCCTTTCGAAAAAGAAGCGATTAGCAATTAGCGATTAGCAACTAGCTGCGAGCTCGGGCGTTTGGAGATCAGCGATCATTACCATAGCTCACAAAACGCCGAAAGAGACTTCTATTCTAACAAGCGCCCAGGGTGTCTCTTATGGATGCGCAAATTCGGTATCGACCTGGCAGGCCGCTGAAAAACTGTAGCGATTCACGTGCCGTCGGCTGAAGCCGACTCAGAAAATAAAATAAACGGCTTATCGGCACGACTGAAGTCGTGCCCTGTTACAAAGCGGCGTTACAAAGCGTCGAAATCGCAACTTCCTCAGCGGTCTGTAAGAGTCGCACCTTGACTCATGTCCTCCGAACTCGGAGTTTTTCAGCAGCCTCTTTATTCCTTGCTGCTTTCGCCGCAGACATCGAGCTTGGCAGCTATCGGATAGCGGCGTCCAAAGCCGAAGGCCTTCTCAGAAATCTTCAATCCCGGCGCAGCCTGCTGGCGCTTGTATTCACTCTTGTCGACCATGCACGCAACCTTGCGTACAAGCTCCACGTCATATCCGCGCTCGCGAGCGATCACGTCGGGCGACTTGTTATCCTCCACGTAGTCTTCCAGAATCGCGTCGAGAACATCGTAGGGAGGCAGCGAGTCGCTGTCTTTCTGATCTGGCCGCAACTCTGCCGATGGCGGCTTCTCAATGGTGGATATCGGAATGACAGGAGACCTTGAGTTGATGAAGTTTGCCAGGCGGTAGACCAGCGTCTTGGGCACATCGGAGATAACCGCCAGTCCTCCGCACATATCGCCGTAGAGCGTGCAATACCCAACGCCCAGCTCCGACTTATTGCCGGTGGTCAGCAGCAGGCCGCCAAACTTGTTGGAGATTGCCATCATCAGCGAGCCGCGAATTCGCGCCTGGATGTTCTCCTCGGTGACGTCCGGCTGCCGCGCGGTAAACACAGGCGCGAGCGAATTCTTGATAGCCATCGAAGATGTTGCCGATGGGGATGGTCTCGAACCGGATGCCCAGATTTCGCGCCAGCTCGGCAGCATCGTCGATACTTCCGCTAGACGAGTATGGTCCCGGCATTCCGATGCCCAGCACGTTCTCGCGACCGAGCGCATCGACTGCAATGCAAGCCGTGAGCGCAGAATCGATTCCGCCGCTCAATCCGAGCACGACCTGGCGGAAGCCGCACTTGTGCACGTAGTCGCGCGTGCCCAGGACAAGGGCAGCGTAAGCGCTCGCTTCCAATCCTTCATCGCGAACATGCACATCGCCGGTTAGCGTCTCGGTGTCGAAGCAGATGAGATCTTCCTCGAACGACTTGGCCTGCGCAATGATGTTGCCGTCCGGACCCAGAACGATGCTGGAGCCATCAAAAACCAGGCTGTCGTTGCCGCCAATCTGGTTGACCATGGCGACGGGGACGCGATGGCTGGTTGCGAGTGCGGCCAGCATGTCGTGTCGCAATTCGCGCTTTCGCAAATAGAACGGCGATGCTGAGATGTTCAGCAGGACTTTTCCGCCGGCACCGATCAGATCTGCGACCGGATCGACCTTATACAGCGGGCGATCCCAGAAGTCTTTGTCGTTCCAGGCATCCTCGCAAATGGTCAGCGCGAGTGGCTGGCTCTGGAAGTTGAAGAGCTGCTGACGATCGGCCGGGGCGAAGTTGCGCATTTCGTCGAAGACATCGTAGGTGGGCAGCAATCGCTTCGACTGCATAAAGGCGATCTTGCCGTCGCGCAGCAGTGCCGCGGAATTCAGGACGGACTTGCCGGTCGAGGAATTAGCGGGAGTGACCAGGCCGCAGATGACGGCGATGCCCTGGGTCTCGCGCGCGATTGTTTCGGCGACCTGCCAATTTCGCTCCACGAACCACGGCCGTTCTACCCGGTCGCGCGGGGGATATCCGCAGATCGACAGCTCCGGGAAGAGGATGAGATCGGCTCCTCCGGCGCGCGCGCGCTGCGCGTACTCGATGATTTTTTCGGAATTGCCAGAAAAATCGCCAACCGTGGTGTTGATCTGGCCGAGTGCGATCCTCACACTAGTAGTCTAAACGCCCGAGATTCCGCGCGTCATCTGGTCCCGAACCATGGCTCAGTTAAGTGGGGCCCGACTTGGCTAGTGCTGAAAAAACCTGTGCCGTCGGCTAAAAGCCGGCTCTGAAGGAAAAAAGGCTTAGACGCTGGACTAAAGAGACTGTGTCGCGGCCCCTGCCGCCGCGGCGCGGCTAACCGCAGATCCCTCGGTCGGACTGAAGTCCTCGGTCGGGATGACAGATCATCAAAGGAGCCGGGACGCTGGCCTGAAGGCCAGCACTACCCAAGCAGCCCTTCAGAGTTCGACCGGACAACGTCATTGATACAATCCAGCGATTTGCCAATGGGGCGATGTGCCTCCAGGATTGGTCGTGGTCGGCTTGTCCGTTGGCTGCGGCTGCTGCTGGCTACCGTTCGATGAATCGTCGGCCTGCTCGCCGGGACGAAGCAGGCTGGGAGCGTTGGCCGGCTTCTCTTCAGCCTTCTTGGCAGCCAATTCGGTCTCGCGCGACTGCAAGTCCACTTCCTTCTCGGTGCGCACGACCTTCTGGCCGTCGACGGTCATAATCTCGAGCCGAGTGACCAACGTTCCCTGGAAGCGCACGAAATTCACTTCTTCCGGCGGATTGCCGTAGATCCACTCCTCGTAATCAACACCCTTATCGTCCTTGTCGCGAATCTTTTTCGGCGGACGTCCCTTGGCATAGATCACCATGTCCCGGTCCATCCCTACCAGAACCTGATGATTCTTGATTGCTTCCTGCACCTTCGGCGGCAAAGTCTTCTCGTACGCTTCCGCCTGGTTCAGCGCCTTGAAATCAAAGACCGGAGCGAGCATCGCCCGCACTTGTTCGCCTGTCAGCTCGGGGACATATTTGTCGAACTGCAAGGTAACGCTTGAGCCTTTCGCCTCCAGGCTCGGCGGAGCGCCACCGGGTGTAACGCTGCCACCACCGGCGCCGAGGGAGACATGCTGATACCACTTCTCGTGTTTCTTGCCGCCACCATTGATCTCAATCAAGATCGATTTCTCGCGGACAACGACGTTGGTGATGACGACGCGATCGCCGGGCTTGGCGGCAAATCCATGCAGCATCACCAGCTGAGCCACCTCTTGCTGGTTGGGGCTCACCTTGCCATCCTTGATGTCCAGTCCTCTTTCGCCCAGCGGGAGCGGCGTTTTCACAAACACCCGTTCCGCCTGCAAATCGCGCATGACGAGCAGCTTGGTTTGCGGCGTCATCTTGTCGGAGGAGTTGGTTGATTTCGAATCATCCGCGGCAAGGGTTAGCGGTAGCAGCAGAATGGCCGTCGCGAGGAGGCAGAAACAAGCGCGGTTCATGGAAGACCCCAATTGAGCCAATTATAGTCTGACCCGTTGGTCACTGGCGTCGCGAACGATCCGGCCAGCTCTAGGATTTGATGCTGGAGAGGCTTTCGATGGCAGGCTCGGCAGGCGCTGGCGTGAGGGGCTGCGGTAGCTTTGTGGCCGGCAAGGTCGAGACCAGGAGAATCCCGATAAGGATGGCGGCGGTCCCGGTCGCGGCTCCCTCGACGCCATATAAATCACCAGTCAGCCACTTTGGCCCGTAAGGCTGGGTATAGATCCACAAATTGAAGGAACGGATGCCGCTGACCGGCAACCCGAACAAGATACCGAGTGTGGCGTTCCAGCCGAAGTGAATTCCCCATGGCAGCCACAGCGCTCGGGTGCGAAGGTAGGCGACCGTCAACAGGATTCCGATGAGGAAAGTATTGGCAATGCCCCAGGCCGTGGCTCCCGGATTTAACACGTGCAGGAAGGCGTAGAAAATCGAGAGCAGCACGACTGCCTGCACTGTCCCGATCCCCTTTTCCAGATGCTGAAAGGGAAAGCCGCGAAACATGAGTTCTTCCGCCAGAGCACCGACCAGCAACGTCAGGATGACGGCCACCAGATTCGGCACCAGTTGCCACGTCATGAGAATTTTGAACCGGAAATGCCCCCACAGGTAGATGGGAGCAACGGCGATTGCCGGTAATACAAATCCCAAGACGATGCCCATGACGAACTGCTTGAGCCAGCCCTTTACACGAGGCAGCCCTTGGGCGGCGATCCGGTGTTCCTCGAGGTGGTCGCCGACGGTCAGCAACCAGATGAAGATGCCGAGCAAAAGCACGGCCCACAGCGCGCGGAAAATCAGTTCGCGACGGAAGGGATGGTCACCGGCGGCTTCGGTGGCGATGTTGCCGGCAACCAGAAAGGCAAGTGCCCCGAGGATTACCGCGAACAGGAACGCCCAGACGGGTTTTATCTTTCCTTTGCCGTCACTGAACATGCTCATACCTTGGCGACCTGTCGTTGGCTCACGGTGTGAAACCGCAGCCCATCGCGGGCGACCCGAAATTCAAGTGGCTGGCCGCCGTGCTCGCGAAGGGCGTTCTCGACCCGCTGGCGCGCGCCCTTTTCGATCAAAGCGATCACGCAGCCTCCGCCGCCCGCGCCGCAGACTTTCGCTGCTCGCGCGCCATTGCGCTTGGCAGCCTCTATCAGCATATCAATCAGCGGCGTGGAAATCCCAGGCGCATTCGTGCGCCGAAGAGTCCACTCCTCCGCGATGAGCTTCTCGACCTGATCCCAACGCTCGCTCAGCAGCGCGGAACGCATGGCCTGCGCGATCGCGGCAATCTCATCAAAGTTGCGGACCACCCGCTCGTCTCCATTGATGTGCTGCTTGAAAACTTCCCAGTTGTTGATGCCTGACTGACGCGGCGCCCCGGTATAGAACAATACGAAACGCTGATCCATCTCATCGAGGCTGACGGGAATGCTTTCCCGCCGCACGCCGTTGACCTCGAGATGTATCGCACTAACGCCGCCGTACATTGCAGGATAGTAGTCCTGGCAGCCGGTGGGAACACGAATCAGCTGTGCCTCGACATTCTGCGCGATCACGCGGATTTGCTCGATGTCGATCTCGCGTTCTGTTAATCGAGCCAATGCGGCACTGGTGGCGATCATCAGCGCCGAGGAACCCGAAATGCCGGCTCCAGCGGGCGATTCGGAGTGCGTCTCCAGCGTGAAACCGCTTTTCGGCTTGAAGAAACGAATCAGGTACGCCGCCAGCGGATGAGCGTAGGTATCGGCCGCCAGCAATTCGTCCAGAGACGCAAAACGTTCCTGACGCTCCATATCGTGCGATAGGAGAACGATCTCGCGGCCGGAGCGCGGCGTGATCTTACAACCCGTGAGGATTCCGAGCGCGACGTTGACGCTCACGGCTCCCGGATGAAACAGGTACAGCGGCCAGATATCAATCGTGCCGCCGGCGAGGTCGGCGCGGCAGGGCGCGGTCGCGAGGATTTCATCTTCGCGCAACTCGGATATGAATTGTGAAAACGATAGCATCTGATGGGACACTCATTGTAGCGCGGCAGTGAGCTTCCGCTCCCGACATCGCTCTCTAGAAGGTTGCTGAGAACTCGTAACGCGGCTCTTTGTGGCGTCGGCTGAACAGGCCGCTGAAAAAGTCGAAAAGCAGATCCCTCGTCGGCCTGAAGGCCTCCTCGTGATGACAAAAAAAAGACTTGTAACGGCGCAGCTAAAGCTGCGCCCCTTCAAAACACTTCACAATCGACTTTTTCAGGGCCTGTGAAGCCGACTCAGGTAAGAATACAGCTTGGACGCTGGCCTGAAAGCCAACTCTACCCAATACGATGCGGCGTCCGATTTCTTTTCAGCAGCCCTCTACAGATCGTGGTAGCTGATCAGTTCAATCTTCTGTTGGCGTAACAGCTCTTTCGCTTCGTCCGAGGTCAGCACTGCCAGCTCCTGCTCGCGCGAATGCCGCAAGCGAGTTTGCACGCTGTCGAGATCGGCGTCGTTGTAACCGGGATGACAAACGAACTCCCACGTTCCTTCCGGCATGCTTTCGATAATGGCGGTGAAGAGCGGCAGGTCGAGGACGCCGGTAACCAGCACGCCCAGCGATCCGTCGGTGGTGCGAAGGCCGTGCGCTTCCACTTCCTGACGAAAGTTTGCGGCGAAGCGGCGGAGCACATTCAGTTGCGCGAAGCGCTTCCAGAGGCGCCGCGTGCGCAACACGCTGGTCCACGGCAGCGGCCAGACCTGGCCAAAAGGATTGCGTACAGCCCGAACCTTCCGCGCGCTGGCGGCACGCAGGAGAGGACGCAACACCGCCGGAAACATGTGGGCGTGCTTATGCGTATCGAAGTGTGAAAGCTCGACGCCCGCAGCCTGAATGCGCTCGATCTGGGCCGTCGCTTCTGCTTCAATCTCCGATGGATTTAGTTTGTTGCGAAACGAGGCGGCTACAAAGTCGTTCAGGCTGTCGCGAAATCGCGGCTGGCCGTTAGGAGAATTATGCTGCAGTAACGTCGCAACCTGGTCTGCGGGCAGCAGCGGTTCCCCGTCGACCAACACAACGTGGCAACCGACGCTGAGATGTCCGCCTGACTCGGGCTGACGAAATCACTTTATCCGCCGCGTCGTCAAACGCGCGCGAATTCGCCATGAGCGTGGTTGAGGTGACAACGCCGCGCTCCTGAGCTTCGAAGATGGCTCGATTGACTCCCCGCGTCAGACCAAAGTCGTCAGCATTGATGATCAATCGCCGCACGGCTTCAGTGTAGCAAGGCCTGACATGCAAGACGCCGAGCGGTCGTCGCTGCTATACCGCCGATTTCATCTCACAAATCAGCAAGGTTCGTATCAGGGCACGACTTCCAGTCGTGCCGAAAGCAATAACTTTATGAACTAGGACTTTAGCCCCTGCAACATCCGCAATCCGCAGGGGCTAAAGCCCGAATCTCAGTCATGGTTTTGCGGCACGTCTAAAGACGTGCCCTGATACAAAGCGATTAAGAAAAATCGGCGACGCAGCCGTTTACCCCGCCAAAACGCAGACTACGCGCTTCTCAAAGCGACTGGTTTACCCTCGCCCTCGCCCAGATATGTCTTGATCTTATCGATCAGCGCAGGAAACATGCGCTCTTTCGGAAGACAGGCATTAACGTCTTTGCCGCCGTCGATGTGTCCGTAACCGGTAACGATGATGACGGGCACTTCGGGATTGCTGCTGTGAATTTTGCGCGCCAGTTCCAGGCCATTCATGCCTTCCATGCGGAAATCCGTGACCAGAATGTCAAACTTCTCGCGCTGGAATTTTTCCAGCGCATCGTGGGCGCTGTAGGCGCTAACGGCGCGGTAACCCTGGGTCTCGAGAATTTCGCAACTCAAGCGGGCCAGAACTTCGTGATCGTCGACAAACAAGATAGCTTTCATTGGGCACCCTTTCCGGGGCAGCCACACCCCGGGCTAGGTGATTGGTTTCATTAATCAGGGGAAAAGATGCCTCTTGGCAAAAGGAAAATGCAATTTCGTGAAGGAATGGGAAAGGTGCGTTTATGCCGTGTACGCCCTTGATTCTAAAGTGAGATTTCCCTTGAGATACGAAGATGCCGTATCATGCGGCGCGTCACTGAATCGTGAAGTTAGCTTGGCGCCAGTCCGTTTGACGTCCTGCCGAATCGGAGGCCTGGATTTCGAGCCGGTAAGAGCCTTTGTGTAGCTTTTCTGTAGCGACCTTCAGTCCAATAGGAATGACCGGATTGCCCGGCACTATCCAGTCGGCTGTGCTCACCGGTCCTGTATTCATCACCAGAGAGCCATTCTTGAGGTTGGTGATCCTCAGTTGATAAAAGACTGCGGTCGCCTGCGTCTCAGACGTAGGCTGATAAACCTCGAAGTAGAGATACAGCGGCGCGTGTTTTGGCAGCCGGCTGGGGTTACCCAAGTCTGGGAAGTACTGAAGATCCTTGCTGACCAGCGGCGTCGGAATGACTGGTGACGGGGAGACCGAGGCCGCTTCACGCAGAACCCATGAAACCCCGCGAATCACGTTGGCCACTACCAGGTCGCTGATCAGAAGCCGCTGAGGATCGAGCGATCCTACTCGCAGAGGCATCTGTGCCCGCCCGAAGTGATGTCCATCGCTCACGACGACCGACAGGTTGTAGTCCCCAGGCACCAAGTCGAGTTGAGTGTCGAACCTGCTAGGGACCAAGGCAAACCTACCGACCTTCTCCGATCCCGGGTAAAGCTTTACGTAACCTAGGCAACTGTACGTGTCGGCGAACTGGCCTGCAGGCTGGCCATTCGCTTTCTTCACGATTCCCAGGACGTAGATGGCATCGCTTTCCCGGCAAGGAAAATCCCAAACCCTTTCAGGGAAATCGAAGCCCAGGCTAATCTGCACTGTTGCCGGTGCCTTAGAATCATGTACCTCGACGACATATGTGAAGTCATTTCCTGGCGTGGTTACTGTCTCATCTGCTGCGCTTTTCGTAGTAAGACCTAAGACTCCCGATGACCAGAAGGTAAACCCCTGGACAGACATTTTGAACGATCCGCGAGCGGGCGAAGATGCGAAGTCACGCATTTTGGCACCCAATTTCATTCCCGCAATCTTATCGATGTCATTCCGAGGGGAATAACAATATTCAGAACGGCTAGTCTCCGTGATACGGTCTTTGACAACCACCTTCACGTTGCGGCACTCTCCTGGTTTGATAGCGCCAGGAACATAGCCAATCAGGTATTTCGCAGAGGGCCACTCCACGACGTGATAGAGGTTGAAAATGCCCCAAGTGCCGACCACCGTCGGAAAAAAGCTCCACTGGTCTGTCATATTGACCGCAGGAAAATCAGCCTCCTTGAGATAGTTAAGGCTCTGCTCAGCACCGTTATCGGAGACGTGAAAGTCTTTTGCCGTTAGTCCCCGCGCTGCTGGTGGGAGCTGCCTCAAGTAGCTCTTGTCTCCTGTATCCAGAGCCTCGTCGCCGGTCCAGGGATGCTCTCCCTTTTTCAAGGACTTGTCCCATACGTCAGCCTGCAATAATGACCTGGCGTGCGTGAGCGTAGAACGTGGGAATTCCGGGCGTGGAATTTGGCGTCTGCGGCGCCTTATCGTCGCTCGGTGCTTGCGCGGTTGCGGTGAGCGGCAGCAGCAGAGTCAGATAGACAAACGCACGGAGGAGTGGACGCGACCACATCGCCGCCCAGTATAGCGCCGGAAGTTTAGCTTTAATCCGCTTTGTATCAGGGCACGATCTTTAGTCGTGCCGGCCAATGGCGCTAATGATCGGGGCTTTAGCCCCTGCGATTCCGAGGACAGGGGCTGAAGCCCGGCTCTAACTGCAACTTCTTCGGCACGGCTGAAGCCGTGCCCTGATACGAAGCGCCCCGAAGTGACTTTTCACGTTCCTGTGAAGTCGTGCCCTCGTACGAGGCAATTGGAGGCGTGTTTAGTGGAAGTAAGATTATCTTACTTTTGCAAAAAGTAAGTAAAGTAAGATTTCTGCAAGAATCTTACTGGTAAGAAAATCTGCAGAGTTTCGCGGTTCGGCCGTCCGTCGAGCAAGTCGGCACCTTTGAGCCGGTGCCTGGCGTTTGTTCAAGACCCAGTTGGCCGCTGATGGCGCGAGGTCGGCCGTCGGGGGAAAGAGGCCGCTGAAAAACTCTCAAGGCAGATCCGTCGCGGGCTGAAGCCCGCTCGGAATGAGAGAAATAAGCCGCTTATCGGCACGACTAAAGTCGTGCCCTGTTACGAACCGGTCGCGGGACGACTTTTTCAGCAGCCTGTAAAACCGGCTCGGGTACGTAAATGAACGACTGTGACGCTGGCATGAAGGCCAGCACGAGCCGAACGCAGCGCAATCAGGACTTGCGCCGGTCGCCTAACGCCGCTTCTTTGCCGGCTTCTTAGGAGCTGCCTTCTTCGCGGGCGGCGCCTTCTTCGCTGCTTTTTTCTTAGCAGGAGCCTTGGCGACTGCCTTCTTCTTCGCCGGTGTTTTCTCGGGCTTTGAAGGCGCGGGATTCTTCGCTGGCGCCGCAGGCGCAGCCTTCTTCGCTGGCGCTGCAGGCACGGCCTTCTTCGCCGGCGCTGCAGGCGCCACGGTCTTCTTGGCAGCTGCTTCCTTTGCAGGCGGCTTCGGCGCTGCCGCGGGCTTGGCTTCCTGAACTGCTGGCGCTGCGGCAGGCGGAGCTGCAGGCGCGGGAGCTGCCGCAGGAGCGCCTTTGGGCTTACGTCCACGCTTACCCGGCACCGGTTGTTCGCCCGGAGTAACGGCTGCTGCCGCTTTTCCACGGCCACGCTTGGGCGGCGGAGGTGGTGGCGGAGGCGGCGGTTCGTACGGCCGCAGGAAATTCATGATCTCCGAATGCGATCGCAACTTGCCGTCCATCAACAGCAGGAAAGCCTTGTCGATGATCTCGGGATACTCGGGCAATTGCGGTGTGATGCGAAGCTCGGCCATCTCCGGGAACGGCAACTTCTCTTTCACCTGCCGCCACTTGGTGAAGAAGTTCTTGAGCTTGTTGTCGACTGCCTGCTGCCTGGTCGTGAGGCTGAGGAAGAGAATATTCTCCGGCGTGGCCTGTGTCAGAATCTTCCACGCGCCGGATGGCACGTTGGCTTCCTTGCCGCTCAGCTTCTTGGCCAGATCATGAGCGCCGCTCTCCAGATGCTTCCACTTGTCGACAAAATCGCGGCGGGGGATCATCCGCTGAATTTCCGTCGTATCCTTGTCGCTCATT
Source organism: uncultured Acidobacteriaceae bacterium (assembly GCA_963697175.1). Lineage (GTDB taxonomy): Bacteria > Acidobacteriota > Terriglobia > Terriglobales > Acidobacteriaceae > Bog-257. The sequence goes on along the minus strand of CAVONC010000007.1, from coordinate 32,378 downwards.
TTGCGGGTCAGGAAGTACATCGCGATTGGGCCGGTTTCTACCAGATAGCCCAGTCCATTCATCATCTGGCGCGTCTTCACCACCTGCCCCAGGTCGCCGGAATCGATCTTGGCCATCGTCCAATGCGGGTGCAGAATCTTGAGCCAGCCTTCTTTTTCCAGCGCGCGCATGATGTTCAGCGGATCGTCTTCGTGAGCCAGCTGCTCCAGCTCGTATCCGATCATGCGACGGCTGATGTATTCGATGTAGTTGCCCTCTTTCGCCGAGTCGTAGCGCGCCTGAGTGCGCTCCTCCAAAGGCCAGTGAAAGCGCCCGCTAAGCCGCGTGGCGCGGATCAGCCGGACCGGCTCCTCGAGGAATGCGTAATTGTGCAGAACGCGCAGCACCTTGGCTTCGATGTCGGCGACGCCGTTAAACGGATCGAGTAACAAACCGCGGGAGCCCGGGTTCAGCGACAACGCCATGGCGTTAACGGTGAAGTCGCGGCGCCGCAGATCCTCGTTGATGGTGGCGGGAGTAATCGCCGGAGGCTTGCCGGGCTTGTCGTAGACTTCCGCGCGCGTCATGTTCAGCTCAGCGCGGACATTGCCGGGCATCAGGAGCTGGAGGGTTCGCAGATCCTCGTCGACACCCTGGATCGGAAATGCCGGCTTTCTCCAGGTCTTTCTGGAGCTTGAGGGGATTGCCCTGAATGCTGAGGTCGATGTCGCGGATCGGAAAACCGGTTACCAGATCGCGGATCGTGCCGCCAGTGAGGTAGAGGTTCAACCCGGCGTTTCGGGCTATTTCCTGGACCAGATTCACACCACCCTGCTGGTCCGGAGTGAGCCGGGTCTCCATGCTATAGATGTAGTCAGCCATCCTAAGTTTTTGACTCTAAAAGGAAAAATCAACAACACCAGATCCAGGCGAGAATGGATGCCCGACCGCTATAGTGGCTTACTGCCCTCCGCCCGGAGTGGGAGCGCTGTGCATAACCGAAAACACGAAACCATTTTAGAACAATTCGCAAGCCTCTCTCAGAACAGCACTTACGGTTGGCATGCACATCGGGCGCTGCAAAGCGAACAATAGCACAAGGTTGGCATTTTGGCTACACAGTAGGTTAGAACGCCACATTTCAGGGCAAAAGTGCGACAATTTAGGCTGCGCACCAGCACCTCGCCTAGCTTATGGCCACAACGCACAAGAAAGTCGTCATTCGCAAGATGGATCGCGATAGCGTGAACGGCTACGTGAAGGCCGCGTTCATCGCTGACGGAAAAGTCGAGCTGATGAACACCTCCGGCAACGTGGTGACCCTTGATCTGCGCGACGTGAAAGGCGTTTATTTTGTGCGCGAGTTTGGCGACTCGGAGTCGCTCACCCGCAAGACGTTTCCCTCGCGGCCGCGGATGGAAGGCTTATGGGTGCGTCTACGCTTCCGCGACAACGAAGTGATTGAAGGCATGATGTCCAACGATCTTCTGCAGGAAGGCAGCGATGGCTTCTCCATTCTGCCTCCTGATCCGGCAGCCAATACGCAGCGGATTTTTGTGCCGCGCTCCGCGTTGGCCCATATAACGGTCTTAGCGGTTATTGGAGAGAAGAAAGCCGGCCGGCGCGGGCGACGTCCGGAGGACACTCTCCAGGTGCCCATGTTCACCTGAGCCACTTACTCTAGATCCAAGCCTGAGCAGCTTCAGCCATCATGAAACTTTCCCAAATCGCGTCCGCCCTGGACGCCACGCTTGAAAACGCGGATCCTGACACCGAGATTACGGGAGTTGCCGGAATCGAGGAAGCTGGCGCCGGACAGATCACCTTCGTCGCCAACCCGAAGTACGCGGCTGCCGCCAAGAACACCTCGGCAGCGGCGGTCATTGTTTCCAGTTCGTTTCCCGCGATTCCGGCCGGCATGTTGCGCAGCCAGAACCCGTATCTCGCTTTTGCGCGGGCGATCAATCTCTTTTACCAAGCCCCACGATACGAGCCGACGGTGCATCCTACTGCGGTGATCGCACCGACGGCGAAGATTGGCGCGAATGCCCACATCGCCGCGTACGTTGTGATCGATGAGGATGTTGAAATTGGCGACAATGCCGTTCTTCTGCCGCATGTGGTTATCTACCGCGGGTGCCGGATCGGCAACCGGTTTCTTGCCCACGCCCACGCGGTCGTGCGCGAGTATTGCCGCTTGGGCGACGACGTTATCCTGCAGAACGGAGTGATCGTCGGCAGCGACGGCTTTGGCTTTGCGCGCGATGACGAACACATCGATCACCACTGGGAGAAAATCACGCAGTCGGGACCGGCGGTGCTGGAAGATGGAGTAGAGGTGCAGGCGAATTCGTGCATCGATCGTGCCAGCGTTGGGGAAACGCGCATCGCGCGCGGCGTCAAGATCGACAACCTGGTCCAGGTAGGACATGGATCGTCGGTCGGCGAAGGAACATTGCTGTGCGCGCAGGTGGGGCTCGCCGGGTCGACCGTCGTCGGCAAGAACGTAATTCTAGCCGGCCAGGTGGGCGTTGCCGGGCACTGTACGATTGGCGATGGCGTTGTCGTAACTGCACAGAGCGGGACCCATGGCGACATCCCCCAAGGGTCCATGGTGAGCGGCTCGCCGGCTTTTGATCACAAACAATGGTTGCGCGCCGTCGGCATCTTCAATAGGCTTCCAGAGTTGGCAAAAGCCCTCCGGAGCGTTACCGCCGAGCGGTCCGGAAGCGGCAAGACAGGGAAAAAAGAGAAGTAGGTTCTGACGTGGCCGGCACTGAATCGGAAGAAATCTCCTACGTTTCTGTTCAAATCGTGTGACCTAGGCAACCCGGAGTGCTTCTAACTACTTAATGAACGAAGACGTGTCTAACACAGGGCTCACGACGGCTCTTGGGCCTCAACCTGTGCCGCCGAGCCCGATCCGCGTTTTGCTCCTCGACGATCGCGAGGAGAACCTGGTCTTGCGCTCGGCAATTCTGCGGCAGAAGGGCTACCGCGTCGTAACCTCCAGTTCCATCGAGGAAGCCGAGTCCAAGCTCTCCGCCATCGACATCGCTGTGCTTGACTATCACCTGGGCGCCGGCAAGTTCGGCACCGATGTAGCCGCGTCGCTGCGTCGCAAACGCCCTCAGGTGCCGATCATCATTCTCTCCGCGACCCTGGAGCGAAGGTTCGGCGGCATTGCCGACATGCACCTGCTGAAGGGCTATAGCTCCGTCGATGACCTGGTCAACGCGCTGCGGTCCTTCGAAGCCAAGAAGCGCGGCCGTCCCGTTGTGGTCGATGCGCGCGATTTTTACTACTCGCGTATCTCGATGGCCATGGGCGAAGACGTCGTGCTGGAGATTTTAGATCGCGATGGTAACTGGCAGTTTGTGAACGACTACTTCGCCGCGATGAATGGGCATAAGCGCGCGTGGTTTGCGGGCAAGAATCTCTTTGAGCACTTCCCTCAACTGGGTGACGAATGGCGCGAGATTATCCGCACCGTCTCCGACACGCGCGAAACTTATATCGACCGGCGCGGATTCCGTGGCGCTTCCCACCTGCCGGAAAAGAGTCCTCACTGGACCTGGAATGTGCTGATCTTTCCCATCAAGCTGCATGACGACCGAGACGGCGCGGTGTTGACAGCGCGACTCATCGAGAAGAAGTGAGAGATACGGCGAGTTTGAGACAGTTAATTGCAGGATCAGATTCCACAGATCTTCCTGGAATCTTCCGTCTTCTCCGTGCCCTCTGTGCCTCCGTGGTGAAAACGCCTTTTGAAAATGACGTTACGGAGTCTACGAGGCCAAGGTTCCACAGATCCTCCCTGGAATCCGTCTTCTCCGTGTCCTCCGTGCCTCCGTGGTGAAAACGCCTTTTGAAAATGACGTTACGGAGTCACGAGGCCAAGATTCCACAGATCCTTTCTGCAATCTTCCGTCTTCTCCGTGCCCTCTGTGCCTCCGTGGTGAAAACGCTTCTTGAATTGGGCACTGGCACTCACCTGCGCTCCGGCGGCAGCGAGCTGGCAATCGTATCCATGACGGCTTTCATCAGCGCGTCGCGATCGCTGAAATCGCGAGGATCGATCGGCGGATGAAAGATCACCGTCGCCGTTCCAGCTCTTAACGCAAAACGCGTCTTTGGCCAGCTCTCGAACGTTCCCAGGATGGTTACGGGCACGACGGGCACACCGGAATCCATTGCCAGATAAAACGGTCCTTTCTTGAACGGAAGCAATCGCCCGTCGCCGGTTCGCGTGCCTTCGGGATAAATCAACATGTGAAATCCCTTTCGCAGGACCTTGATCGCTGCCTGAACGTTCCCGATTGCAGCCTCACGGTCACCGCGATCGACGGGAACAAGCTCGGCAAGCCTCATGCCGGTCCCAAGAACCGGAATCCGAAAAACCTCCTTCTTCACCAGCACCGAAGTGCGGCCGGGTATCACCGGAATCAGCACCGGCGGATCAAGATTCGAAGCGTGGTTCGACATGAAGATGTAATTGCACCCGGCTTGCAGGTGCTCGCGGCCGCAAACTTCAATCTTGACGCCGACCAGCAGCACGCCCCACCGTGCCAGACGTGTTGCTATGGAGTAGAGGGGACCGACATTGCCGGTTACCGCTGCGTAGATGACGAGAGGCGGACCAACGATGAGGATGGATATGCCCCAGAAGCTCAGCAGGGCAATGGCCCGGATCAATGAGCGCTCCCCAGTTCGTCATCGCCATGAATCCACGCCGTACGATGTTTTCGTTGTTCGCGCCGTAACGCGTGGGACGTCCTGCAATTCGTAGGATTCCTCCTGACGAGAACCCAGCCGCAACTCCACTTCGCGCTTCCCGCGCCGGTTTTCCAGTTGCAGGCGAACACTTGCTCCTGGCGGCAAGCGAGATAACTCGTCGTCCAGTTGCGCGTCCGTCGGCTTGCCGTTGATCGCCGTCACTCGATCTCCTACGCGGACTCCCAGCCGCTGTGCATCGCTGTTTGCGTCAATCTGGACGACCTCCGGCTGCGCTCCAAGATTGGTGCTGGTGGTAAAACCCGCAGTCGCGAACTGCGTGGTGTTCATCACAACGTGGAGTCCGGCAAATTGGAAAAACTCGTCGTACGGAAGCTCCTTCACACCGGCAACGTAGTCGCGAAAAAAAGAACTGAAGCTCTGGCCGGTGATCGCCTCTGCCGCCTCTTCTACGCCGGCGGAGTCGGGAAAATAGCGGTGCTGCTGCGCGTAATGCAGGTTCATCCACTGGAACAAGTCGCGCAGCGATTTGGTGTCCTTGGTCAACTGGCGAATTCGCAGATCGAGCAGGATTCCGAGCAGCTCTCCCTTGTTGTAATAGCTGATGCTGCGCTCCGCGCGAGCGATAGAACGCGATGCCTTCAAACCAGGCATCCAGACTGGACTCCTCGACCGACTGCCACTGTCGCGCGGGCCGGCGCTGCAATTCGGTAATCTCTTCCGAAACCGCGCGCAAATACTGGCTTTCATTGATCAGCCCCGATCGCGCCAGCACCATATCTCCCACCGTGCTGGTGACCCCTTCGCTGAACCACAGCGCACGCGTATCCATTTCATGTTGATAGTCGATGGGCTCCAACGACTGTGGCCGAATGCGCTTCACGTTCCACAAGTGAAAAAACTCATGTGAACTAACCCTGGCAACCGGCGCTAAGCTGGCGCGGAGGCGGTCGGCATTGAGCTCGATGGCTGTTCCGTAGGCATGCTCCATGCCGCCACCACCGGGACCGCGCGGGAAATGATAGAGGAACGTGTACTCGTCATAAGGCCGATCCTGCATCCAGTCGACCGCGGCGTGGGTAATAGCCGCCAATGTCTTGTCCAGCTGGTCCATGTCGTAATCGGCAGGATTTCCATCTACCACAATGTGGTAGGTGGCTCCATCCTGTTGAAAGCTGGATTGCTGGAATGTACCAACTGCTACCGGGCTATCCACAAGCTCGTCGTAATTGTGCGCAATTCCCACCGCCTGATCGACCTTCCCCGGCGCAGCCGCGCCCAGGACATGCAGGTCTCGCATCTCCCACGTTGTGGGAGTATCCAGCAGTCGGATACTCATCGACTGCGATCGCAAGCTGGGCGAATACATCAGCACCATGGCCCAGTTGAAAAATGCGTGATCCGCATCCAGCACACTTCCAAATGGCCCAGGGACATCGACATGAATGTCATAGCTAACCACCACACAGCCTGGAGGCGCCGTGATCTCCCATTCGCTGGTCTTGGTCTTTCGCACCATCGCCTCGGCGCCCGAGGCATCGTGCGCCTGAACGTTCTCAACATTGGCTGCAAAGTCGCGGACCTGATAAATAGCATTCCACACCGGCATATCCAGCGTGCGAACGCCGTTGCCGTCGCGCAGGCGAATGCTGACGTGAGCCAGATGCCGGCCAGGATCAGCCAGCGAAACAAAGTATTCGGTTGGCTCGGGTTGAGCGCTGGCAGGCGATGAACACGTGACCGAGGTTGCAGACCAGGCTGGAATGGAAAGAACGAATGCGAGACTAACAGTGAAGCACGCGATGATGGCAGTGCGGAAGCGTTTCACGCGGTGGTTGCGACCTCATGCAAAGTTCGAAGTCTTGCCGGCAGCTTCTCATAAATTCCCCCGAAGCCGCCATTGGATAGGATTGCGATTACATCCCCGGCGCGAAGCTCAGGCGAGATCGTCTCGACGATTGCATCGGCATTGCTGAGAAGCCGCGCCGGTTTCCCCGCGGCATTCAAATCAGCGACAACCCTCGCCGGGTCGAGCCGCTCGTCTTCCGGAATGGCATCTGACTTGAAGACATCTGCCAGCACAACCACATCCGCATTCGACAAACTCTGCGCCAGCTCATGTTGGAAGACTCTTGCGCCTCAGAGTGTTGGATCGCGGCTCCAGGATCGCCCACAAGCGACGGCCGTTATAGCGGGCCCGCACGGCTTTCAGCGTCGCTGCAATCGCGGTCGGGTGATGAGCAAAGTCGTCGATGATCGTGATGCCGTACACCTCGGCCTTCACCTCAAGACGTCGCTTCACACTGCGAAATTCCCGCAAGGCTTTGGCGATCACGTCCGCCGAGATCCCATAATTGGCGGCCATGGCCGCAGCTGCAGTCGCATTCAGACACGTTGTATTCGCCGGCGAGAGAAAACTCGAAGTCACTCCATGACTGTCCATCGTGGAGAACCGTCCAGCGTGTTGCAGCCGGATTGTACTGAATATCGGTGATTCTCCAATGCAGAGTTTTCGGCAAAGCCATAACGCTCGACGCGGCAAAAAGCGCGACTGGCGCACTCATCGACGTTGGGATGTCCGTCCCATGCGATCAATAGCCCGCGCTGCGGGAATCAGATTGACTAGCCGCCTGAAGGCCGTCTTCACCTCGTCCAGATTCTTATAAATGTCGGCATGATCGAACTCGACAGAAGTGAGGATCACGGCGTCCGGAAAATAGTGCAGGAACTTCGGACCTTTGTCGAAGAACGCGGTGTCGTATTCGTCGCCCTCGAGGATGAATTCAGCACCCGATCCCAATCCAAAAGAGCTGCCCAGATTTTCTGGAATCCCGCCGATCAGAAAACTGGGAGAGCGCCCGGCGTAGTGGAATATCCAAGCCAGCATGGAGGACGTCGTCGTCTTGCCATGGGTTCCCACGACCACTAAACGCTGCTTGTCCTGCAAAAATTCGTCATGCACAACCTGCGACATCGACTGGAAAGGGATTCGCTGGTCCAGCACAACTTCCAACTCGACGTTGCCGCGCGAGATGGCATTGCCGACAATCACCAGATCAGGCCGCGGCTGGAGATTGGCTTCGTTGAACGGCTGGCTGACCGAAATTCCCAGCGACGCCAGGAAGTCTGACATTGGGGGATATGCCGCATTGTCAGACCCGGTAACACGAAAGCCGCGTTGTTGCAGCATTCCCGCCAGCGACGCCATCGCTGTGCCGCAGATCCCGATCAGGTGAACGTGTTTCATTTCAGTTCGTATAAAACTACCCGCGCGCCTGAATTCCCGCAGTTGCTCGGCTGACCGCCCTATCGCAATGCAACGTGACCGTCTTCCCTACGGAGAGCTTAGCGCGGACGCCGAAAGGCAGCGTGATGCTGCCACCCGACACATGCCCCGACTTCAATCCAAACGCTATCGGAATCCGCAGCTCCCCCAGAATCCGCATTACAACCTGCTGCAGCGTGTAGTCGAGCGCACCGGGCTCACCGCAATCGATCATCTCGCCGAAGATGATTCCCCGCACGCCCTCAAACTTCCCCGCCAGCTTCAACTGCATCAGCATACGATCGATGCGGTAAGGGCGCTCGGCACGATCCTCGATAAACAGAATCGTGCCCTGAGTTCGGATTTCGTACGGCGTGCCCAGGGAGGCGCACAGCAACGACAAACATCCACCATAAAGGATGCCCTCTGCAATCCCTTCGCGACAGAGGTTCTACTTCCTCAGCGCTGAATTCTCGCTGCATAAGCATCGCCTGACGACAGTGCCGCGAGCCAACTCGCCTCATCGAAACAACCGGTGCGCGCGAGATCGCCGGCGACCATCGGACCATGAAACGTTACCACATTAGCAGCGTCGCAGAAATAGGTCAGCAGTGTGGTCACATCGCTACAGCCGACGAAGATCTTCGGATTGGCGCGGATCAGATCAAGATCCAAGTGCGGCAGCAGGTAATTGCAGCCGTAGCCACCACGCGCGCAAAGAATCGCTTTGATCTCGGGCCGAGCGAACATCTCATGCAACTCGTTCACGCGGCGCTGAACCGATCCCGCAAAATAGAGTTCGCGCTCGAAAATGGTCGGAAGATAAAACGGCTGATATCCCAGGCGCAACAACTCGGCGCAACCAGCTTCCAGATCGTCGCGACGAAAACCGCTGGAGGGAGCAATGATGCCCACCGTATCGCCAGCCCGCAGTGCCGCGGGACGAGTGCGCTCGGATTGATCGGATAACGCCATACAGACCGCTTATCTTAAATGAAAAACTCCCCGCGGCAGAGCAGCGTAGCAGGTCCTGTAAGAAAAACTTCGTCGGTCCATTCCACGGTCTGGGTACCGCCGAGCGCGCGCACTTGCACCGGCGATGTCACCTTGCCGGCGTGTACTGAAGCAACCGCAGCGGCGCAGGAACCGGTGCCTGACGACATGGTTTCGCCCACACCGCGCTCGCAGAATCGCACTTCGATCTCGCTCGGGCTCAAGACTTTCACGAACTCGACGTTCATTCCGTGCTTGAAGTCGTGATGCTTGGAGATCTGGTCGGCCACCGCCTGCCAGCCCAGTTCGAACTCTGGAACAAAGACTACGTAGTGCGGATTGCCCATAGAAACCGGCGTACCCGCAACTTCACCATAAGTGAATTTGATCGTGAATTCGTCGCCGACCTCGGGCGCGCCCATGGAGCTGCGAAACTCGAATGTGTTTTCACTGCGCACCTTCAGCTCACAGGTTTTCAGTCCGGCTCCGGTGCGAATCACGACGGAGCTGCGCTGATTCTCCGCGCAATACCAGGCCGCGACGCAACGCGTCCCGTTGCCCGAAATCTCCGCCTCGGAACCGTCGGCATTCAGCAGGCGCACGCGCAGGTCAGCATCGTTGGCGGGCAATACCCATTCGACGCCATCCGCCCCAACGCCATTGTGCCGATCACAGATGCGGCGCGTAAACGAGTAGATATCGCTGGGCGCGTGGGCAAAGTCGATGATCAGGAAGTCATTGCCGCAGGCAGTCGCCTTCACAAAAGGAATGCTGGCCATATTAGGGTCGCGCTCGCCGGATTGTAGCAAACGCGCAAGCCGCCCGATATTGACTGAACAAGTGCCGATGAGTGATTTCGTACATGCTAGACTTACGTACTTGAGTTGATATGGACGTCCAAGACTACAAGATTGTTTTATATCGTCAGCCAGACGGCGCCTGGGTAGCAGAGATTCCCGCGATCGCCGGATGCTATGCGCTAATGCCAACGCGCGAGGAAGCCCTGCGTGAACTGGCAGATGTGTTTCAGATGATAGCCGACGAGTATAAGGAGAAGGGCATCTCCTTGCCTGCGGACACTACCGAAATCGTCCATGCCTAGCGGTACAGCGCGCGTTCATCTTGGTTTGTATACCGTGCAGGTCGCCTGGCCGGGCGCGGTGATTGACACCTCTTCCTGCAACTCATCACGATGCTGCCGCGTCGCCACCCAAACCGCATCGCCTTTGCAGGCGACGATGTAGTCGGCGCGATGGGCGGGATCGAGCAACGCCCACTCCCAGTCCGGATGTTCGGCCTCCGAGATGACGCGATGCAGCGGGATGCCCGCCAACCGCAGAACTCCGGCATGTTCTGCTTCGTACATCAGCAACGTGGCGGAAGGTGGAACCTGCGCCAGGACGCTCGCCAGGCCTTGCTCCAACGCTTGGCGATCGCGAGAGTTCACGACGGCTTCGCGCAACGTGATGGGCGACTCCGCATAGACGGAGACGTAGCCGGCAACGACCAGCACGATCGCAACGCTCCAGACGATGCTCCGCTTCATTCCGGCTGGAATCTTCGTAGCGACGCAGCAGGTCGCAACTGCAGGGAAAACCGCGAAGACCGGCAGTAGCTCAAGACCGTATCGCACGTTGTAGTAGGAGAACGGATACCAGACGGGAATGTAGATCGGCACACTGCCATAGGCGATCGACAAGGTATAGAACGCCAATGGCAGCCAAAGCAGCAAGAGAATTCCGTAGCGCCGGAAATGCCAGACGGCGAGAGCGGTGCCGAGCAATGGCCAGTGCCAGCAAGAATGCGACCCCAGAATGCGCTTCCCACGTTGAGTTGAGCCGCCTTCAGGAAGTAGAGTGCGGCGGTGAGCATGTGATCCCGCCCAGGATATGGCGGTGCGCCGTGCGTTGTGCTGCTCAGGGCGATCGCCTTCGCCGAATAAGGGCCGTTCACGAAATCGAGAGCATTGCCCGATATTGCCCAGGTGTAGATCAGCCAGTAGGTGGGAACCAGCGCGTTGAGGAGCACGACCTCGAAAAATGACTTAGTTGCGGATCGGCGCAGGCGCGCGTCATCGATGCGCCGGCGCCAGCTAAAGAATGCCCAAGTCAAAATCACGCCGAGAATGCAAGCCGCAAACCAGCCATCGTAACGAGTGAGCGCGCCTCCGGCCATGGTGATACCGCAATATTCGAGCGCGCGGCGCGGCTTCAGACGAGCCGGCTGCATTGCGGAGTCTGCGCCCAAAGGAAGCGTGGCGCGGAGAAACTCGTCGAGGTAGACCAGCGACCAGATGAAGAATGCCAGGAAAATCGGCTCGTTCATCGCCGTCGTCTGCAAGTAGAGCAGATTGGGATTCAGCGCATAGATACCGGCGGCAACGTAAGCCGCGACGTGGCCGGCGCGTGGGACGACAAGCCGGAAGATGCCGAGCGTTCCCAGAACAAAGGCCACCATGCCGGGTATCGCGCCGGCAATGCCGCTTCGCCAAAGCGTGTTGATCCAGACGAACGGCAGCATCGCGATGTGTTGCAGCGGCAGCCACACCGTGCCCAGTTGACCGTAGGACGCGATCGGATGGCGATTATCGACGACGCGACGCGCGATGTTGAGGTGGGCAACGGCGTCGCCGTAAAGCAGTATCTGCTGATGCGCGTAATAGAAAAGCAGCGCCGCGATCGAGAGCGCGGCGACGACCATGGTCAGGCGCGCTTCGTTGCGCTGCTCCTGGTAACGGTCACGAACATGAGGATCAGCGCGCGGCACAGAAGCTCTTCGCCCCTCAGTCGAGATGTGTCAGCTCGCGGAAGATGCTGAAGCGCTCGTCGATTTCCTTGCGGGTGAGCGATTGCAGACGCTCGGTTCCAAAGAGCTCGACCGCGAACGATCCCATCACGCTGCCATAGAACATGGCATGTTTCAGCACGCGGCGATTGATCTCGCCCTGCGATGCGACATATCCCATGAAGCCTCCGGCGAAGCTGTCACCCGCGCCAGTGGGATCGCGGACTTCTTCAATCGGCATAGCGGGTGCGCGGAAGGGATGATGTCCGCCGGCGAATTCGCCGTCGCGGAAGAAGATAGTCGCGCCATATTCGCCATGCTTGACTACCAGCGCGCGCGGGCCCATCGCCATCACCTTATGAGCGGCGCGCGGCAGGCTGCTGTCCGCGGCCAGCATCTTGACCTCGCCATCGTTGATCAGCAGGACGTCGACGCGCTTCAACATCTGGTCGAGGTTGGTGCGATGCCCGGTGATCCAGTAGTTCATGGTGTCACCGCCGACGAGCTGAACATTCTGCATGGCGTCGCGCACGCGAGTTTGCAAGGCAGGATCGATATTGGCGAGGAATAGAAAATCCGAGTTGTTGTACTCGGCGGGAATCGACGGCTGAAAGGTTTCAAAAACGTTGAGCTCGGTGTTGAGCGTCTTCGCCTCGTTGACATTCTCGCCGTACTCGCCGGTCCAGTGGAAGGTCTTCCCTTTCGCGTGCTGGATGCCGCGGGTGTCGACTCCGCGCTTGGTCATCACCGCTTCGTTCTCCGGCGTGAAGTCCTCGCCGACGATGGCCACCACGCGCACATCAGTGAAGTAGCTGGCGGAAAGCGAGAAGTAAGTCGCAGCGCCGCCCAGAATCTTCTGGCGCTCGCCGTAGGGAGTTTTCAGCGTGTCGAATGCAACTGAGCCAACCACCAGGATGGACAAGAGCTATGATCCCGCTTTCTGTTCGGAGTCGAAGTATTTGCCTACCAGCAAGTGCAGACGTTCGAGGGTAGGCGCCGGCACGGCACTCTTCTGCGTGATGATGGCATTCTTCAGCGCCGATCCGCATTTGCAGCTGCGCGTCTTTGGCATTGCGGCTACGGCTTCGCGCACTACGGTACAGGCGTGCTCGGCGTTCTTGAGAAGTACACCAATGATCTGATCGACACTGACGTGATCGTGTTCCTCGTGCCAGCAATCGTAGTCGGTGACCATCGCGACGGTCGCGTAGCAAAGCTCAGCCTCGCGGGCCAGCCGCGCCTCGGTGAGATTGGTCATGCCGATCACGTCGAGTCCCCAGCTGCGATAGAGATTGGACTCGGCTTTGGTGGAAAACTGCGGGCCTTCCATATTCAGATAGGTACCGCGCGGCTTGACGTTCACACCGGCGCGACTGCAGGCGTCGACCGCAACCTTGGCCAGATCGGCGCAGACGGGCTCGCCTAAACCAACGTGGACTACCAAGCCGTCGCCGAAGAAGGTATCGATGCGATGGCGAGTGCGATCGATGAACTGATCGGGCACGACGAAATCCAGCGGATGATGCTCTTCCTTTAACGAGCCGACGGCGGACAGCGACAGGACGCGCTCGACCCCAAGCTGTTTGAAGCCGTGGATGTTGGCGCGATAGTTGATCTCGGTCGGCATGAAGCGATGGCCGCGTCCGTGGCGCGCGAGGAACGCGACCTTACGGCCTCCGAGCGTGCCCAGCACGTACGGATCGGAAGGAGTGCCGAATGGCGTGAGCAGCGACACTTCGTGAACGTCGCTGAAACCCGGCATGGAGTACAGGCCACTGCCGCCGATGATACCGATCTCCGCCTGTTGCAACGGATGCTCCTGAGATGAGGTGTGCAAATTCACGATTATACAGGGAGGTGTTGGACGACAGCCGCTCGCCTGGAATGGTAGTGCCAGCCTTCAGGCTGGCGTCGGATGCCTGTTTACCGCAAAAGCTGAGCTGCGTTGATCATTGAAAATGATCAACGCAGCTCAGGGTTAAGTCGATTCCCTTGACACGGCGCTGAAGCGCCGCTCTACCGTGCTTATCGCTCACCGCCCAGTATCTGGAAGAAGCGAATGATCGACTCGATGCCGCGATGGAAGTTGGGAATGTGAAACTTCTCGTTGGGCGCGTGCAGGTTGTCGTCCGGCAGGCCCATGCCCATCATGATGCTGGGAACTTTCAGGTCCTTGTCGAACTGGGTGACGATCGGGATCGAGCCGCCGGAGCGGATGTAAACCGTGTCCTTCTTGAAGATCTCGTGCATCGCTTCGACCGCGGCGCGCGCGTAAGGATTGTCGGTGTTGACCACACAGGCCGGCCCTTTGCTGTGAATCTTGATGCTGGTCTTGATGCCTTTGGGCGTGATCTTCTTCACGTAATCGCTGTACTTCTTGAAGATGTCGTCGGCATCCTGATTGGGAACCAGGCGCATGGAAACTTTCGCTGAGGCGCGCGCGGGAATCACGGTCTTCGCGCCGGGAGCGATGAAGCCTCCGACGACGCCGTGAACCTCCAGCGTCGGCCGCGCCCAGGTGCGATAGATCACCGAATATCCCGGCTCGCCGGTCAGGACATCGGAGCCGACCTCCGCCTTGCGATAGTCCTCTTCGTTGAACGGCAGGCTTTCCCAGGCTTTCAATTCGTCGTCGGTTGGCTTCTGCACCGCGTCGTAGAAGCCCGGGATCAGGACCTTGCCGCTTTCATCTTTCAGTTTGCTGATGATCTCGATCAGCCCGAAGATCGCGTTGGGAGCGGCTCCGCCGTAAACGCCGGAGTGCAGGTCGACCTTCGCGCCTTGGGCTTCGATCTCGGTATAGACCAGGCCGCGCAGCCCGACGCACAACGTGGGAAGATCGGGCGCAAACAGCTCGGTGTCGGTGACCAGCGCGAAGTCGCACTTCAGCTTGCCGGTGTTGGCATTCTTCTTGACGTACTCTTCGATGCTTTCGCCGCCGACTTCTTCTTCGCCTTCGAAGATCACGCGCACATTGATGGGCAGCTTGCCGCCGCCGGACTTGAAGAGCGATTCGAAGGCCTTCATCTGCATCCAGAGCTGGCCCTTGTCGTCGACAGCGCCGCGCGCGTAGATGTTGTTGTCGCGCTCGGCAGGCATCGTCCAATTCTGCTTTAGCGCTTGCTCTTCGGGCTTAACAGGCGACCGCGTCCTTGTCGACGAACGGCGGCGACTTCCATTCGTCCAGCGGCTCGGCAGGCTGGACATCGAAGTGCGCATAGCACAGCGCAGTCGGCTTGCCGGCAGCGTGCAGCCAGTCGGCGTAGACCAGCGGGTGTCCCTGGGTGGGAATGGTCTCGACATTCTCAAAGCCGATGCGCTCCAGGTCGGTGGCGACCATCTCGGCAGCCTTGCGGACATCGCCTTTGCGGTCGGGATCGGTGGAGACGCTGGGAATGCGGAGCAGATCTTTCAGCTCATCGAGGAAGCGCTGCTTATTATCGCGGGCGTAGGAAATGGCTGAGGAAACGGCTGCGGTGGACATGAAAAAACTCCTTCCTGATTAGGACAGTGCCAACAGGGAAACCTTGAAGTATACCGCAGGCAGGGGCCACGCATGCCTCGTCGGCGACGGTGAAAGGTGAAACCGCGACAGCTGGATCGTCTGGCAGGAATAACACCTGATCTTCCCAATGTAAATCTCGCGTGAATTTGCAAGGGAAATCGCGGCGTCCGAGCTTTTGTTCCTTCCACTTTGATGATACTGTCAATTCCTTGCCGATAAACTCGCGGGGAGTGCATCGCCTTGCCGACTGAAGCCAGCAACAATAACGTCTACGACCTGATCGTCGTCGGCAGCGGCCCGGCGGGACAGAAGGCGGCGATTTGCGCGGCCAAGATGCGCAAGAAGGTCGCGGTGGTCGAGCGCAAGCGCACCATCGGCGGCGTCTGCGTTCACACCGGCACGATTCCCAGCAAGACTTTCCGCGAAGCGATTCTCTACCTCAGCGGTTTGCGCCAGCGCACGTTCTATGGCCGCGGCTATTCGCTGAAGGACAGCATCTCGATGGAAGACCTGGTCTTCCGCTCGGATTCGGTGATGGCGCGCGAGATCGAGGTGATCAAGGCGCAGCTGCGGCGCAATCGGGTCACCGTGTACGAAGGCAACGCGCGCTTCCTCGACGACCACAGCATGGAGGTCTCCAGCGAAGAAGGCTATACGCTGCTGCGCGGAAATTATTTTGTGATCGCCTGCGGCACGCGGCCGGCGCACGACGCGGACATTCCCATCGACGGCAGGCGCATCTTTGACTCCGACCAGGTTCATGAGCTGGACGAGTTGCCGCGCGAGCTGATCGTGGTGGGCGCGGGAATTATCGGACTGGAATACGCCTCGATGTTTGCGGCGCTGGGCGTGAAGGTCACGCTGCTGGATCAACGTCCCACATTGTTGGACTTCGTCGATCGCGAGATTGTCGAGAGCTTGTGCTTCCAGCTACGCCAGCTGGGAACGGTTTTTCGTCTCGGGGAGAAAGTGGTGCAGGTCGGCTTCGACGAAGATCGCGACCGCGTCTTCGCCAAGCTGGAGAGCGGCAAGACGGTCCACGGCTCGGGCTGCTGTACGCGGTGGGCCGCCAAGCCAACAGCGACCAACTGAATCTGGAGGCGATTGGATTAGTGCCCGACGGACGCGGAAAGCTGATCGTCGACGAGCACTATCGGACATCCGTGCCCCATGTTTACGCGGCCGGCGACGTGATCGGCTTTCCCGCGCTGGCCAGCACGTCGATGGAGCAAGGCCGGCTGGCCAGTTGCAACATCTTTGGCGTGGCGGCCAATATTCCGCCGAACCTGATTCCATATGGCGTGTACACGATCCCTGAGATCTCGATGGTGGGCGCGACGGAAGAACAGCTGACGAGCGACAAGGTTCCGTATGAGACCGGCGTCTCGCGCTATGCGGAACTGGCGAAGGGGCAGATGCTGGGCGACGATCAGGGATTTCTCAAGCTGATCTTCGATCCGCGCAGCCTGAAACTGCTGGGGGTGCATATCATCGGCGAGCGCGCGGCGGAGATTGTCCATATCGGACAGGCGGTGCTGTCGATGGGCGGCACCATCGAATACTTCCGCGATACGGTGTTCAACTATCCCACATTGGCGGAGGCCTACAAAGTGGCTGCGCTGGACGGGCTGAACAAGCTGTGAGGCTCAGACCTGCGGAGGTTGCTAGATACTGCGTTTACAGAATCTTCCGCGACTTGAAAGGGCACGGCTTCAGTGGTGCGTGAGAACCCTGTCGTCCCCGGGGGACTCGGAGTCCTTTTACCACTCACCCAGCGCTGAAGCGCTGGGCTTTCTTATTTTGCGCCCGAGGCGCGGGTTTGTTGGCTACTCAACGATCGTGACGTTCCACCACGATTTTGTAAACTCAGTTCTCACGCAGTCACTTCAGCCGCGCGGCCACAGAGGGAGAGGGCGTGGCCTTCAGGCCCTGAGGGACGCTCCCTCCGCGGCTAAAGCCAGGGCCGCCAGGTTACTCGTCGGCACGCCTGAAGGCGTGCCCTTTCAAAAAGGCTTCAACTCAAACCTCGAATATCCTGTACACAGCTCCGCCGTTCTGCGCTTGATTGATGGCCAACGCAACGTTGTGCACCGGAGTTCCCGCCGTTGTTTTTCCATCCGGGCTGCCGGCATGAGCATGTCCGTGCAACACCAGATCGGCTCCGTGACGGTCGATGACTTCTGCCAACCGCGAGCTCCCCAGGTACGGATAAATCTCCAGCGGCTCACCTTTGACGGTATCGCCAATCGGAGCGTAATGCAGCACCACGACGCGCTTCTGGGTGCGCAGCTGCGACAGCGCCCGCTCCAGCTTTAATGCCTCGTCGATTGCGGCCTGCACAAACGCTTTTACCTCCGGCTCGCCAAACGCCGTAAGCGCGCCGCGACCAAATCCGCCAGGAAATCCTTTGGTGCCGGCAAAGCCGATGCCGTCGCGTTCATAAGCGGTGCCATCCAGCATCTTGACTCCGCCGTCGGTCATCATCTTCATCAGTTCGGCAGCACGGCCGCTCTCGTAATCGTGATTGCCCAGCACGGCTACGATCGGAATCCGCAGCCGCACCAGCACGTTCATCAGCGATTCCATCTCCTCCGGTCGTCCGAAGTTGGTGAGATCGCCGGCGAGGATCAGCACATCCGCCTCTTCGCGCACGCGGTTCAAATTGTCGCGCACGCGATCATGCACCTGCGGACTGAAGTGCAAGTCGGCGACGGCTGCGATTTTCATAGCTTCTTCGACTCGACCAATTTTGGGCCTGCCGGCAAGTCACTAATCTTGGGCTCGCGCCGCTCGCGCTGCTCTTGCAGCAAATTTTCCATGCCCCATTCCCTGACATCGATGGCAAACATTTTCTCGTCGAGCAGGCTGCCGCGAAACGGCGCAGAAGATTTCGGCGAATCCAGATCGGCACGCAAGCGCGTTAAAAGCTCTTCCCAAACTTCGCGCGGCACGTAGCCCCGAAACGCAGGGTAGACGTAATGGAACAGCACCACTTCCCACAGCAGCAGCTCCCAGTGATCGCCAACTAGGGCAAGCAAGCGTTGCCAATCGAGACGACCCTTGGTGCCGAAGATGACGTGCACCACATCGGCGCCGTCGAAGCGCTCCCGAAAATTCACAAATAGCTTGGAGGCGATCAGCTCTTCCGGCGCCAGCACCCGCGCGGGAACACCAAGTACCACACTGTGGGAGCTGCGGTCGATCCACGACGGATCCACGGTGATGACACCGTTGCTCATGCCGGTGATCAAATCGACGTAGTAACCGTCGCGGTGGGCTTTCGCCAGCCAGACCGGATCACGGATTTCTGTCTCGAAACCTTGCTCCTGCAGATGGCGCAAAGCTTCGGGCACGGCCGGCGCGGGCAGAAAGAGATCGAGATCCTTGGTGTTGCGCCAGATGCCGGTGTGCTGCTGCAGCGCGAAAGCGCCGGACACCACATACGGCACCTGCGTACGGTTCAGGTGCTCCAGCACTTCGCAGAAGAGCGCGCGCTGCTCCGGCGGAAACTCCGGAGGCACGGAACTGCTGACCGGCAATTCGATCTCAGTCGCCACGGCCTACCGTTGGATGGCAGGAGGTGCTCTGGCGTTGTTGCTCTCAGCCAAAAAAGATAACTGTTAAAGGCCGGCCCAGGGCAGCTCTTGCACTCCACCTGTGGGACGCGGCATCATTCCTAAACGCAAGCGAGGAGCCGATGCCGAAAGACACCGTCGTTGACGTGCAGGGCAAGCACCTACAGTTGTCCAATCTCGACAAGGTGCTTTATCCCGAAGCCAACTTCACCAAGGGCCAGGTGATCGACTACTACGTTCGCATCGCCCCCGTGCTGCTGCCCCATCTGCACGGACGGCCGCTCACCATGAAGCGCTATCCCAACGGCGTGAATGGGATGTTTTTCTACGAAAAAAATTGTCCCAAGCATCGGCCGGAATGGGTGAAGACGGCGCGCGTGTGGAGCGAAGGCAACAATCGCTGGATGGACTACTGCGTCTTTGAGGATCTGCCAACGCTGGTGTGGGCAGCCAATCTGGCCGACATCGAGCTGCACACCAGCCTGTCGCTGGGTAAAGAAATTATGCGGCCAACGTTCCTGGTCTTCGATCTCGATCCCGGACCGCCCGCCAATATCGTGCAATGCTGCCAGGTTGGCATCTGGGTGCGCGATATCTTCGCCAAGCTGGGGCTGAAGAGCTGCGCCAAAACTTCCGGATCGAAGGGCCTGCAGATCTACGTCCCGCTGAACACCGCCGTCACCTACGACGACACCAAGCCCTTCGCGCATGAGATCGCACGGCTGCTCGAGCGGCAACATCCGCAGCTGGTGGTCTCCGACATGAAGAAGTCGCTGCGCACCGGGAAGGTATTCATCGACTGGAGCCAGAACGACGATCACAAGACAACGATTTGCGTCTATTCCTTGCGCGCGAAAGAGCGGCCTACCGTCTCAACTCCGGTGAAGTGGGATGAGGTTGAGAACTGCCTCAAGAAAGGTGATGCGAGTTTGCTGGTGTTCGAGGCGGACGCGGTGGTTGAGCGATCCCAGAAATTTGGCGATCTCTTTGAGCCGGTGCTGAAGCTGAAGCAGAAGCTGCCGCCGCTCAAAGCTCTGGAAGGGATGGAGGTGGGAGCAAGCGCTTCGACTCCAGCTCCCGCAAAACGTACGCAAGGAGCGGCCTCGCCCGCCAGTTCAGCCAAAGCCAAGAAAAGCCGCGCGAAGAAGACAAGACGGTAGAGCTTGCGTTGTATCAGGGACGAGTTTACCGTGCCGATAAGCGCGTCTCTTTTATTCCGGTGCCGGGCTTTACAGGCTGCTGAAAAAGTCGGGAAGCAGATCCCTCGTCGGCCTGAAGGCCTCCTCGTGATGACAAATACAAAAGACTTGCAACGGCGCAGCTAAAGATGCGCCCCTTCAAAACACTCCACAATCGACTTTTTCAGCGGCCTGTTCAGCCGGCGACACAATCCTAGTTGCTGAACACGCTAATCGTCAGCATGGTTCCGCTATCCAGCACCACCTGTTGAACCTTACTCACCGCCTTGGACGCCGCTCCCGCGCCTCCTCCGGCGACAGCGCCAATCGCTGCGCCCTCACCTCCACCAAAGATCCCACCCAAGCCCGCGCCGATTGCAGAGCCAAGTCCCGTCCGAATCCAGGTGTACTTCCCCTGGCCGGAGCTCTCAATCGCGCCTTCGTTGCCCACCTTGTCGCCGTGAACGTAGACCTGCGTCACCTCGGCCAGAATCTTGCCGCGACGGCCATCGCGCAACACGATGCGATCGAAGCTGAGCAGCAGCTCGGCTGATCCCTTGAAGTGACCCGACTGGCTGGCCGATCGCACCGTGCCGTGAATGATCGCTCCCTTATACGGGCCATCGGAAACGTCGGCGGTGAACTGGTCACCGGGCTGGGAGAACTGCGTCGACAGTGGCGTGTTCAGCGTGATGTCCAGCTTGGTGCTGATGGGAACGGGAAGCACGGCGTCCTGCGCAACACTCAGCAGGGATACGACGAAGAGGAACGTCACCACGGTGAACGTATGGGCGAGGGCGCGGGAGTTCATGGAATCTCCTGGGCGATGAGTTGATCCGGCGAGTAGAAGCAAGGTGCGAACGATTCCAGGCCAGCTCTCCGGGAGATGGCAGGATACTGCAGGCCGAAAGCGAAATCCAGAGGGAGGGAAGAGGATTCGGCAAAGTCGCGCGACGGTTCCGACATCAAAATTCTCTAATGACGAGCGGCACCGCGCTTGCACTCTCTATTGCGGCAAGAACCATGTCGACCAGCCCGCTTCAACCCCGCTATGCCGATCGCTTCCGCTGCATTGGGCCGGAGTGCGAGGACAGCTGCTGCCAGGGCTGGGGAATGTATGTGGACAAAGCCACCTACAAGAAGTATCGTGCGACGCCGTCGCTGCGCCAGGCTGCCGGCGAGCACATCGAGATCAACCCCGACGCTCGCAACAACTTTCAATACGCGCGCATCAAGTTCCCCGCAAGCAACCGATGTCCCTTCCTGGCGGACGACAAGCTGTGCAGCATACAGAAGGAACACGGCAGCGAATTTCTATCCAAGACCTGCGCCCGTTATCCGCGCGCGCTGGTGCGCTTCGACGGCAAGATGCAAAGAGGGCTCTATCTTTCCTGTCCTGAGGCGGCCCGTATTGTGCTTCTCAATCCGCAACTGCTGCCGGCAGACGGCCCGCGCTACCAGCAACTCATACCTGAAGGATTGCGGCAGATCACTTCATCCGCACTCGACCCGCTGCAGCTGCGCGCCTTTGCTTTGGATTTGCTGCAGGATGAAAGCTACCCGTTGTGGCAACGGATGTTCGTCTTGGGAGTGATCAGCCGTCGCGCCCACGAACTCACTGCGGCGCAGCCATCGGCGGAGATCAGTTCATTGCTGGCGCAATACGCCACCATGCTGCAGCAAGGAAGTCTGCGTTCCCATCTGGACAACATACCGGCGCGTCCCGGCCTGCAGCTCGATCTTGTCCTGCAACTCATACGATTGCGCTTTGAACTCGATCCGCCCCATGACAGCTTCGCTTGCTGTGTCGGCGATTTGCTGCAGGCCATCGGCTACTCGCCCACTGCCTCTCTGCCGGAAGTGGCCGAACGCTACCATCAGGCCTATCTCGAGTGGTACCAGCCCTTCGCCCAGCAATTTCCGCATTTCCTGCAAAACTATCTGATCAACTATCTTTTCCGCACTGGCTTTCCGTTTGTCGTTGTCCCGGATCCGCCTCAGCATTCGGCCGATCCCCTCACCAGCTATCCTTTACTGGCGTTGCATTATCGTTTTCTGCACAGCCTGCTCATCGGCGCGGCGGCAAGATATCGCAACTCGTTTTCCGATGCTCACGCCATACGCGTCGTGCATGTCTTCGCCCGAGCCGTGGAACACAACCCCCGCTTCTTTGCCGTGCTGCTGCAGTTCGCGCGCTCCGCTGAGCTGCAGCAGAGCGATGGCATGGCCGTGCTGCTGCGCAACTAAAGAAACTCGAATGAGTTTGGTCTTTGAAGGGGACGGCCTTTAGGTCGTCCGTACACACCGCGAAAATCGCCCCAGGCTTTAGCCTCTGAGGGACTTCGCCGTGACTTAATCGGACTATCGCCGCGACTTCATCAGAAGTGTCACTCGAGCGAAGGCTGCACCTTCAACTCCGCCACCCCGCATGTCCCGCTCGCCTTCTCGTCGGCATCGCGCGGTCCCTTCGGACCGCCCTCGCGCATCTTGGCACTCATCTGTGCAATAACCATCTCCAGCATCGGGGTCGCATCGAGATGAGATTTCGGCGCGATCGCATAATCTTCCCCTGCAGTGCGCCCTGGGAAGTAGCGCGAGGTCATCTCCTGAAACACAGCCTGCTTCAGTTCGTCATCTTCCACCATCCGGGCATGGCCAAAGCACATCACGCAGCGATAGTTTGCTGAGTGATATCTGGCATCGCGCGAATACACCAGGCCATCCAGCTCGGTCACCGTCGCGCAGACCGGCACGCCCGACGCGAGATGCCGAATCAATCGGCTGGTCAAGCCGCCATGCAAATACAGCCGCTCCGGGCGCTCAACCGAGTACTGATACAGCATCGGAATCACGTACGGCAGACCATCCTGCTCGAAGCCGATGTGAGCGACGTATCCCTGGGCAAGAAACTCCTGCGCGCGATCGGGAACGGTGCGCTCCGCGTGCTGCCGAATGGTGGTGGTCCAGATGCTCTCGAGGTCCGCGTCGCTCATTTTCCAAACTCCTTTAGCCACGATCCTCGCCTATAATCGGCTCTATGAAAAGGTCCAAAGTTCGCCGACTATATGGAGCCACTTTGCAAATGAGCACCCGAGAGTCTTCGATCGGCCCGGCTGCACTGGCGCTCGATAGCTCCTCGGGAAGCTCGATGTATCGCCAGCTCTATGACAAGCTCAGAACAGCCATTCTCGAGGGCCGTCTGCGAGCGGGCGCCAAGCTGCCTTCAACCCGCAGTCTTGCCGAGGAACTTGCCATCGCTCGCAACACGGTGATGAGCGCCTATGAGCAATTGTTGGCGGAGGGATACCTTGAAGGCAAGACCGGCTCGGGCACCTATGTTGCGCGTACCTTGCCGGAAGCGGTCCTGACGATCCCCGCTGCACGACAGGCGGCGCCACGCAATCGCAATCTCTTTCATCTTTCGTGCCGCGGCCAGACCCTGGCGACGAACCGGCTCGGCATTCGCTACATGGATCCTCCACGTCCCTTTCGTCCAGGAGTGCCCGCGATCGATCACTTCCCTTTCGACCTGTGGAGTCGGCTGCTAGCCAAGTATTGGCGTCGCGAGCCGGCAGGACTTCTGCCCTACACCGACCCTGCGGGATACCAGCCGTTGCGCGAGGCCGTCGCCGAATACGTCACGGCGGCCCGCGCCGTGCGCTGCGATGCCGAGCAGATCATCGTCGTTTCCGGCGCGCAACAGGCGCTGGATCTGGCGACGCGCCTGCTGCTCGATCCGGAGGATGAAGTATGGATGGAGGATCCCGGGTACAACGGAGCGCGCGCCGTGTTTCTGGCCGCTGGAGTGAAGCCGGTCGGCGTGCCGATCGACGACTCTGGCCTGGATGTCACGATGGGCGAGAAGTTGTCGCCTCGCGCCCGCTTAGCTTATGTCACGCCATCGCACCAATATCCCACCGGCGTAGTGATGACGCTGTCCCGGCGTCTCGATTTGCTGCGCTGGGCTGAGCGCAAGCGCAGCTGGATTCTGGAAGACGACTACGACAGCGAATACCGTTATGCCAGCCGTCCGGTCGCATCGCTACAGGGCTTGGACAAGAGCGGTGCGGTGATCTATTGCGGCACCTTCAGCAAGGTTCTGTTTCCGTCGCTGCGTCTCGGCTATATCGTCGTACCCGCCAGCCTGGTCGACGCTTTCCGAGGCGCCAAGGCGGTGGTCGATCGGCACTGTCCCACGGTGGAGCAGGCGGTGCTGGCCGAGTTCATCGCCGAAGGTCATCTGGCGCGGCATATCCGGCGAATGCGCATGCTGTATCTGGAGCGGAAGGACATGCTGATGGAAAATCTCCGTCGCGAACTCGGGGGCGCTGTCGAGGTGCGCTCGCATGATGCGGGAATGCATGTCGTCGGCTGGCTGCAAAAGGGAATGCGCGATTCGGTCGTGTCGCGCCGCGCGCTGGAGTTGGGTGTGGAGGCGCCGGCGTTGACCAGCTATCGCGAGAAGCCCGGCGGACGAGGTGGTCTCGTCCTTGGCTATGCGGCGTACTCCGAGCCGCAGCTGCGGAATGCGGTCAGGACACTCACGACGGCGATCGAATCAAGCACACAAGGCTCGCAAGAAAAAAGGCACGGGAAGGAGTGACCCGTGCCATCGCGCCGGTTAGCGCGCGCTCTCTGCTGAAGGGAACTTAGTCGTGCATCCCGTCGAGGTGCGGATGTTCGATATGCGCATGGCCGCAGCCTAGCGGACACTCGCCCAGAATCGGCCGGCAAGCCGGATCTTCGCCCACCGGGATAACCTCCGCCGGCACCTTGATCTCGGCAAACTGTTCTTCTTCGGTCGAGTGCTTCAGTGCCGTCACCGACGACTTGCCGCTGGCGATCACCTGCGTCACCTCGTCGAAGTATCCGGTGCCGACAAACTTCTGATGCTTGACCGCTCCGTAGCCGTGGCTGTACTCGCGCGCAAACTCCTTCTCCTGCAGCCGCGAGTAAGCAGTCATGCCGCTCTCCTTGTAGGCGCGCGACAGCTCGAACATGCTGAGGTTGAGCGCGTGGAAGCCGGCCAGCGTGATGAACTGGAACTTGTAGCCCATCTCGGCCAGCGCCGGCTGGAAGCGCGCGATGGTCGCGTCGTCCAGCTTCTTCTTCCAGTTGAATGACGGCGAGCAGTTGTAGGCCAGCATCTTGCCCGGGAACTTCTTGTGGATGGCGTCGGCAAAATCCCGCGCCTCCTTCAGATTCGGCTCCGAAGTCTCGCACCAGATCAGATCGCAATACGGCGCGTAGGCCAGGCCGCGCGCGATGGCAGAATCCAGCCCGCCGATGAATCTCGTAGAAGCCTTCCGTCGTGCGCTTGCCGGTGCAGAAGATCTTGTCGTAATCATCGACGTCGCTGGTCAGCAGGAACGCGCTGTTGGCATCGGTGCGCGCCAGCAACAGCGTGGGCACGCCCAGCACATCGGCCGCGAGACGCGCCGCCACCAGCTTCTGCACCGCTTCCTGCGTCGGCACCAGAACCTTGCCGCCCAGGTGACCGCACTTCTTCGCCGACGACAGCTGATCTTCGAAGTGCACGCAAGCCGCGCCCGCCTCGATCATCGCCTTCATCAGCTCGAAGGCATTCAGCGAGCCACCAAAACCGGCTTCGGCATCGGCCACCAGAGGAACGAACCAGTTCATCCCGTTCTTGCCTTCGGCGTGATGAATCTGGTCGGCGCGGGTGAGCGCGTTGTTCAGGCGCCGGCAGAGATTCGGCACGGAGTCGGCGGGGTAGAGGCTCTGGTCGGGATACATCTGACCTGCATTGTTGGCGTCGGCCGCCACCTGCCAGCCGCTGACGTAGATCGCGCGCAACCCGGCAGAGACCATCTGTACCGCCTGATTGCCGGTCACCGCGCCCAGCGCATTGACGTAGCTATCGCTGGTCAACATCTCCCAAAGGCGTTCGGCACCCAGATGGGCGAGCGTGTATTCGATGCGAAGCGTGCCGCGCAAGCGCACCACATCTTCCGGCGTATAAGGACGTTTGATTCCCTTCCAGCGAGGGTCGGTCTTCCAGGATTTTGCAAGTTGAGCCGCGGTTTCAAGCGCCGCCATTGATTGTGATCTCCTCTCGATTCGAGCGTTATGAGTAGGGGTCGTGCCGACCACCCGGTTGATTGCAGTTGATGCGAATAATTCAGGGCCCTGACGAACCGTTTCAGAACGAACGTTCAGTTCAATATGCTGAACATCATTCCGTATGGTGTACATACCATAGCGGTGCGGAATTCTTTCATGCAAGCTTAATGTTCAGTATATTGAACATAAATTCATATTGTTGTACCATGATCTCCGATTCCCAATTTGGTAGACTGGTTGGCTATGGCCTCATCAAATGATCTTTCTTCCACTGCGGTGGAGCGAACGCTGCTGATCCTGGAAGCTGCAGCGCAGCGGGAAGGCGGCATGTCCAATGCCGACTTCAGCCGTAAGTTAAAGATTCCAAAGAGTTCTGCGAGTTACATCCTGCGCACTCTGGAGCAGCATGGCTATCTCCGCCGCGACAATGGCGACGGGAAATACCGGCTGGGCATGAAGGTGTTGAACCTCTCGCGGGCGGCTCTGGGAGGCGTTGACGTCCGCGAGGTCGCTCTGCCAACCATGCGGCATCTGGTCGACCGCATCCACATCACGACTCACCTGGCGATCCTGGATCATGGCGAGGCGGTCTACGTGGAGAAGGTGGAAGCGCCAAGCTTCATCAAGATGAACACCTGGATCGGCCGCCGCATGGAAGTCCATTCCACCGCGGTCGGCAAGGCGCTGCTGGCCTATCTGGATGCGAAAGAGCGCGACGCCATCCTGCGTCAGCGCGGCTTGAAGAAGTTGACGACGCACACCATCACCACCATGCCGAAGTTGCTGCATGAACTGGATCGCGTGCGGCAATTGGGCTATGCCGTGGACGACGAAGAGAATAGTCTGGGCGCACGCTGCGTCGGCGCGCCTATCTTCAACGGCGATGGCGCAGTGGAAGCTGCCATCGCGTCGACGGGCACCATCAACGATGTCCCGCGCGACGCCGTCCCTCATCTCTCCGACATGCTAAAAGAAGCGGCCCGCCGCATCTCGCATCAGATCGGCTATCGCGGCCCGTACCCGAAGACAGCGAGCATTGACTAATTTTGGCGAATAGGCCGGCGCCAGCGTTACGCCTGCCTTGCCGAGCTTGTCGATCAGCAACTCCATGGCTTCCGCATCCCGGCTTTCAGCAGACGTTCCTAGGGTAGATTGGCGCGAATCCCAAGCATGTCGGCGACCTTGCCGAGCCGTGCGTCGGAGGTCCAGAGCTGGGTGCCGGGCGACGCCAGGCATGACGCAACCAGGTGAGCGTCGGTGAGGCCGATTCCCTTCGAGTAGAGCGCACGGGATTCGATCATCCTGCGGACGTCCTGCAATAAGACCACTCGCGCCTGCGGCATGTTGTCGAGTTTTGCCAGCGTAGACGCCCGATGGCGCAACGATCCTAAGGACAATTCCGCGGTCACATGCGGATGAAGGATGACCTGGTTCCGTTCGAGCAGTTCCCGCATGCCAGGCTTGCCGAAGCGGAAAAAATCGATCCAGATGTTTGCGTCGGCAAGAATCACAGATCGTTGCCCCTCAACCGCCGAACGTATTCCAGATCAGGCATCGTCCCTTCCAGGGCCGCGAGGCTGCGCGCCGCTTCCCTCTCAATCAGGGCCTTCAGGGCTTCCCGGATCAGCGCAGTTCGCTCCGACAAGCCGCTGTATTCCTGCGCCTTTCGGACCAACTCGTCATCAAGCGATACCGTTGCTCGCATAGGGCTTCACCCTCCGATGCACCAATTCTATCACCATTTCGGTGATAATTATGGTGACACATGGTGAGCGGGTGCCGCATGATGGGGGTGAGGCTTCTACCCCAACCGCGTTATTTCCTCTCCGATTCACGCATGCTTTTGTTTAGCTCTTCTTCTGACCGCTTCAACTGTTCTTCTGATCGCTGTAAAGACTTGTCTGACAGTGGCTTGTAATACTTGGTGTAAAAAGGCTCAGAAAAGCATTGGCTTTCGAGCCAGTTGCCCCCTCTTTGGGACCGTAACTCGTATATCAGGTGCCCACTGGGAGTGAAGGACAACGTCTCGGATTCCACCTGATCTGTCGGTTCCGCGCAATTGTCTCCGGCAAACTTGGTGCACGGCTGTGAGATCTTCCTTTCATAGCGAAAGCTACCGGGCTCGGATGCTGCTGGCTTTCCTGCCACCTGCTCGACCTCCTCTTTCGTCATCCCCTCCACAGGGCAATGTACCTTAGCAGCAGCAGCGACAAGTTTGTTCCATTCGCTAGCAGGTAGGAGTGTGTGTTCGTTGTCAGTTTGCTCGTAGGTTGCTTTCTTTTCCAATGCTTTGTAGTCCGCCTCCGAACTCGAAGAGGTCGTCACCTTACCGATCCCCCCAAGTATCAGGAAAATGAATCCCCCAAGGGCTGAGATCAGTACCAAGGCAAGAATCACCTTCAGAGTTATCGAAAAGATGCGGCCGAAGTCGGAACCGGATTGCGGCCCTTCCTGTCCTGAGCCAGGCTGTTGATAGACCATGAGGTCAACCTCCGCGGGCGAAGTGCGGCGCTTCCCAGTGTCAGCATGATAGGCGGGGTCTTTCATCCCCACGAAGTTGTAGTGCCGGGTGCCCCCATTCATTCGCGGGGCTCGAATGAATCGTCGAATCAACAGGAGGGACTGATCCTCACCGCGATGCGGCACCCGGCTCTAACCGCTCGGTAAAATACCCTGGGTTTTTCTGACACAAGCGATACTTTCAGCGAGGTACTGGTAAATCCGATCCCGTTGTTCCTCTTCGGATAATGAGAAGAAATGCACTGCTGGTGATGCGAGATCGAGATCATAAAGCCGTCTGAGATTTCGGTCCCTTGGCGCCTCGCCAAAGACAACTTTCTCCGGGTTGGTGTAATAAACGCCGCACCAGTAACGCGTTTTCTCAACGAAGAAATAAAAGCCACTCCACCCGCGCTCTGGGCCTTCCTCTCCAAAATCACTACAGGTCGGCGTCAACCCGGGGATGCTTTGGGCCTTCAGCCCATCGCGCAAGAGAGTCATGAGACTGACCAAGGATCGAACGCCTGGACCAAGCTCCCCGACCTTCGTCATAGCCATCCCCCTCCCAATCAGAAACTCCACGAACTGCTCTACCAAGTATTTCGTCCAGGATCGCACATCTCAGATTGCTCGGCGGAAAGTCCTGCCGAACGTTTGACCAGCGACTGTTTGCGTCGGCCAAAGCCTCGGCGTCCCTTGGAATGCGATCCCTTGTTCGAAGTCCGAGTTTTCCTGGCTTCGACAAGTCCTCGTTGAGTTTTTTGTATCTCGAATCTGATCAGTATCGACCGGCGACTTCACCTTAACTTCGACGACTCTTGTCCACGCTTCTGGCTCAACGATACGTCGAACTCTCCACCGTCGCCCTACTCCTGGATGCAAATTTCACGGCTTTAAAGATCGCGAGAACTCCGTGAGTTTGGCAATTAACAGGTTCGACACTCGACGGCCGCATCGCGACTCTTCGAGGACTCAACAAGGATCCAGCGAAATTCCCCCTTGATGTGCGATGACCGGCATGACCGGCGGATGTTATCGTACGACGATGCCCAGCTAGTGAGGGCGGAGCCAAGTTTGTCGCCCTTGCGGGCTTGACCAGGCAGCCGCGAAACCCGGGCGAAACTGGAGTCACCGATCAGATCAAGCGCAGTTAGCGATAGTCGCTGACCCGCAGTTACTAAGTCGCTATCTTGACTGCTTCTTACAAACTCCCCATATTCTGCAGGAATTCGCCGTTGGAGCGGGCTTTGCCGAGCTTGTCGATCAACAACTCCATCGCTTCTACCGGGGACAGCGGGTTGAGAATCTTGCGCAGCACCCAGATGCGCGCCAGATCTTCCTTCGGGATCAGCAACTCTTCCTTACGCGTGCCCGAGCGCTGAATGTCGATGGCCGGGAAGGTGCGCTTGTCGACCAGCTTGCGGTCGAGAATGATTTCCATGTTGCCGGTGCCCTTGAACTCTTCGAAGATCACGTCGTCCATGCGCGAGCCGGTTTCGATCAGCGCGGTGGCACAGATGGTCAGCGAGCCGCCTTCTTCGATGTTGCGGGCCGCGCCGAAGAAGCGCTTCGGACGCTGCAGGGCGTTGGAATCGACGCCGCCGGAGAGCACTTTGCCTGAAGGCGGAACGATGGTGTTGTAGGCACGAGCCAGGCGCGTGATCGAGTCGAGCAGAATGACGACGTCGCGCTTGTGCTCGACCAGGCGCTTGGCCTTCTCGATCACCATCTCAGCCACCTGCACGTGACGCGCGGCGGGTTCGTCGAAGGTCGACGAAATGACTTCGCCCTTCACCGAGCGCTGCATGTCAGTAACTTCTTCCGGACGCTCGTCGATGAGCAGCACGATGAGCACGATCTCGGGATGATTGGTGGTGATGGAGTTCGCCAGGTTCTGCAACAGCATGGTCTTGCCGGTACGCGGCGGAGCGACGATGAGGCCGCGCTGTCCCTTGCCGACCGGCGTGAGCAGATCCATGACGCGGGCGCTGATGTTTTCGCGCACCGTCTCCAGCTTGATCCGCTCCTGCGGATAGAGCGGCGTCAGGTTGTCGAAGAGAATCTTGTTACGCGCCTCTTCCGGCGACTCGAAGTTGACCGCTTCAATCTTGACCAGCGCGAAATATTTTTCGCCTTCATGCGGCGGGCGAACCTGGCCGCTGATGGTGTCGCCGGTTTTCAGATCGAACTTGCGGATCTGCGACGGAGAAACGTAAATGTCATCCGGACCGGGCAGGTAGTTGTAGTCGGGCGAGCGGAGAAAACCGTAACCATCAGGCAGGATTTCCAACACGCCTTCGGCGAAGATGTGTCCTTCTTTTTCGCTTTGGGCCTGCAGGATCTTGAAGATGAGGTCCTGCTTGCGCAGGCCGCTGGCGCCGGGTAGCTCGAGAGACCGAGCTATACGGGTCAACTCGGTGATGTTCTTTTCTTTGAGTTCTGAGATTGTCATTATTCACCTACGAGGGATTTTGCAGAAGGGCGGGCCGGAGGAACAGCAGGAGGAAAGCGCCCGAAGGCGCGGCGCGCTTAAGCTGCGCGCCGCTGCGCTTCGGCAGCCATCTCCGGTTCAAGAATCACAGTTTGCCGCTCGGCATCAGCAATGCGATGCAGGACTTCATTGGTCGTGTCCTGAATACGCGTGTTGGGTTTATGGAACTTCCGCGTCGCCTTGGAAGCCAACTGGCACAGCGTGTAACGGTTGCGCAGAGTATGAACTGCCTCAAATACCAGGTCCGATCTCATCGATGTATGTCTCCTGTTGGTATATGAATGAACTTTCCGGAGCCCGGCCAGTGTGGATCGACTACTGCTGGCGCTTGAATTCAGGCGTTGGGAACCGAATTCATCACGAAGCGGCGACGAGAACTAATAATTCGATGCTCGCCGGATGTTTACGGTTCGGCAATTTTTTGCCCGGTACGTTTATGGCTCCGACAATACGTAAAGCGAACTACAACACACACTTACTCTTTGCGACGGCCAGTTTCCAGCATGAAGTAGCGCCGGGACAAACTTATAAATTCCCAAATGGTGGCGTTCAGTGGGGGCCGTTTCAGGCAGGACGTCGTAGACTGGACCTTACTCGGGGACGCCTCTGTGCAAAGACAGTAAGGTAGTCGCCCAAGGCCGCGCAGTCAAGCGAAATTTTCTGCCGGGAACAAAATTTGCAATCTCGACGGCCCGAGACTGGGACTTAGACGGGGTATTCCCATAAAGGTCCCTAGATTTTTCTAACCCTCCTGTGATCAATAAGTTGCTAAGGGCAGTCGCCGGTTCTTCACGGCATCGGACTGGCTCGCCAGCACCCCGTAAGTGCCTGAAAACGCGTAATTCAGGTCATATTCTGACGTGGCCCGTTTCACACAATTACGATGACAGGTCGCGCCCGGAAACGGTGTTCACCACGGAGGCACGGAGGCCACGGTGTTTTGTGGGCTTTGAGGTCCTGGTGTCACCTGCTTTCCAGCGCATGAATCTGTTAACGCCCCTCGGCCTCCTGCGATTCTGCTATCGCTACAAGACCCTTCGCACAACTCCCTTGCGGAGGACAGGGACATTGAAATTAATGAGCAAGCCCACTCGCAGTTTGCTGAGTCGTAAATAGGTGAGCAGTTGTGCTTCATGGACGGAACAGAAGCGCTCCACAGACTTTAGTTCCACAACCACCCGCTCATTCACCACGAGGTCGATTCGGTAGCCACAATTAAGGAGAAGGCCTTTGTAATGCACTGGCAGGTCGACTTGGGATCGAAACGGAATCGTTCGAAGCGATAGCTCGC
>CAVONC010000006.1:0-162680 GCA_963697175.1 uncultured Acidobacteriaceae bacterium | reverse complement strand
ACAATTCCCAGAAGCGGTGTTTATCGTTCCCGATCCTCGACATGAGCGGGGGGAAGCCAGTTCGATGGTTTGGGCGTTTGAACTAACCCGCTGGCGCGGGGGACGCTACCGCGTAGGGCGGACCCAGCATGGTTGGAGTAGGTGACATAGTGTGGGTCACAGAGAAAGGAGATTTCTGTGACCTCACTTCGCCAACGCGTGCTGGACGAACTCCAGCGCCGTAACTACTCGCCAGCCACGACTCGCGGCTACATCCTCGCAATCAAACAGTTCGCGGATTACTTCGGAAAATCACCTGAACACTTGGGCGGCAACGAGATCCGGCAGTTTGAAACGTACTTACTCCGCGATAAGAAGCTTGCCCCCGGCACGGTCGAAGGACGAATGTCGGCGCTGCGTTTTCTCTACAAGAAGACACTGAAGCGGCGGGACATCGCCTACGATGACTTGATCTTTCCGAAGACTCCTCGAAAACTGCCGGTCGTGCTCAGTCCTGAAGAAGTCAGCCGCATGAGCTGCACCGGCGTGCCTTCCTGGTGACATTGGCCGCACAGATAGGGAATCTTGATCGCCGCTACCGCGGAGCGCGGGTCCTTCACCGGCAGGATGTCGTGATTGCCGTGGCAATTAACGCAGCGCGGCGCCAGCGGGTCGCCGCGCGACAGCGCTTTACCATGGACGGATTTCGCGTGCTGCTGGAACTCGTCGCTATGACACGATCCGCAGTTGACCTTGGCAAGAGGAGTCGAGTGCGGCAGGTCTTTGCCCTCGAGATCGGCGTGGCAGTTAGTGCACTGCAGGGGGCCGTGGACCGAGCCAGCGAACTTTTTCGGATCGATGTATAGAGAAACCGAGCGGCCGCCTCGCTTGGTAGTCAGTGATTTGTCGCTATGACACGCCAGGCAGTCATCTTTTGAAGGTTGTTGCATGGCCGAACACTGCGTCAGGTAGGCCAGAACGCTGAACAAGACGACTGCCATCGGCCATACGTTGCTACTCTGGAAGGGAAGAGCCGTCCAGTTCTGCCTATCATTAATGGGCATCTATTTCTACTTTGTTTACGGTCGGGGCGCGGATGAGACAACTGGATGGGACCCGACTTCGTTTGTGAAACAGCCACTGATTTGGACTATGACCACTGCGATATTTGTGGCCGGATTCGTCTGGGAATTTCGACGGGCATATTCGAAGTAGCCCAACATACTGCAAGGCACCGGGACTCCCATTCCCACTTTCACTCGCTTGTGAGGACTACAAGGCTGGTGGGGCAATTCGTAAGGCGCCCGTGCTGCCCATGAACCTTTGCGAACGTGATGGATGTCACGTGAAGCCGTGACCTAGAACACCGCGGCGTGAGACCTCCCTCTTATATCAATCCCAAAATGGAACATTTTGTGAATTATTCGAAGACTGGATGGCAGGCAAGCTGGGGAGCGCCCGCTTAAGTCGGTTCTGGTGGAACACAGGCATGAAGATTTTCCAAGATACGGGACATCTTTTTCGCGTGGCGGCGGTTTTTCTGGTTGGGTTCGTCGCCTTCCTGGTACTGCGCAGTTTGCTGGTACCGCGCAGCTTTGGGCGCTACGGTCATTACCGCGCTAACGCCATAACTGAGATCGCGGCCCTGCCGGTTCACTACGCCGGGCATCAGGTTTGCGAGGGTTGTCATACCGATGTACTGGATGTGAAGAGCAAGGGCGTACACAAGGGCGTAGCCTGCGAGTCCTGTCACGGCCCGCTGGCAGCGCACGCCGACGATCCGGCAGCGGTGACGCCGGCGAAGTTGGATACGAGAATCCTTTGCGCTCGTTGCCACCAGGAGAACCTCGCCAAGCCGAAAGACTTTCCTCAGGTGAATGCCCCCGACCACTCAAGCGGGGCAGCGTGCAACACCTGCCATCAGCCGCACAGTCCGATGATGAACGTGGGAGTCGCGCAATGACCATGACCCGCCGCCAACTCCTCATTCTGCTGCCCGCCGCCGCTATTGCCTGGGATTCCATTCTGGCCGGCACGCCGGAAGCGTCACCGAACTACGCGATGTCGGAACACTGGTGGGCGATGCTCATGGACATCACCAAGTGCATCGGCTGCGGCAGTTGCGTGCGCGCCTGCCAACTGGAGAACCAGGTTCCCGACGGCTACTACCGCACCTGGGTGGAGCGCTACCACATCGCGGATTGGGAGATGGAATATCCCAAAGTCGATTCGCCGGACGGCGGTAAGAACGGATTTCCTCCGGCCAAGGAAGCGGGCGGCAAGAATTTCTTTGTCCCCAAGCTCTGCAACCACTGTGCAGATTCGCCCTGCACCCAGGTTTGTCCCGTGGGTGCGACCTTTATTTCTCCTGATGGAGTAGTGCTGGTCGATCAGAAATACTGCCTCGGTTGCCGCTACTGCGTGCAGGCTTGTCCCTACGGCTGCCGATTTATCAATCCGCAGACCAACACGGCAAACAAGTGCACGCTCTGCTATCACCGGATCACCAAGGGCCTGACTACGGCATGTTGCGAGGTCTGTCCCACCGGTACGCGACAGCTCGCCAATCTGAAGGACCCGAAGGATCCGATCCACGAATTCCTGCGCACGCATAGCGTGCAGGTTTTGAAACCACAAATGGCAACGCATTCGAAGTGCTTTTATAACGGCCTGGATGGCTCGGTGCGATAAGGAGACTCCTTGTGCAGATTCCAGTGGAAGGATTCATGTACCCGAACGAAGTGGAACTGCAATGGAGCGTGCTGATCGTGCTTTATCCATTTATCACCGGGTTGGTGGCCGGAGCCTTCATCCTGGCTTCGCTGGAGCGGGTTTTTCAGGTGCAGGCGGTGAAGCCTACGTACCGCTTGGCGCTGCTGACGGCGCTGGCCTTCCTGCTGGTTGCGCCCATGCCGCTGCAATTGCATTTGGGCCATCCCGAGCGCTCTTTCGAAATGTATCTGACGCCGCATGTCTCGTCCGCCATGGCGATGTTCGGCTTCGTCTATCTCTGGTACCTGCTGGCGGTGCTGGTGCTGGAAATCTGGCTAGATTACCGGCACGACATCGTCGTGCTGTCGCAGACCACTACCGGCTGGCGGCGCTTGATTTATCGCATGCTGACGCTGGGCTCGACCAATGTCAGTCCGCACGCCTTGCACATCGACGAACGCGCCGGATGGCTGATCACCCTGATCGGCATTCCCTCGGCTTTCCTGCTGCATGGGTACGTGGGTTTCATCTTTGGCTCGGTGAAAGCCAACCCGTGGTGGTCATCGCCGCTGATGCCGGTGGTGTTCCTGTTCTCCGCGATGGTCTCGGGCATAGCGGTCGTCATGCTGCTGTACATGGTGCTGAACTGGATGCGGCGGGAGCCAATTGACATGCGCTGCGTCGATACCGTGGCGAAGTATCTGTTCTACACCTTCATTATCGATTTCAGCCTGGAGATGCTGGATCTGATTCACCGTATCTACGAGGCCGATGAATCCTTCCGCAGCCTGGATTTCATGGTCCACACCAAGCTCTATTTCTCTCATATCGTGGTGCAGATTCTGTTGGGCACCGTGACTCCGATTGTTCTACTGGGATTAACGCAAGTCGCGAAGCTGACCGATCTCGCCCGTAAGCGAATCTACGTGCTATCCGGCTGCCTGACGCTGATTGGAATCTTCGCCATGCGTTGGAACGTGGTCATCGGTGGCCAGCTCTTCTCCAAAAGCTTTCTCGGATATACGACCTACAAGATGGGCTTCGCCACCAAGGAAGGCTTACTCCCGGCAATCGTACTGACGGTTCTTCCATTCATATTTCTTTGGGCATTAGTCAAGCTCCTACCGCCATGGCCTGAGAAAGCTGTGCTTGCCAAAGCGGCATCGGCGCAGTAGTTCAACCCCATTCGTTTCGGCCTCAAAGGACAGAGGCTATGGACGATCTTTCCGAAACTAGAACGATTCCAGTTGCGGACGTTTGGTGCCCCACAACCGCTTCTTACCCTGCAGTATCGCCTGCTAATCACACAGATACGTTTACTTCTTGCTGATATCCCGTTGACCAGCCCCGACCTGAAAGATTAAACTAGTCGTAAACTAGTCGTATATAGGAAAGGCCGTAATCATGACCACACTACTCGGCAGCAATACGGTCGGCGCTTACGAGGCAAAAACGCATCTCTCCGAACTGCTGGAAAAGGTTGAGGCGGGCGCGGAGATCACGATTACCAAACATGGTGCACCGGTAGCCAAGCTCGTTCCCGTGAAAAAGGAAGCCAGCCTGGAGGAGCGCGTCGCCGCCATTGAGCGGATTCGGAAGCTCGCCAGTGGCCTATCTTTAGGCGGATTGAGAGTCAAAGATCTCATCAGCGAGGGTCGCCGATGAGTGCCGCCGCGTTTGTCCTGGACTGTTCGATCGCTATGGCTTGGCTGTTTCATGATGAAGCGACGCCGAAGACGACGGCTTTGCTGAATCGACTGGCAACCGAGATGGCGCTTGTGCCTGCCTGGTGGTTCGTGGAAATTACGAATGTCCTCGCCATGGCGGAGCGCAAAGGTCGCATCACTCCGCCGCAGTCGGATGCTTTTATCGCCGACCTGAGCAAGCTCGCAATCGAGCGAGACAACGAAGCTCCCGATCGGGCCTTTACGCATCTTCTTTCATTGTGCCGGACCCATCGGCTAACCAGCTACGACGCCATCTACCTCGACTTGGCAATTCGTCGAAGCTTGCCTTTGGCGACGCTGGACCACGACTTACGCAGAACGGCAAGAAAAGTGGGCGTTGGTCTCTTAGGCTCTTAGCAGCGATCTGGACGGGCGATGAACGCACCGTGCCTATGAAATGGAATCCGCTAATTGCTACCAAGCAGCAGCTGCTGAGTTGGCTTCCAGAAACCCTCAACCGTTCTCTACTTCAGCCCCTGCACCTGCTGCTGCGCATCTTTATACATTTGCGCCAGGTCGGCGCGCGAAAGAAATGCGGGATCGCCAACTTCCTTCTGTTCCTCATCCCACTTGCTGATGGCCGCGCGATAGTAGTCAGCGGCCTGTTTGGCGTCACCGCTCTGGCGCAGCACATCTCCCAGCACATAATTGCTTTCTGCTTCCAGCCACTGCAATCCCAGCTTCTGGCTGTTGGTTAAGGCGCGCTCCAGTTCCTGTCTCGCCTGGGGATAAGCCTTATTGCGGGCGAGTGCCGCGCCCAGATACACCGACGCTTGCACCGACTCGTATTTCAGGCCCAGCTTATCGGCCTGCTGCGCCAGGGTCTTAAGCGCAGATGCCGCCGCGGCCGATCGTCCCTGGGCAATGTCATCCCGAGCCAGAGCGATTTTGGCCTTCAACGCATTCTCCGGGTCCTTCGCCTTGTTAGCCGTCTGCAAGGCCTGCTCGTAGAAAGTGCGCGCAGCTTTCCTATCGCCGCGATACCAGGCGATATCGCCGTAGAACAATTGGATCTGCGCGATGGAGCTGTCATTGTTGATTTCCCGTGCCAGTGACGCGGCCTCATCCAAAGCCCGCTTGGCATCGTCTTCGCGTCCCACCTGCGCCAGCGACTGCCCGTAACCGCTCAGACTTTCCACCATCCAGAAGTCGCGAGCTTTCAAATTGCGGAACGATTTCAGCGCCTGCTCCCGCGCCTTCAAAGCTGCGCCGTAGCGGCCCTGGTACTGGAACACGGTCCCCATATCGTAGGAATCCATCGAGGTGCCGCGAGCGTCATCGATACTGCGGTGCAGGTCGAGCGCCTTCAGATACTGGGTGAGCGCCTCACCATACTGGCCCAGCTTGGTGTTGACCACGGCAACGTTGCGGAGCGACTCGGCAATGGCGTCCGGCGTCTTGAGCTTTTCGCGCAACTGCAGCGCCTGCTGCAAGTAGGTCAGCGCATCGTCGTATCGACCCGTTGCGAAGTACGCCTCGCCGATGTTGTTCAGGCAGGTTGCCTCGCTCAGTTGATCGCCAAGATCACGCTCAACCTGGAGGGCCTCCTTGTAGAGCGCAAGCGCCTCGTCCGGCTTTCCCCGGCTGCTATAGAGTGTTCCCAGGTCCGACAGCGTGTCGCCCACGCCGCGCTTGTCGCCGATGTCCTGCCGGATCTTCAAGGCTTCCTTATAACTCGCCTCGGCCGTCGCAAACTGGCCCATCGTGTCCTCGACTTGAGCGCTCTCGTTCAGGCTGACCGCAATGCCGCGCTGGTCGCCAATCTGCCGCTTGATGGCAATCGAATCCTGATAGTTCTTGAGCGCATCCTGGGGCTTTCCCATCAACCGATAGGCCACGCCGATGGCCTGCAGAATGGCCGCTTTCTGCTCCTGGTTGTCCAGCCGGACAGCCAGGCTGTACGCCTGGTTCAATGAGTCGAGGCTATCCTGCGGTTTGCCGCTCTTGATCAGGACACGCCCCGTAGCCAGCAGCGCGGCCACCGACTTGGGATCCTGCTCCAGCACCTTCGCATAATGCTGCGAAGCCTGATCAAAATCATTATTGGATTCGTACAAACCCGCCAGGGCAAACTGCAGATCGGTGTCTCCGGGAGCAGCCTTCACCAGATTGCCGTACAGCTCGATCGCCTTGTCGGTCTGTCCCGTGATGCGGGCGTTGTTGGCCTCGATCAGGTAGCGCTCG
Organism: uncultured Acidobacteriaceae bacterium; assembly: GCA_963697175.1. Taxonomy (GTDB): domain Bacteria; phylum Acidobacteriota; class Terriglobia; order Terriglobales; family Acidobacteriaceae; genus Bog-257. The sequence goes on along the minus strand of CAVONC010000006.1, from coordinate 156,078 downwards.
GCGGATGGCAGTTGCTGGCTCAGTTCCACCGCATGCCGCGAGTAGCGCTCCGCTTCGTTGTCATAGCCGAGATTGGAATAGGTCTGTCCCAAGCGCGAGAAGGCAAGCGCAAAGTCAGGATCGGCCTGGGTTGCCGATTCAAATCTCTTCTGCGCCTCCAGATTTTTCCCCTGACCCATCAAGGCCAGGCCTTCGTTATAGGCACGCAGAGCGTCCACCGACTTCGACGTAGGCCGGAATGAGTTTTGTTGCAGCTCTTTCACGATCTCCGGGGACAGCGCCAGGTTGGTGCGGATCTTTTGCGCCAACTGATCGGTTGCGGCCAGCAACTCTTTCTCCGACGGCGCGGCCACACTGAGGGTTACAGGAGCCGTTCCCTGTTTGAGGTTCTGCACCGTGGCCTCGACACTGATCTGGCCGCCGCTGCGGACGTACTGCCCCCAGACAACGGTCTGCGCGTTACTGAACTCCGCCACTTGCTTGATACTTTGTGGATCCAGTGGGCTGTCCGTTCCGATATGCAGATCGGTGAAAACCTGGCGCAGGCGATCCGCGGAGACGGTGCGCAGGCTCGCCGACTGCCCGACATCGGTGGTCAGCATTTGCGCCAGGCTGGCGCCCAGCCAGTCCAGGCTCGGATCCCCAGTCGCATTGCGGAAGGGCAGGATCGCCAGTGACATCACCGGCCCCGCGGGAGCCGATCGCTTGCTGGGCAATGCCTTGAATAGCCGGTCGCGAAGCATGTACCCGCTGAGCGCCAGCAGCAGAATAGTCACGACCACGGCAATCCGCGGCCACGGAATATCCCGTCCCCAAGGTTCGACCCGGGCTTCGAAGGCGATGGTGTTGGCGGCTCGCTTGTCCCGCCAGGTATTCAGGTCCGCCAGAATCGCCGATACATTTTGGTATCGTTGATTCACATCGCGTTCCAGGCACTTGCTCACGATCCCGCTCAACGCGCCCGGAATCTGCGCGTCGATATCCGATACCGGTATTGCCCGTTCCTGGGTTCGCTTGAGAAGGCTGGCGATAGCGCTGGAGGCGGCGAACGGCATTTTGCCGGTCAGCAATTCGTAGAAGATCAGCCCCAGGGCGAAGATGTCCGAACGTTGATCGAGGTCCTGGCTCAGCGCCTGCTCCGGCGACATGTACTCCATGGTGCCCACCATCGCACCGGTCTGGGTCATGCCGTCGCCTTCCACCGTTCGCGCCAGCCCGAAGTCCATCACCAGGATTCGCCCGCTCCCGTCCTGCATGATGTTTTGCGGCTTCATGTCGCGGTGAATCACCCCCACGCTGTGCGTCGCGTCCAGGGCTTGGCACACCTGCTGAATGACATCGACGGCTTCTTCCGGAGGGTATTTCTTTTTCTCGCGGATGAGGGAGCGTAGATCTCTGCCCTCGATGAACTCCATGGTGATGAACTTCACGCCTTCGGCTTCGCCCAGGTCGTAAATGCGGATCACGTTGCGGTGCGTGACCTGGTGAGCCAGCAGCAGCTCTTGCTTGAAGCGGGCCAGGATGGCGGGGTTGGAAGCCAGCTCGCGGCGGATAACTTTCAATGCGACGAAGCGATTCAGCTCACGGTCGGAGGCCTTGTACACCGCGCCCATTCCGCCTTCGCCGAGCAATTGCAGAATCTCGTATCGTCCCGCCAGCACCTCGCCAATCTGCAATACAGCGGCGCTGTCGTAGCCGGCGGAAGTGCGGAAGGATGAGGGCGGCACCGGCGACCGGGCTACCGCAGTTCCGGCCATGGTCGCGTCGGCGTCAAACTGCGTAACTTCCGCACTGGCTTGCGGCTTGGCATCGACCAGGGTCTGCTCGGCGTCATACCCCAACGTTCGCGAGTCTCCAAGTTTGGCTTTGTCCGCCGGAGGAAGAGTGACGTTGTTGGAGGAACTCTCCCCGGCAAAGGGAGTTCTTACGCCGGGAGATGCGCCCTTCGCAGGCGCAGACTTCTCATCGGGCCGTGACTTGGGGTCATCCATGTTGCGATCGCAAAACGGGGTTGGGGCGTGACGATCCTAAGACCCCATCGACTTCACCCGGGAGCGAGCTTGCAGGGTAAAGCTCAGTGCTGGAAGTATATACGATTATTGGAGGGAGGAAGACGCGGAAATCGCTTCATCCCTGCCGCATAATCGCAGACACTTCTCGGACTGACCCTCGAGCCAATCCAGCTACCTTGGGTTTCAAGCAGCGGGATTATCTGTGCAAAACCGGCCCGAGGAAGATATCTAGATATCGCCCAAAACACTTGTTATGTAGCGGCCCTTGGTAGAGGTTTGAAAAAGCCTCACTGCAGCTTCGCGTATTCGGCTTTGGCTTGTTTGTAGATGGGGCGTCGTGAAGACGGGCGGCGCAGGCCCGTCTTCACCAGCGTGTAAGTGACCTTCTGCTCTATTTCTGCTTGTGCGGCAGTGGTGGCGTGCCGCCACAGGGGCCGGTAGTACACTTCACGACTATCCTGGGGTCCGCTGCCGTGGCGCAACTCTGCCCTGCAGGACAGTAAATGACATTGTATTTGTAACATGGCGCGATCGTGGCGTTCTGGCTTCGATAATGGTTTCCTGCGAGCCGCCGGCCGTACCAACGACTATCAGATCGCCGCTGGTAAAGGGACTGGCACTGACTCCGTTACCACCGTTGCTTCCGGTGAAATCCACAAGGAAACCAGCCTGGGAATAGGTACTCAAAGCGGCGACCCATTTGATGTATTTGGTCTGCGGCCCGGGGGTCGAGGCGTTGTCGATACAAATGGGATCGGGGGCAAAGCCGCTGGTTCCACTGTTTGCACTGCTATTGCTTAGGACGGTGACCCCGCCGCTCTGGTTAACGGTAATGCTGCAGGTGTTGGCACTTATCGAACAGACGTTACTGGTACTGGCCTGGCAGTCGTTTGTCCAGTTGTCCACCTGCGGAATGGGGCCGGGGTTGCAGGCGGTTTGTGCTGGACTCGCAACCGCAAATACAAGCCAAAGAGTGACAGTTAGCAACATGAACTTCCAGTGGCGGGAGTGATTCATGACTTCCTCCTGTGCACATCAATTGTTGGCAATGCTGTGGGAGCGGTTCTGGCCAAGCCACACTTTGTAACGGGGATCGCTGCGCAACGCGCGCAGCTCCGGCTCTTTGTCGATTTCTTCCACCGAGTAACCGGCTTTTACGGCTTGGTCAATGGCGCTGAGTGCTTTTTCGCGCTGGCCGGTAAGCTCATACACGAGGACTGCTGTGAACAGGGAATTGCTGTTGTTTGGCGCGACCTCCAAGGCGCGGGCGAGGAACGCTTCTGCCTGATCTTTCTGACCGAGGTGAGCGTGATAGAGCGCGATGCCGCTGAGCACATCGGGGTCTTTGGGATTGACCTTGAGTTGTTCCGTCGCTAATTCCAAAGCCTTCTGATATGCCGCGTGGGCGTCGGCCAGACGCGATGGAATCTGATCGTAGGCGTCGCCCAGGTTTCGCCACATCACGTCGTCATGCGGGCTAAGTTCCGTTGCCCGCCTCATAGCATCGGCTGCTTCTTCCCACTTGCCGAGATACATGTACGCCCCTCCCAGATTCGACCAGGCGTTGGCGGTGGGTTTAATACTCAGGCCCTTCTTAAGGACATTGACTGCGTCGTCATAACGTCCGAGTGCAAGGTAAGCTCCGCCAAGGTTGTAGTAAGTTCCCGGATTGTCGGGCGCGAGATCAACCGCCGATTGGAACTGCTGCACCGCTTCGTTGAATCTTCCCGTCTCGTAATACAACATTCCCAGGAGATCGTAAGCTGGCCGATAAGTCGAGTGCCGCGCCATGACGTGCTTAAGAACCTCTTCGGCTTGGCGAGAATTGCCTTGCCGCCGGTATATCGTCGCCTCGCCAAACTCGGCGTCGGTGAGCGTGGGATCTTGCTCCAGCACACGTTTGTATTCGGCGAGTGCTTTATCGAGTTGACCTGTCCGTAGGTATACCCCCGCCAGACTCATGCGAGTTGGGATGAGCCGGTCGTTCAATTCGACCGCCTGTCCTGCGTTGAGCGTAGCTTTTGCACTCCACTGTGGATCCTTGGTTTGGTAATACTTCCCTGCATAAGCTTCGCCCAGACCGGCGTATGCCAGGGCATAGTTCGGGTCTATGGCCAGTGCTTTGTTGAACAGGTCGATGGCGTGGTCCACATCGTCCGTGGTATATCGCTGAAGAAATCCATTGCCCTGTTCGTACAGCCGATACGCTTCGGGCTTCGAGGTGCCGCCGCCGGCCAGTTCTTTTTTCACCTCGGGAGGAACCTGCAAATCCAGCATGTCGGCCACTGCCTCCCACACCTGCTGCTGAAGGTCCTCCAGACTGATTGAGGGTACATTCAAGGTGCGCGAAGCCAATTGCCGATGGTTCGCCGCATCGATCAGGTTGGTGCTGACCTGCACGCCGTCCGGGGTGCGTTCCACGCTTCCGGTGATGGCCAGGGTCACGTCGAGATTGCGATGCGCCTCATCGGGGCTCTTCATCGTCCGCGCATCTCCGGCGGGTACAACCCAGAAGGACTTATCAAAGCGTTCCAGTTGCGAGAGCTTGCTGGTCAAGGTTTCGGAGATGCCCTCGGCGAAGGCCTTGTCGGTGGGATCGTTGCCGATGTTCAGGAACGGAAGCACCGCAAGATGCCGTTCCTGCGGCTTCGGCCGGAAGGGATTACGAATCACGCCGGTCATCAGCAACGCGACGATCGCCGCCAGCGCGCAGGCGATGACGGCGTAAATCACCATATGCCGTTTGACGCTTTGAGCCACAGCGCGCGGGACCGAAGACCCGGCTGCCTGCAGGGCCGCTGAACTACGTGCGCTCTGCGAGTCCTGCTTCAGCTCTTGCAGGCCGGCCCGCATCTCGGCGGCGCTCTGGTAGCGCAGGTTGCAGTCCTTCTCCAGTGCCTTGGCGATGACCGCTTCCAACTTCGGCGGTAGCGTGGAGTTCAGCTCATGTACCGGGACCGGGACGGAGTTCAAAATCTCATTGTGGAGGACGGCCTGGGTTTGTCCGCTGAAGGCGCGCTCTCCCGTCGCCATCTCATAGAGCACCAGCCCCAGCGAAAACAGATCCGTCCGCGCGTCTAACTTCTGCCCCCGCACCTGCTCGGGCGACATGTATCCCAGGGTGCCGAGCGCGGCGCCCGTTCTCGTCAGAGTAGCTTCGAGCGGTGTCGCCGGCGGGTGGGCTTCAGCCCGGAGGTGCTGGCCGTCAAAGGAATTGGCCTCTAGCCCCGGCCCGGTCTGAAGCGCTATATCCTCATCGTTTACGCTCGCCGGACTAAAGTCCGGCGCTTCCACTAGTTTCGCCACTCCAAAATCCAGAATCTTCGCCTGTCCGGAAGCCAGCAGAAAAATGTTGGCGGGCTTGATATCGCGATGGATGATGCTTTTCGCGTGCGCGGCCTCCAGGCCGGAGCAGATCTGAACTCGCAATCTCCACGAGCTCGTCGAGCGAGAGCGTCTTCTTTGTGCCGGCGAGGCTGGACAGGCGATCGCGCAGCGTCTCACCCTGCAACAACTCCATCACGATGAAGGGCTTGGCTTCATGCTCTTCAATTTCGTGGATGGTGCAGATGTTGGGATGGTTTAGCGAGGAAGCGGTCTGTGCCTCACGCTCGAAGCGTTGCAGCGCGGCGGGATCGGTCAGCAACTCTTCCGGCAGAAACTTCAGCGCCACCTGCCGGCCCAGCTTGAGATCTTCCGCCTTATAGACCAGCCCCATCCCACCCGCGCCGATGACCTCCATCACGCGGTAGTGGGAAACCTTCTTGCCCAGAAGACTTGGCTCAGGCTGCAGACGAACCGCAGCTCCGCCTATCCCTGCCGACACCTCGCCGGATGAGTCATCTGTGCTTACCCGTTCCGCCGCCACCATCAGCCGGTAGCCGCGTCGGGCCAGCGTTTCTATGTACTTGGGCTCGTCGGCGCTGTCGCCCAGCGCGCGCCGCAGATTTTTGATGGCGGCATTGATGCTGTGGTCAAACTCGACAATGGTGTCGTTCGGCCACAGCCTTTTCTGGATCTCCTCGCGACTGACCAGTTCGCCCTCGCGCTCCACCAGCATGCGCAGGATTTGCAGCGGCTGTTCCTGCAGGACGGTCTTCCGATCGTTGGCGCGGAGCTCTCCGCTCCTCAGGTCGAGCTCGAAGATACCGATGCGAACGCGCGCTGGCTGCGTCTGCTTCATGGCGCTCAGGGACTTCGGAAACGGTGGCGCAAGTCTAACCGCTCTTGTCCTTGAGCACCAGTGAATTTCGATGGCGCTTCAGTGTCTTGAAAGGGCCGTGAGCGTCAGAGATCGAACAAGTACACCTTGCCAACCAGTTTGCAATCAGCGGGTTAGCTGTTTCACTCCCGTTTCACCCACCCTTCACCGCCAGTGCATTGGCACCGAGAACCAATGCGCGCACACTCGCCCCAGTTTTGACGCTCGCAACGCAGCGTAAGCGGAGTGGGCCGTTCCAAAAAACTTCGAGTGGGAGAGACCAATGAAAGCAAATTTATTGACCTTGATCGCGATCGTGGTACTGGCATCGGCTGTTGTCCTGCCTGCCAACGCGCAAATCGTCTACACGCAAGTTAACGTTTCCATCCCTGTAGGCGGGTCTTACAACCTTGATCTGAACGGGGACGGTGTCACCGACTTCACGCTGAAAAGCAAGCTCCTGCAGGGCTACTGCCAGGCGGGAGACGAATACGTCTGGAGCCTCACGGTGATTCCTTCGGGAGGCAATGACGTCGTCACCGCCGCCGATCAATTCGGCTCCGGATACGCCTCTGCATTGACGTACGGCGTCGCGGTGAATGCCGGCCAGAACTTCTATCCCAACGCGTCCGTGATGGCCGACCTCAACTGGGGTGCGTGCGGCATCGGGATGCTGGGCGAATGGCTGAATCTTCCGAACCGGTACCTGGGACTGCAGTTCCGGACGCCGGACGGAACCACCCACTACGCCTGGGTAAAGCTGACTACCGCTGCCTATGTCGACCAGGATGAACACCTTCACGCCAGCACGTTGCTGACGGGCTTTGCCTATCAGGTCAGTCCCGGGGAGGGAATCTTGGCTGGCGCAACCCAGTAACGCAGCAACGCAGCTGCCAAGGATTTTGCTCTTGCTGATCCTGCTCTGCTGCAACACCGCTGCACCGGTCGCGCTGTAGAGCTCAGTTGTCAAACATTTTCGGTCCCAAAACTTTCGAATGGAGGAACTACCATGAAAACCTTGTTTTCCACTTCCTGCTTGATCCTTTGCCTGCTGGCTCTCGCGGTTGGCGCCAGCGCGCAGCAACAGCTCAACTTCTCACAGCTCCCCCTGGTCAACACTCCTGCGCCAATGCCAAACGGCTACGGCCAGCTCAGTTGGGCCAATTTCTTCTATGTCGACCCTTATGAATGGTCGGGTGCAGGAAACGGCTACAAGCTGGGTCCGCAAGGCCAGGACGTTGCCTTCATCGGCGGAGAATTCTGCCGCTTGAGTGGCAATACCTGCTACGGCACTCTGTCTGACTCGGCCGGCTTCCAGCTGGTCAGCGCCCGGGCGGCGGGTGGCTTCAGCTCGGCTGCGATCACCGCGCTTGCCTATAACAATGGTGTCTACGTGGGCACCGCGAACTTCTTCGTGGGCACCCAAATGGAAACCCTGAACTTCCCTTCGTCATGGGGTCTGGTTACCGATGTCACGCTACAAGTAACGGGTCAGACGAACGACCTGGTCGTGTACGACGTGAGCCTGTATACCGTGATCCAGGATCCGCCGCCACCTCTCCGGTAGGTGACTCAACGAGGCGATGCCTTTCGGCATCGCCTCATTTGTTTTTAGCGTGAAGTAATCCGGCTGCGGTGCCTCGAACAAGTCATTACCAACCATAGGCCCGGACAGACGATCAAGGCTGCGACTCTGGCGCATTTTGGTGCTGGGGTTGCGCCGAAGCTAAGACGCTTCCGCAGCCAGCTTCAACGGTTCAACGTGCCAGATGTCGCGGGCATAATCGGCAATCGATCGATCCGAAGAAAAGAAACACATGCGTGCCGCATTCAGGATCGACATTCGCGTCCAGTGCTCCTGATCCAGGTAGGCGTGGCTCACCGCCTCCTGACAATCGATGTAAGCCTGATAGTCGGCCATCAGCAAATATTGATCGTCATTTAGCAACGAGTCGACGATGGGCCGGAACAACTGCTGATCGCCCGCGGAAAACGCCCCCGCAGCGATCTGGTCGATGACATCCTTGAGATGCGGATTGGTGTCGTAGTAGTGACGTGGCTGATAGCCGCCGGCCTTAAGAGCCATCACCTGCTCAACCGTCAGGCCGAAGAGGAAGAAGTTTTCGGCGCCCACCCGTTCGCGAATTTCGACGTTCGCCCCATCCAGCGTGCCAATCGTCAGCGCTCCATTCATCGAGAACTTCATGTTGCCGGTTCCGGAGGCTTCCTTGCCGGCGGTGGAAATCTGCTCCGAGAGATCGGCCGCCGGATAAATGATCTGTCCGCTGCTGACGTTGAAGTCGGGGATAAACACCACGCGCAGACGGTCGCGCACCCGGTTGTCGGCATCGATGGTAGCGGCCACGGAGTTGATCAACTTGATGATCAGTTTGGCCATGAAATATCCCGGCGCAGCCTTTCCGCCGAAGATCACCGTGCGCGGGGTGACGGGGTCATGGCCGTCGTGTTTGATGCGGCTATAGAGCGTGATCACGTACAGCACGTTGAGCAGCTGGCGCTTGTATTCGTGAATGCGCTTCACCTGCACATCGAACATGGTGTCAGGATTTACGGTCATGCCCGTGCGTTCGTGGATCAAGTGAATCAGCCGCAGCTTGCGGGCGTACTTGACCTGCCGCCACTGAGCACGGAAGTCGGCATCCTCGGCGAGCGGCTCCAGCTGATGCAACTCCTCCGTGTGGGTTATCCAGGTGTCGCCAATCTTGCTACTGATCAGGGTCGACAGTTCCGGATTGCTAAGTGCCAGCCAACGTCTCGGCGTGACCCCGTTGGTCACGTTGAAGAACTTCTCCGGCATCAGCTCGTAGAAGTCGCGCAAGATCGTCTTCTTCAGCAGCTCGCTGTGTAACGCTGCCACCCCATTCACCGCATGCGAACCGACGGTGGCGAGATAGGCCATCCGCACATATTTTGGGCCGTGTTCGTCGATGAGCGAGACGCGTGCCACGAAGTCATCGTCGCCGGGATGCTTGGCGCGCACCTGGTCGAGAAAGCGGCGGTTGATTTCGTAAATGATCTCGAGATGCCGCGGCAGCAGGCTGGCAAACAGCGGCAAAGGCCATTTCTCCAGAGCTTCCGGCAGCAGTGTGTGATTGGTGTAAGCCAGCGTTTTTTGCGTGATGCCCCAGGCCTCGTCCCAATCAATTTCGTGCAGGTCTATCAGCAGCCGCATCAGCTCAGCGACCGCGATGGCCGGGTGGGTATCGTTGAGCTGAATCGCGTAGGTCTCGTGGAAATTGTGCAGCGAGCCGCCGCGCAGCAGGTGGATTCGAATCATGTCCTGCAAAGAGCAGGAAGTAAAAAAGTATTGCTGCTGCAAGCGCAAGACTTTGCCCGCCTCCGGCTCATCGTTGGGATACAGCACCTTGCTGATGGTCTCGGAAGTCACCTTCTCGCGGACCGCGTCGTAGTAATCGCCTTTGTTGAAGGCCTGAAAATCGAACGAGTCGATCGCCTCCGATGACCAAAGGCGCAGGAAGTTGGTCATCGCGGTGCCAAAACCGGCTATCGGAATGTCATTGGCAATGCCGCGCACCACGTGCTCAGGAATCCAGCGCACCCGGAAGCGGCCGTGCTCGTCGTGAAATTGCTCGGTGTGTCCGCCGGTGCCGACAAAGTGCGAGATTTCGGCGCGCGACATCTCCCAGGGATTGCCTAAGGTCAGCCATTTGTCCGTCTTCTCAACCTGCCAGCCGTTTTGTATTTCCTGATCGAACAGCCCGAACTCATAACGGATGCCATAACCGATGGCAGGAATGTTCAGCGTAGTCAGCGAGTCCATGTAACAGGCAGCCAGCCGGCCTAATCCACCGTTACCCAATCCGGGCTCCGGCTCGTGCTCCAGAAGCCGGTCGAGGTCCTGACCAAGCTCCTTCAGCGCCTCTGCGACCGGATCTCGCATGTCGTACACGGTAAGCAAATTGTTGCCCAGCTGCGGGCCGATGAGAAACTCCGCGGAAAGGTAGCTGACGATTCTCACCCGCGTGCCGCGGGCGCGGCCAAACGCCTGAATCCAGTCATTCATCATGCGGTCGCGAACCACATAGGCGACGGCCATGTACCAGTCGTTGGTGGTGGCCAGTTCAGGGATGCGACCTTGCGCGTAATACAGGTTGTCGAGGATAGCCTGCTTCAATTCGGCCTTGGTCCTGCCCGTACGAACGCGGTCACTCACGGTTTCCATTGATTACCCCCACGGACGATTGCCGGCTGGCATGATTTGGTCTGAACTTTTGATATCACAAATCGACCTCGAAATGGCCGTGTGTGAATGCAATTTCACAAGCTGCCGCACCCGAGCTGTGATCGCTCCAGCCGCGTGATGCCGGACGAACGGTGCGAAAAATGTATGTTGGCGTCGGCATACCCGCTGGGCTACTGTAGTAAGGCCCGAAGCTTGGAGCCTGCCCTGCGCAGCCGGGAGATCGATCGTGTCCTTTGCGCCGCCGCCTTCCACCACCCCAACCCACGCGCTGGCTACCGCCATACTGAATTACAAACCCGATTGGGCAAAGACTGCGCTGGAGCAGGGAGCGGACATCTTCGCCAAGACTCAGCGGGGCGACACCTTGCTGGCCGAGGCGCTGGTCTTCGGATTACGCGCCTCCAAGAGCAAGGAAAAATCGGTTACCGGGCGGATCTTCGCCGAGGGGCAGATCAAGATAGCAGCTTTGCTGCTGGAGCACAGCCAGGCCCAGCCGATTGAGCGATTTTCCCTGTTCGACGCCGTCGTCGCCCGCAATTTTGCCGCAATCCACCACAACCTTCAGTCCGCGCGCCTTGCGGAAAGCGACGCTGGCGATTATCGCAAGGCGCTGGCCCATGCGGTGGAACAGGCTGACGCCGAGATCGTGAAGCTGCTGCTTTCGGTGGAGCGATTTTCGCTGTACGACGCCGTCAACGCCGGTGACCCTGCCGCCGTCCGCTCGGCGATTCAGCGCGCGCCGCTCCAGGACAGCAATGCGGAGGAGTATCACCGGTGCCTGGTCTACGCGGTGCAGCAAGACAATTCCGAAATCGTAGACTTGCTGCTCGCCGCGGGTTTGAGCGCCAACACCCGCATCAACTGCCCGCGTGACGGCGGAACTGAGTTGACACTACTGACTTCTGCCGCTCTCCCTTGGAACCAATGGCCCCTGCTTACCTTTGCTGCCGCCCGCGGCAGTACGGCGGCGATGCAGACGCTGCTGAAAGCCGGAGCCGATCCCAACGCGAAGCCGGATGCTAATGCCCCACTGCACGGACCCTTCTTCGACGGCGCCCATGAGCGCGGCCTGGAGATTGGCCGGCGGCTCGCCCGCGCTCAGGAGGTAGCAAAGGAGGCTGCGGCCGTTCAGCCCGACTCCGATCCCATCACCCGTCAACTCTCCACGCTCAACGCGATCAATGCGGCCATTGTGTCGATGCCGCGGGGAGTTTATGGCGACGATTATTCCGCTCACATTACTCCGCTCATGATCGCCGCCAACACATCCAGTCTCGAAGCGGTCAAACTGCTGGTGCAAGCGGGTGCGGAGCTGGCCGCCGAAGACAAAAAGGGCCGGACTGCTCTGACCTATGCCAAGCAAGGCAAGTTCAAGCGGGTGGTTGCCTATCTCGAAGCGACCTATGAAAAGCAGGACGCCGCCGGGGAATTGACTCTGCTCGAGGCAGCCGCCACCGGTACGCTCTATCGCGTGCAGGCATTGCTCGAGGCAGGCGCCGATCTCGAAGAAACCGACGAGCGTGGCCAGACGCCGCTGATGCTCGCCGTCACCGCGGGCCATGTGGAAGTAGTTAAGATGCTGTGCGCGGCGGGCGCCAATGTTCATGCCACGCGCGGCGACGGTGGCGATCTCTGGACCTGTGCCTTTCCCAGGCCCAATGCCGAGATCCTGCGTTGCCTGATCGAACATGGTCTCAGCCCCAACCAGCCGCGAAAAACGGCGCCTGCCTTGTTGTTGACCTTCGGCCTGGAGAAGCCCAAGGAGATCGTGAAACTCCTGCTCGACAATGGCGCCGACGTGCATGCCCCGGTGCCGGCCGAGGTGATCGAGAAGGCGACGAAGAAACGTCAAAAATCGGCGGAATTTCTGAAAACGTTTGCACTGCCTGCCAAACCTCAGAGTGGCGCCGCAGAAGATCTAAAAAGTCCCTGTAGCGTACTGGAATTCGCAAAACATTTCGCATCGAAGGATGTCTACTATCTCCTGCACACCCACGCGGGCGGCGCGGAAGAGAGCAACGAATTTTTCTACGAGGGTGTGCGTGATGCGCTGAAACAATGCGCCGTTCTGGCCGACGAGAACTTCAAGGCGGAGGCGGCGCGTATCGGCAAAATCCTGCACGCCAAGCCGACGTCCTGGAAACGGCGCAAGGGCGTCATCCACTACATGTCATCGCTCGACAAGGCGCTGGCCGCGCATTACGAGCAGTCCGCGCCCGCGGCGGACAGCCAGAAGGTATTGCTGCAACGGCTCCAGGCCGAGGTCGCAGCCAAGGGTTATACGCTGGTCTATACCGGGCTGGCGGAGACGTCGTTGCAGCGGCTGCTGCTGTTTCCGCTGAATGAACCTTTGGCTGCGATCGCCGCCAGCGGCACCAACGCCGCCAACTATGGCCACGACACGCGCGATGTTGTGAACTGGTGCGCCGAGACCCGGCGCGAGCATCCGCTGACCGTCATCGGCGTAGGCTTCGATTTCATGGATCTGGGTTTTGTGCAGCCCATCCAAAATAGCGAAAAACTCGCCGCCCGCATTGCCGAGTTCTGCCCTGACGTGCAGGTCTCCGCCAAAGATCCGCAAGCCGTCGCCAAGTTCGCGAAAGAGCTGGCAGAGAGCGGGCGCTGTTTCTTCTGGTGGGATTAGTGGTTCCCGGTCGGAGCTGACGGCCCTCTCGCGTCCTCCACACCAAGTTTTTCTTCTGAGCGGTGACTATCCAAAAGGGCGTACGTCTCTATCCAAAAGGATAGCTGAGCTGCCAGACATCAGGACATGGCCCAGTTTTTGGCGCGCTTTTCTGAGGCAAACACTGCCTTTGCGCAAGACACGGCCTACCCTGACCTTTGGCACCCGAGTTGCATTAACGATTGTTGTAAACCCTCAGCTACAAGCATTGGTCAGGTCGGACAGGTTCAGGGAGGTAGGTCATGGCGCTCTCTTCGTGTGTGCCGGTTCTTCGAAACGTGGCGGAATCACCTCGTGTACTTGGCCGGTATGAGCATCGGAGCAACGATTGCGAAACGATGGATTCCACCTGCCGGCTGTGCGGTCTCACGGTTGGGCGCGCCTATCGCGAAGCCACTCTGTTTCAGTTAGAGCTGAGGCACGTCTGCCAGCCGGTCGAAAGACGGCAAGCAACTCGAATTGCCTATCAGATCCTCAATCCCGCCGTCACCGTGGTGTGATCGATGTAGCCAGGCGCAGCGCCCATCCGATTTCTCCCCAGGGATCTAGGCGCCGCCGTCCAACCGTTGCTGCAGCATTTGGAAATGGTCGCTGAGTTTGGTCAGCCTTCCTCTGGATCGGGGAGTGGCCACCAGCATTCTGTCCAGCACACTCAGCAGACCCGCGCTCACATCCAGCTTGCGTCCGCTGGCTCGGATGCCGTCTGCCATGGCCCGTTGGTCAAAGTTCGTAGGATGGCGCCCTTGTAAGCTTTCCAGCATCACGACGCCCAGCGAGAAAATGTCGGAAGCGCAGGTCAGCCTTTCTCCTCTGGCCTGCTCGGGGGAAAAGTAGCCTACGGTTCCCCAGGGCCTGAGCTGCTCCGGGGCAAAAGAATCCACCGGTCGAAGAGGTCTGGGTGCGCTCTCTTCCTCGACCGACCTCAGAATACCCAGGTCGATGAGAACCGCTCCGCCGGACTCTCGCAGCATAATGTTGGACGGCTTTATGTCCCCGTGGACAATGCCCTTTGACCAAAGCTCCGCAATCGCCGCCGAGACATCGCGTCCTATCGGCAGCACCTCCGATTCCAGCAGCCGTCCTCCTCGTTCCAGCCGCTGTTTCAGCGTTTGCCCTTCAATGAATTCGTAGGCGATGTAGCGGGTATGTCGGATGTCCACGTCGCAATAGCCATGTTCGATCAGCCGAGCCAGCGACGGATGCGAGAGGCTTTCCATCGCAGTGATCTCGCGCTGTACGCGAATGGCCTGACCGGCAGAGAAGTGTATCTTCAGAGCTACGGCGTCATTGGCCGGAGTGTGATCGGGCAGGGAAGTTCTGGTTGCCCGGAAAACTACTCCCTGGCCGCCAACGGCAATCTGGGGACCGATGATGTACCGCCCGCCCAAAGCAGCTTCTATCTGTTCAGGCGCAAACGCTTCGAACGTCATAGGACTTCAGTGGATCTGTATGTTCGCAAATCCAAGACCGAGCAGCAGGCTGTGAACGGTCTGACGCGCATTGCTATCGGCGGTCTTCAGGATGCCTTCCTGCAACGCCGCTGCCCGAAGCTGACGCTCGGCTTCCGCGCGCACCTCGCCTTCCAGACTTGGATCCGGCGACGAAAACAAACCGGTATCGCGCGAATAGACTCGCGTTCTGTCATTGTCGAGGCGTGTGGTGAGGATCTCGGCCGGCGGCAGATGAACCGAGACGCTGTTCCCGCGAACTTCTACATCGGCCTGCTGTAGCTTGGCCAGGTCCATTCCCGCGATTACCTCGCCGTGTGCCACCAGCAGCAAGCGATCGCCGGCAAGAAGGTTAGGCAGGATGGGGTTCTCGCGCTCGCCGCTGGTAATCTTCTCCGCCGCATAGCTGGTGGTTTCCAGCCTCTGCAGAGCTCGAACCTGCCGCACCACCGTGGGCTGATCAACGCCGATGTGAACCTGTCCGCCTCGTAGCATGGCGCTGAGCTGGTGCAGACCTATGCCGGTGACGGCCAGCACGCCGGCCCCGATTGCTACCAGGGACAAGACAATTCCCAGGAAAATCCCGAGAATCCCAACTATCCATGAAGAGGAACGCGCCTCATTCGTTCGCGCCAATTGCAAATCTGTAGCTGCCATAACATCGAGATGTTACTACAAGGAGAGAGCTGCCCCTCACTGGAATCGCGGGTTGCTGCAGCTCACGACGTGGCTTGCGACGAGAGCAGAGCGTTCAGCTTGGCCATGACTTCGAAGGCGTCGGCGACGTAAAGCACATCGGCTTTTCCGCGCGCCCAGCCGCAGTTCGGGTCAAGGTTGATGGCACGCCTCTCGGAGATGAAGCGCCAGCCGACGGTGTGCGGCTCCTCGCCGTGGCAGCAGGTGGAGAGTCCCTTGGGATGCCGCGGCGAAGCCCCAGTCTGCCCCACTTGGTTGAGATGGCTCATGAAGCCGAGCGCCGCCTGATTTTCGCCCGACAGTTCCACCAGCGACTTGCTGCCGCCGAGCGAGGCTTTGGAGTTCTTCAGGAAATCGCGAATTAAGGTTTCGGCCTCGGCGACGTGTGCCTGGCCGTCTTTCTGCTTCTTGGTCCACCCCGCGCCGGCGACGAACAGAAGCTTGGCATCGGGCCTGATGGTCTGTTGATCCGCCGGCGGAGTAACCATCCCTTGGACCGTCGTGCGGCGAAGCGCGTCGGGCACACTCACTGTTATGCATTCGACTTCTACGGTGCCGGCATTTCCTTGCCAGGCCGCCTGTGCGCCCGGATCGAGGAGCAGAATCCAGGGACGGCGGGTGCGCGCCAGCGAGCCTTCAATGCGCTGGCGATAGAACCAGCGCGTGATGGTCAGCGAATCAGCGGCAGCAGAGAGACTGGTGACGTGCGTATCGATACAGCCGCCAACGCGCTGCGCCACTCCGGCTAACACACGCGCGTTGCGCGAGGTTCCGGCGGCGATAACGATTGTCGCTTCCGAAGCACGAACCAGCGCCTCGCAGGCAGCGGCGTCGGTTGCGTAGCGCGGTTGCGCAAAGTCATCGCCGGTCACGGCAAGGAATCGCTGCGCGCCACAGCCGCCGATCGCGTTAGCCGCCGACTGCGCCTCCGCACCATACAAACCCACGACAATCGTCCCGCCGAGTGTCTTGCTCAAGTCTGTTGCTGCGCCAAGCGCCTCGAGGGCGGCCTTCGCCAGAGTTCCATCCGATTCCGTATGCCCAAGGAAAAGTACTGTCTGCATGTCTGCTACTCCTGCCCCATCCATTGCGCGATGTCGTGCGCAATCTCGTCCGCGGTCTTGTCCTTCACGATTTGCGTTTCGCGCTGCTGCTTGGGAGTGACGACCGCCGTATAGCGCAGGCCGTCCGGTGAAATGGCAGCGGCTGTGGCGCGCTGCAAGGCCGGCATGATGCTTCGCATATTGGTCATGCCGACCTGCGGATCGTTTCGCGGTTCGCCCAGGCTCCCGGTTGCCCATCCCAGAACCGCGGGCGGTCCCGAACACACGGACACCTGGTGCCGCGCGCCTTCAATGCGCTCCAGAACCTCAAACGAGCCGTCTTCCCGCGGCTTGATCGAATCCACTCCCTGAAACTGGTCGACGATGCCCAGTTGCTCGCCGACAAGCTGCAGCGTTACACCCGCGCTTCGACTGGCCGACTCCCATCCGCCAAACAAAAGCAGACGCGACAAATCGAGACCGTCGATCTTCTGAATGGCACCGGCAAGCGCCGCCGCCGTTTGCTGTGCGTCAACAAAGCCGCCGCAGGGGCCGTCGACCGCGACCAGCTGCAACGGAACTTTCTGCGCAATCGTCATCATGACCTGTTGCAGCTTGGCCTTTGGCGCCAGGCTCACCAGCCACAGCTTGCTGCCCGGCACCTGCTTCACCAGATGCGCGCCTTCATAGAGAGCGTGAGCCGCCCAGGGATCGAGAATCGCCGGCAGCATCATTTCGTTCTTCAGGCCAGGGCCGGTCGGGCCAGTCACCGGCTCCAATGTTTGGAGCGGGTCAGGGACCACGCTCGCGCATACCACAACGTGAAAGGGATTAGTCATTCGTATCTCTACCTCTTATAGATTTGCGAATTCGCCTGGGTAGTGCCGGCCTTCAGGCCGGCTTTATCGGCCGCCCTACGATTTCTTCCTCCACTCCGGTCATCTCCGATGACCGGAGTGGAGCACACTGAAAAATTTGCAATTCCTTCCGCGGCGCTGAAGCGCCGCACTACCCGGGCTCGATCCAATACAGCGTTAATTTTCTGCCGAGTGCAGCCCGCCGGCGCCGGCCGTGAATTGCAGATTCGCTTCGCCGTTCACCATCTCCGGGCAGTTCCACGAGCACGCCCCGCAGAACACACACTTCTCGCGATCGAAGTTCGGTGCGCCTTCCAGGCTGCGCGTGATTGCCTGAGCGGAGCACATCTCCACGCACAGCTTCGTCCCGCATCGGCCGCAAACTTCGATATCGCGAAAGACGACGTGATCGGCGTATCCGGCCGGAGCCTGCACCTTTCCACCCAGCAGCAGCACATCCTGGTGCGACACCAGCAAGCACCCGTCCTGCACAATCTCCGGCCAGCCACAGCGATTCATCAGCGCATCGTGCAGTGGAGTGCCTTCGGCCGCGCATTGTTTCTCCAGCGCAACGATCTCAGGGAAGCCGATCTTGCCGCGGTAAAACTCCGCCAGGCTGGCCAGGTGCTCACAGTTCTTGGGAGGCCTGCCTCCCAGCGACAACCGTCCCTTGCTGAATGCCGCCAGCGCCATCCCCAACAACCCGGTCACGACTCCAACATGAAAACCGTCGCGCGATTTCTCTGCGATGCGTGCTTCCTTCTCGACCCAGCTGGCGCGGCGAAGCGCTGCGTACTGCATCAGGTTTTCGCGCGTGAACGGCTTGCCCGATTCGAGCAGAGCAAGCACCGCCTCCGCCAATTGCGTTCCGGTGGTCCAGGCTTCGTCCACGCCCGATCCGGTGAGGACATTCGTGCTGCCCGAGCATTCGCCGATGCGCGCATAGCCGTCGCCGGCCAGGAACGGCTCGCCACGCTTGCCCGATTCCTGCAGCGACTTGGCTCCCCATGAACGCAGCCTGCCGCCTTCGAGATAGCGCCACAGGTACGGGTGCTGAATGTAATGCTGCAAATATCGGTACGACGTCCGCACGGGGCAGTCGAACCACGAAGGCACGAAGATCCCCACCGATGCGACGCCTCCCGGATGCACATAAAGGAAGCCGAAGATCTCCGGCTCGGGGAAGCCGAAGGTGTGAATCACCGTTCCGGGTTGGAGCTCGACATCGGGGCGGAGTTCGATGACGAACTTCATGCCCACCGCCCACTCGCGAAGCTCGTTGCCCGGAGGCATTCCGATGCTCGCGTCAATGTCGCGGCTGACCGCGCCCACCGGACCATCGCCGACAACCGTGAGCGCCGCGCGAATATCCATCCCCGGAGTGAAGCCTGCATCCGGATTGCCGCTGCGATCCACGCCCTGATCGACGAGCCGGATACCGCGAACGCTGCCGTCGTCAATCAGCGCCTTGCCTGCCGGCATTCCCGGCCAGATTTGCACTGCGCCGCTCGACATCAATTGCGCGCCGACCCACTGGTTGAATTGCCCGATCGAAAGCACAAGGCCGTCTTTCTTATGCAGGAAGCCCGGCGTGTAGGGAAGCTCGAAGGCTTCGCAATCGAGCTTCGCCAGCTTGCGCGCGCTGCGAAGCAAGCGGTCGGCGAAGCGCAGCGCAGCTGAGCGGCGGCTGGCGCCGATCGGATCCAGCAGGTACACCAGCTTCTCGCTGGTGACCGGCGCGGCCATCGGAATCTGCGCGGGATCGAGATCGGGGAAGCTGGCGCGAATGCCCCGCGCCCGCGTTACCACACCGGAAACACCGAAGCCAATGTCATCCGCGCGCTCGTAGCAGACCACCTGCAATGGCATGCCGGGCATGACCGCGCTCTCGATCGCAGGTGTCCCATCTTCCTTCAGCAGCTTGCGCGAGAGCGTGGTGAGGAAGCCGCCCATCGCCGGACCGAAGCCGACGCAGGCGATATCGACAGCGATGCTGGCGCGCTCGATAGCAGGTTGTTCGGTTGTGCTCAATCCGTCCTCACCGCGGATAGTCGAGGGCTTCGGGAATCATGACCTTCGCAATGGCTTCGGCCGCGCGATCTTTCGCCAACTGCGCGCCCGTCAGGCAGCCGTCCAGCTTGGTGCGAATGCGCTGGAACGGCTCCAGTCCTTTACAGGCGGCGCACGGCCCGGCTTTGATCGGATGCGAGCCGTCCTCGCCGATTACATCGCTCGCGCAAGCGCTGATGCCCGGAATATAGCCCTCGAGTTCATCCAGTTCATCGCTGCGGAAACAACCCTTGTAGCCTTCGTTGTCCCAGGCTGGATGCCGGTTATAACCAAAGACCAGTTCGGCGCAGATGCGGCCGACTTCACCGGCGGAGCGAGCCGACTGGATGTGACACAGATCGGTGAAGAAGTTCAGCGTGCCCGCAAGACCCTCGGCAACCACCGGGTTCTCCGGGCCGCGCTTCTCCAGTTCGACCACGTCGAGAATGAACTGCCGCGCAGCTGAGCAGCCAGCAAAGCGCATCGGCCATGGGGAAGGTGACGCCCTGCCGCGCGCTTTGATACAGCGCGGCGCCGTCCGCGTCGGTCGCAATCTGGAGATGCTCGAAGGTCCACATCCAAAGCTGCATCGCAGTGGCGATGGTGCAGGCGCCGGTTCCCGGACGATGCTCAGCAATGCGCCGCATATCGGCGATCCACTGACGGAATTGCGCCAGGAACAACTCGCCGGTCATGGTGATGCTGAGGTTGCGCCGTTGCACCGCCTCCGGGCCTTCGTACGTTGCCTCGAGTTGCGCGTCCATCCACTTGTAGGCGAGGAATCCCGGACAATCCTCGGTGATGCCGTAGCCGCCCATCAGGCTCAGCGCTTCGCGCATGGCGTTGGCGCCGGCGCCCGTGTTCCACAGCTTGGCCGCCGGACAGAGCACACCGGCGACCGCATCTTTCAAAGCGAAGTCGATCAGCGGATCAGCCTGCAAGCTCTCATAGCTGCTGCGTACGCTTATTGGCCGGCAGCTCTTGCTGGCGAAGCAATTCCAATGCTGACTTGTTCACCTCGCGGAAAAACTTCATCTCCGCCTTGCCGCCATGAATGCCTTCCTCGGCGAGCATCGCGTCCTTCTGCTTCTCCAGCGGATCGATTTCGTCGTACATCCGCGCAGCCGCAAATCCAAGAGAAGCGCCAGCCTCACCCATCGCCCACAGTGCAGCCAGCCGATGCAGCGCATCCTGCCGCTGCTGAATTCCCATTTCATAGCGCAGGCTGCCGGGCTTGGCCTGCTCCGATCCGCGGAAGCGTCCGCGCTGGTAACGAATAATCGGCTCAACTGCGGACAGCAACTTGGCCGACGTCATGAGCGCCACGGTCACGCGCGTGCGCTTGAACACGGCTTCAATAATTTCGCTGTGACTGTAGTTCGGGACAATGACGCCGTCTTTCACGGTGTAGCCACCGACGATACGGCTGGCGGGCACGTCAACGCTGAAGATGGGATCGCAGGTCGAGGAAAGCTGATGTACCAGCTTGCGCGTAGCCGCGCCGCGATCGAATGTCCCCGGATCGCCTTCTTCGATGATGACGACGCACGAGCCCTTGATCCTCTCGTCGTCGGAATCAACTGCCGCGGTCACGAAGTTGGCAAAGCCCATGTTGGTGATGAAGCGCCCGCGCTTCTCCAGATGCAGCAGCGGTTCCTGCCCGTCCTCCCATCGCACCACGCGAAGCTTGCCGCCCAGGATGCCTGTGTCCACGCCAACGTAGGGGATCGGCTCGGTCAAGCAGAATGCTCCACGCCAGGGACGACGGTCTTCGCCGGGAGCGGGCGGAGCGGCCAGCGACATGTAGCGCGCGCGCTGCTCGTCCGTTCCGCGCTCGTGGATCGGCGCCAGTGCGAGACATCCGGCAAGACTGCAAGTAGCCGCGCCGGCATCGACCCATGCCAATTCAAACGCGGTCAGCGCGAGCGCAAGATTCTTGGGGCCGGCGATGTATCCGCCCTGCTCCGGATCCATGAAGACTGCGGTTATTCCGAACTGATCGAAGGCTTCCAACAACACCGCTTTGGCTGCGGTCCACTCATGGGTGGCGCGCGCTCCCTTGGCTACCAGCCGGGCCACCGGGCCGCGTGCGACCTCGCGCGCCGACTGCACCAGCATTTGCAGGTCATAGCGCTCGGCAAAGCGCCACAGAATTTGGCGAACACTATCGTCGGGTAGGGTTCGAATCGTTTCGGATCGCAACTTCGGCACACTGATAGCCATGCGATTACCTCCGCCGGTCAGACCCTTCATTGTGAGCGGTTGATGAACGGCCATTCTGTGACCGCAGTCATAGGAAGGAGTGATGCAGAGGTCAATCAGGGCCGGCACAGATCTGCAGAAAGCAGAAGACTGGATTGCGCTTACGACGGCTCTGATTGCCCGGCGCGCCTAAGGACAGCCACGCTCTTGCCGGGCAGATGCCACCAGAGAAATCCTACGCAGTGAACAGCCGCTCGCTGGGGTCGTGGAGGCCGGCTTCCGTGCTCACCAGTACGGTTACGATCCCGGATACCGCTTCGTCGCACAACTGAATGGTTTGCGCATCATGCGTGAGGAAGGCGGCGTTCTGAATCACCGTCAAGGCGTTCCGCAGATGGTGATTCAAATACACACCCGCCTCCCGTTGTCTCTGCTCGGCGAGCTTCAGATTGATTTCTGCCCGGATGGCGCGCGAGGAGAAGTACATGGCAGTGAAAGCGTTGAGCAAATTGATCATGATGAACGAGAGCAGCAGCAATCGGCGGTAAGGATGATTGAGCCAGGCGGTGAGCGACCCGCGCAGAATTTGTATGCACAGCAGCTCTGCCACTACGCTGAAGGTAAATACCGAGATCCCCACTGCAAGAGAACGCCGGTTCATGATGCTTACCTCGTTGTTTCTATCGCCCCCACTTCTCGTTGCGGCATTATTCGCGGCCAAGGCAGCGAATGCACCACAGCTGAGCCCTATCTTATCCGAGACCGGTTTATGCCTGGAGCAAAAAGCTTTTCCTGACCGCCGAGGTCACGGCCTTCCCGAACTGCACGTCTTGGCAAGTTCCTTTGCATTCTTGACGTCGAGGGCCGGCAACTCCCACGCGGTCGACGCAGCGTGGATCTCCGTCGTGTCGAGCGTGATCACCGTGGGCTTACCGCTGACTTCCATCTCGTGGCCAACATAGCGACTGAGCCATGCGGTATTGCCGGTGAGCCGCGTCACCGTTCCGTCCGGCCGCGTAACGAAGTAATGAGTTGAGGAGTTCTGCAGGCAGCCTTGGACGGTAGGCGGATCGGAAGGCCCTTGCCAGCGGTCCAGTCCCGGATAGCCCTCTTGCGCTCGCAGGTAGAACGCAGAGCCCAGGAGCATGAACGCAAATGTCAGTGTTCTGCGCATAACGCCTCCTGACGAAAGAAGATGCCTGTTCTGAGGCATGCGATTCATGCGTCCGGGTCGTGTTGCTCTTGCAACCGGATGTATCGCGAAAGCGCTTGCATCCGTGATGTGCGATAACGCCGGCGAACAGCTATCGAATCCGCCTGCCCCGCGAATCTGCGAATCGGACATCACACGGGCCGGTGACGCGAAATGGCGTACCACAGTGTCGTGTGATAGCACTCACACCCCGTGACGACCACCATCACTGACCCTCGCTTACTACATAGATGAGAATGCGAATAACAGCCGATCACAGGTCCGTCGGCTGGGCCAGAGCGCCGCTTCCAGGAATCATGTCGGGACTTTTATATGCCGGCGAATCGTGGATAAGCCCCGAATCGAAGGCGATCTCTCAAACCTGCGTAACGCAACTCTGGCCGCGGAGATTCAACGGTTATGGTCGATTGCGTCGCCATTCTCGCTCAGGCTGTCGACTGGCAGGTTCCAGTGCCTTACGTTTTTGTAACGATACAGATCCTCGGGCTCTTGTGCTTCGCCTACATCGTTGCCAAGCGTGTTGCACCACTCATTCGCGCCCAGAGTGACGTTCGCCTCGATCGCCCCTGGCTTCGCACCCAGAAACTGATTAAGTTCTGGTTCGGCCAATGGAAGCATCCCCGCTACCGCGTCGCCGGCTCGCTGCATCTTCTTATATTCGCCGGCTTCCTGATTCTGGCAACGCGCGCCTTCTACCTGCTGATCTTCGGACTGTCCCACGACTTCGCTGAGCCAAGCGCCATCGGCCGCATGTACGACGTTGTCGCCGATTACGCCGCGACCATCGTCTTCCTGGCAGTATCGGCGGCAGCGGTTCGCCGGGTTTTCTTCAAGCCCGAGCGTTACGCGGTTCCGGAGAAGTACGGCAAGGGTCATCCGGTCGACGCCATCTTCTTATTAGGGCTGATTGCGCTTCTGATGACCTCCGAAAGCCTGTTCGAAGCGACTCGCGCGGCCATCCAGATGCAGCGTGGCATCGCGGTCGAGTTCCTGCCATTGCTCTCGCTGCCTTGGTTGTTGAAAGACATTTTCGCCTCGGCGTCGTTGGCGGCCCTGTGGAACATTCACATCGGCGCATATCTCCTCGATGTTCTGAGCTTCTACTTCCTGCTCTGTTATCGGCCGTTTGGAATCCAGTTCCACGTCGAGACCTCGCTGTTCAACGTCTTCTTCTCCAAGCTCGACCGCGGTACCGTGAAGCCGGTCCGCTGGGACGTGAGTGAGAGCCAGCTCGATCAGGTGAAATCCTTCGGGGTTAAGAAATTCGAAGATTTCACCTGGAAGCACATGCTGGACTTTTACTCGTGTGCCGATTGCGGGCGCTGCTCCGACAACTGTCCTGCAAACACCGTTGGCCGTCCGCTGTCGCCGCGATTCTTGACGACCAAAGCACGCGATTACTGCTTCCAGAACTTTCCAATTTTCGGCAAGTCGACCAATAGCCACGCGTTGGTTGGCGGCATTTACTCAGAAGATGAGATCTGGTCGTGCACGACCTGTGGCGCCTGCGAGGAAGAATGTCCGCTGCTGATCGAGTACATCGACAAGATCGTCGATCTGCGGCGCGGCCTGGTCGATGACGGCAACGTGCCCAAGTCGATCCAGAAGGCGCTGAAGGCGCTCGAGAGCCGGGGCAATCCCTACGGCAAGCTGGAGAAGAAGAAGGCCGACTGGACCAAGGACAAAGAGTTCCAGCAGACGTGCGACGTTAAAGTTCTCAATGGCAACGGCGGCGCCGAGACGCTGTTCTTCGTCGACAGCATTACCTCCTATGACGACCGCATTCAGGCCATTGGCCGGGCGACGGCGCGCATTCTTTCCAGCACCGGCGAAGACTTCGCAATCCTCGGTGCAGCAGAAAAAGACAGTGGTCACGATGTTCGTCGCTTCGGCGAGGAAATGCTGTTCATGGCGCTGCGCGACCACAACACCGACGCGATCAAGGAGTCGGGTGTCAAACGCATCGTCACCTCCGATCCGCACGCCTTCAATGCGCTGAAGCACGACTACAAAGATATCCCGCCGGTGGAGCACATCAGCCAGGTCATCGCGCGCGAGGTGAAGTCCGGCAAGCTGCAGCTTAATCCGGTCGAGAACGCTAACAACGTCTACACCTATCACGATCCCTGCTATCTCGGCCGGCATAACCAGGTTTACGACGATCCGCGGACCGTGCTGGACGCGATTCCAGGTTTGAAGCGAGTTGAGATGCAGCGCAGCCGCGACCGCTCGTTCTGCTGCGGTGGTGGTGGGCTGATGTTGTTCTATGAGCCGCAGGAAGACGAGCGCATCGGCGTGAAGCGGGTGCGCATGGCTGCCGAGGCGGGAGCGAATGTCATCGTCACCGCTTGCCCGTTCTGCATGGTGAATATCGAGGACGCGATCAAGGTTTCAGGATTGGAAGGCAAGATGACGGCCATTGATCTGACCGAGTTGGTCGATCAGCAACTCGTGCGCGACCAGCCGCCATCGCCGAAGAGCCAGGACAAAGTGCCGACGGAAGTACACGCATGAGCAAGTCAAGCACGGCTGGGATTGTAAGAAACGAATTTTGTGGAGGGGGAACGTGGAGATATTAGTTTGCGCCAGAAGAGTACCCGACACTTCTGAGAACGAGATTCAACTCAACAGTGCGGGGAACGACATCGAACGCGACGACCTGGTCTATTCCATCAACGAGCCGGACAACTACGCGGTGGAAGAGGCCTTGCAGATCGTCGCCAAATCCGGTGGCAACGTCACCGTCGCCACCGTCGGCACGCGATGAGGACGAAGAAATCCTGCGCCGTGAAATGGCGATGGGCGCCAACCAGGGCGTCCTGCTCTCCGATGATGCCTTCAACGGCTCGGACGGGAAGGGAATTGCGACTGTCCTCAAGGGCTACGTCCAGAAGAACAAGTTCGACCTTGTTCTGACCGGCGTGCAGGCCGAGGACGGCGGCGCGCAGGTCGGCGGCATGCTGGCGGCGATGCTCGACTATCCCTTCGCCTCGCTGGTGAACTCCATCGAAGTTCTCGACGGCAACAAGCTGAAGATCAGCCGTGAGATCGAAGGTGGCAACAAAGAGATGAGCGAGATCGATCTGCCGTGCGTGCTCTCCATTCAGACCGGCATCAACGAGCCGCGTTATGTCGGAATGCGGGGCATCCGCCAGGTCGCCTCAGTTGAAATCCCGACCTACGGCGCTTCGGACCTTGCGGTCGACCCTAAGTCTGTCGGAGAAGATGCTGCGAACGTAAAGCGGGACGACTACTTTGTGCCCGCGCTCGGCAAGGGTGCCGAAATTCTGCAAGGCAGCAATGAAGAGATCGCCGGCAAGCTCATTGAGTTGATCAAAGCCAAAGGGGGTTTGCAATGACGGCTCGGATTTTCGCTTACATCGCACATAAGGCCGGCGTGGTTGACGATTCGGCCGCCGAGCTGCTGGCCGCGGCGAAGAAGATCGATCCTGCGGCCTCTCCGACCGCGTTGGTCGTCGGATCAGGCGCTGAACTCGACGCCGTCTGCAACAACCTTTGCGGCTCGTATGCCGAGGTGTGGAAGATCTCGAACGACAGCCTCGCCTATCCCAATGCTGAGCTGGTCCGCCAAGCCTTAGTGAAAGTGCTGCCGCAGGGCTGCATCGTGCTTGTTCCCCACACTCACTTCGGACTCGATCTCGGGCCGGGACTCTCGATCAAACTCAACGCCGCTTTCGTCTCCGATGTAGTCGGAATCGATGGCATCGAAGGCGCGAACCTCAAGGTAATTCGCCAGGAGTTTGGTGGACAGGTTAGCAGTCACGTTCGCTGCAATATCGCGAATGGCGCCGTGATCAATGTTCGTCCGGGCGCATTCAAGCCAATCGAAGGCGCGACTGTCAGCCGGCAAAGTAGTTGATCAGTCTGCGCAAGTCGGAGCGCTCACCGCGAAGCGCCGTTACCTCACGACGATTGTTCCCGAAGCCGGTGATGTCGACATCACCAAGGAGCCGGTGCTGGTATCGGTCGGCCGCGGCATCGGCGAGAAGGACAACATTCCAATCGCCGAGGAGCTGGCAGAAGCGCTCGGAGCCGTAGTCAGCTGCTCGCGTCCGGTGGTCGATGCCAAGTGGTTGCCGAAGTCGCGGCAAGTCGGCTCATCCGGACAGACGGTCAAGCCGAAGATCTATCTGGCTTGCGGCATCAGCGGTTCCTTCCAGCACCTGGCCGGGCTGAAGGGAAATCCCTTCATCGTCGCCATCAACAAGAATCCCAAGGCGCCAATCTTCCAGGTCGCCGAGGTTGGCATCGTCACCGACATGCTCGAGTTCATTCCCGAGCTCACCAACAAAGTTCGCGAAATGAAGCAGGTTACGGCGTAAGTGCTGGTTCACCACGGAAGCACGGAAGTCACGGAAAAGAACTGAACAGAAGACACATAGAAAAAGAAGACACAACAAGAAGAAAAGATTCCGTGAGTTCCGTGCTTCCGTGGTGAAAACGATTTCTAGATTCACGACGAAAGGCTTTATCCATGATCACCAAGAAAACCCTGCAACTCAGCCTGAAATCGCTGCGCGATTTCGCCAAGAAGCGCTTGCCCGACGAAGAGCTGATCGCTCTGGATGAGCGCGACGAATGTCCGGTGGAAATTGTCCGCCACATGAGCGATCCGGACAAGCTCGGCATCCAGCTGCTGTTCATTCCGGAAGAGTACGGCGGCATGGGTGGCAGCACCGTCGATGTCTACCTCATCTGCGAGCAGATGGCGCGCATCGATCTCGGTGTCGCGACCTCGTTGTTCGCCACGTTCCTGGGCAGCGATCCCATCACCTTCGGCGCCACTCCTGAGCAGAAGAAGAAGTGGCTGGGCAAGATCGCCGACGAAGGCGTGCTCTTTGCCTACGGCGCGACCGAGCCCGAGGCGGGCAGCGATCTGGGCGCGCTGAAGACCACAGCCGACCGGGTCGAGAAGGACGGCAAGATCGTCGGCTACAAGATCAACGGCAGCAAGCAGTGGATCTCGAACGGCGGCATTGCCGATCACTACACGATCCTGGCGAACACGCCCGCCGGGCCCACCTGGTTCATCGTCGACGCAGGCACCAAAGGCTTTGCTCACGACAAGCCCGAAGACAAGCACGGCATTCGTCTGAGCAATACCGCCGCGCTGGCGCTAAACGATGTGTACGTCGATGCCGATAGGCTGGTTGGCGGTGTCGAAGGCCAGGGCCTGATCCAGGCGCAGATGGTCTTCGGCTACACCCGGGTGATGGTCGCGGCTTTCGGACTCGGTGCCGGATGGTCCGCACTGGATCGCGCCATTCCGTATTCCACGAAGCGCATTCAGGGCGGAACGCCGCTCTCCGAAAAGCAGGGCTACACCCACAAACTGATCGTACCCCATGTCGTCCGCTTGGAAGCCGGTCGCGCTTATATCGAAGAGACAGCCGAGCGCATCGACACCGGCGCGGAAGGGAGCTTGAACACCGAAGGCGCGATCGCGAAGTACATGTCCACCGAAGCGGGTCATGCCGCTGCCGACGCCAGCATTCAGGCGCTCGGTGGCTACGGCTACACCCACGAGTACATGGTGGAAAAGATCAGCCGCGATGTTCGCATCACCCGGATCTACGAAGGCACCTCCGAGATCATGGAGATGACCATCAGCCGCGATCGCTGGCAGCTTCACCTCAAGACGCGCGGCCAGCACTATCACGACCGCGCCAAGCAGGTCGAGGCGCTACACGCTGCACATCCGAATGTCGGCGCGGACACGGCCGCCTTGGCTCTACATGCGCTGGCCGAAGTAATGGAGAAAGCGCGTGTCGGCCGTCTGACTCGCTTCCAGCACATTCTGTTCCGCATTGGTAAGTGGATCGCGTACGCCGAGTGTGCGGCGACGCTGGCGCGGCGTGCCGCTCTTGCGGCTGAAGGCAGGCTGAACGAGAAGGCCAACGATCGCTTCGATGCGACGGCCCTTGCGGCAATCAGCCGAATCTTTGCACGTGAAGCGGCCTTACTGGTTGCCGAAGAGGGCTTGAGCTACGTCATCGGCGCCGGCGGCCTGAACGATGCGGAGATTCCTGCTTTCGAAGCAGCTTTGGGATTGACGGCAATCCATCGCGCGCAAGCGGGTTTGGTCGCTGACATGGATTACGTTGCCGACGTGCTGTACGGACGGGTGAAGAAGCCGGCAGCCGAAGAGTTGAAAGAAGTGGCCCTGGCCCGGTAGTTCCAGGGTCTTCGTAAGTTAACGGGCATGAGCAGTGCGGTATTTTGCTCCGCCGTTTGAAGCATAAAGGACTCCTCCCAGTCTGCGGTCTAGCCTGTGGCCGCAGCTATGAGGAATCGCCTCGCGGACCTGAAGAGCAGCACTGCTCGTGCGCACCAAGCCTGAACAAGAACTTTCCGTGGAGTTGGATCTGTCGACCTTCCAGGACAGACGCCCGCCCCACCTGAAGAGGGAACGTCATCATGGAGAACACCGCACATCGAGCCATTGCAATCGTTGGGGTAGGAGCAATCCTGCCCGACGCCCCCAACGCCGCTGCCTTCTGGCAGAACGTGAAGACCGGCCGCTACTGCATCAGTGAGGTCACTTCAGATCGATGGGATGAGGCCTCCTATTACGATGCCGATCACAACGCGCCGGACAAGACCTATTCCAAGATTGGTGGCTGGGTTCGGGAGTACGCATGGGAGCCGATGAAATGGCATCTTCCCATACCGCCGCGCGTGGCCGATGCCATGGACGTGGCGCAGCAATGGGCGATCGCCTGCACGCGTGAAGCGCTGGAGGATTACGGATACCCCAAGCGAGCCGCTGGATCTTGATCGCACGGCGGTGATTCTTGGCAATGCCATGGCCGGGGAGAAACATTACCTTGAGTTCGCTGCGCGTGTTCTTCCCTGAATATGCGCATGAGTTGGCGGAGACCGCCGGCTTTGCTCACTTACCGGCGGAGTTGCAGCGCGAGATCACGGAGCAATTTCACGATCGTATGTCGAAGCGGCTTGCGCCCATCACGGAAGACACCATGCCGGGCGAACTGGCCAACTGCATGGCCGGCCGCATCGCGAATCTCTACAACTTCCATGGTCCGAATTTCGTTTGCGACGCGGCTTGTGCCTCGGCGATGGCGGCAATGAGCGCCGCGGTGAAGGGTCTGATTGAAAACGATTTCGACACGGTTGTCACCGGCGGCGTGGACCGCAACATGGGCGCCCCAACCTTCGTCAAGTTCTGTAAGATTGGCGCTCTATCTGGTACAGGCACAAGACCTTATGCCGAAGGCGCGGACGGCTTTGTGATGGGCGAAGGCACTGCCCTCTTCTTAATGAAGCGGCTGGCGGATGCCGAGCGCGACCAGGACAAAATTTATGCCGTTTTGCGCGGTATCGGCGGATCGAGCGACGGCAAAGGCAAGGGAATCACCGCGCCGAATCCTATCGGACAGAAGTTCTGCGTCGAGCGCGCGTGGAAAAATGCCGGCATCGAGCCTGGGATCGGGACACTGATTGAGGGCCACGGTACTTCGACTCGTGTCGGTGATGTTGTCGAAGCCCAGAGCATGGCCGATATCCTCAACACCACAAATCTCCCACCCCATTCCGTGCCACTGGGCTCAGTCAAATCGAACATTGGCCATCTCAAGGGCGCCGCGGGCGCAGCGGGAATGCTGAAGGCTACCTTCGCCCTGCATCATAAACTCCTGCCGCCCAGCCTGCACTGCCAGCATCCCAGCCCGGATATTGACTTCGCGCACTCGCCGCTCTACGTCAACACTGAGCTGCGGCCGTGGGACGTTCCGCGCGGATGCGGTTCGTCGCGCCGGCGTCAGTGCCTTTGGTTTTGGCGGCACGAACTTCCATATGGTGATGGAGGAGTACATTCCCGGCAGGCTGAACGGCAATGGCAAGAAATCAATCTCAGTTCCGGTAATGCCACCAACAGCCTCGCAGACAATACCGGTACAGGCTAGTGTTCCTACTCCGGTCCTGGCGACAGCCCCCGCTGTTCCGATGGCGAGCGCAGCTCCGATTGCATCTCTTGCTTCGGTTGCGATCACGAACAAGACGCCGCTGCGTGGAGCATTGGTGATTGGCGCCGAGTCGCCGGCCGCTCTGCTCGATCGTCTTACGGCAGTGCTCAAGGCTGCTCAGGCAGGCAGTGCCCCTGCACCCGCGCCGCCCGCAGAGTCCGACCTGCGCGCCGCCGAGCGCCTGGTCATCGACTACGCCGACGCTAGCCGAGCTGGCGACCAAGTGCGGAGTCGCGCTGAAGGCGTTTAAAGCAAATCAGCCTGCATTCTGGAAAGCGGTGCGCGCCCAGGGAATCTTCCGCGGACATGGCCCGGCTCCGAAGGCCGCATTCCTATACACCGGCCAAGGCTCGCAGTACGTGAACATGCTTCGCGGTATTCGCGCGAAGGAACCGGTCGTCGAAGAGACTTTCGCCGAGGCCGATCGCATCATGACACCCATGCTGGGCAAGCCGCTCAGCGAATTCGTATTTGTTGATAAGGCCGATCCGGTGGCCCTGGCGGAATCGGAAGAAAGTTTACGGCAGACTGAGATTACCCAGCCGGCCGTGCTAACCGCGGACATCGCCATGACCCGGTTACTCGCCGCTTATGGCATTTATCCGGACATGACCATGGGACACAGTATGGGCGAATACGCGGCCCTGGTTGCGTCCGGCGGGCTTTCGTTTGAAGACGGGCTGGATGCCGTAAGTGCTCGCGGCCGCGGCATGGCACGCGTTGCGGTTACGGACAAGGGCAAGATGGCAGCCGTATTCGCGCCGATTGGGGAAGTCGAGCGAATCCTCAAGACGGTTAAAGGCTACGTCGTCATCGCCAACGTCAACAGCAACACCCAGTCGGTAATCGGAGGCGCCAGCGAGGCGGTTCAGCAGGCTTCGCAGATCTTCTTGCAGGCGGGCTACGAGGTCCGGGAGTTGTCGGTCAGCCATGCGTTCCATACCTCAATCGTTGCTGGAGCGAGCGTGCCGCTGCGGGAGATGCTGGAGCGTTTGCACCTGCAGTCCCCGATCATTCCGATTGTGGCCAACGTGGACGGCGAGTTCTACCCCACCGGTTCTGACGTTGCGCCCAAGATGATCGATCTGCTCGGAAAACAGGTGGCCGCGCCCGTCCAATTCATCAAGGGTCTGCACACGCTGTACGACGCTGGTGCGCGCGTGTTCGTCGAGGTTGGGCCGAAGAAGGCATTGCAGGGATTTGCCGAAGATGTACTCGGCAGCGATCCGGATGTCTTCTCGCTCTTCACCAACCATCCCAAGCTCGACGATATGACAGCATTCAATCAGGCTCTGTGCGGACTGTATGCAGCGGGGTTGGGCCGCGGGGTTGCCGCAATTTCACCCGAGGCGCCGGCAAAACAGGCTCCGGTATCCGCTGTTGCCCCGCAGGTGGTTACTCCGAAGCAGGCTGCCGTCGTGCAGCCGGCCGCTCCGGCGATTCAAACGGCCGTGATCCCAACGGTCACTTCCGAAGTCACAACAGCCAGCGCAGCCCCATCGGCATCCGCGAATGGCGACAAGTACGCTGATCTGGGCCGTTACTTCGCTGGCGTTTTGGATCGTGGCTGGGAGATCTATCAAGGTCAGAAGCCCGCGGCCAAGACTGAACCGGTGGTCATCACGGGCGCGGCGCTAGGTTTGCCCGGAACCGAGCACATCTTCGACGACGGCAATGTCGAACGCATTTTGCGCGGTGACCAATTCATCAGTCTGATCCCACCGGAGTTCCGCCGCGCCATGCTCGACAAGAACATCATTCGGCTGGTCAAGAGCGAGAACGGCGGCGCTGTCTTCGAGCGCATCGGCGATGTCGGCGATGTGATCAAGCTGGCGGGACGCGGCGGCGAGTTCAATCTGGAAGCCGAGTTCGGCATCTCCGGTGAGCGCGTCGCTGCACTGGATCGGGTTACGCAGTTGGCGATTGCGGTCGGAATCGACGCCATGCGCGATGCCGGTATTCCACTGGTCATGCGATACAAGACCACGACTAAGGGAACCAAGCTTCCCGAGCGCTGGGGCTTGCCCGACGCTTTGCGCGATGACACTGGCGTGATCATGGGTTCGGCCTTCCCGGGCTACGACTCCTTCGCCGAGATCATCTCCGGATATTGGGCCGACCGTGCCCGTCGTGAAGAGCTGGCCATGCTGGAGAAATGGAGCGCGCAGACGGCGAACGGACATTCCGGTCTAGGCCAGGAGGTCGCAAGACGCATCGACGAGTTGCGCGCCGAAATCGAGCAGAAGCCCTTCGTCTTCGACCGGCGCTTCCTGCTCAGAGTCTTGTCGATGGGGCACTCGCAGTTCGCCGAACTCATAGGCGCTCGCGGTCCCAACACGCAGATCAATGCAGCTTGTGCGACCACGGCGCAAGCGGTAAGTCTGGCGGAAGACTGGATTCGTGCCGGACGCTGCCGCCGCGTGATTGTCATCTCGGCGGACGACGTTACCTCCGACAACATGGTCGAGTGGTTTGGCGCGGGCTTCCTGGCCAGCGGGGCTGCCGCCACGGACGAAGTGGTGGAAGAAGCTGCCATTCCGTTCGATCGCCGTCGCCACGGCCTGATTATGGGCATGGGTGCCGCGTCCCTGGTGGTCGAGAGCGCCGAAGCGGCGCGGGAACGCGGAATCCAGCCTATCTGTGAAGTGTTGAGTGCCGTCACGGCCAACAGCGCTTTCCACGGAACTCGGCTGGATGTGCAACATATCGGCCAGGTCATGGAGGATCTGGTTGGCCAGGCAGAATCGTGCGCTGGCATTCAACGCCAACAGTTAGCGCCGCAGATGGTCTTTGTTTCGCATGAGACCTACACTCCAGCACGCGGCGGCAGCGCCTCGGCTGAAGTGCACGCACTGCGTCACGTTTTCGGCGACGGCGCCGATCAAATCGTGGTTGCCAACACCAAGGGTTTGACCGGCCACGCCATGGCAACCGGCATCGAAGATGTCTTGGCGGTGAAGGCGCTGGAGACGGGATTGGTGCCGCCCGTTGCCAACTTCAAGGAAGTCGATCCTGAGTTAGGTCTGTTGAATCTGTCGAAGGGTGGCGCCTATCCGGTGCAGTACGCGCTGCACCTGGGTGCGGGATTTGGCTCGCAGATCAGCATGATGTTGTTGCGCTGGATCAAGACGCCGGATGGAGTTCACCGCACTCCGGACAAACTGGGATATGCCTATCGCATAGCCGACCCGGCGGTGTGGAGCGGCTGGTTGAGCCGGGTTGCCGGATATGCGAAGCCGGAACTTGAAGTAGTCAAGCGCACACTGCGTGTGCACGACAACGGGCCGCAAGCTCGGGTCGCGCCAATTGTGCAGGAGTCAAAGCCCGTCGTTGCGCCAGCCGCCGCCACCGTGACGGCGCAGCCGGCCTCGGCTGTGGTTGCGAAGGCGGTTGCGGAGACGAAGCCGGTGGCAGCTCCGCCGATTGCAACGCCTGAGGTTGCAAAGGCTGTGCCAGCGGTTAAGCCTGCAGTTCAGTCGGCTGCTCCGATCGCGAATACAGACGCGGTCAAGGAACGGATTCTGGCGCTGGCCGTCGACAAAACCGGTTATCCAGCGGACATGCTCGACCTCGATCTGGATCTGGAAGCCGACCTTGGCGTCGACACCGTCAAGCAAGCCGAGATCTTCGCTGCCATTCGCGAGATGTACAACATCCCGCGCGATGAAAACCGCAAGCTGCGGGATTATCCCACGCTGGCGCATGTGATTCGCTTTGTATATGAGAATCGACCCGACCTGGCCGGTGCGGGTGCGGCGCCGAAGGTAGAGCAGTTCGCCGTTGCCGCGCCAGTGGCCGAAATGGCTGCCCCTGTTACGAAAGCGTCCGAGCCAGCTGCAGCTGTTCTGCCGGCCGTTTCTCTGGAGTCGATCAAGGCGAAGGTGCTGGAGATCGTGGCCGAGAAGACCGGCTATCCGCCGGAGATGCTGGATCTGGATCTCGATCTTGAAGCCGATCTGGGCATCGATACCGTCAAGCAGGCGGAGATGTTTGCCGCCGTGCGCGCCGCTTACAACATCCCGCGCGACGAGAACATGAAGCTGCGCGATTTCCCGACGCTCGCGCACGTGATTCAGTTTGCTCAGCAGCGGCAACCGGGCGCGGTGTCGACAGCATCCGCCGTCACGGCAGAGGAGAAGAAGGCTGATGTCGTAGCTGTAGCTCCGCTAGCGCCAGCGCCGCCTGCCACTGCAACGGTGCCTCCCGTCGCAGCCGTATCTCTAGAGTCGATCAAGGCGAAGGTGCTGGAGATCGTGGCGGAGAAGACGGGTTATCCGCCGGAGATGCTGGATCTGGATCTTGATCTCGAAGCTGATCTTGGGCATCGACACCGTCAAACAGGCGGAGATGTTCGCGGCCGTGCGCGCGGCCTACAACATCCCACGCGACGAGAACATGAAGCTGCGCGACTTTCCGACTCTGGCGCACGTAATCCAGTTCGCGCAGGAGCGGCAACCAAGTGCGGCTCAGGCAACGCCGCCCGCTATCGCAGTAGAAGCGAAAAAGGCCGAAGTCGGCGTTGCACCTGCAGCACCGCCAGTCGCCGTCACATCGCCAACAGTTGTCGCAGCGACACCCGTTGCAGCCGTATCGTTAGACGCGATCAAGGCGAAGGTGCTGGAGATCGTTGCGGAGAAGACCGGCTACCCGCAGGAGATGCTGGATCTGGACCTCGACCTGGAAGCCGATCTTGGCATCGACACCGTCAAACAGGCGGAGATGTTCGCTGCCGTGCGCGCGGCCTACAACATTCCGCGCGACGAGAACATGAAGCTGCGCGACTTTCCGACCTTGGCGCATGTAATCCAGTTCGCGCAGCGCGGAGTAGGAGCACCCGCTCAAACAACTCCTTCCCCGAAGGTACAGCAACCCGCAACGACGCCTGCCCAAGAGATTGCTCCTCCGCAAGCCGTTGCTGAGGTGACGCCGGCGGTTTCCGAGGTTTCTCTGGAGTCGATTAAGCAAAAGGTGTTGGAGATCGTTGCGGAGAAGACCGGGTATCCGTCGGAGATGCTCGACCTCGATCTTGATCTCGAAGCCGATCTTGGCATCGACACCGTGAAACAGGCCGAGATGTTTGCCGCGGTGCGCGCGGCCTACAACATCCCGCGCGACGAGAACATGAAGCTGCGCGACTTCCCGACCTTGGCGCACGTGATCCAGTTCGCACAGGATCGGCGTCCAGGATCGGCGCCAGCCACTGCCACTGCAACAGAAGTAAAGACAGCTGCGGCTGCGCCGGCGAGCGCTGTTCGCCCTCCACTCGCCAGCTTCGACGCGGCAAATCAAGTCCCGCGCCGCGTACCCGTTCCGAATCTCCGTCCCCCACTGGCAATCTGCAAGCCGACTGGCGTGACGCTGAGTGCCGGCAGCCGGGTTGTGCTGATGTCCGACAAGAACGGAGCAGGCGATGCACTCGCTGCCCAACTCAAGAACCTTGGGGTCGAGATTCTGAGCATCGACGAATGCGCAGAATCCCGACGAGTTGGCGAATTCACTGAAGACCTGGCTCGCAGCCGGTCCGGTGAAAGGCATCTACTGGCTGCCCGCGCTGGACAACGAAGGTCCGCTCAGCAGGATGGACCTCGCAACGTGGCATCAGGCCTTGCAAGTCCGCGTGAAGTCGCTCTACACGACCATGCGTACGCTCTACGAACAGCTCTCGCAAGCAGGAACATTCCTGGTTACGGCCACCCAGTCTAGGTGGACAGCACGGATACGACGAGGCTGGAGCGGTCGCTCCGATGGGCGGAGCTGTTACCGGCTTCGTTAAGACGTTTAAGCGTGAGCGGCCCGACGTCCTGGTGAAAGCGGTTGATTTTGAGGAAGGGCTTAATCCTTCGGAGATCGCCGGCCTTCTCATCCAGGAGACGCTGCGCGACAACGGAGCGGTAGAGATCGGCTACAAGAATGGATTGCGCTGGACGATCGGCCTGCAGGAGCAGCTTGCGGCTGACGGGCAGCCGGGTCTCACACTGGACGCCAACAGCGTCTTCGTTATTACCGGTGCGGCCGGCAGCATCGTCTCGGCTATCACGGCGGACCTGGCTGCAGCTTCCGGCGGGACCTTCTACCTTCTGGATCTTGTTCCTGAGCCCGATGCGAACAATCCTGACATCGCACGCTTCATCAGTGACAAAGACAACCTCAAGCGCGATCTGTTCGCCCGCATTCAGGCGCGCGGTGAGCGAGCCACTCCTGCGCTGGTGGAAAAAGAACTGGCAGCGTTGGAGCGCGCGCACGCGGCCCTCAGTGCAATCAATGCGGTGAAAGCGGCCGGCGGAACGCCTCACTACTTCAGCGTCAACCTTGCGGACGCGGAAGGCGTCGCGAAGGCGATTGCGGAGGTAAAGAAGAACAGCGGCCGCATCGACGTTCTGCTGCACGCTGCGGGTCTGGAGCGCAGCCACTTCCTGCCGGACAAAGATCAGCGCGAGTTCGATCTCGTCTTCGACGTGAAGTCGGATGGCTGGTTCAACTTGCTGCATGCGATCGGCGACATGCCTCTGAGTGCGACGGTCGCGTTCAGTTCGGTCGCCGGACGATTCGGCAATGCCGGCCAGACGGATTACAGCGCCGCCAACGATCTGCTGTGCAAATACACCTCAAGCTTCCGCTCGACTCGGCCGCAGACGCGCGGCATCGTGATCGACTGGACCGCCTGGGGCGGTATCGGCATGGCAACCCGCGGCTCGATTCCGAAGATGATGGAGCTCGCAGGAATCGACATGCTGCCGCCGGAAGCCGGCATTCCTCTTATTCGTCGAGAGCTGACGACGGGCGGAACGCGCGGGGAGATCGTGGTCGGCACGCGTCTGGGCGTGCTGCTCGATGAATGGGATGCCACGGGCGGATTGGACACCGCCGCTTTGCTCAAGTCGAGGGAGCAGCTGGGCCAAGGCCCAATGGTCGGCACCATCACCGGCATGGGCGTTTACAGCGGCCTGACGATGGAAACCACGCTCGATCCCAAGGTGCAGCCCTTCCTCTACGACCACCAAATCGATGGCATTCCGGTGCTGCCCGGCGTGATGGGCATCGAGGCATTCGCGGAAGCGGCGCTGTGTATGCATCCGGGATGGCACATCGAAGCCATTGAAGAGGTGAATTTCCTGGCTCCGTTCAAGTTCTACAAGGACGAGCCGCGTACGGTGATCATCCAGGCGACTCTCCATCCACAAGGCGACAAGCTGGTGGCGAATTGCCGCCTGATTGGCCGGCGAACTTTGCCTAATCATCCGCAGCCGCAGGAGACATTGCACTTCACAGCTCGCGTGCGCGTCAGCAAACAGCCGGCGCAAGCTGTGAAGGGCGCAACTCCGAGCCTGACGGCAGAAGCGATTGTCGCTGCTGCGCAGATCTACCGCCTCTACTTCCACGGTCCCGCATATCAGGTGGTGGATCATGCGTGGTGGGATGGGCAGCGGATGATCGGAGAACTAGCCGCCAACCTGCCCGTCAATCATCAACCGCCCGATCGGCCGACCCTCATGTCGCCACGGCTGATCGAGCTTTGCTTCCAGACCGCCGGTCTTTGGGAGATCGGTGCACAAAAGCGGATGGGCCTGCCGTTGCATGTCGAGCAGGTCTCGTGGCTGCGCGCGCCGAAGTCGGCTGAGGGCCACTTGTATGCACTGGTTACTCCTCATCCGGAGCAGGGAAGCTTCGATGCGGAGGTGGTGGACTCAAGCGGTAACCGGTACCTGATCCTCAACGGTTATCGCACAGTGGCAACCGGCAACGGTCTCGATGCCGAGTCGCTGAAAGCCATGCAGGCGGTGATCGCGGCCGAACCTGCTGTTGTCTCCTGAACTGAACGGGTTGCATTCCGGTGGTGGGTTATGCCAGGTAAATTCCAACGGGTGGCTATCGTCAACCGCGGCGAAGCCGCAATGCGATTTATTCATGCGGCACGCGAGTTCAATCACGAGCACGGTGCCTCGCTGCGTACCATCGCGCTGTTTACCGATCCCGATCGCCACGCGATGTTTGTGCGCGAGGCGGACGAGGCGGTTTCGCTGGGTCCTCCGCACACGGCTGATCCCAACACCCACCATTTGAAAAGCAGTTATGTCGATTACGCACGCCTGGAGCGTGCCTTGACGCAAGCGCGCGCCGAGGCAGCCTGGGTGGGGTGGGGCTTTGTCGCCGAGCACGCGCAGTTCGCCGATTTGTGCCGCGATATGGGCATCGTTTTTATTGGACCGGAAGGCGATGTCATGCGCCAGCTTGGGGACAAGATCTCCTCGAAGCTACTGGCGGAAGCTGCCGAGACACCTGTCGCACCGTGGAGCGGAGGACCGGTAGAAACCATCGCCGATGCCTGGCACCACGCGGAGCGTCTTGGGTATCCGTTGTTCATCAAGGCGACCGCCGGCGGTGGTGGGCACGGGATACGGCGCGTGCAATCGGCTTTGGAACTGGAGAAGGCCTTCGACGGCGCTCGCGCTGAGGCCTTCAAAGCCTTCGGCGATCCCACGGTCTTCATGGAGCATCTGGTCACCGGCGCGCGACACGTCGAGGTCCAGATCATCGCCGATCACCATGACACGACGTGGGCCCTAGGTGTTCGTGATTGTACGATCCAACGTCGCCATCAGAAAGTCCTGGAAGAAGCGCCTTCGCCGGTGCTGACGCGCGAACAGGATGACTGGCTGCGAAAGGCGGCGATCCGCATCAGTCGCGCCGCCGGTTATCACAATGCCGGTACGGTGGAGTTCCTGTACGAACCGCACAGCCGGAATTTTCTCTTCATGGAGATGAACACCCGGCTCCAGGTGGAGCATCCGGTGACCGAGTGCACCACCGGCATTGATCTGGTCAAGTTGCAGATCCATATTGCGCAGGGCGGGCGACTGGAAGGAGATTCGCCGCGGACTACGGGCCACGCCATCGAGGTGCGCCTCAACGCCGAGGATCCGGACAACGGCTTCGCTCCTTCGCCTGGCGTGATAGAACGCTTCCGAATGTTGACTGGACCCGGCGTTCGCATCGATACGGGCGTGGAAGAAGGCGACAACATTCCGTCCGAATTCGATTCGATGATCGCCAAGATCATTGCCTACGGACAGAGCCGGAACGAAGCGCTGGCGCGGCTGCAGCGAGTCCTTCGCGAGAGCGTTGTGGTGATTCGCGGCGGCGCCAGCAATCGGGCGTTCTTGATGGAATTGCTGGATCGCGAGGAGGTCAAACATAGCGATGTGGACATTGCCTGGCTCGATCGGCTGGCTGCCAAGGGTGAACATTTGTCGCGCAGACATGTGGATGTCGCGCTCGTACAAGCCGCGATTGAAGCCTGTAATGCTGAATGTAAAGTCGAGCAGACGCAGTTCTACGAATCGGCGGTGCGCGGCAGGCCGCAGGTACGCAGCGAAGTGGGTCGCAGAGTTGAGCTGCGATATCGAGACCATGCCTATGCGATCAAGGTTTATCGGCTCGGCCTGCACAGTTATCGGCTCGATGTCGATGAGGCGCGCTTCGATGCGAACCTTGAGCGGCGAGGTCCATTCGAGTATTGGCTGACTGTTTTTGGACGCTGTTTTCACGTTGTGTCAGTAGAACAGGGATCCAGTTATCGCATCGAAGTCGGAGGCGTCTCGCATCGCATCGACCGCGACGACGGCGGCATAGTGCGAGCGCCGTCTCCAGCGGTGGTTGTGTCCATTGCCGTCAAGCCAGGAGATACGGTGTCGACTGGTGACCGCCTGGCCGTACTGGAAGCGATGAAGATGGAGACCCAGGTGACCGCACCGTTTGCCGGCAGAGTGCGGCAGGTGATGGCGACTCCCAACGTGCAGGTCAGCAGCGGTGCTCCGCTGCTTCAAATTGAGCCCGCAGCCGACAAGAAGTCCTTGGCCGCAACCGAACGTATAACCTTCAACGGTTCGTTGCCGCAGCCGGATGACGCTCCGGATCAGGCGAACCGCTGGCGCCGGAATCTCGATGAACTGCAGCAACTGATGCTCGGCTTCGAGGTCGATCCTGTGCGTATGTTGCACCTGCTGGCGGAATGGAAGCAGTTTCGCGAAAAACAGGCCGATACCGACGAAGTGCGCCGCGGCGAAGATAAGATCCTCAATATTTTCGTGGATATCTGTTCGCTCTTCCGGCGCAATCCCGCGGTGCGAGATCAAGTTGTTGGCGAGGCGCCCAGCACCGAGGCCTACCTCTTCTCCTATCTCCGGATGCTCGACACCCGCGGCGATGGAGTTCCAAAGGAGTTCGTGGCGGCATTGTCGCGAGCGGTGGCGCACTACGGCCTGACCTCACTGGATCGCACCCCTGAGCTGGAAGAATGTCTGCTTTGGATTTATAAGTCGCACCAACAGGTTGAACAGCAGGCCGCGATTGTTCGGGAGGTTCTGCAACGGCGCCTGTCGGAGGCAACAGCCGGCTCGTCTCCGCCAGATGAGACGTTGCGGGCCTTGTTGGACCGCATGGTCTCGATCACGCGCGGAGTATTTCCAACCGTCAGCGACCTTGCGCGGGAGCTACGCTATCGCTGCTTCGACAAGCCGCTATTCGAGGAAGCGAGGCAAAAGACCTACGCCGAGGCGGACGTCCAGCTTGCCTATCTGGAAGCACATCCGGACGCTGCCGACCGCCAGAAACGACTGCGCACTTTGATTGAGTGTCCGCAGCCGCTGGCTACCATTCTCGCCGGCCGATTTACCACAGCGTCGCCTGCAATGCGGCAACTGATGCTGGAGGTCGAGCTGTCGCGTTATTACTATTCCGTTCATGAGCTGACAAACTTCAGAACTTTATCGGCAAACGGCTACCACTGCGTGTCCGCGGAATATGACGAGAACGGCAAGCACGTTCATGTGTTGGCATCGCACGCCCAATATCCTCAGTTGGCCAAGGTGATGCAGGAGACGATTCACTTCGTCGCGCGGATTCCAAGCGAAGAAGAAGTTGTCCTTGACTTCTTCACATGGAGCAGTGACCCGATTAACAGTCCGGAGGAGACGGAGCGGGAGATCCATTCCATCATCAATGAAGCCGGGCTGCCGCGGCCGGTGCGGCACATCGTGGTGGCAGTGTCGGGCGCGGGACGAGACCCGGGGCTGGGCGGCATGCAGCATTTCACCTACGAGCCCGCCGGTTCGGGATACCAGGAAGCAAGACTCTTACGCGGCGTCCACCCCATGATGGCTGAACGCTTGCATATGTGGCGTCTGAAGAACTTCAAGATCGAACGGCTGCCATCGGCTGAGGATGTTTATTTGCTGCATGTCGTGGCGAATGAGAATCCCAAAGACGAGCGGCTGTTTGCCGTGGCCGAGGTACGAGATCTGACGCCTGTTCATAATAAAGCTGGTCGTATTGAGCAGTTCCCGCATCTGGAGCGGATGTTCGCCGAGGCGACGGCGGCCATCCGGCAGTATCAATCGCAGCGGCCACCAAACAAACGCTTGTATTGGAATCGCATATTCCTTTATGTGTGGCCAACTTTGAACCTTAAGCCGGACGCAGTGAACGACATTGTGCGCCGTCTGGCGCCGTCAACGGATGGTCTGGGTCTGGAGCAGGTGGTAGTGCGGGCACGCATACCGAATCCACGCACAGGAGAGCTGCGGGATACCATCATGCGCGTCTCAGCTCCTGGCGATGCGGGTCTGCTGATGACCTTCCGTCCCGCGGCCAAACTGCAACCCATGCGGCCGCTGACAACCTACGACCAGAAGGTTGTCAAAATGCGGCAGCGCGGTCTGCTGTATCCCTACGAGATCATCAAGCTGCTCACACCTGCGCCGGACGAGACGCGTTCCGAACTGCCTCCCGGCGAGTTTGTCGAGCTGGACCTCGATGACAAAGGTCGCCTGGTTCCTGTGGATCGCCCGTACGGCGAGAACAAGGCCAACATCGTTGTTGGAATCATCCGCAACTTCACTGCGAAACATCCGGAAGGAATGGCTCGAGTGGTGCTGCTCGGCGATCCAAGTAAGGACCTGGGCGCACTGTCTGAGCCGGAATGCCGCCGCATTCTTGCCGCCCTGGATCGTGCCCGTGACAAAAAAGTTCCGGTGGAGTGGTTTACTTTGTCGGCTGGCGCGAAGATCTCCATGGACAGCGGGGTGGAGAATATGGACTGGATCGCGCGGGTGCTAAAGCAGTCTGGTCGATTTCACCCAGGCTGGAGGCGAGGTGAACCTGGTGGTGAATGGCATCAACGTCGGCGCGCAGCCTTACTGGAATGCTGAAGCCACGATGCTGATGCACACCCGCGGTGTGCTGATCATGACGCCCAAGGGAGCGATGGTGCTTACCGGCAAACGCGCCCTCGACTACTCAGGCAGCGTGTCGGCCGAGGACAACCAGGGCATTGGCGGCTATGACCGCATCATGGGATTCAACGGCCAGGCGCAGTACTTCGCTCGCGGCATCGATGAAGCCTGCCGCATTCTGATGCGCCACTACGAGCACACTTACATCGCGTCGGGCGAGCGGTCGCCGCGGCGGGCGGTGACCAATGACCCGGTTGATCGCGACGTGTGCCTGTCGCCGCATCGCGATGGTGATGGAGAGGGCTTTGCCTTAGTGGGAGATATCTTCTCTAATGAAACGAATCCCGGCCGCAAGAAGTCGTTCGAGATTCGCAAGGTGATGCGGGCGGTCGTCGACCAGGACCATGGAAATCTGGAGCGCTGGTCGGGAATGCGTTCGGCAGAGACGGCAGTCGTGTGGGACGCTCATCTTGGCGGCTATCCCGTCTGCCTGATTGGCATCGAGTCCAAGCCGGTGCCGCGCTTCGGATTCGTGCCCGCTGACGGCCCCGACCAATGGAGTGCTGGAACGCTCTTCCCGCAGTCGTCGAAAAAAGTGGCTCGCGCCATCAACGCGGCGAGCAATAATCGGCCGGTGGTGATTTTGGCGAACTTGTCAGGCTTCGACGGCTCGCCCGAGTCGATGCGCCGATTGCAATTGGAATATGGCGCGGAGATCGGCCGGGCCGTCGTCAACTTCAAAGGGCCGATGGTATTTTGCGTGATCTCGCGGTATCACGGTGGGGCCTACGTTGTCTTCTCGCGAAGCTTGAACGAACAGCTTGAAGTAGTTGCGTTAGAAGGTACTTATGCGTCGGTAATTGGAGGAGCGCCGGCGGCGGCGGTGGTGTTCGCAACTGAGGTCGAAGCGCGCGCGCAAAAGGACCCGCGGGTTCAGGCTCTCAACCAGGCACTGGCTCTGGCTGACCCGGCTGAGAAGGGACGGATGCGGGCGGAATTGGATGAGCTCTTCAAACTCGCACACTCGGAGAAGCTTGGCGAAGTGGCGGCCGAGTTCGACCGCATTCATAGCGTGCATCGCGCCATGGAAGTTGGAGCGTTGCACAACATCCTTGCGCCAAAAACGCTCCGGCCCTATCTCATCCACGCGATCGAGCGGGGTCTGGCCAAGGCTGATCCGGCAAACGCTGCAACATTGCGAGAGGATGAGGCAGAAGTCGCTCTGCAGGCGCCGTGATGGAGATTTATTGGCTCGAGCAGTTAATCGCCGACGTGCCTCTCGATGACGAGTGGTTGAGCGATGGCGAGCAACTGGTTCTGGCAGGACTGAAGGTCCCGAAACGCCGAGCCGACTGGCGGCTGGGACGCTGGACCGCGAAGCGAGCCATCGCCGCAT
This sequence comes from uncultured Acidobacteriaceae bacterium, assembly GCA_963697175.1. Classification (GTDB taxonomy): domain Bacteria; phylum Acidobacteriota; class Terriglobia; order Terriglobales; family Acidobacteriaceae; genus Bog-257. Next base: position 111,817 of record CAVONC010000006.1, on the reverse strand, counting down.
ATCTTGAGCTGTCATCTGACCCCGAGCACCTCATGACGATCGAAATCCGGCCGGCTGCAACCGGCGCGCCAGAGGTTTTTCTCGATCATCAACCGGCCGACGTCTCCATTTCGCTGAGCCATCGAGATGGCGCGGCCGCGTGCGCTATTGTGCCGTCGGGTGCAGTTGTGGGCTGCGACTTGGAACTCGTCGAGCCGCGCAGCGATGCATTCATCAGTGACTACTTCACTGCGACGGAACAGAAATGCATCGCCCAGGTATCTTCAGAACAACGAGATCGTCTCGTCACCATTCTTTGGAGTGCAAAGGAGAGTGCCCTGAAGGCGTTGCGCACGGGACTGCGAGTCGACACTCGCGCGGTCTCGGCCTCTGTCTCTTTTAGTTCGTGTGCGAGGGACGGTACAGATTCTGCAATGGCCGGCGAATGGCGTCCGTTGAGCGTCCAGTACGAGGAGAGCCAGGTGTTTTCGGGATGGTGGCAGTGCATCGATCGGCTCGCGCGTACGGTTGTCAGCGCGCCATGCGCTAATCCGCCGATCTCGTTGTTGAACTCGCAACCCTCCGGTGCGCGGCAGAGGTGATCTTCGTCAGCCGATCTCCCGGATTCACTGCTGATCGTCACGGCGTAGCCTGGGATGATGGATTCGATGGCGTCGGGAGCCTGCTTCAGAACCAGCTGCCGTCTACTTGATAGAGCGTACGCTCCAGCGTGAAAGCCGCAAGCCAGTGACGACCTGTATCCTGCGATAATCATCATTATGCATACGGTTTCCGATACACCCCAGCACCAGCTTGCAACGAAGTTGATCCCGCGCTCGATCTTGTTCGGCAATCCCGAGCGGTCGAGCCCCATCATCTCTCCCGACGGCGCGCAACTTGCGTATTTGGCTCCAGTGAACGACGTGCTGAATGTGTGGGTTCGCACCTTGGGCCGGAACGACGACCGTCCCGTAACATCCGACACCAAGCGCGGCATTCATATTTTTGCCTGGCAATATGACAATCTGCACATCCTGTACGCACAGGATGCCGATGGGGACGAGAACTGGCGAATTTATCAAACCGATATCGCCACCAGGCAGACCACAAACCTGACTCCATTCGAAAAAGTGCAGGCGTCCATCGTCGCCTACGAGTGGGACCAGCCCGGCACACTGCTGGTGCAGACCAACCAGCGCGACGAAAGCTTGTTTGACGTCTATCGTCTCGACCTGACCTCGGGCAAGCTGGAAATGGATACGGAGAATCCCGGTGACGTCGCCGGTTGGCACGCCGACCACAACCTTCAGGTGCGGGTGGCGCAAGTCATGACGGCGGACGGCAGCACCGTGATCCGCGTGCGCGACGAGGCAAACTCGCCATGGCGCGAGCTCATTCAGTGGGGTCCGGACGAGACGTTCGGCGGCGTCCTAGGCTTCACTCCCGATAATCGAAAACTTTGGATTGCGACAAGCCTGAATGCAAACGCCGCGCGCCTTCTGGAGGTTGATGTCGAAACGGGTGCACAGCGGGTCCTCGCAGCCGATCCTCAGTTCGACATCTCCGGCATCGAGACTGAGCCCCGCAGTCACAAGCTGCAAGCGGCTAGCTTCGTAAAGCAGCGCGTCTCACACGAGTTTTTGGACCCTGCCATCAAGCTGGATTTCGAATTGCTGCAAGCTGCGAATCCCGGCGATATTGTGAATCTGTCGCGAAGTCTCGATGACAGCAAATGGGTCGTGACTTACTCTCGCGATGACGGACCGGTGCAGTGGTTTTTCTACGATCGTCCGGCGAAAAAAGCGGAGCTCCTGTTCAGTGCCCGGCCTGAGCTGGAGGCGTACCAGTTATCCACGATGGAGCCCATCGAGTACGTCGCGCGCGACGGCATGACCATCTATGGCTATCTCACCGTGCCGGCAGGCATGGACGCCAGAGCAGCTTCCCATGGTGCTTCTGGTGCACGGCGGGCCGTGGCATCGCGATGTCTGGGGCTACAATCCGTGGGCGCAGTGGCTGGCGAACCGCGGATACGCCGTGTTGCAGCCGAACTTCCGGAGCTCAACCGGCTATGGCAAGCAGTACATCAATGCGGGCGACCGGCAGTGGGCCGGCGCCATGCATACCGACCTGCTCGATGCCAAGAATTGGGCGGTGCAGCGGGGCATCGCCGATCCGAACCGGGTCTGCATCATGGGCGGAAGCTACGGCGGCTATGCGACGCTTGCTGCGACTGGCGTTTTCGCCCGGAGAGTTTTCGTGCGGCGTGGATATCGTCGGCCCTTCGAACCTGAATACGTTGCTGGCGACGATTCCTCCCTACTGGTCAACCATGGTCGCTTTGTTTCATAAGCGCATGGGCGACAACGAAGCGTTTCTGGATTCACAGTCGCCGCTGTTCAAGGCTGATCAGATCAAGGCGCCGCTGTTAATCGGCCAGGGTGCGAACGATCCCCGCGTGAAGCAGGCGGAAAGTGACCAGATTGTCACAGCCGTGCGTGCCAATGGTGAACCGGTCGAGTATTACGTTTTCCCGGATGAGGGTCACGGCTTCGTGGTTCCGGAAAACGATATGGCATTCAATGCAGCAGTGGAAGGCTTTCTGGCGAAGTATCTCGGTGGTCGCGCCGAGCCGGCGTCGGATGCGGAAGCTGCGCTGCTGGAAAGCGTCAAACAATAGCTGTTGCCGATCATGCGACCGGTGAGCGGCTGCGACAGCATCTTGAGCGGCTCCGCATTACGTTCAGTGATTGCTCAAGAGGTAGAGATCCTCATGGCCATTGGGACGGGCGTAGACCATCACGGAGAGATCCTCCGAGATGTTGGAAGCATTACCCGCGAAATCCTCACGCACCGCGAAGGGGAAGGTCAGCACACGCTGCGGCTCGCCTGCGGCTTCGCCGTTGTGCAAGGGCTGGCGAAAAACGCTGGTCTGCCCGTGGATCGTGTTTTCAAACAGAAACGATTTCCCGTCTCGCGCGTAAAGCGCGAAGTAGCTGGCCAGCCCGGGTTTCAGCACGGTGCATTTCTTGTCGCGCAAGGAATACTGATACAAGCCGGGACTGGAGCCCCATAGGACCGGCCCCACGACGTAGTTGCCGTCTTGCGAAAGATCAAGCGCGCCAAGACAACCTTCAAACAAGACTTCGGGCTTAGCTGCCGGATCATTCAGGTCAAGCCTCGAAGTCACACTCTTCTGCGGATCAGGGCCGTGATAGCTGGTGAACATCAGGAACGGAGTGCCGCGAACGAGGAGAGCAAAGTCGGCTCGTCCCGGCTGTGCCAGCAGTTGACGCAAATGGCTACCATCGGCTTTCACGGCATATATGCGGCTGTTGTCGCCTTCTATCTCCGAGAACACAAATTGCGAATCATCGGCTGACCAGCCAAGGGTCTCGACTGTGCGATGTCGAGCTCTGAATCTTTCTGGCATTGCTGCCGTCGATGTCGGCAATCCAGAGCTCCACCCGTCCAGGTTCCGGAGCCGTGAGATAGGCGAACTGCCGTCCGGAGTGCGAGAGTAGCGGCTGGGTAGCGAGTTCGCCGACGATATCGACGCTCTGCTTGGTCCCAGTGTGATATGCGGTCAACACACCGGAGGCGCGGCCGTTCACAAAATACACGCCTTTACCGGCTGGATCGCCAAGGGGATTACGGTCGGGACCGGGACCGAAGGTGATCTGCTTCAGCGAGCCGTCACCTAACGAATACTCCCAAAGGTTGGTGATCCCCTTGACTGTGCGGCTGATATACAGGGTTTTCCCAGGTTGACCCCAGGAGGCGCCGCCCAGGGCGTCGCGCAATTTCTCCTACTTTGGTGAACTTCCGCGTGGCAACATCCAGCCTCTCAATCACCGTTGCCGAACCTGCTCGTCGCAAGCGTAAACAAACTCTTGCAATCAGGAGAGGCGAGTAACTCGTAATAGGTTTCGGACAATGCCGCTCCCAGGTTCAACGACCCGACTCGTGCCGCGGAAGAAGAATACTCGGCTATCACCTCGGGGGCCGCGCCGCTGGGATCGGTGCGGAGAATCTGGCCTTTTAACGTGCCCACAAACAACGAACGATCGTTGCTGCACGGAGTAACGGTAATGCCATTGGCGACGCGGTGGGGAGAGCCTCCGAGCGTGGGAATCGACCAGATCTCGTAGTCACCAAGGCTGGGACCAAAGAGAATTTCGTTGCCGTCAGCGGAGAACGCGAGCGGCGTCTTGTTGCCTTCGTCTTTGGTCAACTGAAGTGGCTGGCCGCCCGAGGTCAACATGACAAACATCTGGTCATAGCCATCGACAGGCGAGGTGAACGCGATGGTGCGGCCGTCAGGCGAGAGGATCGGGCTTTGTATGGTCCGATTCCACTCGCTGATCTTAGTGATGTTGGCTGGCGTCGACTGGGTAACCTGACGCGGCCAGAAGCGGTATGCGGCGAATCCGGCCGCGATGAGCACGACCGCGCCGAAAATGTATCGCGCCGCGCGGCTGCGAGCCGGAGTCGTCACCGCAGGCGCGCTCGGCTGGGCCGCAATCGAGGACGCGCTTGCCGGCACGGACTCAGCGGCAACGGCAGCTGACGCGTGTTTGGAGCTGCTGCTGTCGCGGGCCAGGCGCTTGAGGTCCGCGCGCAACTCGGCTGCAGACTGATAGCGCAAATCGCGGTCCTTCTCCAGACACTTGTTGATGATGCGCTCAAGTTCCGGAGGAGCTTCGGGATTCAATCGCACGGGAGCAACCGGCGCAGAGTTGAGAATCGCAGTGAAGATAACTCCGGAAGTTTCGCCGCGGAACGGCAACGCGCCGGTCGTCATTTCATACAGGACCGCGCCGAGAGAGAACAGGTCGGTGCGTGCGTCCAGTTCCTTGCCGCGTACCTGTTCGGGAGACATGTAGGCGACGGTGCCGAGCGTCGTGCCCGGACTGGTGAGGTGCGGCTCATCGACGACTCGGGTAACGGTGTTGGTGGCGGCTGCGGCGCTGCCGACCGTGGCTGAGCGGAACTCCGTTACCTTGGCGAGACCGAAATCCAGAACCTTGGCATGACCGCGATTCGTAATAAAGATGTTGGCGGGCTTGATATCACGATGAACGATGCCCTTACCATGCGCTGCGTCTAAGGCATCGGCGATCTCAGTGCCCAGCGAGAGGATGGTTTCCAGCTCCATGGGGCGATCGAGGATGTGGTGCTTCAGCGTCGCACCTTCCAGGTACTCCATGGCGATAAAAGCTTTGCCGCCGTCTTCGCCAATGTCGTAGATGGTGCAGATGTTGGGATGATTGAGCGCCGACGCGGCCTGGGCTTCGCGCTCGAATCGCGCGAGCGCCTGCGGTTCGCCGGCCACCTGGTCGGGCAGGAACTTCAGCGCAACGAAACGGTGCAGGCGGGTGTCCTCGGCTTTGTAGACCACGCCCATGCCACCGCCGCCGAGCTTTTCCATGATGGCGTAATGGGAGATTTTCTGGCCGACCATTGGCCTGCAATCTTAGGGCTAGCGCTAGGGCAAGTCAACGCATGACTGCGAGTTGGCACTCTCTCAGACCGACGTTGGCGTAGTCCCGTCAACACAGATCAAAGCAACTCGACCCGGAAGTTGGCGAAAGTTGGTTGATGTTCGAAAGTCACGCGCGGCCTGCCCAGTTGCGATTTTCAGCAACGGGCGGCCAGATTTATCATCTATTGAACAGGCATCAGAAAAATCTGAGCACGTATGGGAAACACCTTTAAGACGGCGTTGCTGCTCACCGCTTTGACTCTTTTCCTGCTGTTCATGGGGCAGATTTTTGGCGGCGAGCGCGGTTTGGTGCTCGCCTTTGGTCTGGCGATCGTAATGAATTTTGTCTCGTACTTCTGGAGCGACAAGATCGCGCTCAAGATGTACAGAGCGCAGCCGGTCACGCGCGAGCAATTGCCTCGCGCGTACGAGGTGGTCGAACGGCTTACCCAGAAGATGGGCATTCCGATGCCCAAGATGTATGTGATTCCAGACGAGTCGCCCAACGCGTTCGCCACCGGACGTAACCCCCAGCACGCCTCGGTCGCGATGACGGAAGGCATTTTGAATCTGTTGAACGACGAGGAGCTGGAAGGGGTTTTGGCGCATGAGCTGGGGCATGTAAGGAATCGTGACATTCTCATCAGCTCGGTTGCGGCCACATTGGCCGGTGCCATCACGTTGCTGGCCCGCATGGGATATTGGGCATCGCTGTTTGGCGGCATGGGCGGCGAGCGTGATGACCGCGATCGCGGCGGTGGGTTTTGTAGCGCTGCTGATGCTGATTCTTGCACCGATTGCTGCCACTCTGATTCAGCTGGCAGTGTCGCGTTCGCGTGAATACCAGGCTGATGCGACAGGCGCGCAGGTTACCGGCAACCCCTACGCGCTGGCCAATGCGCTGCGCAAGCTCGATGCTTACTCCAAGCGTCTGCCGCTGCAGGCATCGCCGTCGACGGCGCATCTGTTTATCGTGGCTCCGTTCCTGGGCGGCATGAATTTTGCAAATTTATTTTCCACGCATCCGCCGATCGCCAAGCGCATTGAGCGCTTGACTGGACGCCCCGCCGAGCTGGATTACTAAAACCTTGCTGCAGATTTATCCATTTCCTTGCTATCCCACAATGTGGGATAGCAGCAATTTCCGCGCATCACAGTAGTCGCGATTATGGAAACCTGGCGGCGAGGAAATCGCAAATTGCGGAATATGGCGACGCTAATGAGTCAACGCAAGTCGAAGAAAAGACAACCCAAACGTTTTTGGGAACCATCGTAAAGCACAAAATGAGAACGGCATGTTTACAACCTGCACCTGCGAGGTTCATAATAAGAACTTCAAGCGTGCTTCACAAAAGGCCCTACTTCCAAGAGAACTGTTAACTATTTCCCATGTCCTACATTGTGGGAGGAGCATCATGGCATCGACTGCCGACCTACTGACAGAGAGTGATCAACGCGAACGCATCTGGTTTTTTCCGCACAAATTCTGGCAAGCCACAAGAAACATGCCCAAAGACGAGGCCGCGAATCTGATGGCGGAAGTGGAACAGTATGCCGCCGCTCATGATGTTCAGGCCCTCAGCAAGTATCCGTTTGTATTTGTGGGCGACCCCTACAAGAAAAAGAAACAGAATTCAGCTGTCTGATTGCCGAGCCTTTTAAGACACTGTGGTGGTCGGCCTTTGTGATTTTGTTTTGCGCGCGGCCGACACCGCGGCTATCGGCAGCGGGCGTACTGTGATCGGATGGCGCGATATCATTTCGAGAAGATATCGCGCTCGCGCAATCCGTTCAGCCTGGCGGCTCATCCCCCGCAATCCTTCCGCGTACACAATCATTGATCCATTGTCAGATTCGATTCGGAGCGAAGAAATATTCTCTTCGTGTTCGTCATCGAATGCGTTCGCCAGGCGAAGGACGCCGATGATCGGCAGCAGGTCTTTCCGCTTCTTGGCGGTTAGTCCGACAAACGAGGAGTTGGTCGTTACCGGCAATGCCCCGCGATGGTAGCGGACCAGAATGGCGACCGAATGCAGGTCGTCCTCGCTCCACCCCAATGGTGGAGTCAACTTCGACACTGCCTTATAGCCACGCTTTTGATGTCCGCCGTGTCCGTTGGTCGTCTTGCGCCGCCCGATTTCATGCAGAACAGCGCCCGCTTCCAGAATGCGGCGCTGCAAAGGATTGGCAACGAAAATCTTGCACGCGGAAAGTGCGTCGTAGAGTTCCAGTGCGAAGCGCGTGACCCGGGCTGAATGTTCAGGGTCCGGATCGACAGACCAAGCCCAGGACCGGAGCTTTTCCATGGCCGCCTGTTCGAGCAGCGGGCCGCCAGGCAGTTCAGAGCGCCATGCCTCCCAGAGCGAACGCTCGCCCATCATTTTGCGGCGATACAAATCAAGCCGCTTCTGCCGCTCTTCAGAGATTCGCTGGTACCAACGCTGCCGTTCGTCAGGTGGAAGTTCGGGATGGGCCCTGATCATGGCGCGCAAGACGTCGAAGTCGTGAACTTCTCCCAAGGCGTCCTGCAAATCGCGTAGATCCTTCGACCACCTGGTGTGCCGCTCCGGGAGAAAGTTCTCCACCGTATAGCGCAAGCGTTTGATGCCGATTCGCAGCTGGTGATAGGCGACGCCGCTGCGATTCCTGAGCGCGCGACGATGCAGCTCGCGAGCTTCGATCCAGCGCTCCAGTGCGAGATGCTGGAACACCAACCCTTCCATTGGAATTCGGTCGACACGTTTTGCCAGATGAGCATTGAGAGACGCCCATTGCTTGCGATCAAAGCCGGCGAGTGCCTGCTGCGCCGCAGCTTTGAGTTCGGTCTCTTTCTGCGCCAGCGCAGCGGACAAACTCGCGCCAACGGGATCATCGGGGGGGAGAGCTTCGCCACCCACTCCAGCATCACTTGCGCATCGCGCAAATCGCCCAGACTGCTGAAAAGCGGCTTGGCGAGCCGCTTCATTTGCTTCCAGGCCGGATCGGCGTCGGCGGAGATAAAACCATCGGCCATCGAGCGGCAACGTCGAATGGCTACCCGCAAGTCATGGACCGGATCGGCAGCGAAACCGGCGCTGGCCTTATCGCATTCCTCCAGGACGCGGTTGGCCCAGTAGGCGAGGCCTGTTTTTTTTTCCTGAGGATCAGAGGCTGGCAGCATGAAAGGTGACCTGATGAAGTTATACAGGGATTTTGCGAGGGTGAGGCAGCAGAAGCCAAGTCAGCGCAATCAAGACGCTTGGCCTATAGGTACGCGCGCTCGGCGCGTCGAATCTGGCGATAGCGTTCGAAGACCTTGCGATCGCTCTCCAAGCCGAGGACGGAGCGAATGCTGCTTCCGCGAAAAGTGTGGTGGAGCATCTTCCACCAGTTGCGCAGCACGAACAGCGGATCGTGCGAGATCACGGCGGGCATATGCCGGGTCTTCATCCAGCGCTCCGCGCGCCAGCGTTCGAACTCGATCTCCTCGGGTTCAAGATGTTGCGTGGCGACAACGGCGGTTGTGCCGTCGTATTCCTCCATGCGCTCGATCTTGATGAGATCGCGCGCGCGGAAGTCTTTAGTCATGGGTGTGCCCGGGTACGGCGTGGGATGTTGAATGTAGGGCCAATCGACATACTGGCGCGCAAATTCCAGATTGGTGAGGATCGACTCGCGGGTGTCATCGGGATTGCCGACGATTAATCCGCCGACGACGTACATCTTGTTTTTGTGCAGATGTTCGATGGCTCGCAGCGTCGCATTGCCTGTCTTATGGCCTTTTTCGCGAAATTCATTCTTGGCCGCCGCCTTCAGAAACTGAAGATCATCCTCGAGAATGTTTTCAATACCAAGGAAGACGTAACGAAATCCCGCTTTCTGCATCAGCGGCGCCAGAGTTTCGCCATGCATCGCGATGGGAGATGTCATCGCCTGCACCGAGTAAACAATATCGTTCAAGCCCGCGTCGATGATGGCCTGGCAGAGCGCCTCGAAGCGTTTGATGTTCAGGCTGATGTTGTCGTCGACGATGAAGATGGCGCGAGCCCCGTGATCGTGGGCATCGCGAATGTCGGCGAGCACGCGATCGAAGGTGTAGGTGTGAAAGTTGCGGCCGCGCATCTCAATGATGGAGCAGAAGCCGCAATCGAAGGTGCAGCCGCGAGAGGTTTCGATGACGTCAACCACTCGGCCCATCATCGTATAACCGTTCAGGACGCGAGCGTCGCGATTGGGCAGGCGGATCTGGTCGTCTTCGAGCGTGTGGACTGGCCGCGAGGGATTGTCGTGCCAGCCGTCTTCTGCTCGATAAGAGAGGCCGAGAATCTTTTCGAAAGCCGCTGCCGTTCTCAATGGCTCGCAGCAACTCACGAAAAGTGACTTCGCCCTCACCACGCACGATGTAATCGATTCCGTCACTGTCCTTCATGTAGGCATTGGGCGCCAGGCTGGGATCGTAGCCGCCAACCACAATGCGCACTTGCGGGCAGAGGGAGCGAATCAGCGCGACGATCTGCAGTGCAGTCTTGCGCTGAAAGGTCATAACCGACAGTCCCACAATGTCGGGGTTGTGCTGACGCACCAACTGCTCGACCGTTTCGCGAACTTTGTGTTGAACCAGAATCAGGTCGGCGACTGCGACCTGGTGATGCGAATCGAGATTCCCTGCCAGCGAGCACAGAGCTCCATTGGGCATCCGCACCGCGACGGTCGGCATGTGCTCGAACGAGTCGGGCATGGAAAGCAGGAGAACGTTCACGAAGGCAGCTCCTTTGACGGCGATAGTTACCCCACAAACAGGGACATGTTGGGATACATGCTACACCGAATCGAGCGGAAAGGTATATCGCCCGCAAGCGGTTTTCCGAGCTGCTAACGCCGAACTGCTATCTGTCGAGAACGGGCTGCGCTAAAGCGGGCTCGCGGCTACAACTCGGTAGAGTTTTGGCGAGACGCGGGCGCGGGCGCAGGGACGGAGTCTTTAGTCGGGCGGGTGCCGAACAGCTCGGTTTGGCCGATCCATATTCTGTTGGCGAGGCGGGTCGCGATGCCAGGCTGTTTTCCATTCATGCGGGATATCGCTTCGTTGTAGGGACCCACAAATCGCATGGCCGCCGGAAGGTAGGGATGAATGCGTCGAATCCAACGCAGCCCACGACCGGCAGATCGCCGTTCCCGTTCCCCGAAAGGAAGCTGAAACTCTTGTCGAAGACGCGGAGGCAGCAATTCGATCGTCAACGCGCGATACCAGAACGGCGGTTGCAGTGCGAGCCCGGCGCCGTCTTGAAGCCTGTGTCCCATCTGGCGGGTAGCAGCAGTGACGCCCAGCATGTCGGATTGCAACGAGGACTTCATGTAGCGATCGAAGCCGGCCCAATCCTGTGGCCAGCATTCCCGAGGAATGCCGAAGAGGGCCGCAGTTTGCAGGCTTTCGCTATAGTACTGCTCGCGCTCAAGCTGAGTCAGGGGCGGCAACACGAGCTCGTAGGCAAGTACAGAGCTGTCGATCAAGGTGGCGTATACCCAGAGAAGGGCGGCGACTTCGTTGGCTTCGTAAGACGTGCCATGGGCGAAGCGGCCCGCGGTTTCAGACAATGTTCCACTGATGCCCTGATGTCTGCGATGCAACTGGCGCGCGGCGGCGAAGGCTTGCTCCAGCGAGCCAAAGGACATAGTGAACATCATGCGGAAGGTCTGGTGAAAACGGGCGATAGGATCATGGAAGGTTTTGGAGTGCTGCGCGATGGCGGCGGCGACCCAGGGATGGGCAAGTTGCAACAAAGCAGCGCGTGTCGCGGCCAGGAAGAGAGCTGACTCGCGATTGACCTTCCAGCCGACGGAATCGGGACCGAAGATGCCGCGGGAGGGATCGGGCGAAGATTGTCGCAGGTGCGCCAGCAACTTCTCGAGATCGTCAGTGGAGACGAAGTGGGCGCCGGACTGCATAGCTCCTATCGTATCGCGTAAGGTGGAGAGGCGATGCAGACAAAAAAACCCAGCCAGGAGCACGAAACCCGGCTGGGATAGCAGCACGAATGGTTCACTCAGGAGGCCATCTTGTGATCACTGAGTACATCGGCAGAAGGATAGGGAACTTTAGGGCAGGGAGAGAGATTAGTTCCAGCCTTACGATTTCAGCCACAACACAGGAAAGTTGTGGCCGAGGCGGCGAAAATCGGAGTCGCTGGTAACTAGTGTGGCTTTGTTTTCGAGTGCGAGTGCCGCTGCAAAACTGTCCGCGTAGTAGAGCTTGTATGTGGTCTTGATTTCGGCGGCATGACAGCAACGCTGAAGGGTCGCCTCGATGAAGCGGATCGGCAGCCGGTGGATGGCGCCGAACACACTGCGTGCACGATCAGGGCCATATTCGCGAAGCGCAACCCCGTACGCTTCGCCGCAATTAACTGCGGACATCAGAATCTCGCATCGTTGGTGCATTGCCTGGTTGAGCAGCTTCTCAACCTTAGAGGCCCCCGGTTTATCGAGAACGTATGCCACCACTGCACTGGCATCGAAGATGTAAGTTACCATTTCTCGCGCTTACCTTCGGCTCGATGCTCCTTCTCCCACGTGGCTAAATAGATCCGGGCCACTTCGCGAGACAGCCTCGCAGGCGCTCGATATATTCTTCTGTTATAGGCTGCAGCACGATGCGGCCGAATTCGTCCTCCAGAAACTAACCTTCGTCCCGGCTTTAATCTTGTGCTTGCGGCGTAGATCAGCTGGGATGACGAGTTGGCCCTTTGAGGTAAATGTAGCACTGAGATCCTTCATGTCTTACATTATAGCAGTAGTAAGACGAAATACGTAAAGTAAGGAAACCGGCCGCTTGCGCGGCCGGGTCGGGGAGCGGACTGAAGACCGCTTGATTCTATTTCTATTCGCTGGACGCTGGCCTGAAGGCCAGATCAACCTAGTCGCCGTAGACCGCTTCGCGCTCCTCGACTGCTGGCTTGGCCGGCTTGATGCCGCCAATGCTGTCGATGGTGACGAAGCCGTCCTGCGGCACGGGCTTCTCGCCCAGCACGTGCTCCTTGTAGAGCGCCATCATGCGCGCTTTCTCGGCTTCGGCCTTCACCTTGGCGTCGCGAGCGGCAAACTTCTCCTGACGCGCGTTCTTGGCGATGCCCAGCTTGTCGAGCGTGTCGTTGGCTTTCGCCTGTACGTGCTCGTCCACCAGGTTCAGCGTGTGCGCGGTGGTTTCGAGGCCGACCTTTTTGCCGCCGGCGAAGATCTCGTGACGTCCGTGCTCTTCGTACCACTTGGTGAGCGTGGCCGTCATGTGCATCTTCTCGACGATATTGCGCCAGCCCACGCCGGTGTTGTAGGCGCAGAAGCTGATCTCGCCTTCCTGCGTGGCGTAGGGGATGATGCACTGTTCGGTGCGGCGGAAGTCGTAGTTGAACAGATCCTGGAACCACATGCCGGCGACGAAGAGGAAGTTCCAGCGATCGCGGCGGCGCTTCTCGATGTCGGTCTCGGTACGGTCGCCCGAAACTTTGCCGTAATCTTTGCCGGTCGCGCCGAAGGTCTTGTCAAACTTCTTCAGCAGATCGGTGAACTTGAAGTGGGTCGGCGACTTGAAGGGATCGTAGTTCTTCAGCAGCGCCAGGGTCATGCCGGCGATGGACATCCACTTGCCGCGCGCCGCATCGTTCACCTTCGCAATGTCCTTCGCGATAGTGTCGCCGTTGAGGAACGCCGTGACCGGAACTGCTTCCTTCGTTTCCTTGTCGATCATGACGGCCATGCCCACGCCGCAGTTCGGGTGGCAGCCGCAGCTCAACGAACCCCAATCCTTGTCGGGCCCATGCACCAGGTCAGCCCAGTCGGAGAAGGTGCTCATGAAGGAGATGGGGAACCAGTCGCGAGTGGGCTCGCCTAGTCCGGTCTGATTCTTTACGTCGTGCGCCAGGTGCGACAGCGTGTAGCGCTGAGCGGCACGGCGCTCGTCGGTGATAGCTTCATCGCGGCCAGTGAACGAAACCGGCTGGAACGAGAGGAACGAGATGCGCTTGGGATTATCGAGCGCGAACTGAATGATGCGGCCGACCTGCTCGTTGTTGAGGTCGTTGACGATGGTCACGACCGGCACGATCTCGACGCCGGCCTTGTGCAGGTTTTCGATCGCCTGCAACTTAACGTCGAAGAGATTGCCGACGAGGCGGTGCGAGTTGGCGGCATTGCCGATGCCGTCGAACTGGAGATAGGCGTAGCGCAGACCGGCTTCCGCAGCCTGCTTGGCGAACTCAAAGCTCTTGGCGAACTCGATACCGTTGGTCGCGGCCTGCACGCTGTTGTAGCCGACCTTGCGCGCGTACGCGACCGCGTCGAGGAAGTAGGGTGACAGCGTGGGCTCGCCGCCGGAGAACTGAACCGACATCTGACGGCGCGGCTTGATGGTGATGGCGTTGTCGAGCATCGTCTTGATCTCGTCCCACGTCAGCTCATGGACGAAGCCAACCTGGTTGGCGTCCATGAAGCAGGGATCGCACATCATGTTGCAGCGGTTGGTCAGGTCGATGGTCAGCACCGAACCGCGGCCATGCTTTACCGTGCTGGAGCCGTGGTGATGCAGCTTCTCGTCGTTGTGGGCGCGAATGTCGCGGCCGGGGAAGACTTCCTCGAGGTGCTTGAAGAACGCGGTATCGATGGCCATCACGTCTTCAAAGTGGCCATGTGTGGGGCAGTCCTTCACCATCATGATTTTGCCGTCGCGCTCGACGATCTGCGCCTTGATCTCGCCGGCCTTCTCGTTCATCAGGACCTCGACCGGGAGCTTGCCATCGATGATCTGCTGGCGGATTTCGGGCACGCACTTGGGGCAGAGCGAATCGGTGGCGCGCGGCCAGCCGAGCGGAGGCTTGGACTTCTGATACGACTTCAACAGCGGCTTGTCCGACCACTTGGGCGTAAACGAAGGATTGGGGTTGATACTGTTCAGTTTGTCGAAAACTACCCACGCGCCTTTGGCAGCGTACGTAACGGCCTTTTCAACATACTTTACGGGTTTGTGCATTCACGCCTCTCAGAGTTGATTGATGGTGCGTCCCGTCCCCACACGGGCCAGGAGACACTGATCCACTGTTACTAAGGTAATAACCCGAAGCCCAAGGGGCCAAGCGGGATGGAGTGAACGGGCGGAATTCGTGGCTTAGCGGGACAATCTCACATTGAATGGTGACGCTCGTCACGGGGCTATGTTATTGAAAGGCAAAGGACTGAGTACTCTTTTGGTTCCCCCTTTGGACTGCGTAGGAGCCCTGTCAGACTACTGCATCTTCCAGCGGTAGGCGCCGGGTTGCGGCAGGCCGATGTGGGCGAGGACGCGGTTGACGAATTCGCGGGCGATCTCGTCGGTGGAGGTGGGCTGGAAATAGAAAGCTGGGATGACGGGGAAGATGGTGGCGCCGGCTTCGGCGGCGAGGGTCATGTTGCGCAGGTGAATTCGGTTGAAGGGCGTTTCGCGGACGCAGAGGATCAGCGGGCGGCGTTCCTTCAGGCAGACGTCGGCGGCGCGCTCGATGAGATGAATGGCCATGCCGTTGGCGATGCGGGCGAGGGTGCCCATGCTGCAGGGAAGAACGATCATGGCGTCGGTTGGATAAGAGCCGCTGGCGATGTTGGCGCCGATGTCATCGTTGTTTTGCAGTTGGATCTTCGCGGCCGTGCGGCCCAGAAGTTTGGAGACGACATCGTTGCGGCCGGAGATGTCGAGTTCTTCGGCCATGACGCGCAGGCCGCTGTCGGAGATGATGAGGTTGATGGTGGCGACGCGATCGTCGCGGTCGAGGGCGTCGAGCAGATGTTTGGGGAGAATGGAACCGCTGGCGCCGGTGATGGCCAGGGTGAGCGTGGAGCAAGAGGTATTGTCGGCGGTGCTCATCTATTGCCCATCATGGTTTGTTGCGCCACCCAGGTCTCGAAAAGCGCGAGACCTGGGGCACCCAGCGTTCGTCGCCGCTCCGATGCCCCACCCTGGCCAAAAGATGGCCAGAATGGGGCACCCAAGGATTTTACGTCGCAATTCGAAGCTCTTCATCCTACTACCTTCTATTGCGCCCAGGGGACGAACCAGTCGCGACTTGAAACTTGAAACTTGAAACGCGAAACTGGAAACTGGTTCTATGGATGCGGCGGCGCTGAAGAAGCTGTTCGAACAGGTGAAGCGCGGCAAGCTCTCGCCGGACGCGGCGGTCGAGCGGCTGCGGCATCTGCCGTTTGAAGATCTTGGATTCGCGAATGTCGATCATCATCGCGCGCTGCGGACGGGCATGCCGGAGATCATCTTTGGGCCAGGGAAGACGCCGCAGCAACTCGCTGCAATCTTTGCGCGATTGGCGGAGCATGGGCGCAATGTTTTGGCGACGCGGGTTTCGCCGGAGCAAGTGCGCGCGGTGCGGCGCAAGTTCCGCAAGGCGGAATCGCATGAATTGGCGCGGGCGATCACGCTGACGCGCGACGAGACGATTTATGGCAAGGGCAAGATTGTCGTGGTGTCGGCGGGGACCAGTGATGTACCGGTTGCGGAAGAAGCCGTGGTGACGGCGCAGGTCATGGGCAACGAGGTGCAGCATGTTTACGACGTTGGCGTGGCGGGGATTCATCGGCTGCTGGCGCGACGTGATGCGTTGACCAAGGCGCGCGTCATTATTGTTTGTGCCGGGATGGAAGGAGCGCTGCCGAGCGTGGTGGGCGGACTGGTCGGAGTGCCGGTGATTGCGGTGCCGACGAGCGTGGGGTATGGAGCGTCATACAAGGGGATTGCGGCGCTGCTGGGGATGCTGAATTCGTGCGCGTCGAATGTGACGGTGGTGAATATCGATAACGGATTTGGGGCGGGATATGTGGCGTCGGTGATTAACCGGCTGGAATAAGGATCGGTGCCGAAAGGCCCCACCCTGGCCAAACGAAGGCCAGAATGGGGCACCCAGCCCACCCTATCGCCAAAGGAAGGCGACAAGGGTGGGGCACCCAGGCTTTTTACTCCGCGGGCGAAAAGCAGGTCCCTCCGCTCGCCGCTGAAGCGGCTCGGTCGGGATGACACATCAACAAGGGATCATGCTGCGTTACGACTCAGCGTTAGTGCCCACAACCTTTGGATCACTGCGCGGTTATACTTTCTGAGTATCGTCGAGTCCGTCGATGAAGTTCCGAATTGTCCCATCGCTAACGTTGGTTGTAGTTTCGTTTTTCGGGCTGGCGATTTCCGCGTGCGCCGCCTCTCCATTCGCCACTTCGAGCACCACCAGTCTGAATGTTAGCGTTAGCGGGAGCAAATGGGTTGATACCGGCATGGACGTGCAGGCCGGCGACAAGTTGCACATCACCGCCAAAGGCACGGTGAGCATGGGCAACAACGCCGGCATAACGGCGGATGGCGCGGCGCGGGGATGGACGGACACGCTGCGCGCGTTGATGGTGCCGAGCGCGGGACGCGGCGCGCTGGTGGGTCGCGTGGGCGATAGCAATGCGGCGACGCCGTTTTTCATTGGCGCGAATGGGACGGTGCTGGCGCCGATCTCGGGGCGGCTGTATCTGGCGATCAACACCGATTCGCTGCAGACGCCGGACGGCCAGTACGAAGTTCACATCGATCGCACGGCGTCGAGCGCGGCGACGGCGAGCGGCGCGGCGGCGAGCCAGAGCAAGTACGACTTCCAACCGCTGTTTGCGGAGCTGGATGCGAAGCTGCCGTATCGCGTGACTGATCGGGCGAACGGCGGCAATCAGGGCGACCTGGTGAACTTTGTGCTCGTGGGAACGCAGCAGCAGGTGACCAATGCGCTGAAAGCTGCGGGCTGGATTGCGGCCGATAAGACTAATAAGGACGCGGTGGTAGGCGCGCTGATGGCGACGCTGGAGAAGAATGTTTACGTCGCGGTGCCGATGAGCATTCTGTATCTGTTTGGACGGCCGCAGGATTTTGGTTATGAGCGCGCGGAGGCGGTGATGGTGGCGACGCAGCGCAATCACTTTCGCATCTGGCAGACGCCGTTTGCGGGTCCGCAGAATCAGGTGCTGTGGGCGGGCGCGGGCACGCACGATGTGGGGATCGAGCCGGATCAGCGCTCACCGGATGCGATCACGCACAAGATCGATCAGGACGTGGATAACGAACGCGACTTCGTCGGCGCGACCTTGCAGCAGGCCGGGCAGGTGGAAGCGATGTCGTACATGACGAGGGCGCATCCGATCAAGTCAGCGAAGACGGCGACCGGCGGGAATATTCAGTCGGATGGAAGAGTGCTGGTAATTGTGTTGAAGAAGTGAATCGTGAATCGTGAATCGTGAATCGTGAATCGTGAAGCACATTCAGAGACCACGAACCACGATTCACGACTCACGAACCACGGATTTGCTGGCTTCCAGCGCGAAGTGCTGGGCCATCATCTCGACGATCTCTTTGCCGATTTCCAGCGAGGCGGTTGCGGCCGGCGAGGGCACGTTGCAGACGTGGATCATGCGGGCGCTGTGGACGAAATAGAAGTCGTCGAGCAGAGCGCCATTCGTGTCGACCGCCTGCGCGCGCACTCCCGAGCCGCCCTGGGCGAGATCGGACTCCTGAAGCTCCGGAACCATCTTCTGTAGCGCCTTGGTGAAGGCTGATTTCACCCACGAGCGATACTGCTCGGCCAGGCCCATCCGCCAATACTTCTTCGCCATTTTCCAGAAGCCGGAGAAGCGCAGCGTTTCCATCGCCTCGGTGAGATCGGGCGAGGTGCCGGTGTAGCCTTCGCGGCGAAAGGCCAGCAGAGCGTTGGGACCTGCCTCCACGCTGCCGTTAACGCGGCGGGTGAAGTGCACGCCGAGGAAGGGAAATCGCGGGTCGGGAACGGGATAGATCAGGTTCCTGACCAGAGTAACGGCGCTCGGGGCGGATCTCGTAGTACTCGCCGCGGAAGGGAATGATCTCGAGATTGGTTTTGACGCCGGCCATGCGGGTAAGCGTGTCGCTGTAGAGCCCAGCGCAATTGATGACGGAGCGCGCGCGGAAGGTTCCCGCGACGGTTTCGACGATGTTGGTGCTGCCGTCTTCGCGCAGGCCGACGACTTTGGCGTTGAAGACGATCTCGCCGCCGGCTTGCCGGATTAGCTCGGCATATTTCTGGGCGACGACGGTGTAGTCGACGATGCCGGTGGAGGGAACTTGCAAGGCGGCGAGGCCTTCGCAGTGCGGTTCGATCTGCCGGAACTCGTCGCGTTGCAACATGCGAAGGCCGGGGACAGCGTTGGCGATGCCGCGCTGGTGTAGTTGCTCGAGGCGCGGAACTTCTTCCTGATTGGTAGCGACGACCAGCTTGCCGCATTCCTCGAAGGGAATGCCGTGGTCGCGGCAGAAGCGCTTCATCGAAGCAGCGCCGGCGACGCAGTTGCGCGCCTTCAACGAGCCGGTGCGGTAATAGAGGCCGGAGTGAATGACGCCGCTGTTGTGGCCGGTCTGGTGGGCGGCGACGCGGTCTTCCTTTTCGACGACGGCGATGTGCATGTCGGGGAAGCGGTGAGTGATTTCGAGCGCGGTAGCCAGTCCTACGATGCCTGCGCCAATGACGAGCAGGTCGACTTCATGGTCAGCCATATGGCGGGATTATAGGTCGCGGGGAATGGGCGCTGCCATGACGGAGATCACAGAAGCAGCTGTCAGCCGTCAGCTATCGGCTGTCAGCACTCAGTAACCAGCTATCTACTAGCTAAAGCGCGCGTAGAGCGCGCCGGCTTCTGCTCTGGCAATGATGTACATTTCGCTGCCCAAAGCAGATCCCTCCTCGGGCTGAAGCCGTCGTCGTGATGACAATCCTAATTACTGAGCCTCATCGACAAAATGCTGATTGCTGACTGCTTCCTACGCCGCTTTTTTCGTTTCCACTTCAGCTTCGATGGCTTTGATTTCAGCGCGATCTTTTCGGACTTCGAGCTTCACGTGTCCGAACAGGCCGATATAGAAGTTCGAGACATAGACCAGGGCGAAGAGCGATATCAAGTAGCCGCGCCAGTCGGAATAGAGCAGCTTGTAGTGCGTGATGAGCAGGAATGCGGCTGCGACCCAGTGGCTGAAGCAGTACTCGCAGGTAAACAGGTAGAAGAATTTGCGGCAGACCAGGCGGCGCGAATCCTGACTCTTGCGGGTACAAAAATCGCGCGGCTCGCGGAGGACTTCCTCGTGAGTGACCGTCCAGGAGACGCTGGCGATCGGCAGGGCGAGCACGAATAGCCAGATCACCTGCTGGGAAATAGACATACTGGTTGGATGCCGTCAGCAGGGCGGTTTGCGCCGCGGGAACAGTTCCATTTTTGTGCTGGATAAGTCGTGGATGGGGACCACTGGCACTTTCGTACTCGCGTGCTTTCTACCAAAGAGGGTAAACTGTTGCCCGAATGTCACTCACGCTGGAAGTGGTGGGCCGCACCGACGTCGGTCGGGTGCGCCCGTCTAACGAAGATCATTTCGGTTACGACGAAGGGCTCGGTGTGTTTGTAGTGTGCGACGGCATGGGCGGCCATGCCGCGGGCGAGGTCGCCAGCCATATCGCTGTCGACAGCGTGCTGGGATTTTTTCGCGAGCGCTCGCCCAGCGCCGATGACAGTGTCTACCTGCAGGACGCGCCGCTGGGCGCGCGACTGCTAGCCGAAGCGGTGAAGAAGGCCAACGATGCCATTCTGGCCTACGCCGACGAGAACAAGAACACCTCCGGGATGGGGACGACGCTGGTGGCGGCGCGTTTCGACAACGGAGTCTTCAGCATTGCCAATGTAGGTGACAGCCGGATTTACCTGTTTCGCGAAGGCCAGTTGCTGCAGCTGACGGAAGATCACTCGCTGGTAATGGAGCAAGTGCGCCGCGGCATGATCACCATGGAGCAGGCCCGGCATTCGTCGGCGCAGAACATCATCACGCGCGCCCTCGGCACGGACGAGAGCACGCTGCCCGATCTTGGCGAATTTCCGGCGCAGGCTGGCGACATTCTGCTGCTAACGACCGATGGCGTGATGCGGCACGTGGAGGATGAGGAGATCCGGACTATTCTGCTGGACCTGCCGTCCTTACAGGCCGCTTGCGATACGCTGATCGATGCCGCCAACGAAGGCGGAGGGGAAGACAACTCGACTTGCCTGCTGATTCGCGTGGGCAATGGCGCGGCCAGCGTGGATACTGGGAATGGGTCGAAAGCTGGAGCAGCGTAAGGCGTGAGAATCCCAGGTCTCGAAACCCGCGAGACCTGGGGCACCGAACATTCGTCTGCTAGACTCGACTGTGTTGCAGTCTCCCGTCCAGCCGTCACAGCCGGTCGCGAAGTCGAGTCCTTCGGCTTCATCACCGGAAGCGAAACCCAGCAAGGCCATCCCTCACACCAGCTTCTTTGTCTACCTGATCGCGATCGCGTTTGGCTTGTTCTCCGGATGGGTCAATCAGAAAGTCGATGACGCGTTGCTGACCTCGCTGTGCGTGCTGGGATTCAGCATGCTGATGGGCGTTTGGAAAAAGGAGCGCCCCTGGCGATGGCTGCTGCTGGTATGGATCGGCGTGCCCGTCGTGCTGGCCTACTATCAGTTCGTGGTGCACTGGCCGCATGATCGCGGACAGGTCTATGCAGCGTTTCTGCAAGTCCTGGCAGCCAGCGCCGGCGCCAACGGCGGCCACTTTATGCGCCAGATGATCGACCACGTATTTCTGAAGCAGGATGACGAGTAGGCGGGGCACACATCGCTGGCACCACGGGACGGCGGCTGGCTGAAGCGATGTCGCGCTTTCATAGCCGTTTTTTGATTGACACTCGCCGACGCGGAGCGGAAACTGCAGTCCACAGTTCCAAACATTGCCCGCAGTCGAGCTGATGAGCCGCCAAGGACCGTGTCACGGACCTTCGCGCGGCGATAAGTTCGAACCGCAGGGAGGAAAAATGGACGCATTGTCTGTCTTCGGACTGGCCCTGGTCATAATCTTTGTCATCGTTATTCTCTTTGGCTCGCTATTTACCGTGAGCCAGACCGAGCGCGCGCTGATCGAGCGCTATTCGCGTTTCCAACGGGTTACGGGCCGCGGACTGCAATTCAAAATCCCCCTTATCGACGCGGTGCGGAGAATCAACACTCAGCTGCAGCAGTTCGAGACGCAGGTGGAGACCAAGACCAAGGACAATGTCTTCGTTACCATCTTCGTTTCTATCCAGCTCTACGTGATGGAAGACACGGAAGAACACATCCGCAGCGCCTACTACAAGCTCTACAACCCGGGAGTGCAAATCCAGTCGTACGTGGCCAATGCGATCCTGGGCCACGTGCCCAGCATGGATTTCGACGAGGTATTCACCAGCCAGGTCGCGATTGCCGACTTCATCAAGCAGGCGCTGGACGGGCCGATGGAGCAGTTTGGCCGCGGCGTGCAAAAGGTGCAGGTCACCAGGATCACGCCGCCGGACAATGTTCGCGAAGCGATGGACAACATCAACGCGGCGCGGCGCGATCAGGAAGCGGCCAAGGCCAAGGGTGAGGCGGACAAGATCATCGTGGTGAAAGAGGCTGAAGCGCAGATGGAGCGCGACATTCTGCTGGGCAAGGGCATTGCCGGGCAGCGTGCCGCAATTGTCGATGGGCTAGCGAAATCGGTGGAAGACTTCAAGGGCAAGTTTAAGGGAATCGACTCCACCGAGATCCTGAAATTCGTCATCATCACCAACTATTTCGACACGCTGAAGGAAGTCGCCGCTAAGTCACACACCAACACGATCTTCATGAATCATTCGCCGGGATCGGTCGACGAAGTCTATCAGCGGCTGACGTCGACGCTGATCGCGGGTGGCGTTGTGGGACCGTCTAACGCGTTGCCCGACGATGGCGCGCCAGAGCGCTCCCGAGCCGCTGCTGCGGGGGCCGATGGAAGTGACGGCGGGTAGGAATTCCGGCATCCCAGAGACGAGACGGCTGTTTAGTTTGGCGTGAGCTCCCAAACTGAACCGCAGCCGCTCATGCCCCCGATGCAATCGCCGATACCGCCTTCGAATGTTGTGCCATAGAGATTGCCGCTGGCGTCGAAGACGACTGGGCCTAGCGGATGGGAGCCCTGGCTGCTGTTGAAGTCATGAAGATCGGCGGGCGTGCAGGTTTGGTTGCAGGTCCGCGGCATCTCGAAGAGCCAACCTTCGGCGTTGGCGCCACCGTTGTCGCATACTCCGTACAAGTTGCCATCTGGACCCAGGGTTACGCCAGCCCACGGGTTACACGAACTAAAGGCGTAGACCAGAGAAAACCTCCAGCCCCCATTTGACGGGCTAAGCTCAAACACTGTCCCGCCGCCGCTCGGACCGTCATCGAAGGCCGTCCCATAGAAATTGCCGGCGGCGTCAGAAATCAAAGTGCCGAAGGAGTGAGTGCCGGTAGTCGAGTTGAGCGCCACCAGAGTGTTCTCGGTCCAGCCTCCGTTGGAGGGCGCCAGTTGGTAAATCGTCTGGGTTCCGCCAAACAGACCGCCCGAGGTGGTGCCATAAAGGTTACCGGCCGGGTCGAAGACCACGCCCGAAGCCGGGCTGCATCCGTCGTTGCCGCCCGTAAAGAAGTAGAGCACGCTCTCCGTCCATCCACCGCCCGAGGGCACCAGCTTCCACACCACCCCACAGTCAGCGGGACCAAAGGCACTGCCTGTGCCATACATGTTGCCGGCTTGATCGAAGATTACATTGCCATATTCCGGAAATCCCCCGTCACTCTGATTCCCGGTGAAGGCGTGGAGAATGGTCTCATTCCAATAGCAGATTGCCGTCTTGCAGGCATTGGCCGGCGGTCGCAGCTCGTAGATGGTGCCTACTCCGAAGCCGCCCATGTCGGTGGTGCCATAGAGAGCGCCATTGGGACCGATCACCAGGCCGGACTCGGGGCTAACTCCGTCGCTGCCCCCGGTGAAGTCATGCAATGGATTGAGGATCCAACCCGAACCTTTCTCGGTCAGCCTGAAGGCTACGCCCGATTGACCCTGGGCCTCCGAAGTTGTGCCGTAGAGCGTTCCTGCCCCTCCGACGGTCACGCCCGCCATCGAATTGCCTCCGTCATTGCCGTCGGTGAAGTAGTGGAGCACGCTGAAAGTCTGGGCCTGTGACGGCCGCGCAAGGCAAATCGTCAAAGTACAAAACATTGCCAGGACAAGTGAGTTGATGCATCGATGCATGTTGAGCTCTCTCAGTGCGGCGGCACGCCCGCGGCTTTGAACTATGGAACTGAGTTAGGCAAGAGTCAAATTAATTGCACCTTACGGTGTAAGTGGTTGTTTCGGGAGACTAGAATACGCCATGTCGAAAACTGAGGCTGCGACAGAAGGGCGATTGAGACCGCGTGGCGCAAGCGGCCGGCGCCTGGCGTGTGCCGTTGTATTTGGAGTGCATCCTTCGCAAGGAGAAAGATGAGATGAAGAAGCTGACAATTGCATTTGTTTTGGTGGTGGCGTTGGCCGGGGTAGCGGTTGGGGCAGACAGTCCGGAACAGGCGGCGGCGATGAAAACGGTCAACCAGTTCGTCGACGGCTTCAACAAGGCTGACAGCAAGATGACGCTGGCGACCTGCGCCCATCAAACGGCGATCATCGATGACTTTCCGCCGCATACCTGGCAGAGTTGCTCGACGTGGATGAACGACTACACCGCTTGGGCCAAGAAGAATGGAGTAACAGATGGGGCGGTCACTCTCGGCGATCCCAAGCACGTCGATATTACAGGCGACCGGGCGTATGTCGTCGTTCCCGCGAGCTTCGCTTCTAAGCATAATGGCAAGCCGATGAAGGAGGATGGCTCGATGTGGACGCTGGTCCTGCAAAAGAGCACAGCCGGCTGGCGAATCACTGCCTGGACGTGGACGATGGGCTAGCAGCCCGGGTGAAAGTCGAGATTTTGTGAAATCGGTCCCTCAGGGGCTAAAGCCCCGTTGATATTGCGAGCTTTACGGCACGGCTGAAGCCGTGCCCCTTCAAACTCGGACTTTCGCCACGGCTGAAGCCGTGCCCCTTCAAACCCGGACTTTCGCCAAGGGCTGCTAGGGGACAGACAGATTTCTAGATTGCCCAACAGAGGGCGTTGAAGCAGCCGTCGCAATGTGGCACTATTCGCGAGGCTGGTTTATCCCATACAGGAGATTAACGTGCCCAAAATTACAATCTTCCGCCCGGACGGCCCCCAAAGCTACGACAACGTCGAGGTCGACTCCTTCGACAACGGAATCATTAATTTCTCCATTGAAGTTAAGACCGACAAGCGCACCCGGCAATCGTTCCGAACCAATCTGCCTTTCATCCTGGAGCACGAGGAATAAGCTCGAACGGCGTTGCCAGGGCAGAGCCGGGATCACATTCGGGCAGGTTCGTGGCCAATTTGCGCGTGACCGCCGTCACTGACAGCGACGCGTTAACGCCTGACACTGGGCCAATAGCTTCCACAGGATTTCTCGAAGTGGATGCAAGAGCATCTGTCTCAAGGCTGGCTACTGGAAATCCTCCAGGCTCCTTCGTCCCGACCTGCACTTCTCCCTGCAGGCCGACCTTACGGCGGAGTGACCGATAAGGCGACTCTAGAGAACAAAACAGAAGGGAGAGCTGTTCTATTTTCCCCGGCTTAGCGGTGCTGAGGAATGGACTCTGGCCTCTACCGTCAACCTAAGGGAAGCCTTGGAAAGGGGAGCTTGCAATGAATCCATCCCCATCGAATCCAGACCTGAGTGCCTTTCTGAGTGCACGCAACTTTCTGCTGCAACATCGCACCGACTACGAATTTGTTTACCAGAATTTCCGCTGGCCGCAGCTTACACAGTTCAATTGGGCGCTGGATTATTTCGACGGCTACGCTCGCGGTAACCAGAAGCTGGCCTTGTGGATTGTGGATGAAGATGGTGGGGAGTGGAAACTCAGCTACGACCAAATTTCACGTCGATCGAACCAGGTAGCGAATTTTCTTCGCAGACACGGTGTTCATCGGGGCGACCGCATCATTGTCATGCTGCCCAATGTGGTTGCGATGTGGGAAGTCATGCTGGCGGCCATGAAGTTGGGAGCGGTGACGATTCCCGCAGCGACTTTGCTTACCCCAGGCGATCTGAAGGACCGCCTCACCCGAGGCCAGGCACGCCACGTGATCACCAATGCGGTCTTCACCGGCAGGTTCGCAGAGTTGCCGGGCGACTATTCGCGCATCGTCGTCGACCAGCCCGTCAGCGGTTGGATCTCATACACGGAAGCATACGGGGAAAAGGAAACGTTCGTCTCCGACGGAGCGACGAAGGCGACCGATCCCATGCTGCTGTACTTCACCTCGGGCACAACCGCCAAGCCAAAACTGGTACTACACACTCATCAGAGCTATCCCGTCGGTCACCTGGCAACGATGTATTGGATTGGGTTACGCCCCGACGACCTGCACCTCAATATCAGCTCTCCAGGTTGGGGTAAGCACGCATGGAGCAATTTCTTTGCACCGTGGAATGCAGGCGCAACGGTTTTCGTGCACACCTATGCACGATTCGAGGCCAGGAAGACCCTCGAAGCGATTTGCCGCTACGGGGTCACGACGCTGTGCGCGCCGCCAACGGTATGGCGTCTGCTGGTGCTCGAGGACCTGGCCGCATTTCCCGTCCAATGCAGTGAGTTGGTAGGCGCGGGAGAGCCACTCAATCCGGAAATCATTGAGAAAGTCCGCAAAGCATGGGGCTTGACCATTCGTGACGGCTTCGGACAGACCGAGACCGTACTGGTGATCGGCAACTTCCCCGGGCAAGCGGTGAAGCCTGGCGCCGCGGGTGTTGCTTCTCCGGGACATGAGATTGCTTTGCTGGATGCCGATGGCAACCAGTCTGCCGATGGTGAAATTTGTGTCCGCATGAATCCGGCGCCCATCAGTTTGATGGCCGGCTATGTCGACGATCCGGAGCTTACGGCCAGTGTCATGACGGGCGGCTACTATCACACCGCTGACATCGCCAGCCGCGACGCCGAGGGATACTACACTTACGTTGGGCGGGATGATGACCTGTTCAAATCTTCCGACTATCGCATCAGCCCATTCCATCTGGAGAGCGTGCTCATCGAGCATCCCGCGATCGCGGAAGCTGCCGTGGTGCCTTCGCCAGACGCCATTCGCTGGAAGGTTCCCAAGGCGTACGTCGCCTTGAAGCCGGGCGTGGATCCGTCACCATCGATGGCACACGAGATCTTTGTGTTTGTCCGCAAGCGCCTGGGGTCTTACCAACGGATCCGCCGGATCGAATTCGCAGAGTTGCCCAAGACAATCTCCGGCAAGATCCGCCGAATCCAATTGCGGTCTCAGGAGGAGGCGGAACGACCGGTGGAGTCAAGGCGCGAATTCGAGTATTGGGAAGATGATTTTCCGGAGTTAGTTCGGGCACGTGCCTATCGCCTTTATCAGGAACGAGGCTGTGAACACGGCTACGACCGCGAGGATTGGCTGCGGGCAGAGTCCGAAATAATCGGGAAGAAACCCGCACAGGGAAATGGGAGAGGTTCGCTCGTAGTGCCCATTTCCGCGTGAACCCGGGTTACGGACCTCTCGAGTGCAGTTAGGTTGGCGGACGCGGATTGGTTCCCGAGGCACCGCCGCTGAAAACGAGGGTGTCGCCGGCTCTTCCTACTACGGTTCCTACCCGGCGAGACGGGGGCCCTGACAACTCCCCTCGACCTCCATTCCGGTTGCTTCTGAGCGCGCTCATTTTCTCCGACTACAAGGACCGCATGGCGAGGAGGACAAGCCGATGCACAGACGAGAGCAATCTCCAACTTCACTCTTCCGCACAATCTTCCTGGTAGCAATCGTGATTTTTATAGTCGCGGCTGCCGCGATTCCGGCTTTCGCGCAGAATTCGGTTCCTCCTACCGCAGTACAAGCGGCGAAGATGCCGCAGTACGCGTCGCGGCTGGCCCATCCGGCCAGGCGAGTGTCGCCGCCGAAGTCTCAGGTATTTGCACGGGCCACAAAACATCGCGGTCCGCTGGACCCTGGCGACATCTACGACAACGGGCCGATCAACGGCAACACCGACGCCTGGACCATTAACTTCGGCTTCATCGTCAGCGACAGCTTCACGGTCGCAAACGACCAGACGCTCATCACCGGCATGAGTTTTGGCGCGTGGCTGTTTTCCGGCGACACGCTGACCTCGGTCGAGGTGTCCATTACCTCGGGCGAGAATAGCGGCACCAGCTACTTCGATCAGACGGTGAACTTCACGCAGGGAAGCTGCACCAGCAACCAGTACGGCTACAACGTCTGCAGCGAGACGACGTTCGTTCAATGGTCCCACGCTGAATGCGGGAACCTACTGGGTGAATCTGCAGAACGCCAGCGTTCCCAGCGGCGATCCGGTTTACTGGGACGAGAATTCCGGGGTGGGATGCACGGGAACGGGATGTCCATCGCTGGCGTCGGAGAATTCGGTCGGGTCGATCCCTTCGGAGGCGTTCACCATTCTGGGCAACGCGACCACGACCACCACCACCACCAGCAGCTACAGTGATTATGCTTGTCCGGGTCCCCAACCCGGCTTTCATGACCTGCATGATTTCAGCGCTAAGGCTGGGCCCTCGGGACTGGCAATCGACCAAGCCGGGAAGGTCTACGGTACGTTTCCTAACGGCGGCAGCTATGGCGCGGGACTGCTGTATGACTTGGCACAAAGAGCCGGCCATTGGTTTGTCATCTCGCTGTATAGCTTCATGGGAGGAAGCAATGGAAGCAGCCCGAACGGCGTCATCGTCGGCCCAGAAGGTGCGCTTTACGGGTCGGCAAGCGGCGGATCTGGTTACGGGTTGATCTACAAGGCGACGCCCCCGCCAACTGCCTGCGCCAACGCGCTGTGCAGTTGGAACGAGACGACGATTTACCAATTTACAAGTGAGGCGGATACGGGCGCCATCAAAGCCTTTGACTCCGCCGGCAACTTGTATGGCATCTCAGGCGGGGCCTACGGGCAGGGCGGTGTCTTCGAGCTAACGCCCTCGCAGGGAAGCTGGACGGAGAAGATCCTCTACAGCTTCACCGGGGGAAGCAATGGCAGTTCACCTAACAGCTTGTTGCTAGGCCATGACGGAAATCTGTACGGAACAGCAGCAGGTGGTGGCTACGATAACTGCGTGGACGGCTATCTTCAGTGCGGCATAGTTTTTCAATTGGTGCCGTCAGGCGGCGGCTGGACGGAAAACGTTCTCTATAAGTTCACGGACAATGGGGACGGCTACTCGCCTGCCGGCCTGATTCAAGATAGCCAAGGCAATCTGTATGGCTTCAGTATTTGTTATCAGGCTCCGGGCGGTTGCGACTACCTCGGCGATTTTATCGAGTACGGTCTGGTTTTCAAGATGTCACCGTCGGCGGGCGGCTGGAGCTTTAACGTGATCTACAACGGTGGCCTGGATGAACGGGCTTGCCTGATGAACGGGTGGGAGATCTCCTCGAACGTTGTCCATGGTTTGACGATGGATGGAGCGGGCAATCTCTACGCTGCCGAAGGGGGCGTCTTATTCTTCTGTAATGCCGGAAACTGTAATGACTGGGTTGAGTTGTACTGCGGCCAAATCGCTAATGTTTCATCCGGCGAAGTTCTGGTTACCGGTGACGCCGACATTTTCTGGAACATAGCGTCGGACGCAAACGGCAAGCTCTACGGCACGACGACCACCTGCGGCTTCGGAACGCTGCAGAGGAACACGGGCATGATCTGGCAGTACTCGCCGTAAAGCAGTTGCCAGTTGCCAGTAGTCAGAAGCTGTCAGAAGCCAGTAGCCAGTAGCGGATGAGCAGCTTGTTAGAGCCCCACTCAGGTTGTTCGACTTGGGTGGGGCTTTGGCTTGAAGTCATTTGGGTTCTTCATTATCACCGGGCTCTGCGCCGCACGTCACTGACACATGTTCGGCGGAGAGAGTGCAATGCTTACGGGTGTCTTGGGAGAAGATCCCTGGCTTTCTCCGATCGCTTCGCGCCCAGACGGAACAATTAAAGAGCTCTCTTCCTCCCAAACTCCATAGCGTTGTCGCAACCTGTTCCAGCACCCGCAGGAACAAATCGCGTCGCTCGGCGCTGCCCAGCAGCGGCTGCCGATGATAGCAGCTGAAGGTGATGAAGTGCAGATCGTCTCCGCCATGCCAGCGTTCCAGACCCGAAGGCCATACCAGCAGCGTAGAAGTAGTGGTTGCGCGACGCAGTGATCACAGGCACACTAGCCCTGTGACAGACCTTGCACTCCTGGGTCTCGAAACCCGGCGAGACCCGGGGCGCCCCGCAATCATGAATGTTCGTTTGACACTTTTTGTATTACTGACCTCCGCGTTAGGTTTTACTCAGCAGATGTAGTACCAAGGACCAACAGTATTAGGGTTCTGGGCTGGGGAGTTTCGGCCGCACGACGCGGGAGTTCATGCTGCCGCGTTAGGATTGCCACGACTTACTGGCTGTAAAAACCGTTCTGTAACCACCAGCGATTATATAGATTGCGAATTCTTAGGAACCAGTACAGAGAAGATACAAGCCACTTTCCACAATGGTCGCCTACAGCGAGTTGAATACAATTTCAGAGTTGAACGCTATGGTGAGTTCCTTCTCAGAATAAGCGAAGATTACGGGAGACCACGCGTGGTGAATACTCCCGATGGGTCTGAACTTAGCAAGGATTGGGGTGGTTTTAAGGAGAAGGTAGAGATTTCGCTTGGCAAAACATACGACAATTCTAGTGGTTGGATAACGGTTGTTTTCAATGGGTTTTAGTATTTACGGTCTATGCGGGGGCCAACTACGACGCGCAGGAGATAAAAGCAGATGAGGGCAGGAACGTTCAAATTCGTTGACGATAAAAGCGGATGTAAACACCAGTTCATCGTTGGCCCACAGCGCAGACAAGATCAATTTCTGATCGGCTGGTGCGACAGTTGCCATCGCGAAGTAGTTATTGAATTGGATAGTTCTGATCAGCGCACGGGTCGGACATGGTTGGTGGAATATGGGCCGATCACGGATTCAGCGTAGCGGAGGGCGGGGTGCCCCGGTCTCGCGGGGTTCGAGACCTGGGAGATATTCGGGGCTGCGCCGATTCATGGAATGTACAGAAACTGAAGCTTCTGGATGTGACGGCTCTCCCAAAGGGAAGGGTCCTTCCTCACCCCGGGTCTCGAACGTCGCGAGACCCGGGGCACCCGCGCTGACACATGCCCTCCTGACGCGGAGATTTTCGAAATTCCCGAGACAGCAGGTCCCTTCCGACAAGCTCAGGGCAGGCTCTGTGCCACCCGCCGGCATTCCCCTTCCGATGGAATACAATTTGCGTTGCTTAGTCCGTGGGCAGAAAGGAACAACAACAGATGCGATACAGATTCAATCTTGTGCTGGCTGGGATCTTGCTGCTGGGATGTTCGATGGCAGCTTTCGCCGGCAATGTAAGAACGGATTACGACCACTCAGTGAACTTCGCGCAGTACAAAACCTACTCGTGGGGAAAGGTGCAGACCTCCAATCCTTTCTACGTCTCGCGCATCAAGCAGGCCGTCGACAAAGAGCTGCAGGCCAAAGGATGGCAGTTGGTTGAGACGGGCGGTTCGGTGATGGTCTTTGCCACCGACAACGTCCACGACCAGAAACAGCTCCAGACCATGTACGACGGAATGGGCGGGGGCTGGGGCGGCGGCTGGGGTTGGGGCGGCTGGGGCTGGGGTGGTGGCTGGGGTCCCGGAGGAATGGGAGAGTCCACAACCACGACTACCAATCAGCGTGTAGCCAACCTGGCCATCGATCTGTTCGACGCCAGCTCGAAGAAGCTGCTCTGGCGGGGCTTGGCTACGCAAGACCTCGGCAGCAATTCGGAGAAGAACACCAAGTCTCTGGACGGAGACATCAACAATATGTTCAAGAGATTTCCGCCAAAGTCCGGTGGTTAACGGTCCTGGCGCACTGACCCCAGGTTAGCCCAAACGATGGGCGAACCTGGGGCACCAGGCCTCGCGCCGGAGCAGAAGAAGTAGTTCCCGCTGCCGTGTAGGGTGAAAGATCGTGCTACAGTTTCAGGTCGATAGTGGCAGGATCGCCTTCGCCGCACCTCCTCAGGCAAGGACTCGCCGCAAGGAGTTCACGATGCACTCTCAATCGACCCTCATCAGAGTTGTCCTTCTAAGCGCTTGTCTTGGCTCCTTCTGCTGGGCTGCCACCAGCGAGCGCGTCATTCACAGCTTCAGCGGTCCCGACGGCTCCAACGCAGCCACTGACCTGGTCTTCGACGCCCACGGAAATCTCTACGGGACGACCGTCACCGGCGGCGATTCCGGCTGCGGTACCGTCTTTCAGTTGACGCCCGCAGGCGGAGGCCAGTGGAACGAATCGGTACTCTTCAGCTTCGACTGCTTGGATACCGGCAAGAATCCGCACGGGGGAGTAACGCTGGATTCCCAAGGCAACATCTACGGAACGACGGTCGCGGGAGGCACCGGAGGTTTCTGTGTAGGCGATGGTTGCGGAGTAGTGTTCAAGCTCTCCCCGTCCGGTGGGAGCTGGGTGGAGACGGTGATCTACAACTTCCAGGACAGCCCTGACGGCTGGGGTGCAGGCGGCGCGGTGGTGTTCGACGCCCGGGGCAATCTTTATGGAACCACGCCCGACGGTGGTGCGAATGATGAGGGCACGGTTTACCAGTTGTCGCCGAGCAATGGGCAGTGGACGGAGACGATTCTGCACAACTTCACCGGCGGTGACGACGGCGCAGTGGGCGGCCTTGGCCGCCTGCTGGTGGACCGGGGCGGAAATCTTTACGGCGTAACCGAAATCGGCGGTCATTATCAATCAGGCACCGTCTTCCGCATGGGCCGAGTGTCGATTAGTAGCTGGCACTTTGCCACTTTGTATGCGTTTCGCGGGGGGCTTGATGCGTCATCGCCATACGGTGGACTGATCGCCGACGCACACGGCAATCTGTATGGCACGACATACTACGGTGGAGAATACGCGTCAGGCACCGTGTACCAGCTCAGTCCCGGAGTGTCGGCGACCGGAGAGTGGCGCGAGTCACTGTTGAACAGCTTCGGCGACCTGGCTGAGAATGGGTTACTGCCGCTCGGGACCCTGGTGCTCGATGCCGCCGGAAACCTGCTGGGAACTACCTCGGAAGGCGGCGATCTGGGATGCAACTGTGGGGTCGTGTTCGAGTTGACTCCGGACGGTCATGGCAATTGGGGCGAGAGCCTGCTGCACAGCTTCGGACTTCAACAGGATGCGGCGACTCCGCTCTACGGGTTGACCGCAGACGGAGCAGGGAATTACTACGGCGCAACCGCCTTCGGCGGAACTTCCAACATGGGTGCGGTCTACGAACTAACACCGTAGTCGGGTGGACCACAGCCGGGTGGCCCAGCTCCCGTCCTTGATAGCGCTGCTGACGCCCCGGGTTTGCGTCCATGGTTTGGACGCTAAGCAGCGGTGAGTTTGGCCCCGCATCCACCGCTTCACGCAGAAGGATTCCGTGGAGATACTGGTCTGCGGTCATGGCTAAAAGGAATTGTAATCGGGTGGGCGTTAGTGTAATGGAATCCATTACAGTGTAATATTTTGGTATGGCTACTGCTACGGCAAGGAAATCGAAGGTCTACACGATCAGCCTCCCGCCTGAACTTGCACGAAGGGCTGAGGCGCTGGCTCGGAGGGACAGCCGCACGATGAGCGAACTATTCCGGGAAGCCTTTCGCGCCTATTCCGCGCAGCAGGCGCGGCGGACACTGGATGAGTTGGGCGAGTATGCGGGTGGCCGCAATCCGAAGGGCTACACCGAGGCCGATGTTCCCCGGCTCATTAAAGAAGTGCGTGCCGAGAAGCCACGCCGCAGGGTGCGGTCTAACGGGTGATCGTCGTTATCGACACAAATGTCTGGATTTCCGCGCTTCAGTTTGCGAAACATCGCGGCACGCCGACGCGGGCGCTCGAAAAAGCTATAAGCGAAGACGTAATCGCCACCTGCGATGAGATTGACGCGGAGATTGTGCGCGTCCTGACGGAAAAGTTCTCCTGGGAACAACCTCGAGCAACAGCGGCGCTGCAAGTAATTCTCGCGCGCAGCGTCCGTGTGAAGATTCGAGGCACAGTAAAGGAATGCCGTGATCCGGGCGACGATATGTTTCTGGAGTGCGCCGCTCTCGCGAAGGCGGATTTGCTGATTGCAGGTGACAAGGATTTGCTGACTCTCGGCACGTACAAGGGAACCCGCATTATCACGCCTTCGGAATATCTAAGAGCTGGATAAAAGTATCCGGCCACAGGTCAGAGATGAGCATGGCCTCGGGCACTAGGCGTAATGATTCATCTGCCGTCATTGTATAGCCTGTGTTGCGATCAGAAGTAAGCCGGCAATCCAAGACTCGATCACCATGGCCCCCCCGCTCCTATACGCAGTTAAGTCGTAGACGGTCGGGTGGAGGGGGCGATGAAACAGGCCTGTTGAGCCCGCCTGTTGTGCAGTTTGCCTGCGTCGGTGGGCGTAGTAGTTCCGAACCTTACGGATGCTTTCTGCCGGAGAGTTTACGGCGCCGATAGCGCCGGCAATGGTGGAGCGATTACTGAGAGATAGCTTTGCAGCGGCATCTATACACTGGATAGCAGTTCCCCATTTCGGCTCAAAGCTCAAGCGGTATGGGTACTTTTTTCGTAGAACCGGGAAGAACGATGACCGATCTGTTATGCCAGGTACGGGTGTCAGTGCAGTTCCACCGATAGTAGTTACGTTGCCTAATGCCGACAGCACAACAACCTCCCGGCAGAACCTCGTCCACGCGTCATGGAGTCTGATTATGACCATTTCACAAGCCAATTGTGCATAGCGCTCATTAGGTTTGGCAGACATCTGTACGAACTCAGAATGAAGCCATATCGTCTCCATCTTGAACTTGTGAAGGCTCGTGCTAAATGGCGACTTCATTCGGCTAGTCTTCTAGGGGAGTATCGCTCAAAGCACGAACATAGAAAGGGAACCGCACACGGCGGCTCGCTATTCTTTGCGTAGTGGAGCGCGATGCCTTCCAAAATTCTACGAACGCCTTAGACGGTTCCCCATCGTCGTCAATTATCGCCGCAAGAAAACGTAGGTTATTGCGCGCGCAGTCCAAATCCTTCGGAAGAGACTTTGGGTGCTTGGCTTGCTCGGCAGTTAACTCTCCGCGCGGTATTCCCACTTGTATAGAGGCTACGGCGCTAAACAACATTAGGAGGTGCGGAGGTTGAACCATGGGTGTTCCTGTAAGGTCAGGGGCCAATTTAGTCGATATAAATTTTAGTACAGTGTCGAGTTTATCCAATATCGCTGTATCGAACGATTCATCGCAATCCGCGTAGAGTTTGGTTATTTTTTCCTGCCCGCCATCGGTCACCCCGTTTAAGAGCACTCCCAGCATTTCTGCGATCAGGGAATCGTCTAACATCCTCACCCGTTCGCGGGTTGTAAGGACGTGGTACTTCTCCCACAGAGGAGTTGCCCATCGCTTTGCGGCGTCACGGACAGCCCACTTGAAATCGCCTTGAAACTTTGCCCAACGTTTTTCTGGGGCGTTAAGGGTGACAGTATATGAATTGAGGCGAGCGAATACTTCTAACACGTCGTCGTCGGAAGCATTAACAAGTTGATCGACCGCAATGCCATAGCCTAGAAAGTTCTCCTGCAATTTAGGCTTTAGCGACTCGTAATTCATTCCCTTAAACTCGCCGGCACGCTTCGACAACTTGAATCCGTTCTCGGCAAAGTCAAGAATGGCTCTTAGACGTTGCTGGCCATCCACTACCTCTCGAATGGTTTGCTTTGTCGTGACGTTGATTCGCGTCCGCAGATATACCTTAGGAATCGGCAACCGTCTAAGGATTGTGTCGATGAGGAATATCCGCGCCTGCGGACTCCATACGCTTCCTCGCTGGAAGTCGGGATTAAGTTCTAAGCGCTTTTGGCGTTTCCAATCTATGAAATCGGCAATCCTGTACTGCTCTAAGAAGGATGGCATTGGATTGTCCTCTTGGGAGTATCGGAACAGAATGTTGTGTCGGCTGATATCATACGCCACCCTAGTGCTTGGTGCCCCAGGTTCGCGTCCATCGTTTGGACGCTAACCTGGGTCGGGAAGGTCGTAGCGCACGGGGCACCAACCTAACCCGACACCAACCTAACCCGACACCAGCCTAACTCGGGCAGAGGAACACGCGGGGCTGGCCGCCCGTCACTTTGAGCTCGCGATCTCTTCCCGTCCACTCCGATTCAATCTCCACCACACCCATCTCGCGGAAGGCGTAATGCCCGGTGCCCCGTTCAGGCTAAGCTTGAGCGGGGATTCCTGGTGATAGAAACGAAAATCCCCACTCAAGGCCAAAAGAAGGCCTTGAATGGGGCACCCGGCGTAGTGCCGAAAACTGCTCCACCCCCAATCGCCCAGGTCACGCACCAACCCGCGCTTCACCGGATTGCGCCCGGTTATCTCATCGAGGTCGGCCTTTTTGTCTGGCGAAGGTGCCGCAGTTCACTCGCAGTAAAGTTCCGCGACCGGCGTGCTCGATCGCAGTCACGATCTCTGGAATGTGGTTCTTGATAATGGGTCAGTGATGGGCAGACAAGACGAGAACGGCCAGGCCGTGACCTTCCAAGTTCTGCTGATACTCGAGTTCCTGGTCACCGGTGATGAACATGTCAAAACCGGCGACAGCGGCGGCCTTCATCAACTCACCATTCTTGAGGCCGCTCCCGCCGCAAAAGCTCACGGTCGCAACCTCGTGTTGCGGCAAGCTGGCTCGCAGCTTATGCGGGATATTCTCGTCGAGCAGTATTCTCACCGCGGCTGCGGCTGATGAGAGTCCGCATAGGCAAGCAATTGCCTGATGTGCTCAGCGGTAATGGCGGGATAATTCTCGGCGATTTCCTCGACGGGACTGCCGAGAGCAGCCTCTTCGACGATTTGGTCCGCAAAGACGCGCGTACCTTTGATCACGGGTTGCCCGGAAACCTTGCCGGGAACTCGCTCTACCAGATCGCAACCGCTCCAATCCATGATGCACCTTCACTTCAGTTTGGCACAGCTTTGGCCGAGAACTCAATCGCGAACTTGTCTGATTTGTTCGCAGCAAAGGTTCTGGAAACGTGAACGGGCGCTCGTCGTGCCCCGCCGGGGCTGAAGCCCCATTTCTTAATTGTTCCGCGGAACGCCGACCTAAAGGTCGGCACTACCCGTTCAAGCCGATGTGCGACGCGCGCGAACCGCAGATCCCTTCGGCAGGCTCAGGGCAGGCTCTTCGACTGCGCGTCCGCCCGCCGCAAACGACGCGGCGGAAAAGAGAAGACGCGGACGCTCCGCTCAGGATGACAATCTTTATAAGAGCAGCGATCGGCACGACTGAAGTCGTGCCCTGACACGAAGCTCGGGTCGCATGAATCGCTCACGTCGTAGGAGTCGCTCAGTCGGATACGTCGGTCATCAGTCGCATTCGTCGGTCAAAAAGAAGAACGGGACGCTCGTCGCGTCCCGCCGGGGCTAAAGCCCCTTTCTTGGCTTGGCCGTGTGACGCGGCCTAAAGGCCCGCTCTTCCACCCTATGCGCGACGGACGCGAACCTGAAGGTTCGCTCTACCGCTCGCGGGCGACGTTAAGGCCCAGGTTAGCGTCCAAACGATGGACGCGAACCTGGGGCACCAAACCCAAAATAAGAAACGGGACGCTGGTCGCGTCCCGTCTGGCCACTGATGACTGGCAACTGCTGTTAGTCGTGCACTCCATCCATGAACGCGCGCAGCTTGCGGGAGCGCGAGGGATGGCGCAGTTTGCGGAGCGCTTTGGCTTCGATTTGGCGGATGCGTTCGCGGGTTACCGCGAACGACTGGCCCACCTCTTCGAGCGTGTGTTCGCTGCCGTCTTCCAGCCCGAAGCGCATCTTGATCACCTTCTCCTCGCGCGGAGTCAGGGTGCGCAGCACTTGCGCGGTCTGCTCCTTGAGGTTGACGTTGATCACCGCTTCGGCCGGCGAGACCACCGCGCGGTCCTCGATGAAGTCGCCGAGATGCGAATCTTCTTCCTCGCCAATCGGCGTCTCCAGCGAGATCGGCTCCTGCGCGATCTTGAGCACCTTGCGCACCTTGGCCACCGGAATGTCCATGCGCTTGGCGATCTCTTCCGACGTAGGCTCGCGTCCCAGTTCCTGCACCAGCTGCCGCGAAGTGCGGATCAGCTTGTTGATCGTCTCGATCATGTGCACCGGAATGCGGATGGTGCGCGCCTGGTCGGCGATGGCGCGGGTGATGGCTTGACGAATCCACCACGTCGCGTAGGTGGAAAATTTGTAGCCGCGACGATACTCGAACTTGTCCACCGCCTTCATCAGGCCGATGTTGCCTTCCTGAATCAGGTCGAGGAACTGCAGTCCGCGATTGGTGTACTTCTTGGCAATCGAGACCACCAGTCGCAGGTTAGCTTCGATCAGCTCGCGCTTGGCGTACTCGGCGTCGACATCGCCCTGCACGATCTCGCGCTGCGTGCGCTTCAGTTCGGCGAAGCTGGCGCCCGCGTCGTGCTCCATGCGCTCCAGATCGCTGCGGATCTGTCGCGCCTGGCGTCGATATTCTTTCTTCTGATCCTCGGAACGCGTCGCGTCGGCGCGCTTATCGAAGTTGACGGCCTGCTTGTCGAGCCCGCGCATGCTGTCGACCGTCTTGTTGACGCGATCGATCAGCCGCTTGCGCTCGTTGTTGGTGAAGCCCAGTTTGCGAATCGAACGCGAGACCATGATCTGCTCGCGTCCCAGCGTCCAGCGATAGCGGCGATGATCGCGCGGCCGCTTCTTCTGCGGGATGTCGGCCAGCTTCTCGGCCAGCTGACTCGCCTTCTTGTAATGCTTGTTCAGCTCGTCGATGCGGCCGGTCATCTCCTGCAGGCGGTTCAGCACCACCTCTTCGGTGATCTCCTCTTCGTCGAAGAGAACGATCTCTTTGATGGAGCGCACGCCGCGCTTCAGGTCCTCGCCCACCGCAATGATTTCGCGGATGACGATCGGCGAACGCGACAGCGCCTTCAGCACGCGCAACTGGCCGCGCTCGATGCGCTTCGCGATCTCTACTTCGCCTTCGCGAGTGAGCAGCGGAACCGTGCCCATCTCGCGGAGATACATCCTGACCGGGTCGTTAGTTTTTTCCAGCGTGCCGGGCGAGAGATCGAGCTCCATGTCCTCGCCGGCTTCTATGTCCTCGAACTTCTTGTCGCCACCCTTCGGCCCTTCGAGCACGTCAATGCCCTGGGTGCCGATGGTGGTCAGCAAGTCCTCGAGGTCCTCGGGGGAATGCATATCGTGCGGGATGAGATCGTTCACCTCGTTGTACGTGAGGTAACCTTTCTCCTTGCCCACATCGATCAGTTTTTTGATATCGTCAAACTTATCGTCAAGAGCCAAAGCGGAATTCCTCTACCGTTGGCGCCACCTGCGAGGCGCTGGTTAGTGTGCACACTGCGGCGGGAGCGGTACGGCGCCGTACCGGCATATGCAGAAACTTACAGATTCTATCATAGACCAGGCCCGCCACCTAGCCTTTTCTTGCACTTGCGAACATCGCTCAGTTACGGCTTCGGGACTTTGCCCTGATGCCTGCACTCATTAGTGGCATCTCGTTGCGTAACCGCTAGATATTTAGATGTTTAACCCGGAGTTTGGGTTCATGGTTCTCATGATTCCTACTCGTGGCGAACGGCCTTCCTTACCGGCGGTCCGGTTCTACGGACGTTACCAAGGCGCCAAACGACAAAACCCTCAGAATGCCCGACTTTGAGGAAGTGAAGTACGAGAGAAAACGGTTTTCTCACACCTAACCGGATTTCGTGGTGTGCCTAACCTGATTTCGTGGCGTGTGCTCCATGAGCACAGGGTCTAATTTCGACGATCGCGGAAGAGCCGACCATAGGGAGGGCACTTCGTCCCAGCGGCCTCCTGACGCTGAATCCGGCGGTATTCCCTCCCGAGATGTTGAAGTTCGCCCGTCACATGGATTAACAGCGCCGGGGTGCCGGGTGCCCCAGCTCATCCCGTCTTTTGGGATGGGTGGGTTCGTTCGCCCGGTGCCGGTGCCCCAGGTTCGCGTCCTTCGTTTGGACGCTAACCTGGGTCCTGGGCTCACGGCCGAGCGTGCGTGGCGTCACTGATGACCGGCATCGGTCGATGTAGCGTCGATCCATGCCGCAAGGTCTGCTGCGCTACCACGAATCCGGTCAGTCGCACTTCATCACCTTCAGCTGCTATCAACGAAAACCGAAATTTGCCGACCCCAGGTTCTACGACCTGTTTCCCCTCTGCCTGGAAGCCATGCGACTGCGTTTCCGGATGCGCATCTATGGCTACGTGGTCATGCCGGAGCACGTGCATCTGCTGGTCAGCGAGCCCGAACAAGGCACCCTGGCCGAAGCGATGCACTATCTCAAGCTGTCCTTCAGTAAGCGCGCGAAGAGTCTGCGGCTGGTGCCCCAGGTTCGCGTCCCTGTTTTGGATCCGGTGCCCCAGGTTCGCGTCCTTCGTTTGGACGCTAACCTGGGTCCCGACGAACCCTTCTGGCAGAAGCGATACTATGACCGCAACGTGCGCAGCGTGCGCGAGTTCGGGATCAAGTTGCGCTATCTGCACCGCAATCCAGTGAAGCGCGGGTTGGTGCGTGACCCGGGCGATTGGAAGTGGAGCAGCTTTCGGCACTACGCCTTCCGCGAGATGGGTGTGGTGGAGATTGAATCGGAGTGGACGGGAAGAGATCGCGAGCTCAAAGTGACGGGCGGCCAGCCCCGCGTGTTCCTCTGCCCAGGTTAGGCCGGTGTCGGGTTAGGCTGGTGTCGGGTCAGGTTGGTGTCGGGTTAGGTCGGTGTCGGGTTAGGTTGGTGCCCCAGGTTCGCCCTTCGTTTGGGCTAACTTGGGGTCTGTGCGCTACCACCTTCCCGACCCAGGTTAGCGTCCAAACGATGGACGCGAACCTGGGGCACCAGGCTGTCAGCCCCCTACGTGACGCACTCTCGGGTCTCGAACAGAGCGGGACCAGCGGCACCCGGCGACGTTCGGGACCCGGGTGAGGAAAGACCCTTTACGTTGGGAGAGCCGTCAGATCCAGAAGCTTCAGTATCTGCAGATTCCATGAATCGGCGCATGGTGTCGGTTAGGTTGGTGTCGGGTTAGGTTGGTGTCGGGTTAGGTTGGTGTCGGGTTAGGTTGGTGTCGGGTTAGGTTGGTGTCGGGTTAGGTTGGTGTCGGGTTAGGTTGGTGTCGGGTTAGGTTGGTGTCGGGTTAGGTTGGTGTCGGGTTAGGTTGGTGTCGGGTTAGATTGGTGCCCCAGGTTCGCCCATCGTTTGGGCTAACCTGGGTCCGTGCGCTACGACCTTCCCGAACCCAGGTTAGCGTCCAAAAGGACGCGAACCTGGGGCAGGCCCCAGGCGTAAACTATGAATAATGGTCAGCAAGAACGAGCATCAAGGCGAACTGACTCCAGAGAGCAAGCAAATGCTCGAGGAACGATACGAGTTCCCCGAAGAAGACCGCTTTAAATGCACCTGCGGCGCAGACGTATACGTGACATGGGATTCTTTCAGAAAACAGTACATTTCGAGATGGCACCCGCCAAAGCCGTCACCGAAGCCTTATAACTCGGGCAAGCTCGTCGGGAGAAAACCCTAAAAGGGGTGCTGAGAGCGGGTGTAATCCGACACCTGCCCCTTATCGCGGCAAATTCTACCACGGCAACGAAGTCACACGGCATGTCTATATTGCCTTGCTGCTTTTTAGTTGTCGCCTGGTGTGCCCCCAGGCCCTTAGTCGCTCATATACGAACGCGTTAGGTTGTTGAACTCATCAAGGCTCTTACATTTCGTCCCGGCAACTTCGCACTTGTCAACTCTGTCCTCGGATGGACGTTTCTAGAGCGTAGGAAAACATTGGTATGGCTCTCGGTAAAATTCGCATATCTCTCGTTTTCGAAGACGTCCCATATAGGGAGATGTCGTTATACCAAGAAGAACTTGAGTATTCCGGCGACTTTGCTGTCTGCACCCGTTGAGTGATACTCCGCCGTAATGAAGCACTTGTTCATCTTCCGGTTGAAGTGGTTTGTCTACGTCGAGCAAAATCGTGTTCTTATCAGGCGGGAAGTTCTTCCCGAAACCAGGACTTTGCGGCGTTCGAGCACTTCTCTTGCAGATTGAAGTCTGTCGCCGCATTCTTTTTCGCGACCTCAGCCTTCAGCTCAGTGTTCTCTTTTTCGAGCTTGTTGATGCGGTCAGTGTCGCACCCGGAGCACACGAGCAGAGCGGCCAGCGCAATTAAGATGTGGCGTCTCATTTGCGATAAATCTAATCATAGCTACATCATTTTCCAAGCGAATACCGAATTCGCCGGTTCTTCGCCTGGCACCCGACCCAGGCCAACTTCCATCAAGCCGACTGCTGAGGACTTGATCCCGGAGGAGTCTGTAAAGGTCTCAAGCAACCCTTTAATACGCTTATAAACCTCATCAAAGGTCAATATCCGAACACCACTTAATCGTTCGCGAAACCTCTCAAAAGAGGCCTTCTTTTCTGACGAATTGAGTTCGGCGCAGTCGCCCGCAACGACTACGCAATACGGCTCCGAAGCTATAACGCCGTGCTCTTCTCGCTGAAGATTCTGGATGTTCTCCATCAGGGAACTCCGGTATTTGAGGGCTTGTGAGATCGCTCCTGCCAAGTCATTAGAGATGGGATAAACGCCCCGATACGACGAGCCGAGGAGTGAGGTTATAGGTGTCTTGATTTCGACCATAGCGGCAGCACCGGTGGATTCTAGTTTGCACAGAAAATCAACGATTTGACCGCCTGTATTCGTCAGGTCCTTTCCTCCAAGGTAGGCCTTGTCCTTGATGAGGATCACTGGATAGGCAAAAAGCTGCGAGAGCAAAAACGCATTCTTTGCGAAGAGAGTTTGCCAGAACTCTTCCTTGCTCACGCCACTGTTTGCCTTCCATTCCTTGAGGAAGGCCTTCAGGTTCGCCAAACCCACAACCGTGTTCAGTTCCAGCAGCTCTGACAACCCTTCGAATACCTCTATGCTTGGTCGCTTATAGATCCAGTTCAACAGCAGTCTGAAGAGCCTGATCGCATCTTCGCTATTCGAGGTGAAGAACTCCTGAAGCTCTGGACCAGCAAGCGCCAAGAGGTCGGCAAGTGCTCCGCTTACCTCAAGGAAACTTTTCCTGCCCTGAGGGACACCGTAAGCGTTCGCGAGCTGATAAAGCTTGCGTAGATGGATGAGCAGTGTGTACAGTTCGCTCGAATTGATTTCGAGCTGATAACCTTCGTCGGCCTTGACTGAGGTGAGGGGCAATCGGTCGAACTCGATCCATTGGTCACTACGCTTTTTTTTCTGGTAAAGGAACCGGCCTCGCACCGCTGCTTCCGGCCTGCCAGTGTTGTCCACGATCTCGGGGCGAAAGAGAAGTCTCGCTTGCGGTCCTTCTCGTAGGACGATGTCTGAAGCAGTTGCGGTTTTTCTCGAAGTGGATTGTGTCTCGATTCGATCCATTGACGTTCCTCAGAATGCAACAGACCTACTGTAAAAGAGTTGATGCAACGAAGAAATGACTTGATCAGACTTTGGAGGCGGTCTATGGGGCTGGTGCCCCAGGTTCGCCCTTCGTTTGGGCTAACCTGGGGTCAGTGCGCTACGACCTTCCCGACCCAGGTTAGCGTCCAAACGATGGACGCGAACCTGGGGCACCAGCCACTCACCCGATTACAATTCACTTTTAACCATGACCGCAGACCAGTATCTACACGGAATCCTTCTGCGTGAAGCACCCGTCAATTATTTCAGCCAGTGGATTTTGATTTCCTGGTGAAGCGGCCTGAATTCCGGGTCGCCGGTCACGAGTTCCGCCTTCTTTTCTTTGGCCAGCGCGGCGGCGAAAGCATCGGCCAAGCTCATCTTGAAGCGTACTTTGAATTGGCGGCAGTGTTGGCCAGCGGGGTGCCCCCCACATCCCGTCTTTTGGGATGAGTGGGTTCGTAGGAAACCACCCCTCACTCAAACCAGAACCAGCTCTCGGACGACGCCCACCCATTCGACAAGCGCGAATGAGTGGGGCATCCGGCGAACCAATCTTCCTCGCTAGAGCTTGCCAGCCTCCAGATTCTTTCCTTGGCCTAACCGGGTGAGCGAGTGTATCTTCTTCTCAAGGTAACCGAGGAGACCTCGTGAGCAAGCCCGTCGATCTGGTACAAGGCACACTTGACCTTTTGTTATTGAAGATCCTGGCCCTGGAGCCGCTAAACGGATTCGCCATCAGCCGCCGCTTGAAACAGGTGTCGGGTGACGTTTTGCACGTGAGCGACGGCTCGCTGTATCCCGCGCTGCACAAGCTGCAGGAAGCCGGCCTGATCAGCTATGAATGGAAGGCGAGCGAAAATAATCGCCGCGCCAAGTTTTATTCCCTGACCCGC
Source organism: uncultured Acidobacteriaceae bacterium (assembly GCA_963697175.1). GTDB lineage: Bacteria > Acidobacteriota > Terriglobia > Terriglobales > Acidobacteriaceae > Bog-257. Next base: position 67,920 of record CAVONC010000006.1, on the reverse strand, counting down.
CTGGGCCGCAAGCAACTGGAGACGGAGGCGGAAAACTGGGGCCGGCTCTCCAGCGCGATCTCGCGCGTGGTGAAGCTGCGCGAGGCATGAGCAGCGGCAATGCTCAACCGCCACACCATCCCGCCGGAGCGCTGGTTTTACACCGTCCCGCTGCGCCTGCGGGCGTTGTTTCGCCGGCGGCAGCTCGACCAGGAGCTGAACGAAGAGATCGAATCCCACCTCGAAGAGAAGACCCAGGAGTACATGGAAAGCGGCATGAGCGCGGAAGAGGCGCATTTTGCCGCGCTTCGTGATTTTGGAAATTTCGAGCTGGCCAAACAGAACTGCCGCGACGCTCGCAAGGTTTTGTGGATTCAAAATCTCATCGAGGATTTCCGCTTTGGCCTGCGCTCCTTACGCAAGGCTCCCGGCTTTACCACCGTTGCTGTATTGACGCTGGCGTTGGCCATCGGCGCGAATACGGTGGTCTTCTCCGTAATGCGCAGCGTGCTGCTGCGGCCGCTTCCTTATCCCCATCCCGAAAGCCTGGTATTTCTCTGCGAGTCCGCAGCGCAGGATCCCACGATGTTCATCTCGCTGGCGAATCTGGCCGACTGGCAGTCGAGGAACACGGTATTCGCAAGCATGGGAGGCTTCCGCCGCGTCGGTGCAACTCTGGTGGGTAGAGGCGAGCCGCAGCACATTCTGGCCGGCCAGGTGACCGCCGAGCTCTTTCCGACACTGGGAGTCGGGCCGCTTCTGGGGCGCACCTTCACTGCCGAGGAAGATAAGCCAGAGGGTGCCGCGGTCGCGCTCTTGAGCCAAACACTGTGGGAACGCGAATTCGCCAGCGATCCTACAGTGCTGGGCCGCCAGCTGAAACTCGACCACCAGTCCTACACCATCGTCGGCGTGATAGCCAACGGCCGCTTCCCGCTCTACTGGCGGCAAATGGAGGTCTTCACTTCTCTGGGCCGATTGACGAATGACATTGGGGGCGAAGATCATCGGGCGCACCACATTGGCGTGTCTGCTTATGCGCGCTTGAAACCCGGCGTCACGGTGGAACAGGCACGCGGGGAGATGTTGGGAATCGCGCGGCAGCTGGAGCAGGAACATCCGCAAACCAATGCCGGTCAAAGCGTGGTGGTGCAGCCGTTACGGGAGCGGATGGTCGGTGAAGTACGCCGTCCCTTGGAGCTGCTGATGGGCGCGGTTGCGCTGGTGCTGCTGATTGCCTGCGCCAATGTTGCCAGCCTGCTGACATCGCGTGCCATCGTGCGGCGCCGGGAGATTGCCATTCGCGGCGCTCTGGGTGCAAGCGTATTGCGCCTGACCATGCAGCTGCTGTGCGAGAGTACCCCGCTGGCGCTGCTGGGCGGTGCGTTGGGACTGATCCTGGCCTTTTGCGCGATGCCGGTGCTGGCACACTGCGCTGTCTCGATTTTGCCGCGCGCCGAAGATCTGACGATCGACGGCCCTGTCCTGATGTTCACGTTGGTTATTTCCGTAGCGACCGGCATCGTCTTTGGAGTGGTGCCGGCGCTGGCGGCCTATCGCAGCGATCCAACCGAGGCCTTCAAAGAAGGCAGCCGCGCTCCGCAAATCCCTGGGCTGCGCTCCGGTCTTCGCAGTCTTCTGGCGACAGCCGAGTTGGCCATGGCGCTGGTGCTGTTGATCGGCGCAGGCTTGACCATCAAGAGCCTCTTCCATGTTCTCGAAACCGACATGGGTATGCAGACCGACGGCGTTCTGACCGGCATGTTGAACCTGCAGGGAACGAAGTACCAGAGCGATGGGCAGCGGGCCTCGTTCGTAGCGCAGGTGGTGCGAAAGATTACCGCGTTGCCCGACGTTAGCGCTGCCGGTTTGCAGAGCCCGCAATTGGAAGGCGGCGCGCGGGCGTCGTTTCGGGTCGAGGGCTATCCCCTTCCGGAAAATGGGCAGGAGCCATACAGCGACTTTTCCACGGTGACGCCGGGAGCTATGGAAGCCCTGGGCCTGCGACTTCTCCATGGGCGCTTCTTTGCCTGGAGCGATGGCGCCGACGCGTCGCCGGTTGCGATCGTCGATGACACGCTTGCCGCACGCTTTTGGCCCGGCGAGGATGCCATCGGCAAGCGCATTGCTACTGAGGTACCGGTATCGACGAATGGCGGGACCGTGTTGCGCAAGGTTGTCGGCGTAGTTCATCACGTGCAGACGGATGCGGCCGAGCCGCGACACTTGGTTGAGATCTTCGTTCCCTATGCGCAGTTTCCGGGCAGCCGAGGCCGCTTGATCGTGCGCTCGCAAAGCGATCCGTCAAGGCTGTTGCCCATCGTCCGCAACACCATCCATTCGCTGGACGCTGATCTGCCACTCTATGACACGCGCTCCCTCGCTGAACTGTTGCAGCAGAGCGTGGCCGAACGGCGGCTGATCGTGGTTCTGCTGAGCGTGTTTGCGGCGATCGCCATGGTACTGGCAGTGCTCGGCGTTTACGGCGTGACCACCTATATGGTCAGCACACGCACGCGCGAGATTGGCGTGCGCGTAGCGTTGGGCGCAAGCCGCGGCGATATCGTGCGATTGATTCTCGCTCACGCGATGCCGGTGATTGTGGCGGGGACCATAGCCGGCTCGCTTGGGTCGCTGGTCTTGAGCCGCTTGCTAAGCGCGCTGCTGTTCGAAGTGAGCCCGACCGACCCCTGGACGATTGCCGCCGGCGCCTTGCTGCTGATGGCTGTGGCATTGGCCGCCTGCTGTGTTCCGGTGCGGATGGCGCTGGCCGTGGATCCGGTTCGGGTCCTGCAGCGCGAATAGAAGAGTGCTTTTCTTCCTGCGAAATTCTTTCCTTCACCGGAATTTTTCCTCTTGCTTACCGAGTGGAGCATGTCGTATAGTCCCTCGGTAACCGAGTAGAGACCGGCGTCGAGTTGCGTTGCGCCGGACTTTAAGGAGGATTCAGGATGGCTCGGCAACAAATCGCAGCTTCGATTTTCGGAGTTAATCTGCAGGCGAGACGCGCGGCGCTGGTCACATTGGCTATTTTGTCGCTTGCGGCGATTCCGGCCTTAGCGCAAACCGTCTACAGCAACGGTCCCATCAATGGCAACATCGACGCATGGACCGTCAACTTCGGGTTCATCGTTAGCGACACGTTTAACGTCGTCAATAATGGCACTACCGTCACTGGTTTCGACTTTGGCGCACGTCTTTTTCCCGGCGACAGGCTAACCTCGGCGGAGCTCTCGATCACCTCTGGGGAAAACGGCGGCACCAGCTACTTCGACCAGACCGTGAACTTTGTCCAAAGCAACTGTATGTCGAACGAGTACGGCTACAACGTTTGCACTGAGAGCGGCGCGTTCTCGGGTCCGACGCTCAATGCGGGCACCTTCTGGGTGAACCTGCAAAACGCCAGTGTCCCCAGCGGCGATCCTGTCTTCTGGGACGAGAACGACGGCCCGTCGTCGGCTTCGGAGAATGCCATAGGATCGATCCCTTCGGAGGCGTTTACAGTTCTCGGTACCAGCAGCACCACGACCAGTACCACCAGCACGACCACCTCAGTTCCTGAGCCCAGCAGCATCCTGTTGCTCGGTTCCGGCATTCTCGGTCTGGCTGGCTTGCTACGTCGCAAGCTCTTCTGAGTTTAAGGAGTCTGAATTATGCGTATCGCTTCGCTACTCCTGCTTTGTCTGGCGCTCGCCGCGGTTCCAGCTTTAGCGCAAACCGTCTACAGCAACGGTCCCATCAACGGCAACGCTGACGCTTGGACCATCAACTTCGGGTTTATCGTCAGCGACACATTCAACGTCTCCAACAACAACACGACCATCACCGGCGGCAGCTTCGGAATGTATTTGCTCCCCGGCGACATTGTCGAGTCGGCTGAACTGTCGATCACCTCGGGTGAGAACAGCGGCACCAGCTATTTTGATCAAACCGTAAGCTTCACGACAGAAAGCTGCCAAGCCAACCAGTTCGGCTTCAACATCTGCCGGGACAACACCACCTTCAACGGCCCGACACTCAACTCCGGCACCTACTGGCTAAACCTACAGAACGCAGTAACCAACAGCGGCGATCCGGCCTTCTGGGACGAGAACTCCGGTCCGTCGATGGCCTCGGAGAACTCCGTTGGTTCGATTCCGTCCGAATCGTTCACCGTTCTCGGCACCAGCAGCACCACGACCAGCACCACCAGCACGACGACATCAGTTCCCGAGCCCAGCAGCATCCTGTTGCTCGGGTCCGGCATTCTCGGACTGGCTGGCTTTATGCGCCGGAACTAACGAGGAACCAACATGGCCCGGCTGCAAATCGCGGTTTCGGTTGTCGACACTAATTTGCGAATGAGAAAGTCGGCGCTCATCTCAGTAGCGTTGCTGGCCGCGCAACGCCTGGGTGCCCCGTTCTACCCGTCTTTTGGCTAGGGCGGGGCAGCGCGCCTCACGCCTGACTTTCCTGCAACGACCGCATCGCCTGCCGCAACCGCAGTTTCTCCTGCGCCAGCTGCGCTCGCGACATCACATCCTCTTTCGCCTCCAACTCTTTCACCCGTCGCTGCAACTGCTCCAGCTCGCGCTGTCCCCGCCGCCGGCGCAGCGACCGAATCGCGCTCTCCAGCAACTCCGGCGTCAGTTCCTCGTGCTCCTCCATCAGGATCGCCGCCAGCAATCCCCGATCCGCCTCCTCCAGCGGCAGCGCCATCAGGTCCAGCCCCTGCTCATGCGCCAACAGAAGTACGTTGACTAGCGCCTCCGCCGCCGACCCCTCATGCAAGTCGCTCGCCGCTCAACGCGAAGTGCGCCTGCCGCGCCGGCTCGAAGTCCAGGTCCTGACCCTCGCGGCTGCTCAGCGGAGCCCGCGACAAGTCCTGGCTGGCCAGCGCCCGCACCAGCACCCGCTCGGCGTCGGTCAACCCGCCGCCGGCAACCCTCACTCGCGATGTCGCGCGCGATCCCGCCGCGTGCCGCAACTCCTGCCGCATCACCGCCGAATCGATTCCCAGACGCTGCGAAATCTCGTTCGCCCACTCGTCGCGCACAATCCGGCTGGGCACTCGCTGAATGTGTGGCAACAAATAATTCAAGGCTTTCACCTTGCCCTCCGGCGTGCGCACCGGATGCAGCGCCCGCGCCCGATCGACCAGATAGTCGAAGTACTTTTGCGAGTGCGCCAACGCGTCGGCGTACGCCGGCACACCTTTACGCCGAATGAAGAGGTCGGGATCGAAGCCGCTCTCCAGCGTCAGCACCTTGATCTGGAAATCCTCGCTGATCAGCAGCGCCAGCGATCGTTCCGCCGCCGCCGCACCGGCCGTGTCGGGATCGAAGTTCACCACGATGTTCTTGCTGAATCGCCCCATCAGCCTCGCCTGCACCTCGGTAAACGCCGTGCCTGAGCTGGCAATCACATTGTGAAATCCAGCGGTGTAAACCGCGATGCAGTCCATCTGGCCTTCGACCAGGATTGCGTAATCCAGCTTGCGAATCGCGTCTTTCGCTTTGTCCAGATTGAACAGCACCCGCGACTTCGAATAGATCGGCGTCTCCGGCGAGTTCAGGTACTTCGGCCCCGCCTTTTCATCGGCCGATAGCGTTCGACCGGTAAACGCGATCACCTTCCCCGACTCATTGCTGATGGGAAACATCACCCGATTGCGGAAGCGGGAGTAGGCCGTTGTCAGTTGTCGGTTGTCGGAATCGGTTGGGGGTTGTCGGTTGTCAGTTGTCGGCGAGCCGCTTACTGACAACTGATCACTGACAACTGACAACTGGTTTTCCGACAACGGTCTTTCTGACGGCTGAGAGCTGACAGCAGACGCCTGACTTTTCTCCTTCCAACTAAACAGCCCGGACTCGCGCAGAATCTCCTCATCGTTGAACTGCCGGCGCAACGCGTCACGCAGCACAAATCCCGTGCTCCGGCGCATATCCAATGCGAAACGCGGCAATCTGCTCCGCCGTCAGCCCACGGGACGTCAGATACTCGCGAGCGTGCGCGCCCTCCGGCCGCCGCAGCTGCTCCTGAAAGAACGCGCAGGCACGCTCATGAATGTCGATCAGCCCGCCGCGCAGTCCGGCAGCGCGTGCCTCCTCGGGCGACGAATAGCTCATCTTCGGCAGCGGGATCTTGAGCTTTTCCGCGATCAGCCGCACCGCTTCCGGGAAGGTGATGTTTTCGATCTTCTGTACGAAGTTGAAAACGTCGCCCGACGCGCTGCAACCGAAGCAATGAAAGAACTGCCGCGTGGCATGAACCGAGAACGACGGCGTCTTCTCCGCATGAAACGGACACAGCCCCTGAAAATTCTGCGCCCCGCTTTTGCGCAGCTTGACGTACTCGCCCACAATGCGGACGATGTCCGCCTGCTCTTTCAGGCTATGCGCAAAATCCCCGGGGTTCGCCATGTTCATTAGTGTGCCGGATTCCGGGAGCCTGTCCTATACCAATCCCGACTCTGCTCGCTAAAAAGCTGTGGAGAAAGGCGGGTGTCCTGTTGATAGGCGTGGAAAACCAGTGTCAGTTCAGTCTGGTTGGTGAACCCGATTCGCTCGTCTGACCTGGTATCTCGTAAGACTACTTAAAACCAACCGGGTGCCCCGTTCTAGCCATCTTTTGGCTAGGGCGGGGCAATTTTTCGTCCGCGCAGGCCCTCCGCGCATCTTACAAACGATGCCCGCACTCATCGAGGACTACGCCCTCATCGGCGATTGCGAAACCGCGGCTCTCGTCAGCCGCGACGGCTCCATCGACTGGCTCTGCTGGCCCACCTTCGCCTCTCCCGCCTGCTTTGCCGCCCTCCTGGGCACCGAGGACAACGGCCGTTGGTCCATCGCTCCGAAAGCTGCCGCCCGCTCCTCGCGCTGTTACCTCGACCACAGCCTGGTACTCGAAACGACCTTCGAGACCGAGACCGGCTCCGTCACTCTCAGTGATTTCATGCCGCTGCGCAACCGCCACCCTGACATCATCCGCATCGTGCGCGGCGTTCGCGGCCGCGTCGACCTGCATATGGAACTGGTCCTGCGCTTCGACTACGGTCGCAGCATTCCCTGGGTCACGCGCATGGACGATGGTACCTTGCGCGCCATCGCCGGTCCCGACATGGTCACGCTTCGCACCGCTGCGCCGCTGCGCGGTGAGGATCTAAAGACGGTCAGCGACTTCACCATTGCAGAAGGCGAATCGCTGGCCTTCGTGCTCACCTACGGCCCTTCGTACGACAAGCTTCCTCACTCTGTTGACACCAATCAGATGCTGCAGCAGACCCTGAGCTTTTGGCAGGACTGGACTAGTCGCGCGCATCTTCACGGTGAGTACGCCGGCGAGCTGGAGCGCTCGCTGATCACGCTGAAGGCCCTGACCTATCGTCACACTGGCGGAATCGTCGCCGCGCCCACGACCTCGCTGCCGGAATGCATCGGCGGTGAGCGCAACTGGGACTACCGCTACTGCTGGCTGCGCGATGCCACCTTCACGCTGCTCGCTCTGATGAATGCCGGCTACACCGAAGAGGCCTTCGCCTGGCGCGACTGGCTGCTGCGCGCCGTCGCCGGAAGTCCCGATCAGGTGCAGATCATGTATGGCATTCGTGGCGAGCGCCACCTGATGGAGTGGGAAGTCCCGTGGCTCGACGGATACGCCGGCTCCAAACCGGTTCGCGTCGGCAATGCCGCCTCTGAGCAGCTACAACTCGACTGCTACGGCGAGGTCAATGACGCAATGTTGAACGCTCATCTCGCCGGCATGCCGCCCAGCCAGGACGACGTGAATCTGCACACCGCGTTGAACGAGCATCTGGAGAAGATCTGGGATCAGCCCGATCAGGGTATCTGGGAGGTCCGCGGCGGCCCGCAGCATTTCACGTATTCCAAAGTGATGGCGTGGGTGGCCTTCGATCGCGCGGTCAAAGCCGCCGAGGTTTTTCGTGTGGACATCGATGTCCAACGCTGGCGCGCGCTGCGCGACCGCATCCACGCCGACGTTTGCGAGAAAGGCTACAACCCGCGCCTCGGCAGCTTCACGCAGGCCTACGGCTCCGATCAGCTGGACGCCTCGTTGCTGCTGATTCCCCAGGTCGGCTTTCTGCCCTACGAAGATCCCCGCGTGCGCGGCACCATTGAAGCCATCGAGAAGCACCTGATGATCGACGGCTTCGTCCTGCGCTATCGCACCGAACAGACCGACGACGGCCTGCCGCCCGGCGAAGGCGTCTTCCTGGCATGCAGCTTCTGGATGGTGAGCGCGCTGCGAATGCTGGGCCGAGCCGACGACGCGCGCAAATTGTTTGAGCGCCTGCTGACGCTGCGCAACGATGTCGGCTTGCTCGCGGAGGAATACGATCCCCGAGCGAAACGTCAGCTGGGCAACTTCCCGCAGGCGCTCTCGCACATCGCGCTGATCAACGCGGCCTTCGAGTTCAATCGCAGCGCCAGCCCGGGTGAGCAGCGCGCCGAATCATCTCCCGCCCAGCAGCCCACCGGCGGAAGTAGAGGGTGACAGTAAGGCAGGCCTTGTGTATCACTGGGAATGTTGAACAGTGCATGGCTTTGTGTCAGGGCACGACTTCAGTCCCTTCTCAGCTGTCATCCCGACCGAGGACTTCAGTCCGACCGAAGGATCTGCGGTTCAAGCCGCGGCAGCGGCGACAGGGTTCTCACGCACACACTTCAGTCGTGCCGAGCAGAACAAATATGAACCTGCCGGGTGCCCCACCCTCGTCGCCCTCGCTTGGCGACAGGGTGGGCCGATGGAAAAACTATCCCGCCTGCACCGTAGCCGGCTGCGCATTCTTCCGCGGTCTGCGGTTCGCCTGCAAAATCTTCTTGCGCAGGCGCAGATGATGCGGCGTCACCTCAACCAGTTCATCATCAGCGATGAACTCAATCGCCTGCTCCAGATTCAAATTCTTGAAAGGCACCAGCCGGATGGCCTCGTCCGCGGTCGACGAACGCATGTTCGTCAGCTTTTTCTCGCGAACGATGTTCACGTCGAGATCGTTGTCCCGCGAATTTTCGCCCACCACCATGCCTTCGTACACTTCGACCCCCGGTCCGACGAACAGCTCGCCGCGCTCCTGCAATCCCCACAGCGCGTATGCCGTCGTCGTTCCGGCGCGATCGGCCACCAGCGCTCCGGTCACACGATGTGGGATATCGCCCTGCCACTCCGTGTAGCCGTCGAACAGCGAATTCATCACGATGGTCCCGCGCGTGTCGGTCAGCAGTTCGCTGCGCAGCCCGATCAGCCCGCGGCTGGGGATCACGAACTCCATGCGCACACGGCCGTAGCCGTGGTTGTGCATCTTCTGCATCTGCGCCTTGCGCGAGCCCAGCTTCTCGATCACCACGCCCACGAACGCTTCCGGCACGTCAACCGTGAGCCGCTCGATCGGCTCCATCAGCTTGCCGTCGATGTGCTTGGTCACGATCTCCGGCTTGCCCACCGCCAGCTCGAAGCTTTCGCGCCGCATCATTTCAATCAGGATGGCCAGCTGCAATTCGCCGCGTCCCATCACCGTGAAGGAGTCGGTATTTTCGGTGTCTTCCACCCGCAGCGAGACATTGGTCAGCAGCTCTTTCTGCAGACGGTCGCGCAGATTGCGCGATGTCACGTATTGCCCCTCGCGTCCCGCGAACGGCGAGGTGTTCACCATGAACTGCATCGCAATCGTCGGCTCGTCAATGGTAGTCACCGGCAGGGGCGCCGGATTTTCGACGTCCGTAATCGTCTCGCCGATGTTGATGCCGGTCACGCCCGCGACCGCAACAATGTCGCCCAGTTCGGTCACCACGATGTCGGTTCGCTTCAGTCCTGAGAACGAGAACAGTTTGGTGATCTTGATCTTCTCCAGCGAGCCGTCGCGCTTGGCAATCGCAACGTCTTCGCCGGTGCGTAGCGTGCCGTTGAAGACGCGCGCAATCGCCAGCCGCCCGAGATAATCGCTGTAATCAAGATTCGCCACCAGCACTTGCAGCGGCCCGTCCGCCGCGCCTTTCGGCTCGGGAATCGTCTCCACAATCGCATCGAACAGCGGCCGCAAATTCTGTCCCGGCTTGTTCGCATCGATCGTCGCCGTGCCCAGCTTCGCATTGGTATAGAGCACGGGAAAATCCAGCTGATCCTCGCCCGCGTCGAGATCGATGAACAGGTCGTAAACCTCGTTCAGCACCTCCTGCGCACGCGCGTCCGGCCGGTCGATCTTGTTGATCACCAGCACCGGCGGCAGCTTCGCCTCCAGCGCCTTGCTCAGCACGTAGCGCGTCTGCGGCAGCGGACCTTCGCTGGCATCCACCAGCAGCATCACCCCGTCCACCATCTTCAACGCGCGCTCCACCTCGCCGCCAAAGTCGCTGTGGCCGGGCGTGTCCACGATGTTGATCTTGATGTCGTGATAGAGGATCGCCGTATTCTTGGCCAGAATCGTGATCCCGCGCTCGCGCTCCAGCTCGTTGGAATCCATCACCCGCTCGACGTGCGTCTCGTTGGCGCGGAAGATGCCGCTCTGATTCAGCATGGCGTCCACCAGCGTGGTCTTGCCGTGGTCGACGTGCGCAATGATGGCGATGTTACGAATGCTCATGCTCAAACTGCTGTCCTTTCGGGTTATGCGGAAAACGCCGCGAAAACCGCGCTCAACGGCAAAACGGAGGGAGTCGGAACCGTATGAATCAGTTTACAATACGCCGATCAATATGAAGTCCAACTGCGCGTTCGGACGGTGTACTGCGACGCTCTCTTAGCCCGAGTTCGGCTAAATGGCCGATGTTCATTAAGCATGGTCTGCAACCAGCAACGAGGTGTCATCCTGAGCGGAGGCGACCGTTGTTGGTCGCCGGAGTCGAAGGACCCCTATACCTGCCGAAGCAGCCTGTCGCACCGAGCGCCTCGTTCCAGCCCGATTGAATACAATAGCCTCGGCCGTTCACTCTCAGGGACAACTCCATGCGCTTCTGTCCGCCGTTCGCCTTGGCGATCTTGCTGGTCTTTTTATGTGCGACTGCACGCGCTCAAAATGCCACGACGCCATCCGACGCTACCTCCACGCTTTATGCTGACGATCCTGCTTTCGCCGCGTTTCCACCCGTCGCGCCCGGCACGAAGCCGCCCAAGGCCACGTCGGCTCCCGATCCCAAATTTCCCGACCTGCCTGCCGATGCCGAGCCGCGCGGAACGGTGGTCATGTTGATAGGTGTGAGTGCGAAGGGCCGTGTCGAGCCCGTCCGCGTGCTGCGCAGCGACGAAGCTGCGTTCGAAAAGACCGCCGTGACCACGGTGAAGAAGTGGAGGTTCAAGCCTGCAGAAAAGGATGGCCATCCTGTTCCAGTACAAATCACGGTTGAGATGAAGTTTCAGAGATAAGACTCCGGGATCAGAGTAATCGCGACATCGTTCTGCGCGATAATGGTCCTACATGCTGAACCAGATTTCTCCCCTCGCATCTCCCCAGTCCCAGCCTGAAGACGCGGTTGATCTGCTGACCGGCTGCCACGACCGCATCCGGCATTTCACCGGCGCGGCCGTCAGGCTGGCGCACGCGCAGGGCGCAACCGCCGAGGATATCAGTTTGACGGCGGGACGCGTTCATCGCTACTACGCCGTCTCGCTCCCATTGCATGAGGCTGACGAGGAAGACACGCTGCGGCCTCGGCTTGCCGTCATTGCCGATGAGAAGATAAGCCACGCGCTGGCTGCCATGCACGAGCAACATCAGGCCATCGATGAGTTGCTCGAACGCCTGCTGCCGCTGCTGGTGCTGGTTCAGAGCAATCCCGAAAACCTGCACGCGGTGGCTGCGGAAATGTGTTCCATCACCAGAGCCCTCGACGAAATCTTCCGCGCTCACTTGCAGATGGAAGAGGAAGTAATCTTTCCGGCCATTCGCGCGTCGTTGCACGAAGGCGCTCGCGAGGAGATGCTAGGCGAGATGCGCGCAAGGCGGGGGCGTTAACCCGAACCCTCTGGCTAACAACCCCCGCCTTTCCCCCTGCCTTCTATGTAACGTACGGCCCGAATCTGCCGCCGGATTTCGCGGCGCGCAGAAAATCTCTGAGGCTGGCTGACGAATCGGCAAGCGCTGATCTCGCTGCCAGTTGCCAATTGCTGACTACTGACTACTGACTACTGACTACTGGCCACTGGCCACTGAAGTAAAATACCTCGGTCGCAATCTGCCGTTACTTGCAAACCGTACTAACTAATGGAGCCGATGGAAACCAGCCCGGTAAACCGCGGCGATACCGGCGATGAAATGCGGCTGGTGGCACGCATTCGCGCCGGCGATCAGCAGGCCATGTCCGAGCTGTACGATCGCTATTCCAGAATCGTTTACGCGGTCGCCTTGCGGGTGTTGCAGGATGCGGCTGCGGCGGAAGACATTTTGCAGGACGTGTTTCTACAGCTGTGGCGCAATCCTGACGCCTTCGACGCCAGCCGCGGCAACCTGGCAGCGTGGTTGGCGGTTATTGCGCGACATCGCTCCATCGACCGCTTGCGCAGGCGGCGGCCGGAGATCGACATTGAAGATTGCGTCATTGCCGGCGGCCCCGATCTGCGCGACGAGACCGAGCGCACGCTGGTGGTCGAAAAGGTGCGCGCGGCGCTGGCCGAGATGAATCCTGACCAGCGAGGCGTTTTGGAGTTAGCATTCTTTCAGGGCCTGACCCATACGGAAATTGCCGAGAAAACCGGCCAGCCTTTAGGTACAATCAAAACCCGCATTCGCAGCGGACTGAAGTATCTGCGAGCCAAGTTCGCCGGATGACGGTGCTGGCCTTCAGGCCGGTGGTAGAGCGGCGCTTAAGCGCCGCGTCTATGCGCAGTTCAAGATTGGAGCCGGGCTTTAGCCCGGCGGCATAAGGGTGGAGTAGGGACGGCACAGAACAGCCCATATTTGCGATGAAGACGCACGAACAACTCGCGGAAGATCTGACGCTCTACGCATTGAACGAGCTGACGGATTCCGAGCTTCAGGAAATGGAGGAACATCTCCAGACCTGCTCCGCCTGCCGCCGCGAGCTGCATGCCATGCGCGCCGACCTGGCGTTGCTCGGACTGAGCATCACCGGTCCGCAGCCGCCGGTCCGCAGCAAGGAGCGTCTGATGCGCGCCGTCGCCGCCGAACCTCGCGGCGTCTCCGCCCCTGAGCCGGCACCCGCCCGGCAGCGCAACCTCTGGGCCGTTCTGATTCCGAGCTTCGCCGCTTTGGCATTGCTCGTGTTCGCGCTGGTGCTGGTCCGCCACAACATCGGGTTGAAAGATGAGATCGCCGAACTCGGCAACCGCAATCAGGATCAGATCGCGCAGCTCGACCGCATGAATCAGGAGCTGCAGCTGCTGACCTCGCCTGACGCCGTCCACGTCTCGCTCAATCCGCAGAAGTCACCGCGCCAGCCCAGCGGCACCGCCATCTACAGCCCCTCGCGCAAGCGCATGATGTTCATGGCCAGCAATCTGGCGCCCGTGCCGGAAGGCAAGGCTTATGAGCTGTGGATCATCCCCGCCGCGGGCGCGCCCATCGCCGCCGGCGTCTTCAAGCCCGACGATCGCGGCAACGCCATCATGATGGATCAAAAGATGCCGGAAGGCGTCGACGCCAAAGCCTTCGCCATCACGGTTGAGAAGGAAGAAGGCTCGGACAAGCCCACCTCACCGATCCTGTTGATGGGAGCTGGGGAATGAGTGTGCCGCGGGTATATGTTCGGCATCCAATACTGGAGTAAACTGGGGTGGGAGGAGGGATTGATCGATGGCTAGCTCAAGCGTAAAGTCGAAGGCAGTATCAGAAGCGCTTCTCGACAAATTCACTAAGATGGCAACGGAAGAGTCGAAGCACATGAGTGATCGGGAGTTTAAACGCGCCGTCAAAGAATCCCGACAAATCATCAATCGAGTCCGCGCTTCTCGCGAACGGAAGCGCGGAACAGCTTAATCCAATCTGTTAGCTCTTCAGCCGATATTTCCTTCCGCCATTTCTTTACCAACTCCACGAAATCCTCTTCGGTCCCGTACTCCAGAATGTCGGGCAGGGCCTTGCGAATCTCCGCAATGGCCTTAAGGCGCTCTTCATCGTAGTAACCGCGCTTGGGACGTTCGAAGCGTTTCATGCTGTCCTCGTCCTTACAAATATAACTTGACGACAGCATAATTAATCATCTACTTTTCAACTCACGACTATGGCGATAAAGCGTGTGTTAAATAACGGACTGGCCGATTCGGTTGAACAGATCCGACTACTCGGAGAGATTGCCGTTGAATATGTGCTGGTTGCTTCAACGGATGCTCCCGGATGAACGAGTATCGCAAGCGTCGATGCGGCGCACCCGTGAGTTGCTGGACAACCTCAAAATCATTGTGACCGCGGAGAGGTCGAGACACCTCCGGGTTCAGCGTCCGCTGCGTGGCCACCTGCTTCGCGCCATAGACGCCGTTAATTCCTGCCGAGCTGACTACCCCTCAGTACCGCTTGTCGGCCGGCATTCTAAACGCCCCGGTCTTATTTTCGGTGAAGGTTTTTGAGAAAGAGAACTGAGGGGGAAGCTGCCACGGCGGCCAGTTTGATGCGATTGGCGGAACTCGATCTAATCGACTCTGTGCATGAGTGCATTTGTGGTAATTGGTTCCAAGCCCGTTCTAAGGTGCAAAAGTCATGCTCGCCAAAGTGTCGACACAAGCTGTATGAACAGAGTCCTGAAAGCAAGGCGCGGAGGCGGTCATACATGCGTCGCTATTACAGGCTGAAGAGATCAGGCAAAGTGAAGTGAATCCAATTCTGTCTACCGAAGTTACTCATACCGCAACGCTTCCACGGGATCCAGGCGTGACGCCTTCACCGCGGGATACATGCCGAAGAACAATCCCACGCTCATCGCCATCAGCACAGCCACGATGACCGCCCACATGGGAACCGACGTTGGCATGGAGGGAAAGGCCAGTGGCAGCGCAGCAGCGGCGCCTACCCCGACCAACACGCCGGCAAGTCCGCCGAGTCCGGTGAGCACTACCGCCTCGGTAAGGAACTGGCGAATGACATCGCTGCGCCGGGCGCCGATCGCTTTGCGCACGCCGATCTCATGCGTGCGTTCGGTCACCGACATCAGCATGATGTTCATCACCCCGACGCCGCCGACCAGCAAGCCGACGCAGCTGACGATGAACGTCATCAGTGCCACTGTGCTCATGATCTGACGGAAGTTGTCAGCAATCGCGGCCGCGCTGCTGATGCCGAAGTTGTCCGGCTTGTTGAAGGGCACGTTGCGGCGGCGGCGCAGCAGGCCGCGAATCTCGTCTTCCGCCGCATCCTTGAAACCGGGATAGGCCTCGGCGCCGATGAAGTGCTCGTCATCGGCGGGATAATGCTTGTGATAGCTGTGGTACGGCACCTTCACGGTGCGGTCGGCGCTCTCGTCTTTGAAGAGCTGGCCCTTGCGCTTCGCCAGCACCCCCACCACCTTGTATGGCACGCCGTCCACCAGAATGGTTTGGCCGACACCATCATGCGCCGGGAAGAAGTTCTTGTCGATCTCCGCGCCGATCACGGCTACGTCTTCACTATGCAGATCCTCGAAATCGGTGAAGAATCGCCCCTGCGTGATGCGCGCGTTGTAGACGTCCTGATACGAAGAGTCAGCGCCGGAATAATCCAGATCGGTAATCTCATGCTTGCCGAAGCGCGCCACTCGCAGTGGAGGCCGCTGCTCATCAGGATTGATGCGCGGAAACACCTCCACGGTAACGCTCTTCACGTGCGGACACTCGTCCGCAATCGCCTTGGCGTCCGCCAGCGTGAGCGACTTGCGATTGCGCTCTTCCTGGCTCATGCGTCCCACGCGAATAGCGAAATCCCAGCGGAAGATGAAGAGCGTATTGGTGCCGTAGTCTTCCAGGTAGCCCTGGATATCGCGGCTGACGCCGACCAGGATCGAGGCGACGAAGATCATGGCGGCCACCCCGATCACCACCCCCAGCACGGTCAGAAACGATCGCGTCTTGTGATCGCGAACCGTCTCCAGCGCCATCTTCGAATTTTCGCCAAAGTGCAAACGCATAAAAGCAGCAATTAGCAGCTAGCAATTAGCAACTAGCGCTACCTTTCGCATAACTAGATTATTGCGCTCCATGAATGACTCAACTAGCTCGTCTTTACTAAGTGCCAAATGCTAATTGCTAATTGCCAACCGCTAATCGCTAGTTCTCATACCGTAACGCCTCAATCGGGTCCAGCTTCGCGGCTTTTCTTGCCGGATATACGCCAAAGAACATTCCTACCGCCGACGAGATTCCGATCGCCAGCACCACCGCGGAAACCGGCACCGCCATGGGCACCGGCGTGGTGGTGCGCACAATGGTCGCCAGCATCCACGCAATGAAGACGCCTATCGCGCCGCCCACCAGCGCCATCACCGTCGACTCCACCAGGAATTGCAGCAGAATATCCCGCCGCTTGGCGCCCAGCGATTTGCGAATCCCAATCTCGCGTGTCCGCTCCGTCACCGACGCCAGCATCACGTTCATGATGACCACGCCGCCGATGACCAGGAAGATCGACACCAGTCCGACCATTCCCGACGCCAGCGTCCCGGTCAGATTCTTCCAAAGCCCCATCAGGCTGTCGCTGCCAAGAATGCCAAAGTTGTCATCGTCATTGGGCTGAAGATGCCGCCGCGCCCGCATCAGCATCCGCGCCTCTTCCTGTGTGCGCGCCAGCCACTCCGGTCCCCGCGCCTGCACGTTCACGCTGAGCGTCGTGTTCCGGCCGTAGATCGCCAGCCAGGTTTGAATCGGAATGTAGACAAAATTATCCTGCGACTGCCCAAAGGTATTGCCAATGCGCTTGGCTATGCCGACAATCTCAAACTCCTGCCCATCCACCGTAAGAATCTTGCCGATTGGATCGGTGTTGGCGAAGAGCTTGTCGGCAACGTCGGCGCCGATCATGCAAACCATGTCGCGGTGCTCATTGTCGCTATCGGTGATGTAACGTCCGGTCCCGACCTCTTCCACATCCATGTCGCCGATGTTCGCGGTCACGCCGCGCAGGTCCACACCCTCCATGTCCTGCCGCTCATTGCGAATGTCGGCCGACCGCCGCACTTCAACCCCGACCGCCTTGGGCAGCTTGAGATTGTCACGCAACGCGACGTAGTCATCCCAGCTGATATCGCGGTTGCGCCGCATTGCCTTCAGCAATTCCTTGGAGTCACTAATAATCGGAAACTTGTGGATGAGAAAAACGTTGGAGCCGAGGTTAGCCACGCGGCTGGCGAAGTACCCATTCATCCCGCTGATGAGCGCAACCACCAGGATCAGCGTGGTCACCGACAGAATAATGCCCAACAGCATCAAGAACGACCGCAGCTTATGCGCACGCATGGTCTGCAGCGCGATGAGCGTCGGCTCGCGCAGAAAATGTCCGCGCGCAAGTCTCCGTTGCTGCGATGCCGCTGTCATGAAGAACGTGGGATCCCGTTTCCCCTATTGTACGCAGGGAAACAAACTGCTCCGACTGGTAATACGCAGAGCGCAGGGAAGAAGTTTCACTCAGGCGCGTTTGCGGGACCAGCTTCCTAGCTGCTGCTGACCATCGGCGAAGCTTTGATCTTCATCCCGGGATCGAGGTCCAGCTTCCTGCCTTCCGCGCTGAATCGCGGCAGTTTGGTCAGTCCCCAGTTGTGCAGCTTGAACTGAACCGAAGTTCCCAGCACCCCGAAGCCGTACTTCACGCTTCGGCGGAAGTTGATGGACGAGGCTTCTTCGAAATACTTGGTCGGGCAGGACACTTCGCCGATGCGGAATCCGAAGTGAACGCACTGCGCCAGCATCTGGTTATCAAAGACAAAGTCGGGAGAGTTTTCCATCAGCGGCAGCGTGGTCAGGACCTTGCTGCTGAAGGCGCGATAACCGGTGTGATACTCGGACAGCTTGACCCCGAGAAACATGTTCTCGAACGCCGTAAGGAAGCGGTTGGAGACGTATTTGTACAGCGGCATTCCGCCGCGTAAAGCCTGCCCGCCGATGATGCGCGAGCCCAGCACGACGTCGTACACATCGTAGGCCACCATGCTGGCCATCGCGGTAATCAGCAGTGGCGTGTACTGGTAATCCGGATGCACCATGATGACAACGTCCGCGCCCGCCGCCAGCGCCTCGCGATAACAAGTCTGCTGGTTGCGCCCGTAACCGTAATTCCTGTCGTGCACGAACACCAGCAGTCCGAGCTTGTGGGCGACCTCAACCGTCTTATCCTTGCTGTAGTCATCCACCAGGATGCGGATGTCGACCAGTTCCGGAATCTCGCGCACTGTCGCCTCAAGCGTCAGCTCCGCGTTGTAAGCCGGCATTACAACCGCAACCCGTTTACCGTTAATCATGCGTCGTTATCCCTTGGGAGAGCCTGCCAACATCATAAACTGGAGCCCGCGGTTTTCCGATACCCGCGCCCATGGCCTCTCCCACAAAGGGACGGATCTCAACGCGATCTCCCTATCGCCGGAAGCCACCGCCGCCGAAGCTGCGTCCGCCGCCGAATCCGCCGCCGCTGAATCCGCCGCGATCGGCCCATCCGCCGCCGCCGTTGCCGCCACCCCATCCACCATGTTGGAAGTTGCCCCAGCGTTGCTGCCCTTCGCTGCGGGCCGCGGCCTGGCTATTCATTGAGGATTTGTCGAAGCTCTGCGAAGGCTGGGACCAGCCGCTATCGGAGTGCTGCTGCCAGCCGCTCGAGGGATTGTACTTGTACACATTGCCGTCGTGAGCAGCATAAGTGTTGTTGGCGGTATGCGCGACGCCATTGCCGGTATTGGTGTTATAGGAGAATCCGTGCGCTCCCGCGGTTGACTCGCCGGTGTAGGCGTTGCCCGCAACCCCAGCCGCTCCGCCATGAACCACTCCGGTGTTCTGGTTGTAATTCATGCCGTGAACGCCGGCTGCATAGTTGCCGGTGTAGGCGTTACTGACGGTGCCTCCGCCGGCGGCGTAGCGATTGCCCGTGCTCGGATTGTAGCCACTGACGCGCGATCCGGTGGTGTAGTTGCCGGTGTAGGCGTTGTAGTTTTGGCCGTGAGCCGCGTAGCCGCTGTTACCGGTCACGGGATTGTAGTAGCTTCCGCGACCGCCGCTGCCGACATTGCCGGTCCAGGGATTAGCCCAGGCCGCATGCGTTCCGGCATAGGCGGTGTTGCCCCAGCGGCCGTAGACGTTAGCGGCTGCCGCGCCGCCGTATCCGCCCCAGCCCCACGCGGGAGCTCCCCAGCCCCAGCCCCAATAGCCCACCGGACCCCACCATGGGCTGCACCAGGAGCCGATTGCCATGCCCATGCCAAAGCCGAGCGCCCATCCTGCGGCCGCGCTCCAGGCAAAGGTCGCGCCCACGCCATAGGTATACGGCGCGGGAACCCAAACCGTGGGTCCGATATACGGCGGATAGTAATAACCGGTGCCGTAGACAACCAGGCCGTCGGAGGAGACGACCGTTCCGTAATAGCCGGGAGTGTAACCAACGTAGACCACGCTCGGCGTGTAACCGTAGACCTGCACATAGGTCACGTAGTGCACAGGCGAGGCGGGCGGGATGGTGTAGATGACCGGCGGAATGCTGGTAGCCACCACCCATGGTCCAGTGGCAACGGCCGAGCTGAACCACACTCCGTTGTTGACCGCGAAGTAGGTGTTGCCGGGAACGTAGATGACGGGAGTGGCCGTGTTGACCGCGTAGGTCATGCTGGTTCCGGCGATCGGCTGAAAGACCGGCTCGCCCTCGTAGGTCACAGTGAGCGTGGCGGCGCTGCGCGTGATCGTCGCCGTCTGCGGAATCGAATTCGCAATCAGCGATTCCTTCGCAGCGGAGGTTCCGGGAACCGATACCAACACGTCGCCCTTCGGGCTGTAGCTTGGAATCTTCGCGAAATCCGGCGGCAGGCTGGCGCCTGCAACATAGGTCCAGGGGCCGCTCTGCAGCGACGACGTCTGGAACCAGCGGCCGCCGAGCAGAACGTAATACGTCTGGTTGGTGGAATCGAGGAATATGTCGCTGCCGGTGTTGGAGACGTAGGACAGACTCGTTCCCGGGAGAGTGTCATATTGCGGCTCGCCCTCGATCACCAGCAGCTCAGCCGGAGTCGTGCTGACGTAAACGGTTACGGCCTCTCCGTCCTCATACGATTGCTTGAGCGATTGTTGCGGATTGCCCAGCGGCTGGTTCTGATCGTTGGCCTCCGCGGCTTGGCGAATCTTGTCCAGCGCTTTGGTAGGCGCGTGCTTGGCTTCGTTCCACGGGCCTTCGACCGTCGGCGCTTCCACCCAGCCGTCCATCAGCGCCAGGTAATACATGTTCTTCGAGGAATCAAAGAGGATCAGGGCGCGCGTGTTGATGACCTTCTGGAGATTGTCGGCGGCGGGGCGGAGCACAGGAGAGCCGTCGATCAACGCGAGGACCGCCGGAGTAATGCTGTAGATGATCTTCGGAGGATTGTTGTCGAGCTGATAGGTCTTCTGCGCCGCGGTCGCGTTGGTCACTGCCAGCGAGGTCTCCAGAAGATCCAGCGGAATGGTCTTGCTCCACGGCAGGTTCATGATGAACGTGTTGGCGTAAGCTGAGCCGTTATTGGCGATAGTGGGGAAGTTCTGCTTGTCGAGAGTGAAGTCTTCCAGCGTCACCATGCGGTTGACCTTGTCGACTTCGGTGCGCGCGCTAAACCAGATCACGCCGTAGTCCATGTCCTTCTTCTGCGGCGACTGCACGCGCACGGCGGCGTAAGCGTTCAGCTTGTTGCCGACCCAGCTATCGACCTGCGGCTGAAACACTGTGATGGTGGCCCCCTGGTAGCTGATCGTGCGCGGCCAGGGATCGTTGGGCACGGGCACGGCTGGCGCCTGGGCTGGTTTGGCGGCTGCGGGTGATTGCGGTGCTGCCGGCGCCTGCGGTGCGGCGGGCGATGTCTGTGCCAGCGTGATGCCCGGCGATACCAGGGAAATGGCGACTACCAGAACGATGGCGACGAATCTTTCGACGATGGACTTCATGACGCTTACTGCCCTCCCATGCTTCATCTGTGACCCTGTGGCCCGGAAGGTTTGGTCACCAATGGTATTGGCGGCCCGGAACAGGCAATCCAGCCACCAGACCAGCTATCAGCGTAGCGGCCGGCAACGGTTTAGTGGACTGGCAGAAACGTTAGAGAATATCAAAATTTCGAAGCAAGTGGTAAAGACGGTCGCCATCCTATAAGTCGCGCGCCCGGGTTGACGACCGAGGTATAATTTCCGCCATTCTTCAGGGTGTCGCTGTGGGGCGAGACCCGAATTCAGCGATCTGGCTAGATGGATGCCGACGCTTGTGCATCTCATCGTCTCAGCGTTCGCTCGGTGCGAGCGCTCAACCATCCCTCCCCCTGCCCGAAGGAGCGGTCATGATCGCGCGATGCGCAATGCGACCCGCCTTTAGTCTTGTTCTTTCCCTGTTCATTCCAGCGGCGCTCTCTGCCAATGTGTGGGCGCAATCTGCGGACGAGGTTCACATCGCGCCGCGGCATCAGGGTTCCGATTCCGCAGATTCCTCGGAACCGAATCGGAAAACGCGGCCCCTGCACGTGGACGTGAATCTGGTGCTGGTGCCGGTAACGGTCACCGATTCGTTGAACCATCCTGTGCTGAGCTTGCACGCTCAGGACTTCACGCTCTACGAAGGCCAGGAGGCGCAGCAGATTCGATATTTCTCGCATGAAGACGCGCCCATCTCGGTGGGTCTGGTGCTGGATTGCAGCGCCAGCATGAAGAACAAGATCGAATACGAACGGCAGGCGTTGCAGGAGTTCTTCAACAACGCGAACTCGGGCGACGAATACTTCGCCGTGACTGTCTCCAACAAGCCGCGGTTAATCGCAAGCGCTGAGGATTCGTTCGGCACGCTGGAAGACCGGCTGGTGGCGTCGCCTCCGCAAGGCCGAACCGCGTTGTTCGATGCGATTTATCTGGCGATCGCCAAGATGCGATCGGCGCGCTATCAGCGACGCGCGTTGCTCATCATCTCCGATGGCGGCGACAACACCAGCCGCTATACCCGTGACGAGATCAAGCGGGTGATCGAAGAAGCGGATGTGTTGACCTATGCCATCGGCATCTTCGATGAGGAACCGATTCCCCTGCTCAAGAGCTTCGAAGAGCGCATGGGAAGAAATTGGCTGAGCGAACTCACCGACGTGAGCGGCGGAAGAACGATTGCGGCCGATAATCGGCGCCAGATTCCGGAGATTGCGGCCACCATCAGCCGGGAGCTGCGCAGTGAGTATGTGCTCGGCTACCGCCCCAGCGACCTTTCGCGCGATGGCAAGTGGCGGAAGATTACGGTGAAGGTAGCGCAGCCATCGGAAGCAACGCGGCTGCAGGTGCATTTCAAGGAAGGTTATCGGGCGCCGCTGGAGTAGGCCCTCAGCGGCTAAAGCCGCAATAATTTTGCTGGGCCTCGGACGGCCTGAAGAGACTGTGTCGCAACCGGTGCCGCCGCCGCGGCTCGAACCGCAAATCCCTCGGTCGGGCTGAAGCCCTCGGTCGGGATGACAAGAAAAAGAAGGAGCCAGGGACGCTGGCCTAGGCCGTCCCATTCAAACCCGGACTTAATCACAGTCTTCCAACTCCTACGTTGTGGTACAAAGCCGCAGATTCTGCTTCTTAAGCTCCGGCAAGCGTCATATATACTTTGCGGTAGCACTTTCTCTTAAGCCCTAAGCAAGGACCTCCGGCCGGTGCAACCATCGACCCAAGAACGGCTCTCGCCGGCGCGCGAGCAGGACGCCTTCCAGGTGATGTTTGAGCACGCTGGATTCGGCGTCGCTCATGTGTCGCTGGATGGCGAGTGGCTGGCTGTGAACCAATCGCTCTGCGACATTCTGGGCTATTCACGATCGCAGTTGCTCGGCAAGACACTGCGCGACATTACCCGCTTTGACGATCTCGAGGCTGAGCTTGCCGAGTGTCATCGGCTGCGGAGCGGCGAGATTGCCAGCTTCTCCAGCGAGAAGCGGCATCTGCGCGGCGATGGGCGAGTCGTCTGGCTGAAGGCGACAGTCACGCTGGTTCGCGATGAAGGCAGCAACGAACCGGCCAGCTACCTGGCGATCGTCGAGGACCTCACCCCGCAACGGAAGGCGATCCAGCAACTCCTGCTGGACAGCGACAAGCGTCTGCGTGTCCTCGCCGACAACATCAGCGATCTATTCTTCACTCTCGACCGCGATCTTCGATGCACCTATTGGAACAAAGCTGCGGAGAACCTGACCGGAGTGTCTGCGGGCAAGGTCATCGGCAGGCACGTTGATGAAATTTTCTCGGACGGTATCAACAGCGTCGGCACGACCCTGGGCAGAGTTCTGGAGACGCAACAGGCGCACCGGTTCAGTCTGGCGTGCAAGCTGGGCGAGCACGACTGCCTGCTGGAGATCACGGCCTATCCTGCGAGGGACGGCATTTCGGTCGTAGCCAAAGACCTGGCCGCCGGCAAGCGTGCGGACGACGCATTGCGCGAGAGCGAGGAGCGCTTTCGCGTCATGGCCGACCACGCGCCGGTCATGATGTGGATGGCTGGGCTGGACAAGGCCTGCACCGATTTCAATCGCGGCTGGCTGGCCTTCACCGGACGTTCCCTGGCGCAGGAGAAGGGCGACGGATGGACCGTGGGAGTTCATCCGGAAGACCTGGAGCGATGCATTCACATTTACTCCACTGCCTTCGACCATAGGATTCCGTTTGCCATGGAGTACCGCCTGCGCCGCCACGACGGGCTATACCGCTGGATCAAGGACATCGGTGTGCCGCGCTTCCTGCCCGATAGCAGTTTTGTCGGCTACATCGGCTGCTGTGTCGATGTGGACGATCAGAAGCAAGCTGAACTGGAGCGCGCCGATCTTTCTCGCCGCCTGATGAACGCGCAGGAGGCAGAACGGGCGCGCATCGCCCGCGAGCTGCACGATGGGATTGGCCAATCGCTGGCGCTGTTGAGCGTTCAGTTGCTGCGTGCAGGTAAGCCGACATCGTCAGGGAAGAAAAGTCTCGGCGTTGCGGAGCTGTGCGGCAAGCTGAAGGACATTGGCCATCAAGTCAGCCGGCTGTCTCATCAGCTGCATTCCTCCGAGCTGGAGTTCCTCGGCCTGGCAGTAGCGATCAAGAGCCTTTGTCGTGAGTTCTCGGAGGAGTACCACATCAAGGTCGAATGCGCGTGCGCGGATGTTCCGTCGGACTTGGACAACGATGTTGCGCTGGGATTTCTTAGGGTCGTGCAGGAGGCGCTGCATAATGTGGCCAAACACAGCCGTGCGTCCGAGGTTCGTGTCGAGATGAATGGCGCCGATGGCGACCTGGTGCTCAGCATCGCCGATAACGGCGTCGGCTTCGACAAAAATAAAGTTCGCGATTCGGCAGGGCTGGGAATGATCAGCATGCGGGAACGCATGCATCTGATCGGAGGCGAGTTCACAATCGCGTCCATCCCCGGCAAAGGCACAAAAATTCAGGCCAGAGCGCCCGCCCTGGCCAGAAAATAACGTCGCGTCACTCCTCTGCTGTCGGCTGAAGCCGACTTAAAGAACGAGGTGGAGCAGCTTGAACACTGGCCTGAAGGCCAGCACTACCCGAACAATGCCTGCCACCGGCCTGCCACCGGGCAGCCTAACTTACTTTGAACCCTCGCTCATTACGATGACTTCTGCTGCGCCCGAGCCGCACATGCCGAAGGTCGAACCGGAGTAGCAGGCTCCGATGGAATACTTGAAACACCCGGGGCGCTTGGCCGTAACCTGCACCGGCTTTTGCGCGCCGCCAATGATCGTGTCGGGCGGATCGAAGGGCGAGGACGGTCCGGGGTCAACGATGAACCCGGTACCCTTCGACGAAGTCTGGAACGTTACCGTTGTGCCGGGCTTAACGCACAAGAGCGAATTTCCTTTAGCCTTAGGAAATCCCGGGGTTGCCGTCGCCGAGTTCATCCCATCCCGTTTGATGTCGAGCGTGCAAGAGCCGGACGCGGAACAGGTGTTGTCGGCGTTGCAAAGGCTCTGAGGATTGCGCTCGGCGCAAACGTATTTTCCTTTCGCCTGAGCCGTTGCCACATTGGCCAGAAGACAAATCGAAGCGGACAGCATTAACCCAACCACAAGCGTGCGATGGATCTTCATAGTTTTCCTCGAAGCAATCTCATAATGAACCGGTCGGTAAACTGCGATTCCCCCAGGGGCTAAAGAGGCTGTGTCGCAACCCGTGCCGCCGCTCCGCGGCTAACCGCAGATCCCTCGGTCGGACTGAAGTCCTCGGTCGGGATGACAACATGGAAGGAGCCGTGGACGCTGGGCTAAAGCCCGCGCTTTGCGGCTCTGCACGGCACGGCTGAAGCCGTGCCCTTTCAAAATCGTCAGTTCTCGCCCGCTGTGCCTGACCAGTCGATGATGCCGCCAAGCCGCCAGGGGTTTTTGTTGAGGTTCAGCGTGAGCTGACCATCCGAGCCGATCGACAATTGCGCTGCGGGATACAACACGCCGTCGCTCTTGCTCTTGTCCTGGGTGTTGATATTGATCTCACCGGCGGTCAGGTTGTAGTACTGGCTTTGCGTGTCGTAATAAGCTTCGCCAAACTTGATCTCGCGATTGGTGACAAAGCGAATGGTGCGGCCGGTTGGTGTCTCGATCAGCTTGATGAAGCTGACATCATAGCCAAGCGTGCCGGTGATGGAG
This sequence comes from uncultured Acidobacteriaceae bacterium, assembly GCA_963697175.1. GTDB lineage: Bacteria > Acidobacteriota > Terriglobia > Terriglobales > Acidobacteriaceae > Bog-257. Next base: position 42,235 of record CAVONC010000006.1, on the reverse strand, counting down.
ATGTGGCCCACCGCTTTCATCTTTTCCAGCGCGTTGACCAGACCCTGATTCTGGCCCTTCTGGAAGGCGTCGTATAAGATTTCCTGATCTTCCGGCGTTGAGTATTGATAGATGACGAGTGTGATGCCGACGTTCCTTCCCAGTTGGGTGCTGGTGCCCCAGGCCGTGGCATCGATGGTTTCGTACTTGTCGCGGGCCAATCCCGGAGCGCTGCCCAACAGCAGCAAACCTAGTAGTGCGAGAGCTATGGATGCGATTCTGGTGAGATTTGATCTTGTGCGCACAACTCCTCCTTGCGCCGTAATGCTGGCGGAGACTCTTTGCGTCTGAACGATCCTACTGTCTGGACGTATGCAGGATAACTAGCAGAAATACATAGCCGGTGCAATAAAAAGAAAGTAGTAATCAGTCAGTACATATTGGGCTTGCGGGCCAAGCACGGTATGGTGAAGCGCTGTTACTTTTGCCAGTATCGGCGATTCGGGCTTGCCTCTAACATGTCGTCGTTAGGTAGCTGTTGTTTTGGGAGGATGTGGGTCAAGCTAGTCGGAAGTTGCGGGCCGCAAGATGGGCCTTTTTTCTATCTCTCAGGGTGATCTCACATGCAGGAGCACGCGATACGAGCCAAGAGCGATGCTGTCCGCAGCAAAGCCAAAGGGATCATTATCGACACTTGGCAGTCGCAGGCCAACTTGTCGCTGTTTCTGCTGCTGCTGGTGCTCGTCGCATTTGTCCTTCCTTCGATAGGCTTCGGTAAGGAGAACTCCCGGCTATACAACAACGGTGCGTTTACCGTTTTGTTGGTCTCGGGCGTCGCCATTGCCTGGGGACAACGGAAGCTGTTTATCGTGTCGGCTCTGGTGGGGGTGGTGGCGCTGGCGGTGCGTTGGAGGGCGTGGGGACTTCGCACGGCGAGGGCGGAGTTATGGAACGATTGGTGGACCTTGGCGGCGGTCGTGATGATTGCGATCGTGCTGCTGGCGCAGATTTTTCGGCCAGGCCGGGTTACTCACGTGCGCATTCAAGGCGCGATTGCCGTTTACCTGCTCTTCGGCGTTGCCTGGGCCCATGCCTATCACATAACTGCCATTCTGCACCCCGGCTCATTCGCCTTTCAGGCGGGGGAGTTGTCCACCGTCGCCGACTGGATCTATTACAGCTTTGTAACCCTGACGACCGTGGGCTATGGAGACATCACACCGACTGCACAGATATCTCGAACGCTTGCGGTCGGGGAAGCGCTTACCGGTCAACTCTACCTGGCGGTGATGATTGCGCGACTGGTGGCGATGGAGATTGTGTCCTGGCAAGAGAAAGCGGCGGAGAACGGCGCGAAAGAGTAGAGGTCATCGGACCTGATTTTGGATCGTCACCTAAGTGGCGGGATAATCTGCTGCAGATTGGCAATGCTGGAGAGGTACACTAAATTCGCATCCTGTATCCGGGTTTGTTCCTAAGCGGACTTGACAGGGATGCGACCAGCGCCGCGAATTTTTTTCTCTCGCGGCAAACGAATTTCGATCCTGGCCAGTCGAAATTCCTAACTCCAGCGACTTTCGAGAGACTCCCATGGACCGCAAACCAGCGGCACGCCTCATCATCGCCGACGATCACCGCCTGCTGGCAGATGCCTGCAAGCATCTGCTGGAACCAGAGTACGAGGTGGTCGACGTTGTGACCGATGGCCGCAGCCTGGTCACGTCGGCGTTGGCGCTCAAGCCGGATGTCATCATCCTCGACATTGCCATGCCGCGCTTGAATGGCCTGGACGCGGGCGAGCATATCAGACAGAGGCTGCCTGCCACGAAGCTGCTCTTTCTCACCATGAACTCAGCTGCCGAGATTGCAGCAGAAGCCTTTCGCCGGGGCGCGGCGGCTTACGTCCTGAAGCAATCCGCAGCCGAGGATTTACTGGTTGCCATTCGCAAGGTTGTCCAAGGCGAGTCCTACCTATCGCCCTTGATCGCTCGCGAGACCGTTACCTTCCTGCTCAATCAAGGCAAGCCGCGCAGCGACGAGCGGCGTATCACCAAGCGCCAGAGCGAGATCCTGCAGCTGCTCGCCGAAGGGATGTCGATGAAGGAGGTCGCCGGTGTCCTCGACCTGAAGCCGGGCACGGTGGCCTTCCACAAATATCGAATGATGGAGACGTTGGGCGTCAGAACCAACGCCGAATTGCTGGAATACGCCATCAAGCGCCAGATGACCTCCGCCTAAGACAACCAGCTTTTCATCCAGAAAATAGTAGTTTTGCCAGTAGGCAGCCTCAGGTGTTGTTGGTAACGTCGGGATCAGTAGTCCACCTGTGCGGGGATAGGTGTGCAGGCGGAGAACGGTCTCGTGAACTCGATACGGCTTTTACTGGCAGACGACAATCTGGAGATCTTGGAGACGCTGGTTGACATGCTATCGCCGGCCTACGTCGTCGTGGCTGCTCTGCCGGATGGCGCGTCGGTTCTGGAGCAAGCTCCCAGCCTCAATCCTGATCTCATCATTTTGGATATCTCGCTGGGAGATATGGCCGGCTTCGAGGTAGCCAGACGGTTGAAGAAAGCCGGGGTTCCGGCCAAGGTGATCTTTCTTACCGTCCACGAGAATATCGATTTCGTTCGCGCCGCCTTCGACGTGGGCGCGGTCGGTTATGTCTACAAGTCGCGGATCAGCTCCGATCTCATCGAGGCCATCGACACGATTTGCGCCGGCGGCCGCTTCAGTTCTGCTGATGTGGCGGCCTCCAGCAACTTGTCGCCTTAGTGCGATCGTCAGGGAGGCACTGACTAAGTCCGGGTTTGAAGGGGACGGCCTTCTAGGCCGTCCGTAAGCTCAGCAAAATCATTGCGGCTTTAGCCGCTGAGGGTCCTTCATGGAAGTTAATCAGAGCTTCCTTAGTGCCCGCTTTTCGCGAGTCGCCTGACAAAGTTGATAGCCCCGCCAGATTGGCGTTTCTTCCCGGGTGAAAGTGGAGTATGGTGCAGTACGAAGAAGGAGCTACGGATGTCTAGCCGACCGCCAAGAAATCAACGAATGCGCGATTTTCAGGTAGAGCTGGCCTTTAGGCCAGCGTCCGAGATGCCTACTTCCTCATCTGAGTCGGCTTCCGCCGACGGCATAGCAGTTGGGTCAAGAGTCTTCCAACAACTTGCTAGAGTTGGCGTTCACATTGCCATATCACTTGTGCTGGTAGTCGGCCTGTGCGTGGGCGCGCATGGCCAGAAGATCAACGTCACCTACGACAAGCAGTTGAACTTCGCACAATTCAAAACCTTCGCCTGGGCGCCGCACGGCGCCGTCGCTCATCCCATGCTGGCCGCGAATGTGATTGGCGCAATCGAGCAGGAGCTCAAGGCGCGCGGTCTGCAGAAGGTCACCGTCAACGAAAATCCCGGCCTGATCATTCAGGTCTATGGCTCCATTGATCAGGATTCCACCTTCTATTCCAACGATCCGCTGTATAACGCGACCGGCGGTATTCCCCCTTTCGATCCCAGTTTCTCAGGGTCAATGCTCGCCGGTATGTATGGCAACACGACGGTGACCATTCACAAAGGACAATTGGTTGTCGACCTGATCGACGGGCCTAATAAGAAGCTGGTCTGGCGCGGTATGTCCCAGCAGAATCTGGCAGCACATGACCCCAACAAGCTTGTGGACCAGGTCAACAACGCAATCTCGAAGATGTTCAAACAGTATCCGGTCAAGGCGGAAGGCTGAAGCCGAGGCCGAAGCTTGGCCGTGCTCCGCAATCGCCAATCGGCACTCAGCAGTGAGCTCAGCGAGCTCAGCGAGCTCTTGGATATCTTCGAACAGCACCCACTCGTTTATTTTGGCATCCTCAGCCGAGGCGCGGCGCCATTGCGAGCCGGAGTCGAAGGATCTGCGTTTTATTGAATCTGTACCAATCTCCGCCCACGGCCGCTCTGCTGACTGCTGACTGCTGACTGCTGACTGCTGACTGCTGACTGCTATTTAACCTCTTTGCAATCTCCCGCGATTGGGCGAGAATTGCAAAAGCGTGTTTCAGTTCCGGTATCCCTAGGGGCGCCATGTTTCGTCTGATTCGTGAATTACTTCGTCCGTACCGTGGCAAGCTCCTGATCGTCCTCGCGGCCATGCTGGTCGAAACCGCGATGAGCCTAGCCAGTCCCTGGCCGCTGAAAATCATCATCGACAACGTCGTCGGCAGCCATAAGCTACCTCATCTGCTGGATGAGATCGTCCGGCCTATGTTGGACAAGGGTAATAAGTTGCAGGTTGCCGGACTCGCGGCACTGGCCTTTGTCCTGATCGCTTTATTCGGCGCCCTCGCCAGCTATATCGACAACTACTACACCGAGAGCGTAGGCCAGTGGGTGGCGCACGACTTACGCATGCGCACCTATCAGCACCTGCAACGCCTCTCGCTGGGCTACTACAACACCCATCAGACCGGCACGCTGCTCAGCACCATCACCACCGACATCCAGACCATCCAGGGATTTGCCTCCTCGTCCACCCTCGACATCCTCATCGACATGCTGACCATTGTGTCGATGCTAGGCCTGATGTTCTGGCTGAACTGGGACTTCACGCTGATCGCGCTCGCCGCAACCCCATTCCTGCTGTTCTTCATCACCCGCTTCAAGAAGGCGGTAAAGAAGGCTACCCATCAGGTCCGCAAAGAGCAGGCGGAAATCGTTGCTGTAGTCCAGCAGGGACTGGAGTCGATGCAGGTGATCGAGGCCTTCGGGCGACAGGACATGGAGCAGGAGGCGCTGGCTGAAGTCAGCGAGGCGACGGTGAGCGCCGCGCTCCAGGCGCGCAAAGTCAAATCGCTGCTCTCGCCGATCGTGACCATCGCGACGGCCTTCATTACCGCAATCGTATTGTGGCGTGGAGCGGCGCTTATCCTGCGCGACATCATGACCATCGGCGCGCTCACCGTCTATCTCTCGTACTTGTCGAAGTTCTTCAAGCCGGTGAAGGATCTGGCGACCACGACCAACGCTATCGCGCAAGCAGCCGTCGGCGTGGAGCGCGTGCAGGCAGATCCTCGAAACCGACACCATCCTCCCCGAGCGCCCGGACGCCTTCGAGCCGCGCTTCCTCAAGGGTGACATCGCCTTCGAGCACGTTGCGTTCGGTTACGAAGCCGACAATCCGGTGCTGAAGGATGTCAGCTTCAAGATCGATCCCGGGCAGCTGATCGGCATCGTCGGACCGACCGGCAGCGGCAAATCGACAGTCGTGAGCCTGATCCCGCGCTTCTACGATCCGCAGAAGGGAAGCGTGAAGATCGACGGCCGCGACGTTCGCGACTACAAAGTGAATCCGCTGCGCGAGCAGATTGGCTACGTCTTGCAGGACACGGTGCTGTTCCGGGGAACGATTCTGGAGAACATCGCTTTCGGCCGTCCCAAGGCGACGCGCGAAGAAATCGTCGACGCCGCCCGGCTGGCCAACGCCGATGAGTTCATCCAGCGCATGCCAAAGGGTTACGACACCATGGTCGGCGAGCGCGGCTCAACCCTCTCCGGTGGCCAGCGGCAGCGCATCGGTATTGCCCGCGTGATGGTGCGCAACAGCCCCATTCTGCTGCTCGACGAGCCTACTGCCGCGCTGGACAGCGAATCCGAGAAGCTGGTGATCGAAGCCCTGGAGCGGCTGATGAAAGGCCGCACCGTGATCACCATCGCGCACCGCTTGAGCACCATTCGCGATGCCGATAAGATCATCGTCATTAACAGCGGCGTGGTAGCCGAGAGCGGTAATCATGACCAGCTCATGGCGCTGAATGGAATCTACGCCGAGCTGCATCGCACGCAGTTTGACTCCGCCGCCGCCAAAGCATGATGATTTCTCACCACGGAGGCACTGAGAACACAGAGAAAGAATTTGCCGGGTTAACTCCGTGCTCTCCGTGCCTCCGTGGTGAATTCGACTTGAGCAGTTCAGAGAATCCCTATGTCTCGTTACCTCGTTGTTCTGCCTGATGATTCGTCGCAGCCGATCATCGATGCGATCAATCTTGCCAAGAAATCGCTGCGCGTAAAGATGTTCCTGTTCTCCGATCCGGAGCTTCTGCACGCGGTAATCTCGGCTCATCGCCGGGGCGTGAAGGTGCGGATCATGTTGAATCCGGCGCGGCGCAGTGGTGAAAAAGAGAACAGTGACGTTCGCAAGCTGTTATCGGAAGCCGCTGTCGATGTGATCGACAGCAATCCCCGCTTCGATGTGACCCACGAGAAGTCGATGGTGGTCGACGATGGGAGCGCCTTCATCCAGTCCCTCAACTGGGAGACGAAGAACCTTACCGAAACGCGCGATTACGCCGTCGTCACTTCGCACCCGCATGAAGTTAAAGAAGTCATCGAGTGCTTTGACGCCGATTGGGAGCGGCAGAAGTTTGAGCCCGGCGACGAGTCTCATCTGATCTGGTGCATCGGCAACGGCCGCCAGCGGATCGGGCAGTTTATCGATGAAGCAAAGCATACTCTGTGGGTTCAGAACGAGCGTTATCAGGATCCGGTCATCATCGAGCGCCTGGTGCGAGCCAAGGAGCGCGGCGTGAAGGTACACGTACTGGCGCGCCCGCCGCACAAGCTGAAGAAGCAGAAGCTGGTGGAAGCCGTCGGCGGCATGCGCATCATGGATGACGTCGGCATCAAGGTGCACAAGCTCAAGGGCCTGAAGCTGCATGCCAAGCTGCTCTTTGCCGATGACGTGCGCGCCATCATTGGCTCCATCAATCTTTCGCCTGGAAGCTTTGACAGCCGCCGCGAACTGGCGATCGAGGTTCGCGATTCCGAAGTCATGGAGCGATTGCATACCATCGTCCATCACGATTGGCATAACTCCCGCCCTCTCGACCTGACCGATGAAGGCTTGATGGCCGAGCTGGAAGATTCCGACAAGAATGTCGCCGAAGACCTCGCGCTGGATGGGAACCCAGATTGACCGACTTGAGTCCGCTGCCAATTGGGTGCCCCAGAGCCTGCCCTGAGCTTGCCGAAGGGTCTCGCGTTTTCGAGACCTGGGAGATCCAGACAACACTCGGATCTCGAACCGCGAGAAAAATAGGCCGGAAGTATGCGGCAGCTCTGTGCACCAGCGCAACATTCGGCTCCCGCTACCGTGCTAGAGTATATGCACCAAAGCATCTGACCCCCTTCAGCAATAAAAGAAATGGCCATCGCTCCTCAGAAGACACCGTCCACCTCTGCCAGTCCGGCCGATTCTCTTGCTGTCAGCAGTTCTGAAGTAGCTGCGCCCGCCGTGGGAAATCAACTCCGCCGCTCATTTCGCGTGCGTGATGGCGTGGCGCTGATCATCTCCAACGTCATCGGCGTTGGCATCTTCACCACGCCTGCCATCATTGCGAAGCTCGTCCCTGAGCCGCGTGCGATTCTTGGACTCTGGATCGCCGGCGGAGCCTTGGCCCTGGCGGGCGCCATGTCTTATGCGCAGTTGGGACGCATGTGGCCATGGGCCGGCGGCGAATACATTTATCTGTCGAAAGCCTACGGCCCGACGGCCGGCTTCTTATCGGGCTGGACCTCGCTGATCGCCGGTTTCTCCGGCGCCGTCGCCGCCAGCGCGGTCGGCCTGGTGCTGTATCTCGGACACTACTTTCCGGCACTCGCCTCGGACCATGGCTCTGCTTTCGCTCAATTTCTATTTCGGCGCGTTGACCTTTTCGCCGCGATCCCTTACCGCCGCCTTCTTCATCGTGCTTTTCGCGCTCCTGCACGCGTGTAATTTAGGAGCCGGCAAACTCACGCAGAACGCGCTGGCTTTTTTCATCCTCGCGGTCATCGTTGTCTTTTGCGTTCTGGGATTCGCGCTGGGATCAGGCTCGTGGTCACACTTTCAGTCCACAGGCATTTCCTTCCATCCGTCAAACTGGCTGCTGGCCTTGATTCTCATCATGTTCTCCTACAGCGGATGGAATGCTGCCTCCTACATTTCGGAAGAGCTGCATGACACGCGCCGGTCCATTGGTCGCGCATTGCTGACCGGCACCTGTGTCATCGTTGCCCTTTATGTTTTCATCAATACGCTCTATATCTACGCAGTCCCGCCCGCTGAGATTAAGAACGGCGTCAATGTCGGCGAAGTCGCGGCGACCGCATTGTTCGGGCAGGGAAGAAGCTTCATAGCTCCAATTCTCTCGGCGTTCACCATTGTGGCGCTGCTAGGTTCGATCAGCGCGATGACCATCGCCGGCCCTCGCGTCTACTTCGCCATGTCGCGCGACGGAGCATTCATTCCCAGCTTCGCGCGCATCAGTCGGCGATTTGGTACGCCTGCGTTGGCCATCGCGCTGCAGGCGCTGTGGAGCGCGCTGTTGGTAATGGCAGGGACGTTTGAGCAGATCCTCAACTACACCGGCTTTATGATTCTGCTCTCGTCCGGCGCAGCGGTTGCCGGACTCTTTGTGGCGCGGCGTCATGAGTTGCGCGCGAATCCCCGGGCGTGGTTGCAGATGCTGGCGCCGGCGGCGTTTGTTTTGCCCTGCGCCGCGATTGTCATCAACACCATCTGGGGAGCGCCCAAGACCGCGCTGATCGGGACGTTGCTGATCGTCGCCGGCCTGCCGGTCTTCTACTGGTCAAGATTGAGGAGGCGCGGAGACGCGTCGGTAGTCGTAGCCGCACAGGAACCGCCTCTTTTGCATCGGAGCATGCCTGAGTAATCACTGCATAAATATGAGCAGCCACCGCCGCATCATCACAGGGTTGTTTTTCGTCTGCCTGATGGTTTCCTCTGCCGTCGCGCAGACTCCGCAAGTCATTCCGTTCTCTTCCGCTCAGCCGGTGCTGAACACCTACGTCAAGACGTTGCCTCCGGCGCTGAAGCCCAACGGCCAGCCAACCGCGGCTGCCTGGGATGCCTGGGCTCGCAGCAATGACCAGGAGATTCGCACGCGCATTGAGCGCGGCGAAGAAGACACGCTGACCAACCTGCTGCGCCTGGGCGTTACTTATACCAAGGAACAGCGCATTGATTACGCCGATCTCATGCGTTATGGCCACGACTCGAATGTCGATTCGCTGGCCGGCAAGCGAGCCGACGATCTGATCCGCGCCCTCGCCGCACCGCATGCCAGTGAAGGCATGACGGACATGCGCAACTTCCTTCAGAAGCAGGGCTTCACTCTCAGCACGCCTGCGGGACGGGCCAAGCTGAAGGCATACATGCTGGCTAACCTGGCACGCATGCGCGATGAGGTCGTCCGTGCGCAGAAGGACCTGTACGAGAAGAAAGGGTCCAATCTTTCGCAACAGTTCCAAGACCGCGGCATTTCGACTGACAGCAATCTCTATCCCGACTACATGATCGATCTGCATCTGCGGAACATGATGGCGAAGGGCTTGCTGAAGCCGAATAGCATTCATCGCGTGGCGATCGTTGGTCCGGGTCTCGATTTTGTGAACAAAAATTCGGGCTCAGACTTTTACCCTCCGCAAACCACGCAGCCTTTCGCGGTGATCGACACGCTGGCGCGCCTGAATCTAGCCGATCCCAATACAGTCGAAGTCACTACCTTCGATATCAGCTCGCGCGTGAATAAACACCTGGCGCGCGCCCGAACACAGGCCTCCGCCGGCAAGTGGTACACGATGCAATTGCTCTCAAGCCCGTCAGATCAGTGGAGCAAGGATTACGCGACCGGTTTCCTGGATTACTGGCAGAAGCTTGGCAGCGAGATTGGCAAGACGGCGCCGAAGATTCCTGTGCCTGATGCGGCGTCGGACATTTGGAACCGCGCGGTCGCGATTCGGCCTGATGTCGTGCTGCATGTCACTCCCATCGACATGAACGTTGTCTTCCAGACCGTATCGCTGCCGGCGGACAAGCAGTTTGATCTGGTCATCGGCACCAACATCTTCGTCTACTACGGCGGCCTGGAGCAGTCGCTGGCTCGCGCGAATCTGGGGACGATGATCCGGCCTGGCGGATTCCTCATCAGCAACGAGCAGTTGCCGAGCACCGCTCCTTCCAACCTGACTGACTCGCTGCAAACAACCGTGGTCGTGTCACCATCCGACACGGAGTATATGTACACCTACGCGCGCCAGAAATAAGCCGCCCTCGACTTGGCTGTATGCTTCCGGTTATGGTGACACAGGGGATCGCATCGGAGTGACGGCGACGGCAACCAGGCAACCACCGCGGCTGGCTGTGCAAGCTTTCTGGCTGACGGCCTCGAAATTTGTTGCCGCGGCGCTCAACATCGCTCTGCCGATTCTGCTGGTGCGCCTGATGCCGCAGACCGAGTACGGCATCTTCAAGCAGGCCTTTCTCTTCGTCTCCACCACCAGCAGCGTTGCCATGTTCGGCGTCGGCATGAGCGCTTACTACTTCATGCCGCGGCATCCCGAACGCGGCGGCCAGATCGCACTCAACATCCTGGTCTACAACTTCATAGCCGGATGGATTCCGCTCATTGCGGTGGTGCTCTATCCGCAAGTGCTGCACTTCCTGTTTCGTTCGAGCGCTCTGGTGCCGCTTGCCGTCCTGCTCGGATTCATGGTGCTGTTTACGCTGACCGCAAGCCTGGTGCAGCAGATTCCCGTCGCCATGCAGGACGTGCGCTATTCGACCATCTTCATTATCGGCACGCAGATGGCGCGAGTGATTTTGTTCGCCACCGCGGCGTTGTGGTTTCGTACGGTCGAGGCTCTGCTGATCGCCGCACTCCTCAACCAGATCTTCGCGATGGCTGTGCTGATCTGGTATCTCGACGAGCGCTTCCCGCGTTTCTGGATGCACTTCGACTGGCAATTCTTCAAAGAGCAGCTGGCCTACGCGCTGCCCTATGGTGCGGTCGGAATGCTTTGGGTCATCCAGAAAGATCTGGACAACTACTTCGTCAGCCATTCTCTCGGCCCGAAGGACTTCGCGATTTACGCCGTGGGATGGGTCGACGTTCCCCTGCTGACGCTGGCGCTGGAATCCGTGGTCTCGGTGATGATCGTGCGCATCAGCAGCCTGCAGAAAGAAGATCGGAAAGAGGACATTCGCCATGTCACCGCGAGCGCCACGAACCAGCTGGCGGCCATTCAATTTCCGCTGTTCGCGATGCTGTTCGTCGGCGGGCACGATCTTATCGTCTTGCTCTATACCAAGACGTACGAAGCCAGCGCGAACATCTTCCTCGTAAGCCTGGTCCTGCTGTTGATCGGAGTGTTTCTGCTCGATCCCATCGTTCGCGCCTATAAGGAGCTAAGAAACTTCCTGTTGGTGGTGCGGATTGGCGTCTTCATTGCGCTCTTTTGCACGCTGGGACCGGCGATTCGCCACTTCGGAATGATTGGCGCAGCGGTGAGCACCGTCACATGGCAGGTGATCGAGCGAATCCTGATTGCCTGGTGCGCGGTGCGGGTGGTGGACGCGAGCATCCACGACCTTTACTTGTACTACGATTTGTTCAAGGTGACCGGGGTAACGATCGCCGCCGGCGTGCTGGCTTATCTGGTTCGCAACCTGATCAGTCCGCGACTGTTGATTCCGCGGATCCTGGTGGTCGGAATTTGTGTGTGTGCGGTTTATCTTCCCGCGCTGTTCTGGCTGCGATTGCCGGGGTGGGACATGTTGACCAGGGAACGGATTACGTCGTTTGTGCGTTCAACCCTGGGACGGCTACGCAGCGCCAACGCATAACTAATTCGTAAATTTCTTGAAGGGGCACCGCTTCAGCCGTGTCGTTAAAGGCGAAAAAATCTTGGGCTTTAGTCCCTGGAGGTAAGGCGAGTCAGTACTGCATCTCAGCTTCCCTAGAACGATACTTCCAAACCCGCGAGCGCGCCTTGCTGAATCAAATGCACACCAACGCGGCTGCTGCTCGAGTTCGCGCTACTTCTTCCCGCGATAGAGTCCGGCAATTCCAAAGGTGTAAGGCGTCCACGTGACTTGAGTAAATCCTGCTGCACGCATGCGCTGCAGCATCTCCTCTGGAGAAGGGAAACGCAGCACCGACGCCGGAAGATACGAATAGGGTCCCCGCACACCCGAGATCAGCGTTCCGATTGCCGGCAGCACGCGGCGAAAATATACGCGATAAAGCTGGCCCACCAGTCCTTTCGGCTCACCAAAATCCAGAATGCCGACCTCGCCACCAGGCGCCAGCACGCGATAAATCTCAGCCAAGCCCACGATCGTAGTTGGCCAGATTTCGAAAGCCGAAGGCCGAAGTTACAAGCTGGAATTTGCCTGAAGCGAAGGGCAGGTTCAGTGCGTCGGCCTCAACCCAGCGGATGTTTCTCCTGCCTGACTTCTCCTGCGCTCGCACCAGCATGGCATGGGAGAAATCTGCGCCAAAGAACTGGACCGGAGCGGGCCCTGATCTTCGGTGCAAAGCGAACGTCATGTCGCCGGTGCCGCAGCAGAGGTCCAGCACCTCCGCGCCCGGAGCGCGCAGGATCTCAGTGAACGTGCGCGCCGTGCGGTTCCACCACAGGCGGTCGACATTCATCGACAGCACGTGGTTCAGCAGATCGTAACGCGGCGCAATCGAGGTAAACATTTCGCGCACCGCATCGGCGGCGGATGCTTCGTCGCGCGCTCCCGCCGGCGCTGCGCCTATGATGCGCTCTGTTCGTTTCTCCAAGCTGAATCCGTTGGTCCTTCTAAGCTTTGACTTGGGAGCTTATGTATTGAACCGCTTCGACAACCACTCGCGGCGGGACATCATTAACAACTTCGACTTTCCCCGATGGCGGTCGGCAGTATGAAGTGGGGCACGCCGCCTACACTCTTCTTATCCGCTGCGAGCCGTTTCAGTATGCGCCTGCCGTCGACCTTCACCTTCGGCAGAGGACCGTAACTCTGCACGAGGTCGATGATGCGCTGCGCGGTTTCCGCATCTGTGATGTTCGTCTCAGCGCCGATCATGCAAGCAGCAATCATGCCCCAGCCAACAGCTTCGCCGTGCAAGAGACGCCGATAGTTCGTCTCCGCCTCCAACGCGTGCCCAATCGTGTGCCCGAAGTTCAGGATGCGCCGTTCGCCGCCCTCGCGCTCGTCACGACTGACGACGTCGGCCTTCACGCGAATGCAGTCCGCGATCAGCCTTTCCAGCACCGCACCATCGCGCCGCAGCAGAGCCTCGCGCTGTGATTCCATCAACTCGAAGATCGCCGGATCGCGAATCACGCCGTACTTCATCGCCTCGAACAGACCTGAGCGATATTCGCGCTCTGGCAGCGTTGTGAGCACGTCGGGATCGACAACCACCGAGAGCGGTTGATGAAATGTTCCCAGCAGATTCTTGCCGGCCTTCAGATTCACCCCGGTCTTGCCGCCGATGGCCGAATCTACCTGCGCCAGCAGAGTAGTTGGGATCTGAACCACCGGAATTCCGCGCATGAAGATGGAAGCCAGGAACGCGCCCACATCTCCCACCACGCCGCCTCCCAGTGCCAGCAGAACGGAGTGCCGATCGGCGCCGAGACTCACCAGCTTCTCTGCCAGCTTCTCAAGTTCGGCCAGCGTCTTCGATCGCTCGCCGTCCGGCATGACGATGACTTCGATTTTGCCGCCAGCTTCGGCGAAACTCTTGCGCAATGCGTTAGCCCAATGCTTGCGAATCGGCGGCGCGGTCAACACAAAAACGCGCGCCGTCGGCGGAATGAGATTGCGCAGCGCCGCAGCCGCGGATCGCAGCAAGCCGCGCTCGATCAGCACTTCATAGGACTGCGATGGAGTTTGAACCGGGATGCGAATCAAGGCTCTAGTGTAACGGAAGAGCTGATCGGCGCGATGCGAACAGATATCCATGAGCGCCTTTCCCTATTCGGTCGCACACGATTCTTATGTCGGGTCCCATCGCTGAAACGCGTGCTACCATGAACCCTGTAATGCAAGCTCTTCCTGCTGAAACCGATTTCATCGTCGTGGGCGCGGGTATTGCCGGACTGCGCGCGTCGGTGGAGCTTGCGTCCGCGGGTCGCGTGCTTTGCCTCGCGAAGCGCGAGGTCACGGAGTCGAACACCCAGTACGCGCAAGGCGGTATCGCAGCGGCACTGAGCGATGACGACGAAGTTCGGTTGCATCTCGAAGACACGCTGAAGGCCGGCGACGGCCTTTGCAACGAGGAAGCCGCGCGCGTCCTGGTGGAAGAAGGTCCGCCGCGCATCGAAGAGTTGATCGAGTGGGGCACGGAATTCGATCGGGCCGGTACGAAGATCGCATTTACGCGCGAGGGCGCGCATAGCCGCAGCCGCGTCCTGCATGCTCACGGCGACTCTACCGGCCGCGAGATCGGCCGCTCGCTTTACTTGAAAGCCAGCGCAGTCAAGACCATCACCTTTCGCGAATTCGAGTTCACCACCGAACTGTTGGTGCGAGATGGCGAAGTGGTGGGCATTCGCGTACTGGATCAATCCGGACAGCTTCACGAAATTCATGCCGGCGCGGTACTGCTGGCAACCGGTGGCTTGGGCCAGGTCTACAGCAACACCACCAATCCGGCTGTCGCTACCGGCGATGGCGTGGCGATGGCTTTTCGCGCCGGTGCTGAGATCAGCGACATGGAGTTCGTGCAGTTCCATCCCACGGCGCTGTTCCTGAAAGGCGCACCGCGATTTCTGCTGTCGGAGGCGCTGCGCGGCGAGGGCGCTTACCTGCGCAATCTGGAGCTGAAGCGCTTCATGCCCAAGTATCACGAAGCGGCGGAGCTTGCGCCGCGGGACGTGGTGGCGCGAGCCATCGCGCATGAATTGGAGCTGGTGAAGCGGCCCGATGCGGCGGTCTACCTCGACCTGACACACCTGAATGCCGAAAGGGTTCGCACGCGTTTTCCCATGATTTATTCCACCTGCATGGATTACAACATCGACATCGCAAGCGAGTTGGTGCCGGTGCGCCCGGCGGCGCACTATGCGATGGGCGGGGTCCGCACGGATCTCGATGGAAAGACATCGCTGCCGGGTCTTTATGCGGCCGGCGAAGTGGCGTGTACCGGCGTGCACGGCGCGAATCGGCTGGCCAGCAACTCGTTGCTGGAGGGCCTGGTGTACGGGGCGCGCGCCGCGCAGAGCATGCGGGAAACCATGGGAACGCGGGCTAAGCGCGCAGTAAGTGCCGTGCCGCAGGTTGCGCTGCCAAGCGGAAATGGCCAGGCAGCGGAGATGGAAAAATTCATCCAGAAGGTGCAAACGTTGATGTGGGAGCGTGTGGGTGTAGTTCGGGACGGGAAGGTTCTGCAACAGATGGTTCCCGAACTGCGTGCTCTGCAGGCACAGGCGCCGCCGCCGAGCGATCGGCGATCCCATGAAGCCGCGAACATCCTGCAAGCTGGTCTGCTGATCGCGCGCTCGGCATTAGCCCGCGAAGAAAGCCGCGGAGCACATTATCGCCTCGACCATCCGCTGAAGAACGACGCGAAGTACCACAAGCATTCCGTGATCAGCGGGGGCAACATCCGCTTCGAGTAGATGCGGCGCTCACCAAGCGCCCGCCACCGGACGTCTGACTACTTCGCGCTCTCCTTCTTCGGAAACAGCAGCGACAGCACAACCGAGATCACCAACACTCCTGCGACTGCAGCCAGCGCCGCGGCGGTTGGTAGCTTCACATACTCGGATATCAGCATCTTCACCCCAATCAGGATCAGGATGACTGACAGCCCGTAGTGCAGGAAGTGGAATGCTTCGATCATCCCCGACAGCGCGAAGAACAAGGATCGCAGGCCCAGGATCGCGAAGACGTTGGATGTATACACGATGAACGGCTCACGCGTGACCGCCAGCACGGCGGGAATGGAATCGACCGCGAACAGCAGGTCCGTAGTCTCGACAACAATCAGCACCAGGGCAAGGGGAGTGGCGTACCTGAGAGCTCCACGCCGAACGAAGAAGCGATCGCCCTCGTAGTCCTGGGTCACGCGAAAGACCTTGCGAAAGCCGCGAAGCAGAGGATTGGCTTCGGGATGAATCTCCGCTCCGCGCTGACGAAGTAACTTGATGCCGCTGTAGATCAGAATGCCGCCGAAGACGTAGACGATCCAGTGGAAGCGGTTCAGCAGCGTGACGCCCGCCGCGATAAATAGGGCGCGCATGATGAGCGCACCCACCACGCCCCAGAACAGCACCTCGTGCTGCAACTCGCGGGGCACGCTGAAGTAACGAAAGACCAGCAGGAATACGAAAAGGTTGTCGACGCTGAGCGACAGCTCGATGAGATATCCGGTAACAAACTCCAGCGAAAGTTGTGGATTGGTCGGGACGCTGCGCCCGACCATGGTGTGCCCGAAGAAGTAGATCAGGACGGCGAAGCAGGCGGCCAGGCTAATCCACACCGCCGTCCAACCGATAGCCTCGCGGAATTCGACGACGTGCTTCTTGCGATGGAAGACGCCCAGGTCGAGCGCCAGCAGCGCCAGCACAAACACGTTGAAGACGATCCAGAAGATCCAGTTAGAAGGCATGCGAGGAGTTAAGCAGCCATTCTAAAGTTTTTCACCACCGAGGCACAGGGGACACAGAGATCGGATGGAATGGTCTTCTGCACAATAAAACTCCGTGCTCTGCGTGCCTCCGTGGTGAACGCCTTTGCCTCACTTGTGGAATGTGCCCATATATTCTGCCTGCGCGAGCACGTGTCCTTTCATCGCTGCATCAAGCTGATCGCGCGATGCTCCCGCCGCGAGGCTGAGCTTGGTATCGAGCGCATATAAGCGGAAGAAGTAGCGATGGGTCTGTCCGGCAGGCGGGCAAGGGCCGTTGTAGCCGACCTTCTTGAAGCTGTTTTGCCCCTGGAGTGAGCCATCGTTCAGTTGCTCGCGCTTCGGCACTCCTTGCGGCAGCGCATGGGAATTAGCCGGGACATTCCACAGCACCCAGTGAACCCAGGTTCCGGCGGGAGCGTCGGGATCGTCCATGATCATGGCAAAGCCGGCCGCGTTTGCGGGAGAGCCGCTCCATTCCAGGGCGGGAGATGCATCGGCGCCCTTGCAGGTGTATTGCTGCGGAATCCCCGCGCCTGCAGCAAACGCCGAGCTCGTCAACCTGAATGCCATGGAAGCACTTGTCGTGGCACTTTGCTGCGCAAAGCTTGCGGCAATAAAACCAAACAGGATCAGCGGTACGATCCGGGCAATTGGCTTCATACATCACACCTTTCTTACTGCGCGATGTCCAATTCCGCTTCCAGTTTTTTCAGATCCGGGACCGTTACCGCGCGGCCATCGATGCGAATGAGGCCTTCGCTCTGCAGGCGGCTCAGATTCCGCGATACCAGCTCGCGCACCGTACCGATCTGCGCGGCCAGCTCGTTGTTATTGGCCGGGAGAGTGATGGTGATGGTATCGCCTGGACGCCGGCCATCCGATTTCGCCAGCCGCACCAGCATCGCGGCCAGGCGATGGCGAACGGTGGTGAACGATAGCTCTTCGATGATCCCGACCAACCGTCGCAAGCGCGCGCCAACGACTTGCAATACCTTCAGCGCGACATCCGGATGTTGTAGGCAGAGGGACTGAAAATCCTTCTTGCTGAAGAAAAGCAGGCTGCAGTCGGTGACTGCCAGAGCCGATGCCGGATAGTTGCCGCCGTCGAAGACTGGCAGTTCGGCGATAGAGCCGCCCGCGCCGTCGATCGACAAGACCTGCTCACGACCGCCGGCAGAGCTCTTGAAGATGCGAACGTTGCCGGATTCGATCACGTAGAGGCCCGCGCACGGCTCAGCTTCGGCGAAGATCAGCTCCCCGGCGCTGAACTTGCGAGACACCACGCGCGCGGTAAGAAAAGCGAATTCCGGCTCGGTGAGGCCGGAGAAAATCGAAACCTGTTTGAGCAGCGCAGCAGCCGTGGAACTCGGTGTGGCCATCGTCGGCCTTCATACTACTACCGCAGAGGTGGGTTACACGAGAAATGCAGCGCACAGTAACGCGCCGAAGATCAGCGCCTGTCTCAGCTCACTGAATCCCAGCTTGTGAACATCCAAAGGCCGATATCCGCGCACGAACCATAATGTCCCACGGAGTAGGACAGGCAGGAACGCCAGAGCGATTGCGATAGGAAACAGACCTACTCGATAGCCCGCGACGACGACTCCAATTAGTGGAATTTGAGCGAGAATAAAGGGGAATCCGTGTTTCAGTTTTTCGCTAAGAGTTGCGGCGCGGCCGGAGCGAATGCGCAGCTGCACAAAGTGAATTTGATCGCCGGCAAAGAGCCAATTGGCCAGCCACAATGCAAAAGCTGTGCGATCAAGCTGTCCAGTCGCCACGTAGTAAGCGCCTGCGGCAGTCGAGGTCAGCCCGATCGCGCCGATGATCTGCGCCGGCATTCTGCCTTTGCGGCCGAGTTTCTTAACGCCAGCCTGAACGGCGAAGGCGAGCGCTGCGATCGCGCCAATCAGCAGCAGATCGCGATTGCGGCCATTCCACAAGAGCGATGCGACACACGTTGCGGCGAACAGGCCGATGGCGAGGAGCATTCGCAGAACGAAAGAACGCTCTTCGCGGGTGTGAGCCTTGATCGCCGAAGTGCCGAGCCAGCTTTCGACCGGCGTGCGCAGCCAGAACAGTGAAAGTGCAGCGCACACGAACAGAGTGAGTGCGCCACCGTTGACGCCGGCACGCACCGCGACGACGGCGCCTGTCGCCAGCGGAACCAGCAGCATGCCCCACGCGCCATGCTCGCGTGGGACGACCATCGTTCTTAGTCTTGAATTCGGAATGGTACCGATATGAGCTGCCATGAGTCGATGCTAGCCTGGCGTTCGCGATGAGGATATGACTTAAGTCTCAACCGGCGCGGGTTTGGCCCCGGCGATTTCGCGGATCATCTGGTTGGATGTTCCCGGCTCATAGACGCAGAAGGGCTCTTCGGCCAGGAAATCGCCGGTCGCGGCAAAGGCGCGCGCGCGGCATCCCATGCAGACGTGACGGAACTCGCAGCATCCACACTTGCCTTTCAGATTGTCGTCGTCGCGAAGCTGGCCAAAGACCTCAGAGTCGTTCCAGATCTCAGCGAAGCTTTGCGTGCGCAGGTCGCCAGCGATCGCCGGCAAGTATCCGCAAGGGAAGACTTCGCCTTCATGCGAAATGAAGCAGACGCCGGTTCCTGCCAGACAGCCTTTGGTCATCGCATTCATGTCGCTGGGATGTCCGCCGGGGTGGCCGGTATGTCCGACTGGCGGTCCGCCATTCGGCTTCAGGGAGATTCCAGTCGAGCCCGGCATGGTCATATCGGTCGGGCCGATTTCATGAGGATGCGATGCAACCGCGGGAGCTGTCTCGCGTCCAGCCATGCGATCGGCGGCGCGGCGCTGGCGCTGCACGCGGAAGTAGTGCGGCGCGCAGGTGGCCTTGAGTTCGATGTCGCCGGTTAGCGACTGATCGTAGAACCAGTTCAGCATCCGCTCGTACTCATCGGGTGCAACCATTTGCTCGGCGGCAATGTCGACGCCGCAGCCCACCGGCACCAGCAGGAAGGTATGCAGCGCATCGGCGCCCAGGCGTCGCGCGAGAGTGAGCACGTCGGGCAACTGATGAGCATTGTGGCGGGCGATGGTGGTGTTGATCTGCACCGAAACGCCGAGCTCCTGCAGATTGCGCATGCCGTAAACCGCCGCGTCGAACGCGCCCGGAATGCCACGGAAGGTGTCGTGCGTAGTGGCATCCGATCCGTCGAGTGAGATCGACACGCGCTTGATGCCGGAGTTCTTGATCTTCTCCGCAATGTCTTTCGTAACCAGAGTTCCGTTAGTCGCCAGCGCGGCGCGCAGCCCGCGGCTGGTGGCGTATTCAGCTAGCTGGAAAATGTCCTGACGGTACAGCGGCTCACCGCCGCTGAGGACGAGGATGGGATTCCCGAAATCGGCGATCTGGGAGATGATGTTGAGCGCCTTGCTTGTCGGCAGATCGCGCGGCGACATCAGTTCGGTCGCCGTGGCGCGGCAATGGATGCAGCGCAGGTTGCATCCCTTCGTAACTTCCCAGAAGATCAGGCGCGGCTTGTATTCTTTCTTTGCTGCAGTATGAGTGCTGCCGTTGCCAGCTGTCATGTCTATTTTCCTCCCCCTGTTGCGAACTACGGCTCATTTCTATGGCTTAACGATAAGATTTCGACGACCCAAGGGGCCGTGAGTGGCATCACGTGGGCCTGTGACGTATGTCACTCGGGAACGGCTCTCAGCTATCGGCTGTCAGCCGTCGGCTAAGGGCGGCGCTGATTTAGAATAGGCACAGGGAAGCGATGGCAACCAATCCTACAGAACAATGCCAACAGGCACACGCGCTCCTTGACCTCTTGCCGGAGGACAAACTGGGCGCCGTGCGCAGCCTGCTGGAAGTTATGGTTGAGCCGCTTTCTCGCGCGCTGGCCGTTGCACCGGTAGAAGAGGAAGGGATCACGCCCGAGACCGCGGCTGCGCTGGACCGGGCCCGCGACTCTTTGGCGCGCGGAGAAGGTATTCCCCACGGAGGATATCCTGCGCGAGTTCAGTTTGAATAAATGACCGCAGCTGAACTGGCCGCGAAGCCTACCGCTGAGCCGCCTCATCCGTCCTCACAACTTACGTTACGGCCCCACGCCCCCATTGTGGCAATCCGAGCAGGTCACGCCGCTCAGATCGCCGATGTCCACTGGGTGCTTGAACGACTGCGCCGGCAGTGATGCGATCTGTGCGCTGCCCTCTTCCTGGCCCAGGACGGTGTGGCAGGAATTGCAGTCTTTGCTGATGACCTTGCCGTCCTTGCTGACATGGTTGCCGTCGTGGCAGCGGAAGCAGCCCGGATAATACAGGTGTCCGATGTTGTTGGGATGGGTCTTCCAGTTCACCTTCATGTCCGGGAAGAACGTGGTGCGATAGATGCGCTGCAGCTCGGCAACTGAACCCTTGATGCTGTCGGCCTTGCCGGAGACGAGCTGCGGATATTTCTGCTGATAAAACTTGTTGATGTTGTCGGCGATGGATTTCTCCGCTTCGTCGGTGGTCTTGTAGTCGGCCGTCAGCACCTGTACGCCTTGCTGCTTGATATACGGCAGTGTGGCATCGATGGCGCGTCCGCTGATGCTGCGATCCACCGAGAGATCCGGCGCGACATAAATGTGCGTAGGCCGGTTGTGGCAGTCGATGCAATCCATGCGACGCTTGTCCGTGCTGTCGATTTGCGCCTGCGTCGGCGGCTTGTCTTTTGTGATGTACTCGGTCACGTGGCCTTGCGCGTCTTCCATTCGTACCCACGGAATGACTTGCCGCTGCTCATCGGTGGCAAAGTAGGTGATCTTGTTGTTGATGTTCATGTGCCAATGAATACCTTCGCCGGCCTGGCCGAGCGAAGGATCGCCGCCGCCAGTCTTGATCAACAAGCGAATTACCCGGGGCGTGTTTTGCTCGTCGCTGCCGTAGTGGGTAAAGACCTTGAGCTGCGCTCCCCAGAACTTCTTTGGCCAGTGGCACTGCTCGCAGGTTTGTGGCGCTGGGCGGAGGTTGGCTACCGGCGTTGGGATCGGGCGCGGATAGGTTCCCATCGCGGTGTAATAAACCTGGCGCGCGCCGGAGAGCTTCGATTTCACATACCAGCTGGCGCCGGAGCCGACATGACAATCCACACAACCGACGCGCGCGTGCGGCGACGCCTGATAAGCCGTGAACTCCGGATGCATTACGGTGTGGCACAGCTGACCGCAGAACTGGACGGAGTCGGTGAACTCATAAGCCTTGTAGCTGCCGATCGCGCTCATTAGAGAGAAAATTACGACAAAGGAAAGCACAAAGGCGACGGTGCTGCGTTGCGCGGGGTTATTCAGATCCAGCTTGGCGTAGTGGAAGGGTGCACCGACCGAGCGCAAACGACGCCGGCGCTCAATCACCATTCCGATGGGAATCAAAATCAGGCCGCAAACCAGTATGCCCGGCCCCACCATGTAGGCCAGAATCCCGGTGTAGGGCGACGGCTGGCTGGAAAGAATGTCGATCAGAACCAGGAGAATGATGTTGGCCAAAGCCACGGCGGCCAACGCCACGCCGATCAGGCTGATTGGGTTTCGGATGAGATGTCTTGAAACCGGCGGATGATCGGGTAGAGGATCCACCTTCGTGTCCTCAGTCATTTATTTAATTTTCCCTTCTTCGCCTCACCCCAGTGCAGAGCTGCACCAGTGTTGCCGAAGTTACCACAGCAAATTCGAATTGCAACCAAAATTACGAGCGTCAGAGTTACAGGCGTGAAAATCCGGACGAGATCGAGGGACCTCGTCCGGAGATACTATTTGCGGCTACCCGTTGTCTCCGGTTGTTCTTCCTCAACAGCCGTTGCGGGTGGTTGTTCCTCTTCGGAGCCCGCACCCCTCTCGATCGCTTCTAGATCCAGCGGATGCTCGTGCTCGTATTGTTCGATCGACATCTTGCCGTCGTACCACGACCAGTTCATCGGATAAGCGTCGGGATCGAACATGACTCCGTACAAGTGCCAGACGATGATCGCCAGCGTCGCCAGCACAGCTTCGTAGAAGTGAATGGTGATGGCGACATCGATCCACCAGCCGGGAACGCGCTCGCCGACTCCGACCTTGAACCAGGCCATCAGACCGGTGCTGGCCATGACGAACATGCCCCACACCAGCGCCCAGTATTCCATCTTCTCGGCGTAAGTGAAGCGGCCGAACATCGGGCGCTGATCGCTGTAGCCCAGGTAGTAGCGGAATGCGTCACGCGCGTCGGTGACGTCCTTCCAGTCGGGCAGCATGTCTTTGATCAACTGGCGGCCGTCTTCGGTCTTGATGATGTACCACAGGTGAATCAGGCTGACAGCGATCAGCACCACGCCCGCGATGCGATGGATGTAGCTGCGCACCAGCTCGTTGACGAAAATCGCAGCCAGCCACGAGGACGGATAGCGCAGAGCGAAGCCGGTAAGCACCAGCGTGAAGAAGCTGACCAGCAACGCCAGGTGCTGGATGCGCTGCGACAGCGTCATGCGGAAGAGAATTCGCGGCTGCCCGATGCGGTGCAGGATCAGCTTCTTGCGGAAGACGATCAGGTTGTGCAGCACCATGCCGCCAATGACGCCGACGATCATCCAGATGTAGAAGCGGCTGATTAGGCCGATGAGCTTGCTGCCAAAGTCGGCCTTAGCAGTACCGTCGAGGTGCACCTTGCTGGTGATGAATTTGTCGTTCGCGCCAGGATGGCACTGGCCGCAAGTCTTGGCCAGGTTGGCATGGTTGATGGTCGATTTCGGATCGCTTGACGGCAGGATGTTATGAACACCGTGGCAGCTGGCGCAATTGGCGACGGTGTTCGAACCAACCTTCTGCGCCATGCCGTGATAGCTGGCCAGATACGAAGCGTAACGGCCTCCCGGCACGCCGAATTCGTTGGAGAGGCGCACACTCTCATGGCATGACCCGCAGGTATTCTTCACATTGGCGGCGGCGACCGATGAATTGGCGTCCGTGGGCGCCTTGATGGTGTGAATGCCATGGCAATCGGTGCAAACCGGCGCCTGCCAATTGCCGCGAGCGATGGCCTGCCCGTGAGTGCTCTGCACATATTGCTGCTTGATATTGTCGTGACACTTGGCGCAGGTGACGGGGACGTTGAACTTGTTAATCGGTGATTTGGGATCGCCGGCGCCCAGGATGTCATGCTCGCCGTGACAATCGGTGCAGACGGCAGCTTTCTGAGAGCCGGCCGCGACCGCCTTACCGTGTACGCTTTCCTGATACGAGGTGAACGGAGCCGAACTAACGCCGCTGGAGGCCATGACGAACTTTTGGCCGTGGCAGGCTCCGCAGGTTTGGGGAATATTGCTGCGCGCGACCTTGGACTTGGGATCGCTGGGCGGCAGAATCTCGTGCACGCTCCCGTGGCAATCCTGGCACTTGGCGACGTTGGTGTTACCCGCCGCAGCGGCTTTGGCATGGACGCCGTGATCGTAGGCGGTTTGCTGGTCGGCGTGGCAGGTTGCGCAAACCGGCTTGGCCGGAGCTGGGTCGTGCGGGAAGGCCTTTACGTCGGCGTGGCAGTCGGTGCAACCGAAGATGCTGTGGACGGAGTTTTTGAACTTCGCGTCGTCGACGTGCAGGCTGATCTGCTTACCGTTTTCCTCTTTGATGAGGGTCGCGTCGCTATGGCAGGCGAGACATTCGTCATTGCCCATCTTGGCGGAGGCTTTAGCCGGGGAAGAATGTTTCTTAGGGGCTGCCGGGGAAGATTGCGCCGGGGTCCCCGACGAGCCCCGGGTTTGGGCTTGTTGGGGTGGTTGGGCAGGGGCTGCTATTGAAAAAAGCAAAGCAGCAAGAAGGACCAGACCACAGCGTTTCACAGAACCCCTCGCTTTCCTTGGGCGCACAGCAGACAGCGGGTAACACATAACCATCGCCGAGAGATGTACCAAGGGGCAGTGAGTGTACTCACGTGAGGACGTGACCCAGGTCACAAGGGTTTTGGTTCTCACTGCATCGGGTGAGCAAAATCACCAATGTTCAGGCAGAAAGGAGATGTTCATGACCGGCAGCGTTCATGCGGCTGCGGAGGGACTCAGAAAGTAAATAGCGGAGAATTCAAGAAGTGCAGCGGAAGTCGGAAGCAGATTCTAGTGTGGATATCTCGAACGTCCGTTGGAACGTCAAAACGCGCTTCGCCGCGATTTTGCGATCTAGCCAATGGGCACGGAACAGCGTCGCGATGACAAACTGGAGGCAGGATGCCCCGAAGGATACTCAAGCCCAGTGTTCGACATCGAACCCATTGTCGCAGAGCGGCAAGGAGGAAACTGGGCAATGGCGCCGCAGG
Source organism: uncultured Acidobacteriaceae bacterium (assembly GCA_963697175.1). Lineage (GTDB taxonomy): Bacteria > Acidobacteriota > Terriglobia > Terriglobales > Acidobacteriaceae > Bog-257. Next base: position 17,506 of record CAVONC010000006.1, on the reverse strand, counting down.
ATGCTGCGGCTGCGGCCTAGACTACCAGCGCGCGCGGCCGGAAGGTGATGCGAGGATGGCGCGAGCGGACCATGGCGATGGTACGGACTCGCTCGTAAGCGCCATGGAGGTCCTGGCTGAGCATGCGCACCACTTCCATGCAGATGGGTTGATTGTCGCGCAGAAATTTCATAATTTCTTTTCTGCGGACAAAGACCACCTGGGAATCATCCAGCAGCTCGACCGTGACCTCGTAAGGGCTGTTGGACAGGGTGGCGCCCAGACCGAGCACTTCGCCAGGCCCGGCGATTCGCAAAACCAGGCGCTTGCCGGTTTCCGAACAGATGGACAGTTTGGCGCGCCCATCGCAAAGGATGAAGATTCCCCGCACTGGCCGGCCTTCGGCAAACAGCGTAGCGCCGCGGGGGTAGGAAGCGAGAGACTTGATTTCGTCGAACGCCTTCAACGACTCCGCGGGCATGTCGCAAAAAAGGCGATCGGGTCGGAAATCGCAAGTCAGGCAACTCAACTGTATCGTGCTCTCCATACTGCTGGTAATACTGCTCTCCCTATAGTGCACGCAGTGATTGCAGTCACCCGTTTTCGTGACCTTATTCACAATCGCGCACAAGAATTTGCTGAGCAGGCTGGCGAAATGTTCCTATTAGCTGTCTTTCCAGTCGGTTGAAGAGCACAAAAAAAGAGGCTGGGGCGCAGCCCAAAAGGGTACACCTCAGCATCCAGTATCGATGTTGGTCGTCGGCGGCGCCCTACTGCGTGACGGCCATCGCCTTTAGCGCTGCCTTGTTGCGAATCAGCAGCGTCGAGCCCTTGGCCTGCACGATCTGCCGCTTCTTGAGATCGGCGAAGAGTCGGGTCACGGTCTCGCGTGAGGTCCCGATCATCTGCGCGATCTCTTCATGCGTCAGGGCCAGCTTGACTCGCGGCTCAATTTTGGCTGCCTCGCCGTTGCGCAAGCTCCATTCCAGCAGCAGCTTGGCCAGCTTCTCACCCGCGGAATGCGAGAGTCCCAAAGCGCGGATCTCGCGGCAGGCGGAGTTGTACTTGTCGCTGAGCTGTTCGGCTACGCGCAAGCAAGCTTCGCTGTGCTCCTTGAGGAAGCGCAGAAAATCTTCGCGTTTCACGAAGTTTACCTGGCAGGGATCCACGGTTTCGGCAGTGAGTTCGTAAGGCTTGCCGCCTACGGTAGCGCTCAGTCCCAGCACCTCGCCCGGCTCGGCGATCTTGAGGATCAAGGTTTTGCCGTCGGTCGAGCAGATGGAGAGTTTCACGCGCCCTTTGCACAGGACGAAGATGCCACGCGGCGTCTGTCCTTCCACAAAGAGCACCGCGCCTTTGGGATAAGCGGTAGCGTACTTGATGCTTTCGAAGTACTGTAAGGCGGCTGGTGGAAGATCGCAAAAGATATGCTCGGCTCGCATTTTGCATGCGAGGCAGCTTTCGATGATGTCCAATCCGTATGGTGTAAGCACGACGACCCCCTGAAGTCACATCGTATCCCCGGGTTTTACGGTCGAAGCGTGTGCGAGCCGCTTCGAGGGGCCAGGAACATCGGTGTCGCGCTAAGTTTCGGTCGCGCACCTTGCCAAGTGCTGGCGATCACCTGCGGGCGTGATCTGCCGGAATCGCCATACAGCGCTGTAAACACGGGCCTTGCAGGCGATAGGGGCCACTTTCGGCATTCCAGGCTTTACTCCGGATACTCCCCAGCGGAACACTCCAGGCGCACATGCAACAAGTGCGTACGTCACAACCGGGTGTGATTTATCATGGTTGCTACCCAGGGTAGAGCGCCGCCAATGGCCCCTCTTGCGGGGCGAGCCCCGGCTGGACGGAGTGGCTGGAGGCTGTTTCTCCATTTTCCCCCGATGACACCCGTACTATCCGATAGCGCCATTCAAACCAGGCGGCCATGGCCTGATCGGCTGCAACAGAATCTGCAGGCGGTGGATCGCGCGCAGGCGGAGGCGCCTCTCGCCGCGCTGGGGTTGCCCACGATGCTGCTGCTCGCGACGGCGGCCGGGGCCTATTTCGCACAAGCCTTTCTGGCGACTGTGGCGGGCCGCCATCTGTACGGGGATGGCTCGTGGTATCTCGTCAGGATGCTGAGTGAAAACCAAGTCACGATTTTGAATGCCGGTTGGCACGACTTCTTTTCGGGGCGTTTTGGCTCGTTCGCTTATCAGGAGTTTCCCACGTTGCTGGCGGGGCGCCTACATGTTAGAAATCCAAAGCTGCTGAGTCTGATTTACGGCGCGACGTTATTCTCCTTCAAACCGCTGAGCATTCTCCTTTGTTACCGCTTCGCTCGCGACAAGCGGTTGGTGATCTTTCCCGTACTGACGTTGTTCGCCATCACCATGAACAGCGAAGTGTACCTAGTTACCGAAACTCATTTAATGACAGCGCTATTTTGGCCGGCGCTCTTCGGGCTGCTGTTCTGCAGAGAGTTCGAAGGATTCGATCTGGTAGCCATGATCGCGGTTTCCGCGCCTCTTCTTCTCTGCTATGAGGCGATGGCTATCTATAGTCCTGTCCTGTGTGCGGCTTGTGTCTACCGGTACTTTGCCATCGCGAAGAGCACGCGGGAAAAGTGGCTGTCGTGGACATTTTTCGTGTGGTTTACGGCGTCGACGGTGTTGGCTGTTCTCGCAATCGTATTTCCTCGAGACCTGTCGCAACGCGAGGGATTTCTGAAGAGCGTGCTCTTTGTATTTCGAAATGATCACATCGGCGCGCGAGTGTCCTGTGTGGTTCTGGTGCTCTGCGCAGTGGTTGTGTTGATTCCGGAGAGGTTTCGAACAGCACTCAATGCGGTTACGGTCGTTGCCATGGCGTGTTCGCTGGCAATTCCGGTTTACATTATCAGGCATCCGCAGCTGACGCATTTTGGCACTCATATCCTGGCCAGAACCATGAATAGCAACGCTCCTCTGATATTGACTTGTGTGTTTGTGGCGCTGTTCTTCCATCGAATGCGCATCGGGACGAATCAGTACACAAGGCTTTTTGTCATAGCGGCAGTGTTGGGAATATGTCAGTGCGGCTGGAGCATGATTGCCACGATGGAGTGGTCCAATATGCTCACCGTTCTGCGGGCGGAGTTGCGCACTCACAGTGGCCCTGTACCGTTGGAGCAAACCGCTCTTTATCAAACCACGATCGACGGTCAACCAATGCGCAACCTGTATGCCGATTGGCCGGTGATCTCGCTGAGCATTTTGTACTCCGATAATCGCACAGTGCAAACCATCATTTTTCCCTCCGGAGGATTCAGGCCTTTCGATCCGTACAGCGAATCGTCCTTGCCGAATCTGCAGCGCTGCGGCATCACGTATGCACCTTATCTTGCGGCCCTGACGGCCAGACACAACGAGACGGCAGGCGATGCCGGACAAGTTCGCTGATTCGCTTGGTCACAGACTCTAAAGGCGGATTGAACGCGCGGTCGGGGCGAAGGTACTGCCCTAGGGCGGGAGTCAGTTTTCAAACAGGTAATCTGATTAAATCGTAGCTAGCGCTATAAGGCGGGTTAGCCAATTAAGCGATGACGGAACAATCCAGTTCGCTTCTGGGAGATGCCACGGGTGTTGCGGCGGTGCGGCCTGTGCAAACGACTATTCGACGGCGAAGAGTTTTGTTCCTGGTGCTGAGTTCAATCGCCCTGATCTATGCATTTCTGGCGGGCTTGCGGACGATTTCCGATCCCGACAGCTTCTGGCAATTGGCCACCGGACGCTGGGTAGCGCAACATCATCATGTCTTTTCCACGGAAGTCTTCTCCTACACGGCGCAGGGACAGCCGTGGATTTATCCGGTTGGCTCCTCGCTGTTTCTGTATTGGGTGTACCTGATCGGCGGATATGCGCTGTTGTCGTGGGTTGGCGCTTTCGCCTGCGCAGGAACGATCGCCGTGTTGCTGCGCCGCGGTTCCGCTGCAACCGCAGCCATTGCCATTGTCGCGGTGACGATCATTGCCGGACGCACTGCGCCGCGCGCCGATATGTTTACGGTGATCCTCTTCGCGGCGTTTCTTTCGCTACTCTGGGAAAACTACCAGACAAGTAAGGCGCAACTTTGGTTATTGCCGTTGTTGATGATCGCCTGGGTCAATTGCCATCTCGGATTTGTAGCGGGCTTAGGGTTGATGGCCGCGTTCGTCGGGATTGATCTGCTGGAAATGATCTTTGCCGGCGCACGCCGTGTGGAGGCTCTCAGCAGACTTCGGCACGCTTGGCCGTGGTATGCAGCCACCGTGGTTGCCACGCTGGTGAATCCGTGGGGATGGGGAATTTATTCGGCATTGATTCGGCAGAACCGTGCGATGGCTCTGCACTCCGGATGGATTGCGGAGTGGGGCAGGGTTCCCTTGAACTGGCCCTCAGCTACGGCAATTCTCCTGTTCCGGAATACCAGAAGCTCCTTTTACCTCTTGCTGGCGATCGCAGCTCTGGCGGTGTTAGTCGCGCTAATCCAAAAACAACTTGGACCCGCGGTTCTTCTGATCAGCGGGGTGTACCTGGGGGTGCAACACGTTCGGATGTTTGCCGAGACCGCGTGCGTAATTGTCGTGCTCGGCGGGGCGTATCTGGATGTGCCGGCGGAGTTGGTGGGGGAGAGGATTCGCGATAAGCGAATACAGTGGGCACTAGCGGCATGTGTTGTCGTTGTTCTTGCCGCGCTGGCTGGAGTGCGCAGCTACGACGTTGTCACCAATCGCAACCACTCGCCGTTTTCCTTCGGAGCGGGGCTGGGCTGGCAGCTGCCGCATCACGCTGTGGACTTCGTCAGCCGCGAGAATCTTCCCGGGGAAATCTATAACACCTACAACGAAGGCGGATATTTGCTGTGGACGCTGGGCCCGGAAAGGCGGGATTACCTGGATGGCCGCGCCATTCCGTTTGGCACCGAGCTCTTTCATCATGAGTCTGAGCTGATGCAGAGCTCGCTGGATTCGGACCGGTGGAAGCGGGAGTCGGAGCAATACAACATCAACACCATCATTCTGCCGCTGAATCGTTTTGAAGGCGCACTGGCAGCGGTCAAGAACTTTTGCGACAGCACCAGTTGGGCGACCGTGTACCTGGACGAAGACGCGGCCCTGTTCGTGCGCCGGTCGCCGCAGACGGAGGAACTGATCCAGCGTAACCACGTGAACTGCGCGACAGCACCGTTGCCGCCGGAGCCGATCGCGAAATCGCGCGCCGGAGCGTTCAATCAATGGGCGAATGCGGCCAGCGTTTTGGCGGCGCTGGGGCGCAACTCGGAGGCGCTGGCGGCTGCCGACAAGGCGGGGGCGCTTTCGCCGGGCAATTCCTTTGTCCCGTGGTTGAAGGGAGACGTCTACCTAAAGATGGATGCGCGCAAGGATGCCGAGCGCGAACTTGGGTGGGCCGAAAGTCTGGAGCCGAAAGAGTCTTTGATGTGGTTTGCGCTGGCTACGCTGTACAAGCGGGAGGGACGCAGCGGACCCGCGATTGTGGCCCAGCGGCTGGCGATTGAGCTGGCGTCTGCACCCCAGCCGGCTGAGATGCTGAAGCTGGCGCAACTCTACCGCGAAACGCACCAGCCAAAGGCGGCGCTGGAGTGGTTCGACAAAGCGGAGCGCAACGCTCCACCAGACCTGCTGGCGGCGACGGGTGGCAACAGCTTTCGATATCAAATCGCGATGGGACGGGCCGGCGCCTGGCGGGCTCTCGGCGATACGAATCGTGCCAACCACTTTGACCAGGAAGCGGTGAAGGATCTGGTGCCTCCCAAACAGGACTGAAGAACCGACAAGCGATGCGCGCACCAGAGCGCTGATTTGTCGTCTCCATTCAAGCTTGGGAAAGAGCGGCCGCACCGGTGCGGCGCGACCGTCACTCTCCCGCTTGCGCGCTGCGATACATCGGTTGGGACAGGTTGTACTTCTGGCTTGTGCCGGTCAGGGTGTATTTGGCGCGATCGGGCGCGAGGCCGTTGGCTTTCCAGATGCCAAAGAACGCTTCACTGTTCGATCCGTTGGCCGGACCCTTCCACGGTTCGTCGTAGGCCTCGAAGACGACGGTCTTGATGTTGTTGGCATCCGCCCAGTCCACCATCGCCTCGTAATACCATTGCGCATATTTAACATTCGCCAGCTTCGGGTCGGGCTGGTCCAGTTGGGTTCCCTTGGTCGGCCAGCCGGTTTCGCCAATGCGAATCTCGAGGCCGATCCCCTGGTTGGTAAACGCCTGCTGTAGTGCCGCCAACTTATCATTCATGCTCTTGGTCACGGCCGCGGTAAACGAAGCCTGCGTATTTCCGATCTTGCTGCCGATGTCCTTGTCGAAGTAGGCATACATCGTCGCGTAGATTTGCTTCTCACATGCAGCCAGCAGCGTCAGCACCTTCTTTTGCAGGTTCCAGCCGGGATTGTCGACCGCGGCGAGCAGGTCCCAGCGCTGTCGGGTGGTGATGGGCAGCTGCGCCGGTGTGAGCGGAGCGCGCTTGATCTTGGCGTAAGCGATAAGGTCGATGATCGCCTGTACGGATTTGGTTCCCCAAAAGCACTCGTTGCCGATCACCAGGTCCACCACGTTCTTGTATTGCTTCGCCTGCGGATGGCGTAATCGACCTCCGTCTTCGTCCAGGCGACGTTGATGAAGTCGTTGTTCTGGTCAGCGCCCTGCTGAAAGCAACCGGCTGAGACCTGGATGCCTGCGGACTTCGCTGCCTGGATGTTGAACTTGTTGCTGTCCAATATCTGGGGCGCTCCGGTTCCCGTAAACGTTCCCTGGCCGTAGGTGAGGATGAGCGGGAAGTGCTCGGCTACCGGCGCGAGTAGCTTCTTCACCGCATCGAGCGAGTAGGCGTTGTAATAGACAGGACCGTCGCCAACCCACGGTCCGACATAGGGCTGAAAAGCGATGCCGAAGATGCTCATGAAATTCCTCTAGTAATCGGATGTTCCGGGTCCCAAAAGGCGTGGAGTAAGGATACCTCAGACGGGCAATCGCGGCGACTAGGCGATGATAGGGGTCCTTCGACTCCGTTCGGTCGCTTGCGCGACCTCACTTCGCCCAGGATGACACCAGATGGAGGGCCTTAGCCTCGCTCAGGATGACACGTCGCGGGTCCGCGATGAAAAATGAACCGTTGCGGTTGCGACCTCACTCCTCTCAGGATGACTCGGTAGAGGAAGAAGCTTGCCTCACCCACTCGCGCCGCTTCTCCGCTTCAACTTTGGCGAACACGCCCGGGATGCGCGTGCCGCAATTGGTGCAGCAACCGTGCTTCAGCTTATTCGACATCACGGAATGCCAGGAGCGGGTGATGACCGTCTGCTTGCAGCCGGGGCAGATCGTGTTCGCGCCGTCGGAGTAGATGTTGCCTTCGTAGACGTACTTCAGGCCCATCTCGCGGGCGATCTGGCGAGCGCGGTGCAAGGTCTCCGGCGGAGTCGCGCGGCTTGTCGCGCAGTTTGAAGTCGGGATGGAAGGCGGTGAAGTGCAGCGGAACGTCGTCACCGAGATTTTGCAGAACCCAGTCGCACAGCTCTTTGAACTCGGAGTCGCCGTCGTTGAGCGAGGGGATGATGAGGTTGGTGATCTCGAACCAGACGCCGGTTTCGTGACGCAGCCAACGCAGCGTGTCGAGTACGGGCTGCAGATGCGTCATCGTGATCTTGCCGTAGAAGCCTTCGGTGAAGGCTTTTAAATCGATGTTGGCGGCGTCGATGTGGCGATAGATATCGAAGAAGGCCTCGCGCGTGATATAGCCGTTGGAGACCATGACGTTGTTGAGGCCGGCGGCGTGCGCCTCGCGCGCGATGTCGATCACATACTCGCCCCAGATGGTGGGCTCGTTGTAGGTGTAGGCGAGGTGTGGCGCGCGATGTTCGAGCGCGACGGCGACCACATCTTCCGGGCTGAGCGCGAGTGAGTTGACCTGATCGGACTTGGCCTTTGGAGATGTCCCAGTTCTGGCAGAAGAGGCAGCCCATGTTGCAGCCGGCGGTGCCCATCGAGAGAATTTTTGTGCCGGGGAAGAAGTGGTTCAGCGGCTTCTTCTCGACGGGATCCATGGCCAGCGCGGCGGGGCGGCCGTAGCCGAGCTGCAGCAGACGTCCGGCTTCATTCTTGCGGATGAAACAGAAGCCGTGCTGGCCTTCTCCGATGTGGCAGTGACGCGGGCAGAGATAGCAGTGGAGACGGCCATCGGCCATGGTCTCGTACCAGCGGGCTTCGTGGACGTCAGGTTGTAAGACTGTTAACTGCATGGTTACTACTTTAAACCTATTGTAACGCCGAAAGCAGCAATCAGCAGTCAGCAATCAGCAATCAGGTACTCGGTGCAATAATCGTGATTGTTGTGCCGCCCCTGAAGGGGCTCCTGTTGAGTTTGATGCTTTTTCCCAGCGCTTCCGCGCTGGGCTAATTACTTTCGCCCTTCGGGCACCTTGGCGCGCTGGGCTAATCACCTTCGCCCATCAGGCGCCTTGATTGGAGAGCCAACATGCGCTTGCCTCGTCTCTATGAGACCTCCTTTGGAACTTTCATCTACTTGGCCTTGCTTTCTGCGTCTTGCTTCGCTACTCAGCCTGCGACCATGCGACTGGACTATTACCAAACCGGCAATGCGACGCAGGAGATGTTCAGTTTCGATCGCGTGGTCATTGAGCCGCTGCCGTGGCCGGGCGATATGTCGAAGACGATCGACTCCACCAACCTCGGCAACTACTTCTTCGAGGTGCGCGATGTGGCGACGAATAAGCTGCTGTACTCGCGCGGATTCAGCGCATTGTTCGACGAGTGGGTCGACACTGAGGAAGCGAAGAAACTGAATCGCACCTTCTCTGAGTCGCTGCGTTTTCCGATGCCGAGCGCTCCGGTGAAGATCGTGCTGAAAGAGCGCAAGGAAGGAAAGGATGTCGACTTCCACGAGGTGTGGACGACGACCATCGATCCCAAGGACAAGTTCGTCGATCGTACGAATCCGGCGTCGCCGGGGCCGCTGATCACGATTCAGAAGATGGGCGAGCCGGAGACGAAGGTCGATCTGCTGATCCTGGGTGATGGCTACACCGCGCAAGAACGTAGCAAGTTTGAAGAGGACGCGAAGCGGGCTACCGAGATTTTGTTCTCGCGCTCGCCGTTCAAAGAGCATCGCAAGGATTTCAATGTTTGGGGATTGTGCCCACCGGCCAGCGAGCCAGGAATTTCGCGGCCATCGACCGGGCAATATCGCCATCCGCCGCTGGGCACGTCGTATGACACCTTCGACAGCGAGCGCTACATCATGACCACGGACAACAAGGCGCTACGCGATGTCGCATCGTGGGCGCCTTACGAATTCATTGAGATTCTGACGAACTCGAAGACCTACGGCGGCGGAGGAATCTTCAATCTGTATGCGACGGTTGCTGCCGACAGCGAATGGATGCCCTACGTTTTTGTACACGAGTTTGGGCACCACTTTGCCGGGTTGGCGGATGAGTATTACACCTCCGACGTAGCCATCGAGCCGTCAGGCCAACGCATTGAGCCATGGGAGCCCAATGCGACCGCGCTGCTCGACCCGGCGATGCTCAAGTGGAAGGACCTGGTCGTCGCGGGAACGCCGGTGCCGACGCCGTGGCGTAAAGCGGAGTTCGAAGCGTACGAAAAGGATATTCAGGCGCAGCGGCGACAGATCCGCAAGGAGAACCGGCCGGAAGGCGAAATGGATGCGCTGTTCGAAAAAGAAAAGAAGCACGAGGACGAGTTGCTGGGAACGGACAAGTACTCGGACCGCGTGGGAGCGTTCGAGGGCGCCAATTATGAGGCGCGCGGATACTATCGTCCGCAGGAAAACTGCATTATGTTCACCCGCTATGACCGCTTCTGCGCCGTGTGCCGGCGCGCCATTGAGAGAATCGTTGGCATGTACGCAATTGAATAAGGAGGGTTCGAACGAAAGTTGCGCCGGCGCATCAGCCTATTCCCGAGAATCGTCCTGTCTCTGGAAAAAGGCGGTGGGCGCCCGATTACATCTGTTCTGACTGCAGCGCCCACCTTGGATTTGGGTTACTGGTATAGACGAAGAGCGGCGCGAAAGGTTCACGGCCGACGCACGTTTTTACAATTCTTCACAAAGATGGCTGCAGTTGAAGAACCCGAGAGCCGCTGCCTGCACGAGAGCCGCCCGTCAGCAGCCCGCAGGCATAGCGGTTCGTCCCACTTACCAGCGGAAGGTCCGCAGAACGAATCCCGCAAAGTTAACAATGTGAAAGCGCTGACGTCTATTGCGCGTGAGGCTGGGTGTGGGTGAGACGTCCGCTTTTCTTCTACTGACGCTGGCAACTGCGGTGCTGGCGTCGGCCTGTGTGCTGGCGAATAAATCTATTTCGTGGGCACAAGGGATGGCGCGAGCGTTTTACATTTTCTCGGTTGGGGTCAGTCTGGCGGTTCTGGTTTATATCCTGCTGGGTGAACTCCGCATCGTACCGGAGAACGAGGAATATCTTCGCTGGCTTCGGCCGCTGCTGTTCCGCGGTTGGGTCGTGATCGGCGTGGCCGTTAGCTCGGCAGTGCTTGTGGTTTTGAACGCTACGCTTGGCATGAGGCGCGCAGCCGGCAACCAGGCGATGCGAGCGTTCGTTTCTTCGCCCTACGTGTTGCAGGGGCTGTGCTTCTCGGTGTCGTTGTCCTTCCTCTGCACCGAGGTTGGCAAGCTGGGGCACCTTGCCGACATGCGACAATTCTTTCTGCAGTCGGGATATGCGGTCTGGTTTCTGTACTTCATTATGATTGCCGAGACGCTGGGAGCGATTGGTCTGCTCATTCGCTGGACGCAGGTTCCCGCTGCGCTCGGGCTGATGGTGATCATGGTGGGAGCAATTCGGACGCATGGTCATGATGGCGATCCGTTCTCCGATTCGCTGGAGGCGTTGCATCTGCTGATACTGCTGGGGTGCATTGTGGTGGTGCGATTGTTGGGGGAACGGAGTGAGCCCAGTGACGTCACAAGCCGCAAGAGGGTGGAGGTGGTCAAACGGTCCTAGTGGATTCCATTAGTGGCAGGATGATTCTATCGTGCAGTTCTGCCGAGGCGAAATTCGGCGCGATCGCCTTGCCATTTGATCTTGCCGCGCAAACGACGAATGGCGGTTTGCCGGTGGACTTGAATGAGGAGCCGAAGCGCGATCTCTACCGCATCTTTCTTCGTCCGCACGCCAGCACAACCCATCGCTTGCCGCAATAAATGTTGGTCGATATCGATCGTCGTTCGCATGCCCGGTCCAAGTATTTGATTGTAGAGCACTCGTGCCGCCGCTCCGCGGCTCTGGCTGAGGAAGGCGATTTCACCGCGGGCTTACGCCCACGGCTAAAACAAATGACGCCGCTTCGCGGCTCGCTAATTGCTAATCGCTAATCGCTAATTGCTAATTGCTAATCGCTAATTGCTAATCGCTAATTGCTAATTGCTAATGGCTTCTTCCCTCCGACAGGATGATCTTCTCGAGATACTCAAGCGGCAGCGGGCCTTGGTCCAGCGCGCGATCGTGGAACTCCTCCAGCGTGAACTTGTCGCCCATGGCGGCCTGGTATTTCTTGCGCAGCTCCCACCACTGGCGGGTGCCGACGAAATAGGTCGGAAGCTGGGTTGAGCTCAGCTTGGCGCGAGTCAACTTACCTTCAGCTTCGGCTTGGGTCTGGAAGCATTCCTTCGTCATCAGGTCGAGCGCCTGCTGATCGGTCATGTTCATGGTCTGCATGCGGATGTCGAGGATGGCATTCGCTGCCACGCGCAGCTGAATCTCGAGTCTCCTCGTGCCTACCATATTCCTTTTGGGACACTCGGCACCCAAACCTCTTCATCGATTCATGCACATTCCACGCATATCGCGTCGCTTTGATCGGCTGAGAGTCGTAAAGCTGATCCCTGATTTGCCGGAACTGACGACTCTATTTTGCAAGCCGGATCAAATCGGGCTGTTCTCGTACGTTTAACAGAATCTTCCCCGTGCCTTCATCTTGCAGCCATATTTTTGGCCTCTTATATAGATGACAAATCCGTAATTCGGTGCGCTCTACATGGGCAGGCACAGTCTCTCCTTCTGCTTTGAGTGTCGGGTTTTCCACGCGTCGGAGCAGTGTTCAGTTTCGTGTTGATCGCTCCGGATTGACTTGGCATGAGCAGTCAAAGTACGACTCGGCTTCCGAGCATTGCCCGAGGAAGCTGAGGTCTGTCATTGACCGAATTCCAGCCGCGCTCACGGCCAAAAAGCGTGCTTATGAGAACTCTAGTTATTGAAGACGAAGTGAAAACCGCAAAGTTCCTGAAGAAGGGGCTTAGTGAGTCGGGCTTTAGTGTCGAAGTGTCAGGAGATGGGTTGGACGGACTGCACTTGGCGCTGGAAGTGGAATTCGACCTGGTGATACTAGACGTCATGATTCCCAGTCTGGACGGCTGGGGAGTTCTTATGCGCTTGCGCCAAGCAGGACGACAGACGCCGGTGCTCTTTCTCACGGCGCGCGACGCGATCCACGAGCGGGTACGAGGTTTGGAGCTGGGCGCCGACGACTATCTGGTGAAGCCGTTTGCCTTCTCCGAACTGTTGGCGCGGGTGCGGTCACTGCTGCGCCGCGGGCCGCAACGGCTGCAAGAAGTCATACGCATGGCCGATCTGGAGATCGACCTACGGCGCCAGCGTGTCACACGATCGGGACAACGCCTGGAGTTGACCTTCAAGGAATTTCTGCTGCTGTCGCTGCTGGCGCAACATGCCGGCGAGGTACTCTCGCGAACCCTGATCGCTGAAGCCGTGTGGGACATGAACTTCGATAGCGACACGAACGTGGTCGACGTCAATGTGCGAAGGCTGCGCAGCAAGGTGGACGATCCGTTTCCGCAGAAGCTGATCCATACAGTTCGGGGCGCAGGGTATGTCCTGGAAGCCGACTGACGGCTTCGTCCCGGTCTCGCGCCTATGGCGGACTTTGGCCTTCCGATTGACCGCCGCGTACGCCCTTGCCGGCCTGCTTCTGGTACTCCTCGCCACCGCCAGCCTTTATCTGCTGACCGTCACTGAAATGGAGAGAGGCACGGGGTTATTTATCGCCGATAAGTTCAACGTGCTAGGTACCTTGCTGCGTGAGCGCCCGAACGACTGGGAGGCTCTGCATGAGGAAATCGACCTGGAAACTGCCTCGCGACGATACGAACAGTTTTACATTCGCCTGCTGGACGAACGAAACCAGCCGCTATTGGTGACGCCTGGGATGGAGGCGCGGTTGGACCTGGGGCAACTCACCAGGCAGTCAGGAACCCATCCTGGCCGTACCCTTCGTATGAAGGGAAGGAACGGCCAAATTTTTCGCGTTGCCACCGCGACAGCGCCGGTCGGCTCCCCTCCTACTCAGACCGACACGATTCAGATTGCGATCGACGTCTCGCAGCAGGAAGAATTCCTGCAGCGCTACCGGCTTTGGTTCTTCAGCATTCTGCTGGGAACGTTCGTCGCCCTGCCGCTCATCGGGTATCAAATCGCACGACGGGGTATTCGGCCGGTAGAAGACATGGCAGCGACCGCTCGCCGCATCAGTTCGACGAACCTGCGGGAGCGGATTCTCCCCGACGGCTATCCATTCGAACTGGCGTCGCTGGCCGGCACGTTTAATCAAATGCTGGACCGCCTGGAGGATTCGTTCGAACGGATCTCCCGATTTTCCGCCGACATCGCGCACGACCTGCGCACGCCGGTCAACAATATTCGCGGCGAAGCTGAAGTTGGGTTGGCGCGAGGACGAACCATCCCTGAATACCGCGAAGTGCTGGAGTCCTGCCTGGAAGAAGCCGTGCGCCTTTCCGACCTCATTGGCGACCTTCTGTTTCTGGCCCGCGCAGAGAGTCCGTTAGCGCATGTGCGCCGCGAATCAGTCAACATCGTGGAGTTGCTCGATGGCATGCGTGAGTATTACGAAGCTTCGGCAGCGGAGGCTGGTGTCTCGCTCACGACCAGTGCGAACCGGGCGCCGGTAATCGCCCAACTGGACCGCACACTGGTGCAGCGCGCAGTGAGCAATCTGGTCTCGAACGCCGTAGCCCACACGCCGCCGGGGGGAACGGTGGTGTTGGCTGCCAGTTCTGAAGATTCGGCGGTTCACATCGAAGTTAGCGATTCGGGAATTGGCATTCCATCGGAGGCGCTTCCCAAAGTGTTCGATCGGTTTTTTCGGCTGGATTCCTCACGATCCCAGGCTTTGGGCGGTACTGGCTTGGGTCTGGCGATCGTGCAGAGCATCATGCTGCTGCACGGCGGGAAAGTTGAAATCGCCAGTCAACTTGGACAGGGCACGAGGGTCACACTGCATATGCCAATAGCCTGGCAAGACCACGCGTCGGCGGCGCCCAATCACCACCTGACAAAAACGTAATGTTCGCGTCATCGGGCTGTCCGCACCTCCTCACTAGGCTAGCCTCGTTGTCTTCCCTTTTGCCACCGATCAACGGAAACCCCTAGGTAGTGCAAACCTGAGCCAGTTCCTTTGTGGAGAAAACATTTTATGAAGATGAATTCGTTTCGACCTCGGATCCTGACAGGCCTGCTCGCCGGCCTGCTGTGGATGGGGCTGAGCGCTGCGGCGTTCGCGCAGTCCCAGTACTTCCCAACCTACACCCCTGGTCCGCTGGGAAGCGGTTGGGTTGTAGCTGATGGGCAGATCATCACCCCTGCCGGAACCCAAGTCAACCTCGCTGTCACGGAAAGCAGCGGCACCGGGGTTCGCGCCAAAGCTATCGCACTCAACCCCAACCCGGCTGCGAATGGCCATCGCACCGCCGCTGTGCTTACTTTGGGCTCCAAAACAGTGTCCGGCGCCGTCCAGATCTTCGACGTAACTACCGGCGCCATTTTGCAGGCGTTTGTCCCGAACGGTCATGCCAACGGCAGCACCGCCGGCATCGCCTATACGGCTGACGGCAGCCACCTGCTGTTCAGCCAGGACAACAGCTACGTTACCGTCGCCAGTGTCGCGGCTGACGGCACGCTGACCTATGTGAATCAGGTCAACCTTCCGGTGAACCTTAACTTCATCACCTGCTTCCCGAACAGCCCTCCGGGAACCACGGGCAGCGCGCCCATCCCCTGCGGACAGACCGTCTCTTCGAATACAGCTTATCCTCTCGGCCTGGCGATCTCGCCGGACAGCACGACCGCCTACTCCGTGCTGGACACGAACGATACGCTGACCAAGATCAACCTGACCACGAACCCCCCGACGCAGGTTGCGGAAATTCGCGTGGGTAACGTCCCCAACAGCGTCGTGCTCTCGAGCAATGGCAGCACCGCCTACGTCTCCAATGAGGCCGGTCGGATTGCTACCGTAGACGACTTCCAGGAATATTCCAACGGTACCAATGTGGTCGGATTAAACCCGCAGGGCGGCATCGCCACCGCCACCATTTCGGTGGTGAATCTGGACACCTTTACGCTCACCAAAACCATCACGCTGACCGGTCTGCACCCGACTGGCATGGCTCTCTGGGGCCAGTACCTGTTGGCCGCAGACACCTATAGTGACGTCATCTCGGTGATCGACACGACCAGCAACACCGAGGTGCGGAAGATCAACCTTGGGCTGCCGATCGGAGTGCTCGGAACCAACGCCGTTGGCCCGAGCTTCGGGCAGCCAGGCGCTCCGGCTTATGGCGCGGGGCCAAATTCGATCGCCGTGGACTCGGTGAATAACATCGCCTACGTCGCGGATTACAACGCCAATGCGATCGCCGTCGTCGACCTTAGCGCCGGCGCATCGAAGCCCGTCAAAGGCATGATCCCGGTCGGCTATGCGCCGGCTTCGGTTGTGCTGGACGTGCCAGACGCTCTGCTGCTGGTTGCTAATGACAAGGGCATCGGCACCACCAACGTTGATCTGACCGATAATTGCGCAACCTACTACGGTGTTTGCGGCTTCAACAGCCACCAGGACATGGGCACCGTCAGCATCGTTCCCGTTCCCGGCAGCTCAATGCTGGCGCAGGATACGGTACAGGTCTTCCAGAACAATCACTGGGATCTGACGACGAATATCTCGGGGGCCTCAGGCGGCAACCCGAGTGTCGCGCCGGTTGCCATCCCGGTGAAGATCGGCTCTCCCTCGTTGATCAAGCACGTGTTTGTGATCATCCGTGAAAACCGCACCTACGATCAGATCCTAGGCGACGTGTCCGCCGGCAATGGCGACCCCACCCTGGCGGTCTTCGGCGGCATCTACACGCCCTAACGCGCACACGCTGGTCCAGCGCTTCCCGCTTCTGGACAACTTCTACGACCCGAGCCGCCAGTCGGCTGACGGCCACAACTGGATCGTTCAGGCCATGGCGCCCTACTCCGACGACATCCAGTCTCCCGACTGGGTCCGCGACTATCCCTCCAACGGCGGCGATTCCATTGCTTACCAGACCAAGGGACATCTGTGGGACGCAGCCCAACAGGCCGGAGTTTCGTTTAAGAACTACGGCGAATACATCGAGTTCAACCTGTTCAGCCCGCCGAGCGGTGGACACCAGGAGCCGAGCTTGGTGCCAGTTCTATGACGACACCGTGGCCTACGAAAATGGGCAGGAACAGCAGCTGTATTACTACAACACCGTCTCCTCGTACAGCCCGCTCCCGACCCTGCTGAATAACACGGTTCAGAACTATCCGCAGTTCGACTTGGGCATCCCAGACCAGTTCCGCGTCGATATCTGGTCGCAGGACTTTGCTAACGACGTGACTAAAGGCACGGTGCCGAAGTTGGAGTTCATTTGGATCAGTTCCGATCACACCGGCGGACCGCCCGAACACCATGGCCATGCAGGCCGATAACGACCTGGCGCTTGGCCGCTATATCGACGCCATCACCCATAGCTCCATTTGGCCGACGTCGGCGATCTTCGTCGAGGAAGACGACGCGCAGAACGGCGTTGACCACGTCGACGGCCACCGCAGCCCGGGCTACGTCATCAGCCCCTACGTCAACCAGAACGGTCCCACCGAACACACCTTCTACACCCAGGTCAACATGACCCGCACCATCGAGCAGATTCTCGGTATCACGCCCATGAACCAGTAAATATGTGGGCCTCGCCGATGAGGACCATCTTCACCGGCAACCCGCCCCAGGATAACTTCCAGCCCTGGACGCACGTGCCGGCCGAATACCCGCTGACTTCGGGCACGACTTGCACGTCTTGTAGCATCCCTTAAGAAACCCGAAACCAAGGATCATCCCAAGGTCGCGGCTCTGAGGAAGGCTTGGCTCCAGAAGAAGGCGCAGCTCTTCGCTGGCAACTACTCCAAGCCCGACGTTGAAGACCCGGACACCGTCCGCCATTACAACTGGTACGAGGCCACCAGGTTTTACCCGGCCCTATCCCCGGTGATAAAGCGGTTCGCCCTCCGAGCGACTTCAACAACTCGGCTCCTGCTAACGTTGATAAAGACTAAACACCTTTCGACCAATGGCCCTCTCCCAGATAACCGGGAGAGGGTTTTTTCATGCCTCAAACCAGGTGT
>CAVONC010000005.1:0-14778 GCA_963697175.1 uncultured Acidobacteriaceae bacterium | reverse complement strand
GCGTCCGCTCAAGCGCGAGGAGGAAGAGGACCTGGATGCGGGCGGCGAGGACGCGAGGTAGGCCCAGGAGATGTACCGCCCTAAAGGGGCTCTGGTTTCAGGGACGGTTCCTACCCAGCGCTTCCACGCTGGGCTAATTACTTCCGGACGGCACATCGCACAGACAATGGCCTTTGCTAAGTGCTAAATGCTAAGTGCTAAATGCCGAGTGCTAAGTGCCAAATGCCAAATGCTGCTTCCACAAAAACGCCCCTCTCGCGAGGGGCGAAACATTCAGGAGAGAAAAGAGAGAGTGAGATACGTCAGCAAACGAAAACTAATTTGCCAGCAGCTCGCGAATGCGGAGCCGCGCCTGATGCAGGCCCGCACAGGAGTTGTCCTCGCTGATGCCTAACAGGCTGGCGACCCGGCCATGCTCATAGCGCACGACATCATGCATCAGGAAGATCATCTTTTCCGTGGCCGGCAGCTGCGCAACTGCGCGCTCCAAATCGACCCGGCGTGTGTTTCGCCGGACCGAGACGATCCGCTCACACGGAGCGCATTGCAGCGACAAGGGCATGAAGTCCACGTATTCCCGTAATTCCGCGATCAAAGCACGGTCTACATCTTCGTCGGAGGGCTCATGGCTGGCAGCAAAGGCACGCGTGAAGCTCTGAATCATCAGCTCTTCAGCAACTAATTCGTTGTCGGTCATCAGGAACGCCAGGGAATATACCCGATGGCGGTTCAGCTCATAGATCTCGCGGTATCTGTCGACCTTGGACTGAGACAGGGTTGGCAAGTACTGGGCAAAACCTAAATTCGTTGCTTCACCTATACTGAGGCTCATCGATAACTCCCTTCGGTTTGGGTCGCGCCGAACCAACTTCAAGACCTCGTATTCGCGACACCTTAGTACTAAGCAATCGGCTTGCCCAAATCCGCCCGGGCACCCCCCATCTCGTCAATGATTTGCTAACTAGTTGAAAAGGCAGCAGGATGCGCGCCATGGCAGAAAAAGAAACATCTGGTGGTAGTGGGGCTTCAGGCGCACTTTCGCTCGAGCACGGGACATCTGGGCCTTAACGTGCCGCAAGTTGGTATCTCGATGCCACACCCCAGCTTCTCACCCGTGTAACTTCTCTAGAGCTGCCTGACAATCTGTCACGGTCCCTCTGGTGACAGTGAGAAAGCGGGTGCGCGGAAATTGACTTGTTTACTTGTCACCACAGCTGTATACAATCAAACCTAATTTGCAGCGTTGATTCTCGCGGGTGTTCCTCACCGCCTATGAACGACCAGCGCATATTAGTGGTAGATGACGAGACCGCGGTTCGCGAGGTCATGTGCTCGGTCCTGTCGCAGGCCGGATACGAGTGCCGTCCTGTCTCTTCCGCCCGTGATGGGCTGACCGTCCTGCGCTCCAACGAAAACATCTCGATCGTGCTCTCCGACCTGATCATGGAGGGGGTGGATGGGCTGACCCTGCTCGCCCAGATGAAGGAGCAGCACCCTGATATTCCGGTCGTAATGGTGACGGCGGTGCATGACATTTCCGTTGCCCTGGCGGCCATTCGCAACGGCGCCTACGATTACCTGCTGAAGCCCTTCGAGAAAGAGCAATTGCTGGCGATGGTCCGTCGAGCGCTGGAGACGCGCCGTCTGCGCCTGGAGAATCTGGCCTATCAGACTAAGCTGGAATCTCTGGTTTCGGCGCGCACGGAAATGCTCCGCAAAGCCTTGGCCGATCTGGAGCGCTCCTATGACATCACCTTGGAGGCCTTAGGCGACGCCCTGGACTTGAAGGACGCGGAAACCGAAGGCCATTCCAAACGTGTGACCGCATTCACGATCGCGATTGCACGCGCCATGGAGCTGCCTCAGGAGCGAGTGCGCGTGATTGCCCGCGGCGCGTTTTTGCATGATATCGGCAAGATGGCAATTCCCGACGCTATCTTGCGCAAGCCCGGTCGCCTGAGCGCCGAGGAACAGGCCATCATGCGCGAGCATGCTACTCTCGGCTACCAGATGCTGCGCAAGATCCCTTTCCTGCAGGAAGCGGCGGATATTGTTTATTCCCATCAGGAGCGCTACGACGGCAGCGGCTATCCGCGAGGACTTCGGGGCGACCAGATCCCTCTAGGGGCGCGGATATTTGCGGTTGCCGATACCTTCGACGCCATGACGTCGGACCGTCCCTACCGGGCGGCGCAATCCATCTCGTCGGGCCGGCGCGAGATCGAGCGCAACGCCGGCAAGCAGTTCGATCCCGAGATCGTTAGAATCTTCCTCGGCGTATCCGAGCGCATCTGGGGCGAGCTGAGAAGTGAGATCGAAAATCAGAGGAACGGCCGTCGCACCTGACTGCCGGCTGGAAAGCCCTTCGTCAGCTTGCTAGGATTGGGTGCATTGGTGGCGTGAAC
The DNA here is from genome assembly GCA_963697175.1 of uncultured Acidobacteriaceae bacterium. Lineage (GTDB taxonomy): Bacteria > Acidobacteriota > Terriglobia > Terriglobales > Acidobacteriaceae > Bog-257. The sequence goes on along the minus strand of CAVONC010000005.1, from coordinate 12,373 downwards.
CGCTCGCTACCCGCCAGGTGAGAATTCATATGGGCACAGTTCTATCGGATGCCGAAGTACAACAGGCTTTGCAACAATTGCACGGCTGGAAGAAAAATCACAACGCCATCGAACGCCTATTCCAGTTCGAAAGCTTTGTCCAGGCCATGGAATTCGTCAATCAGATCGCGGAAGCGGCTGAGGCCGTGAATCACCACCCGGACATCCTGGTCAGCTACAACAAGGTCACGTTGACGCTGCTCTCTCACGACTCCGGCGGCGTAACCCAACGCGATCTCAAGATGGCAGCCAGGATTAACGACATCGCTCCGGCCTGAACACTGGCGTCAAGTCGCTATCTATTGCACTCGATCAAAAACCGAGACGTAGTTCGCTTTGCCGCTGGCTTGCTGCGTCGTTCCCTTCAGCGTCAGCGTATTCCCATCTGCCGAAACCTGACCGGTACCAATTTCGACAACCGCGCCGGACTTGTCTTTGACCGTCCATGCCAAGGCTCCGCCCGACCTGGTATAGGTGATCGTGTTACCGATTTGACTGTTCCCGTAGGGACGAGCTTTGCCATCGACTGGGCCATCGTAGGTCAAAACGTAGCTCTTTCCGTCGGCGGCAGCGCCGGTCAGGAGCCACTTGATCGCGGCAGGCTCATCAGTCATCACCACCAGCTTCTCGTACTTCGGCGCTAGTCATCTTTTCATACGAAGATTTCGTGACGTCGAGCTTCCAGGTTCCCTGCGCCGTTCGGCTGGTGGCTGCGTTAGCGGCGATCACCGCCAGGGTCAGCAAACACAGTCCCGTAATCAGAATTCCGTAACTTCTGCGGCTCATTTCTCTCTCCCATCCTTTGCCAAGTCATTGGCGGTCAAATGCGCGTGCGAATCGTGACACCGCGAACCGCCCTTGTCAACTGCGGAGCCCTCATTTGCCCGCGGCCAATCTCTTCGCCTGACGGAAGATCTGCTCGAACATCGGGGCGGTCAGCTTTCCGGTCGCGGTGTTCTGGTTTGACGGGTGATAGGAGGCCAGCAGGATCACGTCATTCGGCATGGTGTAACTGGCGCCGTGCCCAAATGCATAGCCTCCTCGGTTCCTTATCAATTCTTTCCGCTTCAGAAAGCTCAGGTAAGCATCGAATCCAATCTTTCCCAGTGCGACAACAACCTTCACATTCTTCAAAATCGCCAATTCGCGATCAAGGAAGGGCGCGCAATTTGCCAGCTCCGACGGCAGCGGCTTGTTGTCCGGCGGCGCGCAACGAACCGCCGCCGTGATGTAGCAGTCGATCAGCTTTAGTCCGTCATCGCGATGCTCGGCATTCGGCTGCGAGGCAAATCCCACCTTGTAGAGGATCGGATACATGAACTTGCCGGATGCGTCGCCGGTGAACGGCCTGCCGGTGCGGTTGGAGCCATGCGCTCCGGGCGCAAGACCGAGAATCAATACGCGGGCCTGGGGATCGCCAAAGCCAGGCACGGGTCGCGCCCAGTATTCATGGTCGCGATAGGCACGACGCTTTTCGCGCCCGATCTGCTCGCGATACGCCACCAACCGCGGACAGCGGGTGCAATGGATTACCTCGTCGTGAAGAATCTGGAGCGCCGAAGGCATTGCTTGCGATTGTAACGGTACGCATCTCGATCTGTGTTCACACAACTCCTTGCCAGTCTGCTCTTTGGGCCCAAAGCATCCTTCGCACTGCAAAACTGCTTCTAACTACCAGCTTTCGATTCTGCGAAAGCGCAACGCAAAGGGGCAACAACAGTATGCTGATTATTCTCCTGGTGATTTTGTTAGTTCTGTCGGTAGGATCCTTTCCCGCATGGCCTTACAGCCGCGGCTGGGGTTATTATCCCTCCGGTGGACTCGGGCTTGTCCTCCTTATCCTGGTGGTTCTGTTGCTCGTCGGTCGGATCTGAAGCATTGCAAGTAAGCTCATGAAAGTTTTTGTCCCGCGCACGCCGGCGGTCGTCTTCTGCTGTGTGCTGCTGGCATGGCTGTTGACGCTCGCGCCGGTATGCTCCGCCTATTCCGTTCTAACGCACGAAGAGATTATTGATCTGCTGTGGGACCAGCAGATAAAACCTCTGCTGCTGGCGCGCTTTCCCAACGCAACACCCGAGGATCTCAAGACTGCTCACGCCTACGCCTATGGCGGCAGCGTCATTCAGGACATCGGCTACTATCCTTTCGGCAATGAGGTCTTCAGCGACCTAGCCCATTATGTCCGTACTGGAGACTTCGTCCAGGCGCTGATCAACGATTCGCAAGACGTGAACGAATATGCTTTCGCGCTGGGCGCGCTTTCGCATTACGTCTCCGATATCAACGGTCATCCCTACATCAACTTGTCAGTTGGGATTGAATACCCGGAACTGGCGCGGGAATACGGGCCGGCGGTAGCGTACGACGTCGACCACAAAGCACATTTACGAACCGAGTTCGGCTTCGACGTGCTTCAAGTCGCCAAAGGCCGTTACGCGCCCGAGGACTACCACAACTTCATCGGCTTCGAAGTCGCGACCCCGCTCCTGGAGCGGGCGTTCTACGAGACCTACGGCCTGAAGCTGACGGATATCATGCCGAAAGAGCAAACGGCCATCAACACCTACCGCCGCAGCGTGAGCACGATTATTCCGGAGATGACCAAGGTCGCGTTGCTGGTGAAGGGGGACCAGCTACAGCGAGAGATTCCAAACTTCAATCGCCAGCATTTTCTGTATCACCTCTCGAAGGCGGACTACCAAAAGTCATGGGGCTCAGGCTACCAACAACCGGGCGCGGGCGCCCGTGTGATGGCCATAATGTTCAAGGTCGTTCCCAAGGTTGGGCCGTTCCGCGCTATCGATTTCAAGGAGCCGACGACCAAGACCGAGAATCTGTATTTCAAAAGCGTCGACCAGACGATCGACCAATATCGCAAAGCTCTGCATGAGGTGAAGAGCGGCGATTTACAGACTCCGGAGATCAATCTCGACACCGGCAAACCGACCAAGCGCGGAGAGTATCCGCTGGCCGACGCGACCTATCGTGAACTGCTGGATGAACTGGCCTACGGGCAGTTCGCCCACCTCAACCAACCACTGCGAGAAGACATACTGCGTTTTTATGAAGGGCTTGGTTTTCCACCACAAGGAACGCGCATCGACAAATGCGTAGCCCAGCGATGGACAAAAACCTGGGTTGAACTGACGCAACTGCGTTCTTTCGACATCCTGGACGAGTATGATCAGCCGGGCAATCCGACTCCGCCGCCAACACCCAACACACCGGCCACGACTGCATCGCTGACCTGCGGCGAGTAGCTTGTCATTTAATTTCCGGAAACAACACCACGCGTTCTTTGGCCTTCCAACCTACTATGTTGCGATTCGTATGTGACTATTGCGGAAACATCAAGGAACCGGCGGAAACCTGGATCAATGGAATGGCCGCTGAAAACGTCGGCACCCAAGCTGCCCGTCGCGAGGTAATAATTGATCCTGCCTGGCGTTATGAGCGTGCCGTCCAACCGCTCGCTGTACATTTCTGTTCCATCGACTGTAAGGACAGCTACCTCGCAGAGTTATTCGACAAGCCGGCGTCTCTGCTGGAGGTCAAAAGCGTCAAGCGTGAACCAGCGACCGGAGCTCGTATCGTTCTCGCCAGAAAGAAGCCCGTCACCGGGCCGGTCCAGAAACGGGTAACCTCGCGAAAAAGACGTTTGCGCTAATCAGGCAAGGATAGCCCTAACGTGGTACCGTCCCGTTTGACCGCCCGCAAGCCCTCTCATAAACTGAAGATAGACGTGACCCGGTAATCTATGGCCTGTCGCAGCGAAAGGCCGGGGCGCGTACTCTCCGTGTTTGCCGAAGCGATGGTACCGTCTCTGGTGCACGCTTGTTGGCAACCGCATTAAGTTTCTGAAGGCACTCCTTTGACGATCGAAACAACTACGAAAGAAATCGAGTCCACCGAACCATCCAATCCTTGCCAGCGCGAGATTGCCGTAGAGATCCCGGCCGATGTTGTGAAAGCTGAGACCGACACCCTGGTCAATCGATATCAAAAGCTGGCGCGCATTCCCGGCTTTCGCAAAGGCAAGGTACCGGCGTCGATCATTCGGCAGCGTTTCGCCGAAGACCTCAAGAACGATGTCGTCGAAGCTCTCGTGCCTCGCTATTTCCGCGAAGAGGCGAAGAAGCAGAACCTGGCGCCAGTGTCGCAGCCGCGGGTCACCGATCTGCACGTTCAGGAAGGCGAACCACTGCGATTCAAAGCCTCATTCGAGATTCTGCCGGAGTTCAAGCTCGCTCCCTACGACGACATTCGCGTCAGCACCATCGATACCACGGTCACGGATGAGGACATCGAGACCGCCGTCAACAACCTGCGGCAGCAGCACGCCACGTACAGCGCCGTGGAAGAGGATCGGCCTTTGGCCGACGGCGATTTCGCCGTGGTCAGCTTCAAGGGCACCCCGAAAGAAGGCGACGCCGACGCTAAGCCGGTCGAGGTCGACGAGATCATGGTCGAAATCGGTGGCCAGAATACGATTCCTGAGTTCACCGAGAACCTGCGCAGCGTGAAGTCCGGCGAGACGCGCACCTTTGACGTTAAGTACGCCGACGACTTCTCCGACAAGCGACTGGCCGGCAAATCGATGACTTATGAAGTGAGCGTGAAGGGCATCAAGACCCGTAGTGTCCCTGAGTTGACCGATGACTTTGCCAAAGAGCTGGGCGCGGAGCTGAATACCGTCGACGATTTGCGAAATCGGCTCCGGGAAAACATGAAGGCGGAAAAGGAGCACGAGGCCCAACATCAGGGTAAGGACAAGCTGGTCGAAGAGTTGGTCAAGCGCAATGACTTCCCGGTTCCCGAAGCGATGTTGAATGAGCAGATCGATATTCGCCTGGAGCGCGGTCTGCGGGCCCTGGCGGCCCAGGGGATGCGCACGGAAGACATGAAGCGCATGGACTTTGGTCGACTACGCGCCGGTCAGCAGGAAGCCGCTCTGCGCGAGGTGAAGGCTTCGCTAATCCTGGAACAGATCGCTAACGAAGAAAAGATTGAGGTCAGCGACGAGGAATTTGATCACGACATCGAGGCGCTGGCCACCCAGTCGAAGCAGACGGTGGAGCAGGTGCGCGCTCGTTTGACGCAGGATGGCGGGCTGGATAGAATTCGGCATCGCCTCCGTAATGAAAAAACCCTAGATTCTCTTTACCGCAGGTCCGCATAGGGCGGCCTGCATTCCACTTTCCCTTCGACCCTCAGGGAACTGGTGCGTCCGGGAAAGTTGAGGCGTCTTAGCAGGCGTAAGCGAGCTTCTTGCGAGCGCGAGCCTGCTGCCGAAATCCTGAGCGTAGCGAAGGACCTAGCCAATAACTAGGAAAAGGAGCTGCAAACAATGCTTGTGCCCATGGTGATCGAGCAAACCAGCAGGGGCGAGCGGGCCTACGATATTTACTCCCGCCTGTTACGGGACAATATTATTTTCCTCGGTACTCCTATCGACGATAACGTCGCCAACTTGATCATCGCGCAGATGCTATTTCTGGAAGCCGAAGACCCGGAGAAAGATATCTCGCTCTACGTCAACTCCCCGGGCGGCTCGATTACGGCAGGCATGGCGATTTATGACACCATGCAGTTCATCCGGCCCGATGTCACGACGATTTGTATTGGCCAGGCTGCCAGTATGGCGGCAACCTTGCTCTCGGGCGGAGCGCCCAAGAAGCGCTTTGCGCTGCCCACCTCGCGCATTCTGATTCATCAGCCGCTGATGTCCGGCCTTTCCGGTCAGGCTACGGACATCGACATTCATGCGCGCGAGATCTTGCGCATGCGCGAGATCACAAATCAGCTGCTTTCCAAGCACAGCGGCCAGCCGCTGGAGAAGGTGGAGCGCGACGTGGAACGCGACTTCATCATGAATGCCTATCAGGCAAAGGAATATGGGATCGTTGACGATATTATCTTTAAGCACAAGTAGGGAGCCTAAGGGTAACTAAGGTGAAAAAAATTCCTCACCTGCTCCCAAAGTGGTATCGAGAATTGCACCAACGGAGCGTTGCAAAACGGGAAATTGTGGTTCAATAGTTTGCAACGGTGCATAGGGCCAAGGGCTTTGGCGAAGGTTGCTGGTGGCCGACAACAGCAGCTTTCGAATGGGGCAAACGCCGCCCCTCCCGGACTTGAGCCGCCGGGAAAAAGCAAATCGCGTTATTGCAGTTTGCTGGCGCGCGCTGTGAAGGAGTTTCTGTGAGGACAAGGACCGGTTCCGAAGAAGTACTGCGCTGTTCGTTCTGCCACAAGTCACAAGACGCCGTCGCGAAATTGATTTCCTCGCCCACCGACTACCCACGTGCTTACATCTGTGACGAGTGCGTAGCGGTTTGCAATTCCATCCTGGAAGACGATCGTTCTGAGGCGCAACCCAACTCCACGCCCAGCCAGCTTCCGAAGCCGGCCGAGGTGAAGGCGTTCCTGGACGAGTACGTCATCGGCCAGCAGCAGACCAAGAAGAAGCTGGCGGTAGCGGTCTATAACCACTACAAGCGCGTCTACATGAACCGGCAGCGTGGGACGGACGTTGAGCTGGCCAAGTCGAACATCATGCTGATCGGTCCCACCGGCACCGGCAAAACTCTCCTGGCGCAAACGCTTGGCGAAGATGCTGGATGTGCCCTTCGCGATCGTCGATGCTACGACTCTGACCGAGGCCGGCTATGTTGGCGAGGACGTCGAGAACATCATCCTGAAGCTTCTGCAGGCTGCCGATGGCGATGTCGCGCGCGCGCAAACCGGGATCATCTACATCGATGAAGTCGACAAGATCGGCCGCAAGGACGAGAACCCGTCCATCACTCGCGATGTCTCTGGCGAGGGCGTGCAGCAGGCGCTGCTCAAGATCCTCGAAGGCACGGTGGCAAATGTTCCGCCGCAGGGCGGACGCAAGCATCCTCACCAGGAATTCACCCCGGTTGATACCACGAATATCCTCTTCATCTGCGGCGGCGCGTTTGTAGGGCTGGAGCGCACCATCGGGCGGCGACTGGGCAAGCGCTCGATGGGCTTCCGTACATCCGAGGCAAAGGAAGCCGCTTTCACCGAGAGCAACAAGCGCGACACCGAAATACTGGCGCAAGTCGAACCTCAGGACCTGATCAAGTTTGGACTCATCCCTGAATTTGTGGGCCGTCTACCTGTGGTCGGAGTGCTCGGCGATCTGGACGAAGACGCTCTGGTGGAGATCCTCACCAAGCCGAAGAACGCCATCGTCAAGCAATATCAGCGGCTCTTTGAGTTCGAGAACGTCAAGCTGCGCTTCTCCGAGGACGCGTTGCGCGCCATCTCTCGCGAGGCAATGTCCCGCAAAGTCGGCGCTCGTGGCCTGCGTATGATTCTGGAAGAGCTGATGCTTGACCTGATGTATACCTTGCCAAGCCAGAAGCGGGTGCGCGAATGCGAGGTCACGCGCGAGATGGTCGAGAAGCGAAACGCCACCCTGGCGCTGATGGAGAAGGCAGGATGAAGATTGGCGTGAGCCTGAGCCCTTGAGCTCAATGGCACAAGAAAAGGCGGCTAACCGGCCGCCTTTTTGCTGTTATCAGGTGTTAGTACTCGGAGTCTGCAACCTCGGGCTCGGGCGGCTCGCCTTCGTCGGGCGCGATGCCGAATTCCTGGCGCGGCTCCTCATGCGGCATTTCGCCCTCTTTTCTCTTCAGCCGCACCACCGTGATCTTGGCAAAACCTTCCTCGAACTTCGGCGGGCGCAGCTTCTGCGCCATGCGCTGCATAACGTCTTCGGGAACGTTGCGTTCACGCCGGCGATTGCGTTCAATACAGACCTCGGGCGGCACATCGAAGAAGACAGCGTGCACCTCATAACCGAAGTCGTGGGCGAGTTTGATCCAGCTGCGGCGCTCGTGGGGAGAAAGGTTGGTCGCGTCGAGATAATTCGACGGCCGGCGTGCCAGCAAACGCGCGCGCAGCATGGTGCGCAGCGTCGAGAACACCAAATCCTGGTAACGCTGCTCGGTGACGTCGTCGAAAAGCAATATACGCACCATGTCGCTCGACAGCGGCAGAATGCTGTGACGTTTGAACCAGGTGCTCTTGCCTGACCCCGGAAGGCCGATCGATAACACCACGGCGCCTTTCGGCTGCTTGGCCGACTGAGCGGGCTGAGCCACGGGTTCGGCGGATTCCGGCGGGGCTTCAGCCTCGGCGGCTTCGCCGGTTGGACCACCCGGTCCCGGAAGCGTGGGCGCCTGCGCAGCGGGCTGACGGCTGCCGCGTCCGCGGCGTCCGCGACGGCGATTTCGGTCACGCCGGGCCTGTTGTGGCTGCGCTTGGCCGGGCTGGCTCTCTGCAGGCTGGCTCTCTTGCAACTCGGCCTCATCCGGCTGAGCTTCAAACTCTGGCTGCTGGCTCTCCGTCGCCCCGTACGACGGTGGCTCAGGAAATTTCGGCTGCAAAGGCGCGGGATTCTCTTGTGCCGGCTTCTCTGCCTGCTGCGGCTTGCGCCTCCGGCTGCGGTCGCGTGTCCATCTTCGCATGCTGCACTTGTAACACGCTTCCCCAGTTGGGAGCAATCTGAGCTATTCCCCTTTTGTGGCAGCAGACGGTGTCGTTTTGTGACTCGTAACATTGCTTCGCCTCTGTCCGGATGCTAGGATTTTTCCTTTAGCCACAGTCTCTGCTCTCGGTTAGTGCATAGCACCGCAGTCTTGCATTCAATTTCGCATTTCTTTAACGAGGTATTATGGCAATTAAAGTTGGCATCAATGGCTTTGGACGCATTGGCCGCAATATTCTTCGCACCGCTCTAAACGATTCCGGTCTGGAATTCGTCGCCGTCAACGATCTCACCGATCCCAAAACTCTGGCTCATCTGCTGAAGTACGATTCCATTCTCGGTAACCTCAAGAATAAAATTTCCGCGACCGAGAACTCCATCAGCGTCGATGGCAAGAACATCAAAGTCTTCGCCGAGAAAGATCCTTCCAAACTGGATTGGGAGTCGGTTGGCGCGCAGGTGGTCATCGAGTCCACTGGAAAGTTCACCAAGGCCGAATTGGCCAAGCAGCATCTGCGCGGGCCGGTCAAGAAGGTCATCATTTCGGCTCCCGCAACCAACGAAGACATCACCATCGTGATGGGCGTGAACGAGGACAAATACGATCCCGCCAAACATCACATCATTTCGAATGCCTGCTGCACCACGAACTGTCTGGGACCGATCGCGAAAGTCATTCACGACAATTTCAAGATCGTCTGCGGAACCATGACGACGATTCACTCCTACACCAACGATCAGGTTATTCTCGATTTTCCGCACAAAGACCTGCGACGCGCGCGCGCGGCGGCGTTGTCGATGATTCCAACTTCGACCGGAGCGGCGAAAGCGATCTATCTGGCTATTCCCGATCTGAAGGGCAAGCTCGATGGCTTTGCCATGCGCGTGCCGACGCCGAACGTCTCGGTTGTCGACCTGGTGGTGTTCGTCGAGAAGAAGACCACGGCCGAGGAAGTAAACAACGCCTTGAAGGCTGCGTCTGAGTCCGGCCCGCTGAAAGGCTATCTGGGATATGAGACTGCGGAACTGGTATCGATCGATTATCGCGGCGATGACCGCTCTTCCATTGTCGATGCGCCAATGACCCGTGTAGTGGCCGGCAACTGCGTCAAGGTTATCTCCTGGTACGACAATGAATGGGGATACTCTTGCCGCGTGCGCGACCTGATTCATTATCTGGCCAAGAAAGGGTTGTAAAACAGTTGTCAGTGCCAGTGGTCAGTTGCCGGCTAGCGGCGCTGATCCTCTGGTGTATCTGGCAACTGACTACTGACTACTGGCTACTGATATGACAAAGCTCTCCATTCGCGATCTTCCGCTCAACAACAAGCGCATCTTCATGCGCGTTGACTTCAACGTCCCACTCGACGATGGACGTGTCATGGACGACACGCGCATTCGCGAAACCTTGCCGACCATCGAATATGCTCTGCGTCATGGCGCGCGTTTGATCCTCGCTTCGCATTTGGGACGGCCCAAAGGCAAGCCCAATCCGAAAATGAGTCTCAAGCCGGTCGCCGAGCGGCTGCGCGTTTTGATCGACGACGTTTTGCGGCGGGGCGAGAATGTTGGCTTTTCTCCCGACTGCATTGGCGTGCAGGCAGAAGAAATGGCCGAAAAGTTGGAGCGCAGCCAGACGCTGCTGTTGGAGAACCTCCGCTTCCATACCGAAGAAGAAGCTAACGATCCCAACTTCGCCAAGCAGCTGGGACGCCTCTGCGATTACTACGTGAACGACGCTTTCGGATCGGCGCATCGTGCGCATGCCTCAACCGAAGGCATCACGCATTTCGTTGAGAAGAACGCGGCCGGGCTGTTGATGGAGAAGGAACTTGAATATCTCGGCAAGGCTCTGTCGCATCCTCAGAAGCCCTTTGTGGCGATTCTTGGCGGCGCCAAGGTCAGCGACAAGATCGGCGTCATCAAACACCTGATGGGCAAGGTCGATACGTTCATTATTGGCGGCGGAATGGCGTACACGTTCCTCAAAGCACAGGGGCATGAGATCGGCAAATCGCTGCTGGAAGCGGACAAGGTCGACTTGGCGAAACAGACGCTGGCCGAAGCCAAGGCGCACCACATCACGTTCCTCCTACCGGTCGATCACGTTGTGGCTGACAAGCCTGAGCACGGTGCACGCGTTCGTAACATCGGCGAAGGCGAAGCGATTCCAGCCGACATGATGGCGCTCGATATCGGACCAAAGACGATTGAGTTGTTTGCGAACGAAATCGATGGCGCGCGGACGATTGTGTGGAACGGCCCGATGGGTGTCTTCGAGGTCGAGGCATTTGCTAAAGGCACGAAGAAGATTGCTCAGGCGGTTGCCGAAAATGGCGCAGCGGTCTCGATCATCGGCGGCGGCGATAGTGTTGCCGCGGTGAAGGCTGCCGGCGTCGCCGACAAGATCACGCACATCTCAACCGGCGGCGGTGCGTCGCTGGAGTTTCTGGAAGGCAAGAAGCTGCCGGGCGTGGAAGCGCTGAGCAACAAGTAGACTTTTCTTGCGGTGCACCCAGAGCGAGACATCCCTCTGTTATCTCCAGCATGCCCGGATGTCGTCTACGATACCGCGCAATCGAGTCAGGCTTGGGAACGCGTTAAATATGAGCAAACCGAATTCCGATGACCTGTTGCGAGACGCGGAAGCTCGGCAGCATAACACGGTGTTCCCAGACACGGTTAGAAACGAAGGTGAGTTTTATCGCGGCATCGCATATCGTCCGCTCACCCGAATCAGCCAAAATCGGCCTTGCGTTGCTGGCGCCTTCGGTGGTTCCCCTCGCCATCATTGTTCGCGTGGCCATCGTTACCGCAACGCAGATGTATCCCGCCCGTACTGTACGAACAGAAAGCATCTTGTTGACGTTGGGCGTTATCGCGGGAGGAACCGCGGTTTTCGTGCTGATCCTGTATGTCGCCTTACGACATGGGGTAGAAAAGTTCGCGAATCAACACCGAGGTCGCTTTCGGCGGTCGTGACGCTAATCAATTGCACCGGATGCGACCCGCTCTCACACTTTTTTCTGTTTGTACTCGTCGAACGCCGCCAGGAACGCGTCGATGTCTTTCTTCCGCAGGTAATAGGGCGTTGACAGTCGCAGCTTCGATGGCTCGCCGCCGCGAATCCTGATCTTCTTCGTCTTCCACATCCAATCTTCCAGTTGCATGCGCTGAATGGGTGGGACGTTTACGGTCGCGATCGCGCAGCGCAGCTTGGGATCGGGCGAGGTCCAAGACTGCGCCCCGCGCTGCACCATCTGCGCCAGCATGTAATCGCAGAGTTCGCGATGGCGCTTCTCGATTCGATCCATGCCAATTGAATTCGCCAGCTGAATCGCCGCGCGCAGCCCGCACAGCGCGGGCACATTCGACGAACCGATGCGCTGGAAGCGCTCGGCGCGAATGGTCTTTTCGTCCCAGCCGGCGGTGACGATGGTGTTCCACAGGAAATCCTGAACGTCGTTGCGTACATATAGAAAGCCCGAGCCCTTAGGCGCCTGCAGCCATTTGTGCGGGCTGGAGCTGTACATGTCGCAGCCGATGTCGTGCACATTAAGCTGCATCATGCCAGTCACGTGCGCGCCATCGACAGCGGAGAGAATTCCCTTGGAGCGGGCCAGCGCACAGATTTCTTTCGCCGGCAACACAACGCCTGTAACCGTCGTGATGTGGCTGAAAAAGATCACCCGCGTGCGAGGCGTGATGGCGTCGCTGAACAGGTTCAACACCTGCGGCGCGTCGTTCACTGGCTCCGGCAGTTTGACCTTCTTCACGACAATGCCATAACGCTTCGCCTTAAGTTGCCAAGGT
>CAVONC010000004.1:0-235539 GCA_963697175.1 uncultured Acidobacteriaceae bacterium | reverse complement strand
ATTATCGACAATATTCCCGGGTTCGTGAATACGGCGGGGACCACGGGCGAGCCTGAGTTTTTCAACCGGCAGGAACTGGAGTATTTCGGCAAAACAAATGAGGAGTTGAAAGACTGGCCCCGCATCGGGGTCATTCATCCTGAGGATATTCCTGGCGTAAACAGGGCTTGGGCAACGTCGATCGAAACGGGCCAGACCCTGGACGTCGAGGTACGTCTTCGACGCGCGGATGGGGTTTACCGCTGGTTCCAGATTCGCGCCACACTAGCGCGAGATGCGGAAGGCAAAATAAGCGAATGGTATGCGCTTCTTACAGATATTGACGACCGAAAGCGCGCCGAGCAGAAGCTACGGCAAAGCGAAGCAGGCCTTCGCACGATCACCGATAGCATTCGCCAGCCAATCATAGTCCTGGCGCCCGATGGGACGTATCTCTACGCGAACCTGGTTGCTCTGGATAATAGCGGACTCAGGCTGGACGAGGTAATCAAAGAAGGGTTTCTAGCGTGACGGTGCCATCCTGACGATATAAATCGGGTGCGCGATGAGCGTCGGATCGCACTGTTGGGGGGAGTTCCTTTTGATCTGGAAACTCGCCTTTTGCATAAGAGCGGGCAATATCGCTGGTACCTAGTGCAATACAATCCGCTGAAAGATGAGAGCGGCCAGATCATCCGCTGGTACTCCACCGCAACCGACATCGATGACCGGAAGCGCGCCGAGCAGAAGCTAAGGCAAAGCGAGGAAGAACTTCGCACGATCACCGATGCGATTGCCAATCCGATCATAGTTCTGGCCGCTGATGAGACAACACTCTACGTGAACCGGGCGGCACTGGATGTGACGGGATTAACCAGGGAAGAAATGCAAGGAAAGGCATTCTTTGCGCGAGTCGTTCATCCCGATATCTGCAGCCTTCTGATAGATTCAACAGGGTTGCCGGCTCATTTTGAGCTAAGTTCCTGCTCATAAGAGCCAGTATCGCTGGCATCTTCTGGCTTTCCGCGCCGCTCCGCAGCACTAAGCCGGAAGCACAATGGCATCGTCGAACCTCGTATATCGATGCGGCTTTGACCTCATACTGACGCTTCGGTGATCGCGCCCACCAGCGTGTCCAGCTCGAAGTCTGCGTCGTGTCGCTCACCATTGATGAAGAACGTCGGCGTCCCGTTTACGCCGCTGCGTACGCCGCCGGAAAAATCCGTCTTCACACGCTCGGCGAATTCGCCAGTCTCGAGCGCGCTTGTCAGTTCCCGCGCATCGAGTTTAAGCCGCTCCGCCAGCTTCGATAGAAGTTCGTCGCTGAGATCCTGCTGGTTCTCGAAAAGGAGGTCGTGCATCTCCCAGAACTTATCCTGCGTGGCGGCAAACTCAGCAGTTTCGGCGGCAGCCTCGGCGTTGGGGTGTATCTCGCGCAACGGGAAATTTCGAAAAACAAAGCGCAGCTGGCTCCCAAACCTTTTCTGCAGTGCCTTCACGATCGTGTGGGCATGCCCACAGTGCGGGCATTCGTAGTCGCCATATTCGACCAGGGTAACTGGAGCGTCGGCAGGACCTTGGGCGTGGTCGGTTGGGCCGACCGGGACCTTCAACTTGGCCATGATCGCCTCACTTGGGAAGATTTTCGAGCGCTTCGAGGATTCCGTCCGCGCCCGGGTTGACGGCGACGGGGGAGACATAACTCCAGGCAATTGTCCCGTTCTTATCGATCACGAAGAGAGCGCGCTCGGAGAATCCATCTCCGTCGCGGAACGCCTCGTAAAGCCTCGCCACGGCGCCTTTAGGTTCGAAGTCAGCGAGCAGCGGAAAGTGGAGATTGCGATCCCGGGAAAATGCGGCATGGCACCAAACTCCGTCCACGGAGATTCCCAGCAACTCGGCGTTGAATCGATGGAACTCGGGCAGAACCTCGTTGTAGAGGGCCATCTGGTCTCCGCAAACCGGGCTCCAGTCAGCTGGGTAAAAAGCCAGAATCACCGGCCTGCCTCGCAGTTCCTTGAGCGACAATGTCTGGTCGGGGGTGACGTGCAAAGTGAAATCGGGCGCAGGCGTGCCCGCCGGTAAAATCTTCGACATGCGACCTCCGTCTTCTGCGGTCATGTTTTGGCGTCTCGCCACGTTCACTACAAGGGCTCGGCCAATCTGGTCTGGATTTCGATCTTCGAAGTCAGCGTTCTGTGCACCGGACAAAGACTTGCGACTTCCAACAGCCGTTGCCGCTGCTCCTCGGCCAACTCGCCGATCAACGTGATTTGGCGCTCGATCCGGTCGAGCATGGCTGTCGGTCGTTCACAATCGGCGCAGTCATTCGCATAGCTTTTCGAATGTTTCAAGACGACGTGAACCTCTTGGAGCGGCCATTCTTTGCGTTCGGCATAGATGCGAAGAGTCATGTTCGTGCATGATCCTAGCGCCGCCAGCAACAGCTCATACGGATCCAGCCCTTGGTCCTCGCCACCAGCTCCCTCCGGCTCGTCCGAGAACAGCTGATGCGGGCCGACCGATATGGTTTGGCGCAGTCCTGAGGGACCACCGCTCACGGTTACAGCTCTCGACATTTCCATTCCTCCAAAGTGCTGCTCGAAGGATTCCGCAAGCGTTATCGTCGATTCAAATGCTTCGCAAGCTCGGGTCTCTTCCGACACTCGGGCAAACGGGGTGGAGCAGGAAGCGATCACTCACCAGATCGAACGAGCGGATTCCCACCAGCGCAGTCAGGCTTGCCACTGCGGCGCCCGCCGCAAGCCGGTGCGTGTGTGCCGGCCGAGTCCTCTGGCTCACGCCCGCTTGGCCCGTCATCCGGGAGCGATTAGTGCCATTCACCGGGATCATCGGCCGAAGGCCCATAAATGCTGGGGACTTTCCCGCCCATCGGTCGAATGTACGTGCTCAATTGTCCGCGATGGTGCACGCTATCGAACAACGCAATCCATAACAGCCCACCCACCGTGTCTTTGAGCACGATCTCTTCTGTGCCCTGAATCAACCATGCTTGGTGGTTCCAACCATTGTCGTCCAGGGAATGCAATTGAATTGCGAGGATATTATGATCGTGTTCGTACGTTGAGATCATCTGTTCCTGATTGCCGAAACTCGCGGGTTCCTGCCAGCGCAAACCGCTGTAAAAACTTTTCCGGCTTTTGCAAAGTTGAATACAACTCTGCTGGGCCGAAACCAGGAGAGCGACCAGTTCCGCTGCCGAACGTGAGCCGGGATGGGGCCGGTAATCGAGACGCTCAGCTGGCATTGCTTTGAACACCCTCATGAAGGCGGGGTACTCTTGCTCCCATCTCTGAATGAAGAACTCTCGGTTATTTAGCTCTTTCCCAAGCGATTGCGTTGCCATAAAAGGACCTTTCTGTTTGCCCTAGACTCTGAGCGTAATGAGATGCGCACGTGGGCGTCGACCCATTCGAGCAGCAATTCTAAACAAGGTAAAACTGTTCGACCTGTTGCGTCCAGGAGACTCTTTATTTCTGCCTTCCTTCGCCTTCTCGGCATCGATTCGAATCACGGCATAGCTACGCTTTCCTGGCTGGTGGGCTTCGCGGTCCTCTTCTTCGCTCCTTACTTGAAAGCGGAGTGCGAGGGAGGAGTGATCGCCAGCCCATCCGTGTACAGGTGACATGGATTTTAGGCCGCGACCAGACTCCGTCGTCCCGACCGGGCAATCCGCTGGCAAGCTCGAACCGTAGTGATACTATTAACGCGCTTAGACTGCTGAGGCTTGTAGCGCAATCGAAGAAAGGAATGACGTGGACATTCAAGGCATAGTGGCACAACTTAGACAGGAAGCGAGCCGTATCGAGCACGCAATTGCAGCTCTTATGGGACTAGGTTCCCAACCTGCACGGCGTGGTCGTCCACCGAAAGCTGCACGAGCAACCGGCTCTGGACGCCGTCAGATGAGCGCTGCGGCTCGTGCCAGAATAGCTGCAGCCAAGAAGGCCTGGTGGGCGAAGCAGAAGGGCAAAGGTGGGACAAAGAAGGCTGTAGCGAAGAAAACCGCTTCGAAACGCAAGCCCATGAGTCCTGCTATGCGGAAGAAACTGTCGGCGATGATGAGAGCTAGGTGGGCGGAGAGGAAGAAGTCGGCGTAACTGCGGGGAACCAGTCTAGGCTCTTAGGCCTCGGGGAACCGCATTAACATGCGGTTTTGGTAACCGCAATCCATCAGAATTTCTCCCCCGAGGATTCGGCTTTGTATGACTTCGCCGGGACTGACGGCGGAAGTATTGCCTATATTACTGTTGCTCCGAACGGCAGCGTGTATGGTGCAAGCAGTGGCGGAGGTAGTGGAAACTGCGGTACAGTCTTCAACCTCCGGCCATCGCCCACGCCGCCAACCACGTCGTTGAGTCCATGGGAGCTGACCGTGCTCCATTGGTTCGGAGAAGGCGTTGATGGCTGCGGGCCGGCTGGGGCCCCTATTTTCGACCACATGGGCAACCTCTATGGCGCAACGGTGTTCGGTGGCCCCCAAGGCGGCGACGGAACCGTTTACGAATTGGTACGCTCGGGTTCGAGCTATACAGAAGAGATTCTCTACAGTTTCGGAGCAGGAGGTGACGGAGCCCTGCCTTCGGCCGGGTTAGCATTTGACAGCGTCGGTAATCTTTACGGTGTGACAGCTGGCGGTGGTCAATATGGAAATGCTTTCAAACTAACCAACTCCGGATCCGGTTGGACGGAGAGCGTCCTCTACGATTTCACCAACGGAAACGATGGCGGTGATCCCGCCACCGCTCTGATTCTCGATGGATCCGGCAATCTCTACGGCAGCACTCAAACTGGCGGAACTGGCGGTGGCGGCACAGTATTTAAGCTGACAGCCGGCAACTGGACCTACAGTGTGCTCGCCAGCTTGACTGGAGCCGGCGGACCGCTTCGTGGGGAATTGACGATGGATTCTGCCGGGAACATCTATGGCACTACGTATGCGGACGGGACGTATAACTTGGGTTCAGTTTTTGAATTGACGCCCTTGGGCGGCAGCTACACATATATCGATCTCCACGACTTTACCGGCGGCGGCGACGGAAGAAATCCCCTTGGCGGCGTCACATTAGATTCGAGCGGCAACTTGTACGGCGCGGCTTCAGGTGGCGGAACGCATGGTGGCGGCACCGTCTGGGAGATTACACCTTAAGACGCGGTTGTGTGTTGACTATCAATCTTAGCGTTTGAAGACGGCACCCGTCGGTTATATGGGTTAAACATCTTTGTCCAGTCTCTTAATCAGCCGAACCATATTCAATTCCAATCGGGCGAGATTCGGGATACGGCTACGCTCCCTCCGGAAGCGCCGTAGGTGGGACTCAGGTCGAATTGGCGGAATACCTTCGTCTCCGACGGACTTACGTCTCAGACTTGGAGCGGGGGCAAGAGGAATGTTTCGCTGTTTACGATGGAGATTATTGCTCGGGGATCACCAACGCGCCGCTCCGCCCACTGAACCTGCTGCTGGCAATCAGTGAATTACTTTTTGTTCTTCATATGCCTGTTAACTGTATAACTGTGGGCAGCAGGGAATTCTCCAGCCCGCGATTCCAGCCCGCATTTGGCTCGTCTTACGCGTATTTAGAGGGGCTTAGCCGCAGGGCCAAGAACTTCGAAGTTGTTGGAAGTATGGGTCAAGCGAACCTTGACACGGTAGAGGTCAGGAGTTTCAATCGCACCAGCTTGAACTTGGGACTGAAGTCCAAATACCCAGCTTGAGTCATGACGTCAGAACCGTACTCGGCCCAGCCCTCGACATACGGCCCGTTGCCGAACAGGTTGCGCAGCACGCGGCGCGTCGGAGGCTGCACATCGTCGGCGTGCTCGGCCTGAACGTAGTGGCCGGGCAGCGCCTCGTGCATGGTGAGCCACTTCAAGGTGTAGTTGTTGTACTCGCGCAGTTCGGCTCTCGGCTTTCGCTTCCGGCGTTTTGGGATCGATGGGCGTCACCCAGAATTGAGCTTCGGCGGTTGGCTCAAGCGGCGGCGCGCCGTGAAATCCAGCGACCGAATAGATGCCACGCATGAACTCCGGCGTGGGGATGACCTTGAGATTGTCGCGGCTGGTAAGGGTGACGATCTTGTGATCGATGATGAATTGGCGGATGCTGACCACGTCGTCATTGATCACCTGCATCAGCTGATCCGGCTTCGTGTGCTCGTCGGCGATCTTGTTGAGGACCGCGCTGATGATGCGGTTTTCGCGCTCCTCGCTAATGGGCGTTGAGGAGTTGATGGCGCTGGCGTAGTTGTCATCGCCGGGATACATCTGTTTGTAGAGGGGAAGCGCGACCTGCAGCATCTCGGCGCGGATGCTCTTCACCTGGGCTTCGGCATCGGCGAGCACCTGGTCGGGCGTGATGGAGGTTTCCATCACGTAACGAAACTTGGGGGCGTACCATTCGGGGCCGAGACGCCAGGTGCGGCCATGGGTGGGACGTTTGGCGAGATCGTTCTTCATCCAGGAGGTGAAGTCGTTGAGCGACTGGCGAGCGGCGGGAGCGACTTTGTCGAATTGCGCCTTGAGCGGCGAGCCGGCGGGAATCTCGCCGGCAACGGTATCGAGCAGATTGAGATCGCCGTCGTTCTCGTCAACCGCGGTGGAGATGAAGATGGGATCGGCGTCGGTCAGCTCAGATTTTGCCTGATCGAGGAAGCGCGGGATCTGTCCGATGCGCGAGATGACATCGCCGAGGCGGACTTCCTTTGAGTCATAGTTCTGGGTGAGCGGCAGGAACAAGGCGTTGCCAAGCAGTTCGACGTAGCCGGTTGGGTTGTGCTTGTAGTTTTGGATCTTCTGGAACTCGAGAAGGTTGAGGGCGATCTGGTCGTCGATGAGACGGAAGTCGGCGGCGTCCTGCGGGTTGAGCGAGGCGATGGGCGTTTCGGTCTGAAAGCGCGTGCGCCACTCGCTATAGAACTTCTCGTGCGCGGCGAAGCCTTGCGGGCCGACGTCGTCGAGCTGCGCGTCAAGGTCGATGGTTTTGCCGGTGGCGGGATCGGTGTGCTTGTGATAGCCGGCCTGCGCGGCGCTCACGGGAGAAAGCGCGAGCGAGTCCTTCACGAAGCGGTCGGACATTTCGGCGAATTTGGCGTTGGGTTTCATGTTCTGAGCGGATACGAATGATATTAGGGCGAGGAAAAGAAGAATGCAGTAGAACGGTTTCATAGCGCCTCGGGCGAGAAGATGTTAGCGCGCCAGTATAAAGGTGAGCCTTGTCACCATCGTGCGGGTGCGTTGGGAATCCTGCAAATGGGGCCACGCATTGGATCCTTGCTCTTGAAAGCGGGGATTCTACGTGGCGTTTCCAGCGTGCTGTTCGCCCAGGCGCGCGATCCAATCGCCGCGCACGGGTGGCACGTAATTAGGGAGCAGCAAGCCTCCCTGTTCGAACCACTCATTAGCGACTGGGCCGACGTATCCGCTCATCCACTCAACAGGATTCTTGCGCCAATGTCGCCGGATATACCGAACGATTCGTTCGTACCAGCGCTCAAATTCCGCCGACTTGTCTTCAAACACGCCATATATGCGGCCCTGCGTGAGTGCGGACTGTTCCTGCCACGTTGTGGAGGCGGAGAGGGTCAGCTGGAGGACGGACTCCTCTGATTCTTGTATGACGTAATAAGGTGGTTGAGCGGCGGCGACGAAATCCCGTTGTAACCCCGCAGCGAATCTATCGCTCCAAAGAATGAAGGTGTGGCCGTGCAGGGCGTCGGGGATGAATGCCAAGCGTTCGGGAGTCGCCGTATTCCCTCTTTGCAGCGCCATTTCAACATCTCCGTCACAAAGGCCAATGACGAGCTGGTTGATGTCAGCAGGCGTCGCGTGGATCTGGATTTGTCGTCCCATATGCACAGCAGAGCTATTGGCGTCAGGGCTGTGAGTTACGCACCTTACGTCTCCATATCCAATAGCACACCGATAGCAGCAACAGCCAGGGGATGCCCGACTCTAATGTGGTGCGCATGCCTTCGACCCACCAGGTCGAGATGATGATGGCGAGGACGGCTGCGCCGCCGAGGATGGTTGTTATCGGAAACAGCGGCATGCGAACCGGCAAGGTGCGGCCGCCGCGCGCGACCCAGTGCTTGCGGAAGCTGAGGTGGGTGATGAAGATCATCAGCCAGACAAAGAGGCCGCCGAAGAGCGCGATGCCGAACATGTAAACGTAGGCCGAGCCGGGAACAGAGATCGCCATCACGATGGCCAGCGCGAGTCCGCCGGCAGAGAGCATGAGCGCCGGAATGGGCGTGCCTCGTTCGGAGACGCGACCCAGCGCTGCAGGTGCGTAGCCGGCGCGAGCGAGGGAGAAGATCATGCGCGTGCATAGATAGAGGCAGCAGTTCATGCCGGAGAGTGCTGCGGTGAGCACGACGAAGTTGATGATGTGCGCGGCCGCGGGAACGTGCATCAGGTCGAAGACGCGGACGAAGGGGCTGACGGTGATGCTCTGGCCGGGCTCGACTTCGGTCCAGGGAATGACGCCGACAAGAATGGTGATGGCGCCGACATAAAAGATGACCAGGCGCAGCAGCATGGTGCGCATGGCGCGGGGGACGGAGCGCTCGGGATCTTTGGCTTCGCCGGCGGTGACGGCGACGACCTCGGTGCCGATGAAGCCGAAGATGACGAAGGCGAGCGCGAGCCAGACACCAAGCCAACCGTGCGGCAGAAAGCCGCCGTGGGCGCGGAAGTTCTCGAGGCCGATGGGCCGCTGTTCGTGAAATCCGAGCAGAACGGCCGCGCCTAACAGGATGAAGACGACGATCGCGCTGACCTTGATCGTTGAGAACCAGTATTCGAAGCTGCCGAATGCGCCGACGCTGCGGGCGTTCACGTAGATCAGAAAGGCGGAGTAGAAGATTACCCAGGCCCACACGGGAGTGTGTGGGAACCAGTACTGGGTGTAGATGGCGGCGGCGACGGCCTCGCCGCCGGCAGCGATGGATTGCGCGGCCCAGTAGGTGTAGCGCACCACGAAGCCCGCCCAGGGCGAGAGATAGATATCGGCGTAGACGCCGAAGGAGCCGGCGGTGGGATGCGCGACCGCCATCTCGGAGAGGCAGTACATCAGCAGCAGCGCGATGACCGAGGTGAAGATGTAGCTGAGGATGACGCCGGGGCCGGCGGTGCGGACGGCAAGAGCGCTGCCGAGAAACAATCCGGTGCCGATTGCGCCGCCGATGGCGATCATGCTGAGCTGGCGTTCGCTCAACTGGCGTGCGAGGCCTTGCTCATTGGCAATTGCCTGTTCGGACTGGACAGAAAGAGGAACGGGCTCGGCGGCCATCAGGCGGTTACCTTGGCGTGACGCTTGATGAAATCCGTGGTCAGCGAGACGAGGCGGTCGAGGTCCTGGCGATTGTTGAAGAGGTGACAGGAGACGCGTACGCCGCCCACGCCGGAAGTGTAGCGAACCCCGACGAGGACTTTGTGCTGCTGCAGGAAGCTGGTCAGCGAAATGTTGTCGTCGGCGCTGCCAACGGTGAAGGTTACGATGGCGGAGCGGTAGCGGCGATCGAGCGGAGTGACGATCTCGATGTTCTGCTGGTGCAGAGAATCGATCAAATAGTCCGTGAGGCAGAGATTGTGGTCGGCAACGTTGTCGATCCCGATGTCGTTGATGAGCGCGACCGATTCAGCGAGGCCGATTGCTCCGGGATAGTTGGCGGTGCCGCCGGTCTCCCAGCGCGCGGCGCTGTCGACAAAGTCGTAATGGCGAACCGGGGTGATGGATGGAGTTTGGAAGTAGGTGTCCCAACCGCCTTCCGGCTCGGTGACCGAAAGGTAGCCGGCGAGCGGCGGATTGAGTTGAGCGCGGAAGTGCGGGTTGAGGTAAAGAAAGCCGCAGCCGAAGGGCGACATCAGCCACTTGTGTCCGCCACAGGCGATGGCATCGACCGGCGTCTTCTGGACGTCGAGCGGAATTGCGCCGATGTGCTGCACGGCGTCGAGGATCAGGAAGACGTTGCGATCATGGCAGAGGCGCGACAGGGAGCCGAGGTCGCAGCGAAAGCCGTTGCTCCATTGCACCGAGCTAATGGCGAGGACGCGGGTATTGGGCGTGATTGCGGCGTCGATGTCGTCGATCAGGATTTGGCCGTTGCGGCTGGGAACGATGTCGATTGCGATGCCCGGCTTTTGAGTCCACGGGACGGCGACTTCGATGAATTCGAGGTCGGTGAGCAGGACACGGTCTCCAGGCTTCAAAGGAATTGCAGCGGCGACGAGATTCAGGCCGTGCGAGGTGCTCTCGACCAAGGCGATGTCGGTTTCGGCGGCGTTGATCAGCTTTGCCAGTTGCGGACGCGCGACGCTGCGCAATTTGTCCATGTCGAGATGATGTTGCGTGGATGAGCCGGATGGACAGGTTGCAGCCATGTCGAGGAAGGCGCGGAGTTTGTCAATGGCGCGTTGTGGAGCGAGGCTGACGCAGGCCGAGTCGAGGAAGGCCTGTTGTTGAAGCGCGGGGAATTCTCGGCGAGCGTCGTTGAGTGTCACGGTGGGGTCATTGTACAGAAGCCATCGGAACGGAAAGAAGTTTGAGGTGATCCGGACGAAAAGCAGGTCCCTCGACTGCGCGTCCGCCCGTTCCGCAAAAGATGCGGAACGGAGAAACCATGCGGACGCTCCGCTCGGGATGACAAACAAGAAAGAACAACGGAATGGCGCAGTCAAAGCTGTGCCCCTTCAAAGCGCCAAGGAATTGAATTTGTTCGTGCCCCCGAAGCCGCGCCCGACACGATGACGAGCTACCCCAGGTTATCGCCCAAAAGATGGGCGCGAACCTGGGGCACCGAACACACACCTCGGGCACCGAACACGGCCGTCGCACTTACTATCCGGCGACGATTTCGTAGGGGCGCATCATCTCGTTGTCTTCGTGCTCGAGCATGTGGCAGTGCCAGACGTAACGCCCGGTGTAGCCCTCAAAGCGGACAATGATGCGGGTGACCATCTTGGGTTCGGCACGGACGGTGTCCTTCCATCCTTCTTCACCGGGTTTCGGCGGCACGCGCGGACCGAGGAAGCGAAGCTGCTTGTTCGTGTCGTAGGTCCAGGGCTCGTAGTGCTGACGATCGAGAATCTGGAAACGCACAGCGTGCAGATGAATGGGATGGGTATCGTCGGTGGGATTGATGAAGCTCCAGATTTCGGTGCTGTTGAGTGCGGGCTTCTCGGTGATGGGATCGTGCCAATAGCTGGCGTTCAGCAGCATCAGCACGGTATCGCCCGACTTGCTGTCATATTCATCGAGCGTTAGCGGGCGGGTGTTTGTTGCCGCCGATTCCTGCATTCTAGGTACGGGCCGCAATTCGGCGGGCAACGAACTGTTGTCGCTGACCTTGTTGCCGGAGACTCGAAACTGCAGCACCGCGAAGGGGTCGTTCTTGAGAACCATTTGCTCACCGCGGCTATCGCTGAAGTCGACGACGACATCGGCGCGCTCGCCGGGAGAAAGCATGAGATACTTCATCGCCACAGGAACTGGCAACAGGCCCTGGTCGCTGCCGATCTGATGGAACTCGAGCCCATTGCTCAAGGAGAAGCGGTAGAAGCGGGCGTTGGAGGCATTCAGGATGCGGAAGCGGTACTTGCGCGGCTCGACTTCAAGATAAGGAAACAGCTTGCCGTTGACCAGAATGGCGTCACCGAAGACTTCCGGAACCCAGGGCGCATGCGGATCACCGGATACCGGATAATAAAGTTGGCTGTCGGGCGTGATGAGCCGGTCGAAGATGGCGAGCGGGACTTCATATTTGCCGCTGGGCAAATTCAACCCGTCTTCAAACTTATCGCGAATGATGGTGACACCGAATAATCCTGCATAAATGTTCAAGCGATTGATGCCCATGGCGTGATCGTGATACCAGAGCATGGCGGCATCCTGCTGGATTGGATAGCGATAGACGACAGACTTGCCGGACACGAACCAGTCCTCGGGATAACCGTCGCTTTCCGGTGGAATACGTCCGCCGTGCAGGTGCGAAACGATGCGCACTTCGGGATTGCCTCCATCTGCACCATGCAGCCGGTAATCAATGGGTAGAAAGTGTTTCTGCGGAAGTTCGTTAGCCCATTCGACAAGAACCTCCTCCCCGCTGTGCATCTCCAGCGTCGGACCGGGAACGGATGGCCCGAATGACCAGAAGTGCGTAGGTTTCAGGTCGCGGTGAATCTTCATCTCCACCGGCCGGGCAGCAAGACGGTAGTAAGGAGCTTTCGTTTTCGGGGAAGACAGCAGGGAGCGCATGCCATCAGGCTTGGCGACCAGCGGAATGGTCAAGGCATCGACGAAGGTGGGCAGCGTGCTGACATTGAGCGTATTCGCCGGTACGGCAGTGGCATGTTTCTGCATCATGGCCGCGAGCGCCTTCTTTCCCCCCAACAGCCCGGCGCCGGCCAGCATGGAAGATTGACGCAAGAAATTTCTACGAGAGATCAAGAGGTATCCTTCCGAGCAACCTTGCTCGCACCAGCAATGGCAAGGCAACCATGCACATCCGCATCCCGCTCCCCTGATCGAACTAGATTACTATTACTGGCGGTCCCGCAGCACTTGCCGGCAGAGAGCAACGCCGGTCCGATCCGCAACTGATACCGAGCGATTCGATCTGGCGCGACGTAAGCAAGCAACGGCGCAAATCCGCACCTACGCTAGCGTCAATGGAAAATGGCAGAGCAGCGCTTGGAGCACCGCTCTGCCACGTGTTCCTGAACTTCCAACAGGTGAGCTTCCCAATCAACGACCGAAGCTACTTGCCATGAGATTTCACTTCGCCCGTAATCGGATCCAGAAGCAGACGTTGGTTCGTAGGCTCACCAAAAACGAACATATTATTGATCGGTCCGGCTAAGTCATCATACGAACCAAGTATCCGCTGCCCACTAAGCCAGTTGTCTTCGATGAACCGCACCACCGAGCTAAGGTCGATCATGGTGTGATCGACGAAGTTTGGACGCGAGAAGGGGGAGATAACCATGAACGGTATGCGCGGACCATAACCGCAGCGGCCCTGTGCATTGGGTCCGTCGATGCCGGCCAGTTGGGGCAGTGCATGGCCGCAGAAGCCCGGTCCGTTCAACATGTCCTGCGCAGTCTGCGACTGATTGATGATCTGCCCGAGCTGATGATCGTACCAGCCGTCGGAGTCATCCCAGGTGATGATAACCGCCGTGCTCGACCATTCAGGCTTGGTCTGCAGGAAGTTAATCACTTGAGTGACGAAGTTTTGCTCATCCAACGGCGTTGAATATCCAGAGTGGCCGTCCTGGTACCCTGCCGCCTTCAGATAGCTGACTGCCGGGTAGTTGCCGGCGTTGACGGCATCGAAAAAGTCGTGAATGTCATACTGGTGATTGCCGGCATCGCCGTTGTGTCCGATCATGCTGACCGAAGTCGGGCGGGTGTGCTGCAGGTTGGCAGTCGAGGTGTAGTACTGGAACGGCTGATGGTGCGGGATGTAGTCAGCCTTAGGAGTTCCGACGTAGACAGACGTGTGCGAGCGATGGCAGCCGGTCGTACCGTTAGGATTGGTGATGGTCAAGTCAAATCCACCTTCAAAAAATCCCCAGGTCACACCCGCAGCGGTCAATAGATCGCCAACGTTCTGGCCGCCCATCTGCACCTGCGAGCTTCCGGAACACACGTCATTGTAAGGATCGGAATCGCTGACCAGGGTGTATCCCCCGTTGCCGTCGGGAACGACGGCGTAATCGGAGTTGACGTTCTGAATCACACCGTTGGTCTGGCCGGAGGTGACATTCAATGCGCCGGGCGTGGAAGGACCAAAGGTCGTTCCGTAGTGGTTATCGTTCATGGCGTAAAACTGAGCGTAGTTCCACAGTGCCGTCGTGGTGTTGCCGTCGAAATATCCCATGGTCAGGCCAGTCGTGCGCACGATAGGCGGTCCATAGTTCGGTGGAGGGCCAGCGGTACCCACGCTTAAGGGGAAAAGATCCATCAAGCCGCCATCAAAAGCAGCCTGTTCCGGACCGTAATCGTGGTCCTGATCGGCGGTATAAACCTGTGTCCGGTCGAGGCGAAATGGGTTCGTGGCTCCGCTGCCGTTGGCGGGATTGAGATTCGGATTGTTGTTCAAGAGCCCTGGAGTAAATCCATTCACCGAGGGCGTAAAGGGCGACGGGTAGAACTTGGGGCCGTCCAGTGGGCCATTCCTGGCAAAGGGGTAGGTGCCAAAATAATGGTCAAACGAGACGTTCTCCTGGAAGATGATTACCAGGTGTTGGATTGGAGTTGATGCTTCGCCGGCTTTGTGAGTTGTGGCCGGTGTTGCTGCGGCATTGGCATTTGCCAGCGGACCGAAGGTTATGGCCGCCATTAACGTAGTTGCCAGAAACTGACGCATAGTCTCTCCTCACCTTTACGGGGCCTCAGGCATGGATTCTGAGGTTCAACCTTGATAGCTGAAGAACATCAATTACAGTTGAAGCGCACATGAAAAACAGATGAATGCGAAGCTGGAAGCTGGAATTGAACAGGTGCGCTGGAAACGATGCTGAGCTTGCAGGCTGAAGCGGCCGCGGGCGATCCTGCCACAGCGGAGAACCGCAGATCCCTCGGTCGGACTAAAGTCCTCGGTCGGGATGCACAGTACGCATGAAGTAAAGGGAACGTCCAGTACGCATGGAATGAGATGCCGCAACCTTCCTCTACGTTGAAGGCGACCACTGTGTGCACGCTGATCGTTGCTGCGCTGGCGGTGGTCGCGCCGTTCGCGGTTCGCGGCGTCGCCTGCGGACACGATCTCACCTTCCACATGAACAGCTGGCTGGAGGTGGCGCAGCAGTGGCGCGCGGGAGTTCTGTATCCGCGCTGGGCGGCGAATGCCAACTACGGCAGCGGCGAGCCGCGCTTCCTGTTCTATCCGCCGCTGTCGTGGATTCTGGGCGGCGCGCTGGGCAGCTTCATCCCGTGGCTGTTCGTTCCCGTTGCCTTCGATGGCTGCGCGGTGTTTCTCGCAGGACTGGCGATGCACCGCATGGCGCGCGAATGGTTCGAGGATCCGGATGCGACACTGATCGCCGTCGCTTACGCGGTGAATCCGTACATGCTGTCGACCATCTACGTGCGCAGCGCCTTTGCCGAATTGCTGGCGGCGTCGTTTCTGCCGCTGGTGGTGCTGTGGATCGTGCGCGATCGTCCTGCGCGAGAGATGTTGGTGCCGCTGGCGCTGACTGTCGCCGGAGTTTGGCTGACCAATGTTCCGGCCGCAATCATCGCGTCGTATGTTGCGGTGTTGCTGCTGGTGATGGTGACGATCAGGCGGCGGAATTTGCGCGTGTTTCTGTACGGCGCCGGCGCGATCGCGATGGGACTTGCTGCTGGCGTCGTTCTACATTGTTCCCGTGCTGTATGAGAAAAGCTGGATTACCGTCGCACAGTTCCTGTCCGCGGGAGTGCGGCCGGCGGAAAACTTCCTGTTCACGCGCATTGGCGAACCGGAACATGACAGCTTTTTGCGCGCGCTGTCGTGGCTGGCGATCGGGGAAGTGGCTGCGACAGCTGTGGGAGCGCTTATCGCGATGCGATGGCGCAAGTGGAATCCCATGCTGTGGTGGTCGCTGGTGATTTTGAGCGGGGTCGCGCTGGTGATGATGTTGCCGGTCACGAGCCTGGCGTATCGACTGATGCCGGATCTGCGGTTCCTTCAGTTTCCCTGGCGATGGTTGCTGGTGGTCAGCCTCGCCTATGCGGTGTTCGTGATTACCGGAGTGCCGGCGATTTCGCGCGAAGTGGGCGATGTTCGCGGTGCTGTTGGTCGGGCTGATCGCGGTCTGCAATCGCGCGCTGCAACCCGCCTGTGATCCCGAAGACACGCCGTTCATGATTGCCAACGTATTTCATGCTGGATATGGCTACATGGGGACGGATGAGTACGTGCCCGCCGGCGGCGACAACTACGAGATCAAGCCGGACTTTCCCGACTATCGACTGCGCAGGCGTTGATGGGAGCGCGCAGCCGGAAGGTTCGTACGTGACGCAATTTCACGCGGACGTTTATCACAGGCATTTCGTCGTCGATTCGCCGCAGCCGGTTGCCATCGTCTTGCGGCTGATGAACTATCCTGCGTGGCGTGTCG
The DNA here is from genome assembly GCA_963697175.1 of uncultured Acidobacteriaceae bacterium. Classification (GTDB taxonomy): domain Bacteria; phylum Acidobacteriota; class Terriglobia; order Terriglobales; family Acidobacteriaceae; genus Bog-257. Next base: position 219,432 of record CAVONC010000004.1, on the reverse strand, counting down.
AGGTGAATGGCGCGACGGTCACGCCGCAATCGGACGATCCTACGGGACGAATGGTCATCGCACTTCCTGACGGGACGAAGCGAGGTCGAGGTGCGATTTATGCGGACGCCAGACCGATGGATTGGCGATGGTGTGAGTTTGGCAGCGATGATCCTGCTCGGCGGATTCTGGTGTGGCGAGAGGAAAAAGCGACTTCACCACGGAGGCACGGAGAACACTGAGAAGATCTAAAGAAAGTCATTCGGCATCGCGCCAGTTCCGGCGGCAGGTGGGACATTTCGATACACAATGGCGACGCGCAGATTATGACTCTCTAAGCAGTACTCTGTGTTCTCAGTGCCTCTGTGGTGAAATAGCTTCTTATGAAGCGAGTATTGGTTGCTACTTCCAATCCCGGCAAGATTCGCGACTTGGTTGGTGCGGCGCGGGCTCACAACGTCGAGATCGCGATGCTGCCGGACTTCGCGCTGCTGCCGGGAGTGGTGGAGGACGGTCTCACGTTCGAAGCCAACGCGCGCAAGAAGGCCGAGCACTACAGCAAGTACGTTGAGGGCGAAGTGGTGATCGCCGACGACTCGGGCATCGAGGTTGATGCGCTGAAAGGCTCGCCTGGCGTGCGTTCGGCGAGGTATGCGGCGGACGATCCCCAGGTTATCGCCCAACAGATGGGCGCGAACCTGGGGCACCAAACGGACCACGCCAACTCTGACGACGAGGCTAACAATGCTCGTCTGCTGCGCGAGCTGCACGATGTGCCCGATGAATTCCGCACCGGGCGATTTGTTTGCGTGATCGCCGCCGCGCGCAACGGTCATACGCTGGCGACTTTTCACGGCAAGGCCGAAGGCATCATTCTGCATGCGCCACGCGGCTCTAACGGATTCGGTTACGATCCGCTGTTCTACTTTCCCGAGATCGGCAAGACCTTCGCCGAGCTTACCGCCGAGGAGAAGGCAGGATACAGCCATCGCGGCGCCGCGTTTCGAGCCTTTCTGGCGTGGGAGGACGAGAGCGAAGATCGGCATCCGCATCGATAGATCCCGAACAGCAAGACCCAGGTTAGCGTCCAAATGAAGGCCGCGAACCTGGGGCACCGGCTGCCCCGCCCAGGTTATCGCCCAAAAGATGGGCGCGAACCTGGGGCACCAGCAAAGGCACGCTAACCTCGGGCACCGACATCCAGAAAAGACAATTTCTCGCAATCTGCTTTTGACTCTCCTGCGTAATCCATTCCGAGCGGCGAAAATCAATGGCCGCTCCAAAGGATGAGGAGAGATGAAGAAAAACATATTGGCATTCCTGTTTGCGATGACCATTGCTGTGGCCGCGATCGCGTGGGCCGGCGACGATCCCATGGTTGGCGGCGCGGCGATGTATCCCAGCAAGAACATCGTGCAGAACGCGGTGAACTCGCAGGACCACACCACGCTGGTAGCCGCAGTCAAGGCCGCTGGACTGGTCGAGGTTCTCGAAGGTCCGGGGCCGTTCACGGTCTTCGCGCCGACCAATGAGGCCTTCGCCAAGCTGCCCGCCGGCACGGTCGATACGCTGCTCAAGCCGGAGAACAAAGAGATGCTGGTGAAGGTGCTGACCTATCACGTCGTGCCGGGCCGCGTCAGCTCCGCCGACCTGATGAGGCAGATCCAGGCGGGTAACGGCAAGGCCGAGCTGAAGACCGTCAACGGCGAGACGCTTACCGCGACCATGAACGGCAAGCACATCGTGCTGACCGACGAGAAGGGCGACAACTCGATGGTGACCATCGCCAACGTCTTCCAGTCGAACGGCGTCATTCACGTAGTCGACACCGTGCTGCTGCCGAACTAGCTACTAGCAGCGGCTCTCCCACTCATTCGAAAACCGCGAATGAGTGGGGCACCCGGGGTCTCGAAAGCGCGAGACGCCGGGGCACCCCGTTCTCAGACCTTTACTGCAGTCCCGCCTGTGTGCGTTTCACAGCGCAGGTGCTGACGTTGCCGCCACCCGTGGTTCCGCAGGCCGTCGCGCTCAGTGTGCCGAAGTACACGCTGGAAGCCTGGCCCGAGGAACTTACGTTGTCGACGACGATCGCACTTGTGCCGCCTGGCTCCGCACCAACGGCACTGCCGATCAGCGCGCCTTCGTCGGTCCAGCTCACGGTACCGTCGCCGGTAGTGGCCTGGAAGCCAGTGCTCCACGATGGCGTGCTGCTGCCGGAAGTGCCGGCGGTCGTTACCCGCTCGATGTTGAAATTGGAATCGACGATGATCTGGCCGGCCGCGTAAGCAGTGCCGGCCTGCCAGCCGGTCACGTTTAACGCTTCCAGGCAACCGGTCGAAGACCCACCGAAGCTGCAATTGGCCGGCTGACCAACAAACATCCAGTCGGTACCGGTATTGGGGTTGTAGACCTCGGTCAGCGGCGAACACTCCTCCGCGGCACTGGTCAGGGCAGGACCGGTGATCGCCGTGGAGTTCATGACTCCGGAAGCACTGAAGCCGATCTTGTACAGATTGGCGCTACTGCCGCCGGGATTGCCGCAAACGTAGAGATATCCCGTGCTGGGATTGTTGTAGTAGTTGTTGTCGAAGGTGCCGTCGTGCAGGTTGATGCTTCCGAGCGCGCCGACGAATGCGTTGACTTGGTTGCCCAAAGACGTGTTCGTCTGAACCACCACGGCCCCGGTACTGAGGTAGGCGTTGCCGAAGACAAATACCCGCCCTGTCGACGAGTCGACGATTGGGGGATCGACGAAGGTCGAACCGCCGATATTGATGGTTGTCGAATTCACAACCCCCGCGGCGGTTACCGACTTGAGATGGCTGAGGGCGTCGGCGACAAACACATTGCCCGAGACCGAGTCGTACACCGGACCGGTCAGCTTACTGCCGCTATCGATCACCACCCCGCTGGCCCAGTTTCCGGTAGCCAATGCGGGCGTGCCGTTGAAAACGCCGGTGATCTTCCACAGGCTGCCATTGTCCTCGCCCACGTAGATCACGTCGTTGCCGTAGTCGTAATAAGGCGAGGAAAGCGAGTTGCCGTGACTGCTGTAACGCAGGTTGAACATGCAGGAAGTAGTTCCAGCCAGGCAAGAAGTCCAGGCGGAAGAGGTCGTCACTCCGGTGATGCTCTGCGGCGCGCTCATGGTGCCTTCGCCCGACTTCCAGCGCAGCACATGCAGAGTTCCTCCCGTAGCGCCTTGCTCGACGAAGGCTATCTTGGTCCCATCCTCGCTGAGGACTGGCGAGGTATAGACCGGGGTGGAGGCGGCGTTGTAGGCGAACAACACGCTCGGCGAACCCGTGCCGCAGACTCCGGCTGCACTTCCTCCAAGCAGGGTGGAACTGGCCCAGGTGAAATCGGTGGTGTTGGTCGAAACGCCAATGCCGTTGCCCGAGGTTCCGGTGCTGTTAGCGGTGACGGCAACTGTGTTACCGCTGGAGGTCGCCGTGGCGCCGGCGGTCGAGCTGTTGCGGGTGATCCCGGCTGCTATGTTGGACGCGACCTGCGTGGTCGTAGCCGCGGCATTGCCTGACCAGTAGGAGAAGTTGGTTCCGGTGTTGGTTCCGTCGGAGCCGCCAGCGAGACTCGATCCCGACCAAGTGAAATAGCTGCCGTCGCTGGAAAGCGTGATGTTGTTGCCGTTGCTGCCGGTAGTGGTGGCTGTGACGGTAACCGTACTGCCGCTAACCATCGCGGTGACGCCAGTGGCAGACGTACATAGATTAATCGCCGCCGCGATGTTGGTCGCATCTGTCGACGTACTGCTACCGACGGCAAATGTTGCGGTCGTCGATCCTGAGCAGGTGGTGGTGCCGTTGGTCCCGTGTGTGTTCGAGTTCCAGGAAAACCTCGAGTCGTTCGTGGTGGTGGTAATGTTGTCCACCGTGCCCAACGCCGCTCCGCTGACGGTTATGGACGCCCCACTCGAGGTGCCTGTGAGACTAAACTCGCCAATCGCGGTGCAGCTGTTGACCAAAGCAGCTAATTCCGTCGCACAGTGCGCTGCGCTGTCACATAAGTACTCTTGCCCCATCGTTGTGCAAAATTCGAGGTTGGTACTGTTCGAGCCGCACAGCATTGCCCTGCCATCAATGCCCTCCTGCTGAAGGGGTGTACACTCGGCGGAAAACGTTCCTTTGGCCACGGCTGCGGTGGCATTGGTCGAGATGGTGAGCACGTTGGATCCGTTGGTAATGGTGATTGTTCCCGCCGCTGCCGGCAGTTTCGTAACGGTTCCGGTTGCGGAGGCGGTAACAGGTGCGCTGGCGGTCAGCGTCAGACTGCCAACCTTCACCGTTTGTCCGGCACTGACACTGTTGCTGGAAACCGTTCCTAAAGCTGTCGCCGCGATTGCCGGGCCACTGTAAAGCTGGTTGAAGGCCACGATGCTGGGTTGCGAGCTGCTGCCTGCTTTGTTCAGATCAAAGACCGCGAAGTCGTTGGTGCAGTCCGGTGAACCGTCGAAGTTCTCGGTAAAGGTCCCCGGGTACTGCGCCTTGTTCACTCCCGCGCCGCTGGTGCTTCCGAGGAAATAGCTCCAGTCGCCGTCCGGCTTACGTTTCAGCGGTGGCACGGTTCCACTGGTCAGAATGTCTTGGCCAGGCTGGGGTGCGCTGATGCCCTCCTGCGACAAAATGGGATTTTGTGAACCTGGCTTTGCCGGCTGCAAAGCTATGTGCTGGCGGAGCTGCTGCAGCCGGAAACGCGGATCGTTAATGATCTGAAGCCAGTGGTCATAACTGCCATTCTGGCCTGGCCTCGTCGGCGGTGCCGGGATTGGAGAAGATGAGGTGCTGCTGGCTCCAGTCGTTAACGATCCCGCGCGGTTGGCCGGTCTGCTGGGCGGGACTCAGAGTTGTCAGCAAGCAACAGAAAAGCGCGCATACCGAAAGACGAAGTGAGACGACGGTTGGTTGTGTCAATGGATTTCCCTCTCCTCAAAGTTGGACTTGGGCCGAAGGATCGAATGGACTATGAACCTGGGACGGTTCTCTGGCTTCGAAAAAGGGAGGTCTTGCGACTAGCCGAGCGACGAAGTTTCGCAGATCAAGGGTAGCGAGCTGGCAGTGATTTTCCGTGGTTCGGCGTTAACTGTCGTTCGACCTGCGGAAACTCTCGCTAGATATCTTCGCTAACAGATTTGTGCCAAGTAGCGCTACGAGTGGTGTAATAGTCTCCGCGTTTAGGTCTCAAGTCAAGTTGATTTTTGTAGCACTTAAATGCTGGATTCGACAAGAGGCAGGTGTCTTCGGCCTAACCTGGGCGACGCAGCGGGTGCCCCACCCGAGCCGTTTTGCTCGGGTGGGGTCGTTCGCTCGAATACCTTTAACGATGCGATCCCTCCATCACATCCCGCAGCGTAATCCCCACTCGATCCCGTTTCCGTCCCGTCCACTCCGACTCGATCTCCACCACTCCCTCGACTCCGGTCGCATAGTGACGAAAGCTGCTCCAGGGCCAGTCCTCCGGCTTTTCCACCAGCCCACGCTTCACAGGATTCCTATGCAGATAACGTAATTTCTCGATGCGCTTCTTTCTCGACCACACATTGAAGTCGTAATAGCGAGCTTGCCAGAAGTGTTTGTTCTCGCCGATCAGTCTCCGCGCCACTGACTGTTTCAGCGCTTGCAAAGCGCGGGCCAGCGTGGCTCGCTCCGGTTCACTGACCAGCAGATGCACGTGCTCGGGCATGATCACGTATCCCGTGACGCAGAACCGGTATTGCCAGCGGGCCTGCTCCGGCGAAGTTTCGAACAACCGCTTGGCCTGCAACGAAGCCAGCAGCGGCAGACGCCGATAGCAACTGAAGGTAATGAAATGAAGATCGCGAGTTTCTTGGTAGCGCTTCAATCCCCAGGGCACCACTCAGGATAAGCACCCGTCGCTTGGAGTGTCTGTGACGAAAAGACCCACCCAAGCAAAAACGGCTTGGGTGGGGCACCCGACCGGCACCTAGGGCGCGAGATAAGAAAGCCCACCGCTTCAGCGGTGGGTGAGGTTTGTGCATTGTGTGGCGCGCACCCTACCAGCACTAGAGTATTATCCGTTTTTAGGAGACAAGAATGGGATTAAAACCCCTGGAACAAAAGCTCGCGAATGAGTTGGCCTGCACAGAGCCTCTCACCGAACCGCGGGTTGTTTACATGCTCGTTTGTATCAGAAAACTAATGGAACTTGACGGCTCAAACCTTCCCAGCCTGAGGTTCCACTGCGATTGGGCATTGCACTCGCGATTAGACCGGAAAGAGGCGATAAAAGTTATAAAGATGTTCGATGAGCTCGAGCACGCCCTTCAAATTGGCGACAAAGCTAAAACTGACACCGCGAGAAGGGAACTCCACAGCATTGTTAATTACAGCGTTTTCAGAAGGCAGTTACAAGAATTCTTAGGAAAGCATAAACTACCGCCCGACCTATCCGCTGACGTTGGACGGTGGACTAGTTTCTGGGATGTCTATTTGCGCGTTATTAGCGACGTACCGTTGGAATTTACGTCGGTCCCGATACGTGATATCCGAAAGGTGATTGTGAAACGGGTCGATGAATCATGGTTGCCTCAAGAACTGTCCCCGAATTTCGCATTCGGAGTTCGGTTTATGCCGGAACGATTTGATGGAGCCGAACCTATGAACCACGGGCTGGATTATGAGGTCTCGAAACCCAAGGTTCGGGGAAAGTAAACTCTCGATACCGCCCTGCCCGACGACCCTTACCTCGCCGTGACTTCGTGCGTGTTTAAGGCGATAATTGGCATTCAAGGAGACTTGCAGTTTATGGCGTCGGCAGATTACAGAATCGAGCCAGACGGGCTTGTCGTCGCTTTTCTCAGCGAGCGTTCCGCCCAGAGAACACCTGCATCATCTGCTCGCATCCAAGTCGGTGCTCGACTAGCATTCAAGACGAAGCATGACACCGCTGAGTATGTGCGGGTTGCCGAGCGCGAAGGTCTTACATTTGAAGGCAAGGAGTTTATCGCGGGGTACTGACTATCCCAAAATCGACCTATGCCATCAGTAACTGTTGCATCAGCAGTTAGCCAAATCCTTGCCAACACCCTCAGCGTTTTGAACACGGTGAGGGAGCGAGCGCGGGCTTCCAAAGACCTCGACCTGAAGGAGCACATCAGCGCAGTCTACGACGGCCTCTTGTCCCTAAAAGAAGCGGTGAGCCGGTTGCTGGACGAGAACGCCGCGCTGCGCATCCGAGTCGCGGAGCTTGAACAGCCAACCGAAAAACGAGAACCTGAGTTGCGCCAGGTAGGCGCAGCTAACTTCTACTTCGACGGCGAAAAAGGGCCATGCTGCCAACCATGCTACGACCGTCACGGAAAGCTGACCGTCTTAACGCCGCCTGAGCCTTGGAACGGCGGCATGCGTCGGCAGTGTGTGCTATGCGGGGAGTTCTTCTACGAGCAACCTATGGAATCAGGCCCGGTCAGAATTGGAGTCCAGCGGCGGCGTTATACGTAGATCGTAGCCCTTCGGCGCAAGAAAATTATGGCGGGTGGCCGACGTCTGCTGCTCAGTGTCTTCGGTTTTTTTTGCCATGAATCACGCTACTGCGGGTGCCCCAGGTCTCGCGGTTTCGAGACCTGGGTAGGTACGGTGCCGGACGGCGGAAACGTTGTCGGCTCTCGAAACTTCAGCTCTTGTACGCTCCACTCATTCACCCGGACCGGCCCTGGCTCCTGATAGGCATAGGTGCGAAAGCTGCTCCAGAGCCATTGTTCCGGTGCTTCCACCAGACCACGCTTCACCGGATTGCGATGCATGTAGCGCAGCTTCTCGACTCGCTTGGGCGCGGTGCAGACGTTGAAGTCAAAGTACCGAGTCTGCCAGATGTGCTGTGCTCTGTGCTCGAACGGATCCGTTTGCGCACCGCGGCGTCGCCGTTCGGCCAGCACGCGTCGCGCGAACCCGAGCTTGAGGGCTTGGACGGCAGTCGCCAGCGGTCGTTCCTGCGGTTCGCTAACTAAAAGGTGAACGTGTTCCGGCATCACCACGTAGCCCATCACCACCCAGCGATAACGGCGTCGAACCTGTTCTAGAACCTCGAGAAATAAATCGCGGCGCTGCGGGCTGCCTAGCAGGGGCTGCCGGTGATAGCAGCTGAAGGTGAGGAAGTGCAGATCGTGTCCGCCATGCCAGCGTTCCAGTCCCCAAGGCATGACAGCAGCGTAGAAGGAATGGTTGACTCGCGCTGTGATGAGAGACACACAGGCCAGGTGATGGTGACGGACCTCCCAGGTCTCGAAAGCGCGAGACCTGGGGCACCCGCTACCCGCCTCCCAGGTCTCGAAACCGCGAGACCTGGGGCACCCGCTGGGCACCCGCATGTCTCTCTACGCCTCCGGCTCCAGCTCGGTCAGGATCGGTTGGGCGCTCGCGCCTTCGTGCACCTTGGCGGTCGTCACCAGCGCGACTCCCATGACGATGATCACCATCCCGGCAAAGACGAAGCCATCCAGCCGCTCGCTGAGGATCAGCCATCCCAGAAACACCGCGACCAGCGGATTGACGTACGCGTAGGTTGCGACCTTCGGCGTGGGCACGTGCTTCAGCAGCCAGATGTAGGCCGAGTATCCCACCCACGATCCGAAGACGACGAGGTAGAGCACGGCCAACATGCCGCGGCGCGTGATGACGATGTGCCGCACTTCGCCGGTGAGCAGGGCGACGATGGCGTTGCCGACGGCGGCGAAGAGCATCTGCCACGCTGTGCCGGTGAAGGGATCGACCGGCATCTTCCACTTGCTCGACAGCACCGAGCCCAGCGACCAGCTGAACGACGACAGCAGCAGCGTGCCGGCGGCCAGCAGCGGCATGACGCCGAGCGCGGCGCGATGTTCGAACTTGGTCCAGAACAGCACCGCGACGCCGGCGATGCCGAGCCCCACACCGGCCAGGCCGCGATGCGAAAGGCGGTCGCCGCGAAAGACGAAGGTCTCGAGCACGCAGAAACCAGATGGGCGTGACCGCGATGATCAGCGCGGCAAAGCCGGTGGGGACAAACTGCTCGGCCCAGGCGAGCCCGAAGTTGCCGCCCACCAGCAGCAGGCAGCCGATGGTCGCCAGCCGCGCGGCCTGCTGCAGCGTGATGCGCACGCGCCGGCCCGTCATGGCGAGCGCGGCCAGCATCAGCGATCCGGCAATGGCGAAGCGGATGGTGCACATCACCGCCGGCGGCAGCCGCTCCTGGTCGGCAATGCCGATGGCCAGGTACGTCGAGCCCCAGAAGACGTAGACCAGCGCAAACGCCAGGATGACCTTGAGGCGGTGATGGCGGTCGGAAGACATAGGTGAATCGTGGATCGTGGATCGTGTTTCGTGGATCGACAGGCGAATCGTTATGGCGCCGATGTGGAGGCTGCTCAGGGCATCAGTCGGGATCTTTGCCGGTCGTCATAAGGATTCAGAGGCCAACAATCCACGATTCACGATTCACGATCCCGCCACTGTCTTGTGCTGCACCTTGCTCAGGCGATGTCCGGTCAGCAGTACGTAGTGCACGCCGGAAATGGTGGTAAAGGTGAACGTCCCGTAGAGCAGGAGCTTTACCAGCATCGGCAGCCAGTGCGCTTCCACCACCTGCGAGAGGACGACGAAGAAGACGGTTGCGATCTGGCACGCCGTGTTCAGCTTGCCGAAGATGCTGGGACGGAAGTCGCGAAAGCCGACCGTGGCGAACAGCACCACCGCAGTCGCCACGATGCACAGATCGCGGCTGAAGACCGCCGCCGTGTATCGCCACGGAATCTTCTTGACGAACGAGAGCACGAGGAAGAGCGAGCTGAGCAGCATCTTGTCGGCGAGGGGATCGAGGTATTGGCCGAGCAGCGTCTGCTGATGCAGCGTGCGCGCCAGCAGGCCGTCGAGCGCGTCGCTGGCCGCTGCCAATAGCAGCAAGCCGAGCGCCCAATTCCAATGCGCGTCGAAGACCGAGATGATGACGAAAGGAATGAAGATGAGCCGCAGCAACGTGATCTGGTTGGGCGCCGTCCAGAAGCGGTTGCTCAGCGGCGAGTTCTCGACCAGTGCCGCGCGTGTCGCTCCGGACTCTGGGCCGGCCGACCTGGGGGAGTCGACAGCACTGCCTGCGCTATGGGTTTCGTGTCGCAATCAGAAACTTCCTATTCCGATTGTGCCGGGTTTGGCTGCTGCTGGCAATGGCAGATAAGCAGCATCGCCGCCGGAGCGCCAACCTCTGATATGCTTTGCGCAAACGCTCCCGCATTTCGACCGCTCACCGCGAAGGTACCCGGAGGCGCAATGTTGTCCCGCACCGCAAAATCGGCAATCATGGCCGCGCTGGTCGCGTGTGTCGTCTTCGGCCTGGTTCACACGCGAAGCCGGGCCCTCGCCGCACCGCTGCCGCAGGACTTTGGCCAAGGCGCCCGCATTGCCGGCGATTGGTGCGCGCAGGGCGACAAGAACAAGCACTGCTCCATCAGCAACAACGGCGCCTTCCTCAGCTTCACCAACGAGCAGGGAAGCACCTCGAGCGGCCACTTCACCAACATGCAGCAAAGCGAGTTCAGCGCCGATCAATGGCAATTCGTGCGCGGCACACTCAGCCCCGACGGCTTGCGCATCGATTGGACTAACGGCACCTATTGGATGCGCTGCAGCAGCGGCGGAGGCGGACGCCGTCCCAACCTCGATGGCACCTGGTACCGCGACGGCGATCACTCATTGCGCTGCACCATCCGCCAGAAGAAAGGCAATCTCACGCTGAAGAACGAAGTCGGCCAGACCGCGAATGGCTCGTTCGACAGCTCGCAGCGAATCACCACCTACTGGTCCGGACAGCGCATCGACGGCACCATCAGCTCCGACGGCAACCGCATCGACTGGGACAACGGAACAACATGGAGCCGCTAACCAACACCTGGGTCGCGCTGCTGCGGGGCGTCAATGTTGGCGGCAAGCACATCCTGCCCATGAAGCATCTGGTCGAGATGTTCACCGAGGCCAAATGCGTCAACGTGCGCAGCTATATTCAGAGCGGCAACGTGGTCTTCACCGCGCCGCTGAAGGTTGCGAAAGGCCTTCCCGATGTTCTTGGCAAGAAGATCGAAGACCGCTTTGGATTCTCTGCGCCGATCGTTCTGCGCAATCGCGACGAGATGCAAAAGGTCGCGCGCAGCAATCCCTTTCTGAAAGCAGGATTGCCGGAGATCACGCTGCACGTCTACTTCCTTGCTGACGAGCCGAGTGCCGCAGCCGTCAAGTTGCTCGATCCCAATCGCTCGCCTGGCGATCGCTTTCAGGTTGTGGGTCGCGAAATCTACCTGCATCTTCCGAATGGCATGGGGCGCTCGAAGCTCACCAGCGCCTATTTCGACTCCAAGCTCTCGACCATCGCGACCGCCCGCAACTGGGCCACTGTGCTTAAGCTGCTGGAGATGATGCAGACGTGAATCCAACGCTGTCATCGCGTCCACGTCAGCCCGCGTCCCAATACAAAGATGAACAGCAGGCTGACGACCGCGCCGGTGACGATCCACGGCACGCTCCGCTCGACCGGCCCCACACTTTCACCCGGGTCACGGTTCCATTTCCGCATCAGACCTGGCAAGCTCAGCAGTCCTGCATTCGCGCCCAGCGTAGAAGGCAGCGCCGACGCGATGACATAGAACAAGCCCGCGGGATTCAGCAATCCTGCCACGCCCGCCAGCACGCCATCGGCGAAGTAAGGAGTCCAGCACAGCCCGCGCATCCGCCGCGAGCTTTCATCGGCGCTGCGAAACGGCCTCAGCTGCGCCGCTACCAGCAGCATCGAAGCATAGTAAGATGCCGCGCCCACCACGATCAGCCCAACTCTCCACAGCCAGTACGGTTGCAAGCCGTGAATCACCGCCGCCCAGTCGCCGAAGTTCGCCACGCCGGAGAAGAAGAAGTAGCCGGTGCCGGTAAACAGATTGCCCATCATCGCCAGCACAAAGAAGTACCGCAGCGCCGGCCGGTAACGATCGGCTTTCAGCAGCACCAGCCAAAAGACGGCCGCGAATACCAGATTGACCAGCGTTCCGTTGGCCGAAATCCATCGCGTATCAATGTCGCACTGCAGTGCGACGGTGCTCATGGTCAGACGATGCGCGCCGCTCAGCCACGCCGTCACGCCATGTCCCAGGCCTTCGTGCAGAACATCCTGCAGCACGCAAGCCAGCACCGAGATGGCAATCAGCGTAAGGCGGTCGTCCTTACCGGAGCCGGCGGAAGCCATCTCATGCTTGTATCACAGACGCACGAACGATCGTTCCATTGCCCCCGCCCGTCCGCCAACGGTAAACTAGGTCCACCACAAGGGGTCTCCCATGCTGATTGTCATGAAAGCGCACGCTACCGAAGAGGACGTGCGCCAGATATGCGAACGAATCGAGAGTCTGGGCTTCCGCGCGCACTCCATGCCCGGCGCGCAACGCACCGCCATCGGCATCACCGGCAACGAGACCGAGCTTGATCCCGGCTCCTTCGACGAGATGGCGGGCGTGCAGGAAGTCATCCGCGTCAGCAAGCCCTACAAGCTGGTCAGCCGCGATCTCAAGGAAGAAGACACGGTCGTCCGCTTCGCCAATTCCGACGCCACCATCGGCGGCGACGAGGTTGCCGTCATGGCCGGCCCTTGCGCCATCGAGAGCCGCGACCAGGCCTTCGCTACCGCCGAGCACGTTGCTCGCGCCGGCGCGCGCTTCTTCCGCGGCGGCGCCTACAAGCCGCGCACCTCGCCGTATTCGTTCCAGGGTCTCGCCGAAGACGGCCTCAAGATTCTCAGCCGAAATTCGCGATCGCTTCGGCCTGCTCATCGTTACCGAAGCCGTCGACAACGAATCGCTCGACCTGGTCGAGAAGTACGCCGACATGATCCAGATCGGCGCGCGCAACATGCAGAACTTCTCGCTGCTCAGGCGCGCCGGACGCTCGCGCAAGCCGGTGCTGCTCAAGCGCGGCATGTCGGCCACGCTGGAAGAATTCCTCATGGCCGCCGAGTACGTCATGAGCGAGGGCAACTACAACGTCGTGCTCTGCGAGCGCGGCGTGCGCACCTTCGCCGACCACACCCGCAACACGCTCGACCTCAGCGTCGTGCCCGCGGTGCAGCGGCTCAGCCACCTGCCCATCATCGTCGATCCCAGCCACGGCACCGGCAAGCGCAACAAGGTCACGCCGCTGTCGCGCGCCGCCGTCGCGGTGGGCGCCGATGGCCTCATCATCGAGGTCCATCCTGATCCCGATCGCGCCCTCAGCGACGGCAAGCAGTCGCTCTATCCAGATCAGTTCGTCCAGCTGATGATCGAGGTGCGGCAGATTGCCAAGGTGCTCGATCGCACCGTCGCGGACCCCGTCGCCAATCCCGGCGCGCGCCAAACCGCCGGCACCGCCGCCGCACACTAGCGCGGGCGTTGGATTGTGTCAGTACGCGACTTTATAGACTGCTGAAAACCCGGGTTTCGAGCGCTTTGTAAAGAGGACGCGACTTTACATGCTGCCGAAAACGTCGACCCGTGAGCGCTTTGTAACAGGGCACGGCCGACACGGCCATTGTTTATGAATTGTCATCCCGAGGAGGACTTTAGTCCGACGAGGGATCTGCTTTTCGCGCCCAGGATAATCGTCCCTCGACGAACACCAATTCCATCGCCAGCCATCTTGAGCCCAAAGGGCGACATTTGTTTTAGCCGTGGGCGTAAGCCCGCGGTTTCGATTCAGGTGAGACGCGAGCCGCGGAGCGGCGCCATTCCGTCTTCTCCATCCATTACAATCATCCCGGCGCCGACGATGAAATCTTCCCTCTGTCGCAGTCTCGCCACATGCATCGCATTGCTGCTGACGACCGCCTGCCACCAGCGCCCCACTGTCGCTCCCGGCTATCACGAATACGCCTACGTCAGCGACGGCAAGAGCAACTCCGTCAGCGTCATCGATCTGCTGCAGCTTCGCAACGTGAAGACCATCACCGTCGGCGCCGGCCCCACTGGCCTCGCCGCAAGTACCACGCGCAACGAGATCTACGTCGCCAACGCCGACTCCAGCAACGTCAGCATCATTAATGCCGAGACCAACGACCAGGTCGCAGTCATTGGAGTTCACGCCAAGCCTTACTCGGTTGCGGTCTCTTCCGATGGCAAGCGCGCCTACGTCGCCAACTCCGGCTCGGCCAACATCTCGGTCATCGATCTCGCAAAGCGCGTGGTCATTGCAACGATTCGCGTTGGCGGCGCACCCGGTCTGGCCCGCGTCTCGCCCGACGGCAAGCTCGTAGTCGTCACCAATCGCGCCGACAACACCATCTCCATCATCGACACCGCCAAGCTCGCCGTTCGCAACACCGTGCCCGTCTGCCAGCAGCCGCAGGACCTCGTCATCCTGCCCGACAACAACAAGACCTTCGTCGCCTGCCCCGCCTCCAATCAGGTCGCCGCTGTCGATCTGAAGGACGGTCGCCTGCTCACTTATCTCGACGTCGGCCAGCTGCCAATCCAACTCACGCTCAAGCCCGATGGCGGCGAGCTCTTCGTCAGCAACTTCAACAGCAACAACTTCTCCATCGTCGAGACCAGCGCCAACGAAGTCGGCGGCAGCTATCTCATCGGCGACAATCCCTCGCATGGCATCGTCAGCTCCGACAACAGTCTTCTTTATATGAGTAACTTCGGATCGAACACGGTGAGCGTCTACGCCATCGATGAAGGCCGCGTGATCGGCGCCGTCCAGGTCGGCAATCATCCGGACGCAATCGCCCTCACTCCGGATGAAGCGCACTTGCTTGTGGTGGATTCAGGATCGGGCGATGTCGCCGTCGTGCGCACGGTGAAGACGAAGGACAACTCCAAGATCAGCGCCGACCGCGCCCTCGTCACCCTCATCCCCGTCGGCAAACAACCCAACGACATCGTGATCAAGGCGTTCACGATCAGTGGCCAGTGATCACTGGCCAGTTGTCAGTTGTCGGTAGTCAGTTGTCGACAGAGCAGGGATAATCGTCCAAACATTTATGTTGTCATCCCGAGCGAGGACTTCAGTCCGAGTCGAGGGACCTGCTGTCCTTTCCCCGCGATTAATCTCGTTAGAGGACCATTACCGCTTGTGGCTGCCTAACTGACAACTGACAACCGACAACGCCTTACTTCCTCTTCCACCGCACCCCATCCTTCGTGTTCTCTAAGATGACCCCGTTCTCCCCCAGCTGCGCCCGAACCGCATCCGACCGCGCAAAATCCCGCGCCTTGCGCGCCTGCGAATGCTCGGCCACCAGCTTCTCGATCTCTTCATCCGACAGCGTCGCCGCCTTCGCCAACTCCGCTGTCTCCGCGCTGATCTTGTCTTGCAATCCTTCCGCCTTTGCCCACTCCACCGCCGCCCGCACTTTGGCGGCATCGTCGTCTTGCAGCACCGGAAAGATTTCCTCGAACTGCCGCATCACTTTTAGCAATCCCGGAACATCGCCCTTGTGAACCTCGCCCGCATCCGCCGCGGCGTTCACATCACGCACCATATCGAAGATCGCTCCCAGCGCGCGCGCGGTATTCAGATTGTCGTTGAGCCCGGCCGTCATCTCGTCCGAAGTCTTCTTCGCAATCTCCGCAATCGCCGCACTCGTCCCCTCCGCAAACGACGACGTCTCCAGCCGCAGCTTGAAGTTCCTCAGCCGCTCGACCGAGTTCGCCGCCTGCGTCAGCCCGTCGAAGGTGAAGTTCAGCTGCTTGCTGTGCGGCACCATCATCAGCAGCAATCGTATCGACGACGGCTTGTGTCCCAGCAGAATCAAATCGCGCACGGTATAGAAATTCCCCGCGCTCTTGGCCATCTTCTCGCCTTCCACCAGCAAAAAGCGCGAATGCACCCACACCTTCACGAACAGCTTGCCGGTCTCCGCCTCCGACTGTGCAATCTCGTTCTCGTGATGCGGAAAGATCAGGTCTTCGCCGCCGAGATGAATGTCGAACGTCTCGCCCAGGTACTTCATCGACATGGTCGAGCACTCGATGTGCCAGCCTGGCCGTCCCGGCCCAATCTCCGTCTCCCACTGCGCCTCGCCCGGCTTCGGCGCCTTCCACAGCGCGAAGTCGCGCGCGTTGTCCTTGTCGTATTCATCGACATCGACGCGCGCTCCGTCCGTCATCCCCTCGAAATCCTTCTTCGACAGCTTGCCGTACTCCGGAAACTTCGCGATGCGGAAGTAGTACGAGCCATCGTCGGTGCGATACGCGAATCCCTTCTCCGCCAGCACCGCGATGAAGTGCGCCATCTCCTGAATATGGTCGGTCGCGTTCACGATCATCTCCGGCCGCTCGATGTTCAGCGCGTCGGCGTCCTCCAGAAACGCCTCGCGATACTTCTTCGTGTACTCCTGCACCGTCACGCCATCGCGCGCCGCATTGCGGATGATCTTGTCATCCACATCCGTAATGTTCATCACGTGCTTCAGCTGGTAGCCGCTCTGCTTCAGAAAACGCCGCAGCGTGTCGACCACAACAAACGTGCGGAAGTTGCCGATGTGGCCGTAGTCGTACACCGTCGGCCCGCACGCGTACATGCGGACCAGGTTGTCTTCCAGCGGATGAAACTCCTCGACCTTCGCGGACAGCGTATTAAACAGCTCAAGCGCCATGAATTTGTCCTGTAGTAATGCGGAATCCTCGATTGTAGGGAACTGTGCGAAACAGGGTCAACCGGCGGCTGGAGACAGTAGTGAGTCAGTTTGAAATTGCGGCCAAACAACCGTGGGTGGAGCACGCCTTCAAGGCGTGCAGTTGAGAGATCCGCTCAGCGTCTCGGCTCAGCCGCTGAGGTAAGGGGTGGATTTACCTCAGGCGCGGAAGCGCGTGTCTGATCGGGGCCGAAATATGCACGCCTCAAGGCGTGCTCCACCCGGCATGTGTTATGCGAGTGAATTTCAAACTGACCATTACCCTACAGAGTTGCGCCCTCATCACGGCTCTGGGAATCGCCGGCGCCTGCGTTTTTTCTTTACCGTGCGGCCAAAACGCGCAGACAAAGTATGATGATGACGGTCCAACTAAGGCGTTAATCCAACCAAGTATTCGGAACGATATGGATCAACCTCCGCGCCATTCCGGTCCCATGACGACTCCCCAAGGCGGAATATTTGCCTTAGGAACTGCCTCTCACGCCTATCTGGAGTTCGATCTCCTGGACGCACAAAAGGGATCGGATCTCGTCGCCGCTATCTCGTCCCTCCGTGAACCGAGGACGACCATGGGCGGGGTCAATCTGGTGGTGGGCTTCAGGCCCGAACTCTGGAGCGCGGTTATCCCCGACGACGCACCGTCCGATGTGGTGGGGTTCAATGAGCCGGTCAGTGGCGTCGACGGCTTCGTCATGCCGGCCACGCAACACGACGCCGTGTTGTGGCTCTCGGGCAGCGCCTACGACGTTATCTTCGACGTGGCGCGCCAGGTCATCGCCGAACTTAAGCCGCTGGCTTCGGTTGCTGAAGAAACCTCGAGCTGGCCCTACCGCCACGATCTTGACCTGACCGGCTTCATCGACGGAACCGAAAATCCCAGCCTGATCGAGGCGGCGGAAGTGGCCATCATTCCGGAAGGAAATGCCGGCGCGGGAGGAACCGTCCTCCTCCTGCAGAAGTGGGCTCATGACACGGCCGCATGGGAATCGCTTCCGGTCGCCCAGCAGGAACTGGTGATCGGCCGGACCAAGCCGGACAGCGTCGAACTCGAAAACAAGCCACCGGACTCGCACGTCGCCAGCACGGACCAGGACCGCTTCGGCAAGATCTTTCGGCGGAACATGCCTTACGGAACCGTCACCAGGCACGGCACCATGTTCGTTGGCTTCAGCGCTGACCAGCGACGCTTGTCAACCATGTTGGAGAGCATGGCAGGTCGCACGACTGGCGTCCGCGACGCACTCACGCGTTACACGCGGCCAATCACCGGCGCCTACTACTTCATTCCTTCGATCGAATGCCTGCGTCGACTTAGCGCCGGCGAGTCGTCGTAAAAGGCTAGCGCGCGGTCAGCGGATGCCGCGGGTGACGGGCAGCCTGAAATCGCTATGGGCCGTAGTCGTACACCGTCGGCCTGCACGCGTACATGTGGACCAGGTTGTCTTCCAGCGGATTAAACTCCCTCGACCTTCGCGGACAGCGTATTAGCTCAAGCGCCATGATTCTTCCCGTATGACTGCGGAATCCTCGATTGTAGGGAACTGCGGGAAAAAGGGTCAAACGCAGAAGGGAGCGCACGCATTGAGCGCAAATTGAGGTGTCGGTCAGCTCTCAGTTTTCGCTGGACGGATAGCGGGATTGTCTGTAGCGTTAAACAACATTACCCATAGAGTTCGTCAGCCGCACTTGCCCAGAGTGAAGGCTGTCGTGCAAAAAAACGTGCCGCCACTTTGCGGCACGCTCGCTTGTAATTTCCTTTGCAGACTGGCCCACCTGCAGAGCTCCCAACGACAGCAACAACGTCCACCGAGTAAAAGCTGAATTCGGAACAACAACAATGAAAAAACTTCGAGTGCCCTGGATGGTCTGCCTGTGGATGTTAATCACGTTGCTGCAGCTCAATGCTCAACAGAAGAAGCCGAACATCATCGTTATTTTCGGTGATGACATCGGCTACTGGAATGTCAGTGCCTACAACCAGGGCATGATGGGCTATAAGACGCCTAACATCGACCGGCTGGCTCGTGAAGGCGCATTGTTCACCGACTACTACGCGCAGCAGAGCTGCACGGCGGGACGCGCGGCGTTCATCACCGGGCAGAGTCCGATTCGCACCGGGCTGACCAAGGTCGGCCTGCCAGGCTCGCCTATCGGCCTGCAGAAACAGGACCCCACGCTCGCCGAATTGCTGAAGCCGCTGGGTTACATGACCTTCCAGAATGGCAAGAACCATCTTGGCGATCGCAACGAGTTCCTGCCCACGGTGCACGGCTTCGATGAGTTCTTCGGTAACTTTTATCACTTGAACGCTGAGGAAGAGCCGGAAAACATCGACTACCCCAAGGATCCCAGCTTCCGGGCGGAGTTTGGGCCGCGTGGCGTCTTCAAATGCAAGGCAACGGCGACGGACAATCCCGCGCCCGCCGATGCGCGTTTCGGTGCATGGGGCAAGCAGACTTGCGAAGACACCGGCCCGCTCACCAAGAAAAGGATGGAGACAGCCGACGACGAGTTCCTTGCGGTGACGCTGGACGATATGGATCGCTCGGTCAAAGCGGGCAAGCCCTTCTTCATCTGGCACAACACCACCCGCATGCACATCTGGACCCACCTGCCGCCCAAGTATATGGCCATGGTGAATGAGAAGGGTCTGTACGGTGCAGGCATGACCCAGCTCGACGACAACATCGGCGTGATCCTGAAAAAGCTCGATGACCTTGGCATTGCCGACAACACCATCGTCATCTTCACCAGCGACAACGGCGCCGAAGCGATGAGTTGGCCCGATGGCGGGACCACTCCCTTCCGTGGCGAAAAGAACACCAGCTGGGAAGGTGGCTATCGTGTGCCCTTCATCATTCGCTGGCCCGGAGTGGTCAAGCCCGGGACCGTGGTGAACGATATCTGCGCCCATGAAGACTGGGTTCCCACGCTGGTGGCAGCGGCCGGTGTGCCGGATGTAAAGGAACAGCTGCTGAAGGGCTACCAGGCGGGCGCAATGAACTATAAAGTCCACCTCGACGGCTACAACTTGGAACCGTACCTCAAAGGCGAGACGCAGCAGGCTCCGCGTCACGAGTTCCTCTACTGGACCGATGACGGCGAGCTTGCAGCGCTGCGCTACAACCGCTGGAAGCTTATGTTCCTGGAGCAGCCTACGCACGGATTCGCGGTTTGGGAGACACCGTTCGTTGCGCTGCGTGTGCCCAAGCTGTTCGATCTCCACGCCGATCCTTTTGAGCGCGCCGAATACGAAGGCATCGACTACTCGCGCTGGAGGATCGACCGGATTTATTTGCTCACTCCTGCACAGGCTTATGTGGCGAAATGGCTAAGCAGCTTCAGGGAGTTTCCGCCGCGCCAGAAGCCGGCCAGCTTCAGCCTCGATCAGGTGATGGCCACCTTGACGAATGTCGAATCCAGCAGTGAGTAGTGCGTAGCGGGCAAGCTGGGCGGTCTTCCGAAGGGAAGGCCGCCTTCAAACTCGTAGCTCTGCTTTCGAGCCGCCGAAGTTGAAGGATCTGCGGTCCTCCCCGTGGGATGAATCTTCTGTGCCGTCCGTCACATTTCGCGCCCCGCCCAGTCGATTAGAATATGGTCATGGACTCATTCATCATTGCAGGCCGCCAGTTCCGTTCGCGCCTGATCGTCGGCACGGGCAAGTACAAATCCGGACAGGAAACCGCGCGCGCCATTGCCGCCAGCGGCGCCGAGATGGTCACCGTCGCCGTCCGCCGCGTCGAACTCGATCGCAGCAAAGAGTCGCTGCTCGACTTCATCGATCCGAAGAAGTACTTCCTGCTGCCCAACACCGCCGGCTGCTACACCGCCGACGAAGCGATCCGCACCGCGCGTCTCGGCCGCGAAGTCGGTCTGTCGGATTGGGTAAAGATCGAAGTCATCGGCGATCAGCAGACGCTCTTTCCCGACGTGCAGGCCACCATCGAAGCCACCCGCATTCTGGTGAAGGAAGGCTTCACGGTTCTCCCGTATACCTCTGATGACATTGTGGTTGCGAAGCGCCTGATTGACGCCGGAGCCAGCGTCGTCATGCCCCTCGGCGCGCCTATCGGCAGCGGCATGGGGATTCAGAATCAGGCCAACATCCGCATCCTGCGCGAGATGATCACCGACGTGCCCCTCATCGTCGATGCGGGCGTGGGCACTGCCTCCGATGCGACCATTGCCATGGAACTTGGCGTCGATGGCGTGTTGATGAACACCGGCATCGCCGGCGCGCAGGAGCCCGAGCTGATGGCTGAAGCGATGAAGAACGCGGTCCTAGCCGGACGCCAGGCCTACCTTGCCGGCCGCATGCCCAGGAAGCTCTACGCCACCGCCAGCTCGCCCCTGGCCGGCGTCGTGCGATAAGGGACGATTCGATTCTTACAAAGGACGCTTCCGTCCGGCGCTTCGCTTCGGTCGAAAAGCTGAAAGGCCCTTCCGCTTCTGGGGAGGGTCCTTCTCACGGCTCGCGAGACAGATGTCCTCCGGCAAACTAGCTAGCAACTCGAATGCTCGAACCATATGGCTGTCGCGAAATACTCGTGATGTTGTGTTCATGCAAGCCCTATATGAGTATATCCAGCCGGGTGCCCACTCTGTCATCCTGAGTAAAGCGGAATCGAGGATCTGCTTTTCTCCAATGTTCTGGCCAGGGTGGGAGCCGTGCGCCGAACGATCCACCATCCACGACTCACGGTCCACGTCTTTACGGCACAGTCACCGTCACCTGCGCCGTCGTCCTGCCATACTGATTCGTCGCATACAGCGTATACGTCGTCGTCGCCAGCGGATTCACCGTGACATTGTTGCCCCGAATCGCTCCCACCGTAGGTGACACAATGTAGTACTCCCCGTTTGTCACACTCCAGCTCAGCGTCACCGGCTGTCCCGATCCTCCGGACGACGTCGCCGTAAAGCTGTTGATCGTTGGATTCGGCCCGGTCGGCACATTCTGCGGTGTGTACAGCGGCGAAATCAGGACCACCTCGAAGTCGGAAGCTTTCACCGAATGCAGATTGCCAAGATCATCATTGTTCCACCGCATATCGGTCGTCCCGGTGAGGAACATCGACGAGCCGTTGTCGGCCATGATCGCGCCGTACTGTTTCAGCGCGGTCAAGATCACCTGGTTCGCCTTGGAGAAGCCGGAGATATCGAAGCTCGCCTTCAGCCGCAGCCGCATGCCCATCGGCGCAGCGTATTGGTCGCTGGAGTTCGCCGCCCAGTGCGAGGCCGGCGGGGTGAACGCCTGCGTGCTGTTTTGCAGTGTTATACGAACCGCATGATTGATCGCGCCCGTCTGCACCTCGTCGGCGCGCACTAGTCCCGGCAGAATCGGCAGGCCCGCCGCATCGGCCGAGGTCCACGTGTATGGCCGCGTCTCGTTCGCTTCCAAATCCCACACCGCACCTGAGCCCGCGTTCCATCCCAGCGGGCCTGCATTGTACGCGTAGTACAACTCATACAGCCAGCAGTTGCCCTTATCCACGATCAGCACATGACGGTCGCCATTGCCCGGCTGAGGGAAGCCTTCAATCAGCGCGTTGGCTGGGATCGGCATGGGGCCGGGATCGCTCTCGTCGCCATACAAGGTGTAGATGATCTTGAGGTACGGCTGCGTGCTGGGTACCACAATGTAGGGGATGCCGATAGTCTGTCCATCGTACAGCCCGGCGCCGAAATCAGGATGCAGCGGCGTGTTGTTGCCAATCTCGCTGATGTAGTTGGCGGAATTCGAATCGACCTGCGCGCTGGAAATGTTGGTGTTCCACAGGCTGTTGGACGGGAAGGGAACGAAGCCGTTGAAGCTGCCCATCGGCCCCAGCCCCATTACGTTGCAGGGATCGCTCTGGGCTGACGCGACGCTGGAGATCAACAACAGGCTGGCAATAAACAGCAAACCGGGCAAGGATATCCGGTGCATGGTCGTGCTCCTGGGTCAGATTCCTCCACAGTCAGCCTGGTTGAGCGAAGCATATCACCGCAGCGCGAATCCCGCACTTGCTTTGTGGATAGTGTGAAGGATCGGTGCCCCAGGTTCGCGCCCATCTTTTGGGCGATAACCTGGGCTGCACTAATCTAGGGATCGCTGCAACAGACCACCGACCACTACTTCATCACCAGCTTGGCAATCGTCTGCAGCTGCATATTCGACGTGCCTTCGTAGATCTTGCCAATCTTCGAGTCGCGGAAGAATTTCTCCACCGGATAGTCTTTCGTGAATCCGTATCCGCCGTAGATTTCGACGCACAGCGACGCCACGCGCTCAGCGACCTGCGAGGTGTACAGCTTCGTCATCGCGGCTTCCTTCAGAAAGCTCATGCCGGCATCCTTCATGCGCGCGCAGTTGTACAGCAGCATGCGCGCCGCCTCGATCTCGGTCGCCATCTGCGCGATCTGGAACTGAATGCCCTGGAACTCCGAAATGCTCTTGCCGAACTGTTTGCGCTCTTGCGCATACTTCACGGCAAACTCCCACGCGCCGCGCGCCAGTCCCAGCATCTGCGCGCCAATGCCGATGCGCCCTTCGTTCAGCGTCTCAATCGCGATCTTGTATCCCTTGCCGACCTCGCCCAGCACATTCTCCTTGGGCACGCGGCAATCTTCCAGGATCAGCTCGCAGGTGCTGGAAGCGCGAATCCCCAGCTTGTCTTCTTTCTTGCCGACCGAGAATCCGGGAGAACTCTTCTCGACAATGAACGCGGTGATGCCCTTGTACCCCAATGTGGGATCGACCGTCGCCAGCAGAATAAACACGCCCGCTTCTTTGGCATTCGTGATCCATAGCTTCTGCCCGTTCAGCACATACTCGCTGCCCTTCAGTTCGGCACGCGTCTGCAGCGCAAACGCGTCCGATCCCGATCCTGCCTCACTCAATGCGTACGCGCCGACAGTGTCTTTGCACATCCGCGGCAGATAGCGCTTCTTCTGCTCCGCCGTGGTCCAGCGCAGCAGGGCATTGTTCACCAGCGTGTTCTGCACATCGACGACGACACCGGCCGACGGATCGACACGCGACAACTCCTCCACCGCCAGAATCGCTTCGAAGAACGTGCCCGCGCCGCCGCCGTATTCCTCCGGAACCTCGATGCCCATCAGTCCCAGCTGGAAGAACTGATCGATGAGCGAGTGCTCGAAGACACCCTTTTCATCCATCTCTTTCACGTGCGGACGCACGCTCTCATCGGCAAATTGGCGAACCGTATCGCGAAACAGCACTTCGTCTTCAGTCAGCGAAACTAGTGGCGCGGGAGCGGAGGCG
Organism: uncultured Acidobacteriaceae bacterium; assembly: GCA_963697175.1. Taxonomy (GTDB): domain Bacteria; phylum Acidobacteriota; class Terriglobia; order Terriglobales; family Acidobacteriaceae; genus Bog-257. Next base: position 195,530 of record CAVONC010000004.1, on the reverse strand, counting down.
ACAGCGTGTGCAGTAGCTTCAGGCATGATGGCAATCCTTAATGTGGAGTACGAAACCCTTGATTCTAGCATCGAGACGAGGAGTTTTTTCGTGTCGCAAGTTCGAAGAGCTGAGCCAGACTCCGGATGCTCAGTTGTAGGAATGTAAGACAGTAAAAAGCAGCGGTTGGTACGATCCCCGGACTGCTCGGCTGAATAACCTCTGCATCCGATGAATCTAAGGCTAGGCTGCTACGATCCCGTCCCGCAGCGCGGGACGACTCAGCTTAGCCCAGGACGAAGTCCTGGGTAGTCATTTATCAAGAAGGCTGAGTCCCGGAAGGGACTGCACGCGTGCCTGAAGAATCCGAGGTCTCGTCTACGCCCTGATCGGTGCCCGCAACTTCGGCGAGCCCGACACTGCGGCTTTCAACTCTGCATCGCTGCCGATCGTTTCCATCAGCTTCCGCGTGACCTCATCATCAATCTGCGAGGCGTCTTGCAGCTCCACCGGATAACGCACCACGAACTCCGGCCCCGTATCGGCGAAGTACACGTTCGCCGTTGGTGTCGGCGTTGCGATCGGCGTATCGAGCAGTCGCTGCACTAAAGAATGTTGGTGATCAATGCTCTGCTGATATCGTGAGGACACCGAAGTCACCGCTTCCAGCAACTTCTTCTCTACCGCAGCCAGATTCGCATCCACCGCCAAGGTGACTGCAATCTCATGCCACGCGTACGCAGTTCCAGGAAGCTGCTTGAAGAACGGCGCGGCCTGGAACATCACGGAATTCGAGAACACCACCACTCGCCCCGTGGGATAGAGATCAATTCCCGTGCCCGACAACTCCATCAGATACAGCCGCACCAGTCCGACCTCGATTACATCGCCGGTCACTCCGCCGACGGTCAGCCGATCACCCACTCGCACGCCATACTTTCCAATGAGAAAGAAGTAGGCGGCGACCGACAGGATCACCGTTTGCAGTGCCACCGCAATGCCAGCCGTGAGGAATCCCGCAAACGTCGCCAGCGAACTGAACTCGCTGACGAAGCCCATGGCGATGACCAGCACCATGAGGAAGCTGGTCACAAAGCGGCGTATCAGCATCAGCTGCCGCCGCCGTCGCGCGTCGTGTACGTAGCGGTAGGTAGCGTGCCGCCACAACCCGGAGAGCACAAAAACGAACAGCAGCGCTATCAGGATTACCGCGACCCGTGTCAGCAGCGAGCGCAGTACTCGCTCGTACTCCGTCTTGATGGAGTTCCGCCACTCCTGCAGATCGCCGCGACACTCGTCCAGCAGAATCATCTCCTGCCGCAGCGGCACGGCCACGGCCGACACCTGTTTGAATTGCGCCGTCAGCGCCTCAAACTTCTGCCGCGTGGCAGCGATTTCTGCGGGATCGGACGAGGGCGGCTGATTCACCATGTCGCGTCCTTGCTGCACCAGGTTCTTCAGCAAGTCGCGCACCGGGACGTCAAGGCTGTCGGCGGTTGCCCGCAAACTTGCGGTTTCCGAGATCAGCTGATCGATATCGTGAATGTCGCGCATCTGGCCGAACAGGATCGACGCCTGGCCAAACAGGCCGGCATCTTGCGCGCGGCTCGCTTTTGAGTTTTGCGCGCTGCTGGCCGTCTCCTTCTTGGTCGTCGCGAACACCTCCGGCACCGACTGCTTCAACTGATTGATCTGCCCCACCAGCCCCGTGCCGCCATTTTCGCTGCCCGCATTGACGCTGGCGATCTTCTGCAGCGAATCGAGAATTGTCTTGTCCAGCTCGATTTCGCCCTGCAGGGAGTCGCGCTGCGACAGCAGTTGCTCTCGCTGCTTGCCGTGTGCCGATACGATTTGCTTGTTCAGGTCTTCGAGCTGCGCCTGATTTTGAGTGATGCGATCGTTGGTGCTGGCAGTGGCTTTGGCTAGCGTTGTCTGCTGGTCCAGATTGACCGAAGCCGAATTGGCTGGGTTGGATGATTGCCCATTCTTCCTTTTAGCCAGCAGCGTGGCCTGTGCCTGAGACGCCTGAAATGCCACTTGCAGCGCCTGGCTCGCAGCGTTGCGCGCATTCTCCAGGTACAGGATGTCACTAGGCTGGCCGGCGGTGATGTCCAGGCCGGTGATCTGGTGATACCAGCCGATCGCGGCGTTCAGGTGCGCCAGTATGGAATCGCTCTCCGACGGCGCGGTTTGGCTTGCGACCGCCAGGACCACGGGCAGCACGACCGTCCCTGCAAGAACGAAGGCAATCCATGAGTGTCGACCCCGGCGGGGGCAGCGTTCAAATCGTGCCAAACAAATCCTCGCTGAAATGAAGTGTCGATTAGTTAGGATGCTCAGATTCTATCCTGCGTCAACTGCTACACGTATTGCCCCGCCTCGAATCGGCAGAAAGAATTCTCCACAATCGTTAAACCAAACGGTTGACAATACTCTGATCTCGGATTATATTCAACCACATGGTTGTACGACATTCGGCCTCGCTCGACGGCGTTTTTCATGCTTTGTCCGATCCCACGCGCCGCGCCATGCTGCGCACTCTGGCGTCAGGAGAGCGACACATCGGGGAACTCGCCGCGCCCTTCAACATGTCATTCGCCGCGGCCTCGAAGCACGTCAAGGTGCTGGAATCCGCCGGCCTGATCCGCCGCAAGCGCCAGGGACGTCGCCATGTCTGTCGCATCGACCCCGCGCCCCTGGCCTCCGCCGAACGCTGGCTGCGCTTCTACGAACGCTTCTGGACCAGGCGCCTCGACGCGCTGGAAGCCCTCCTTAAAGAAGAAGATCTGAAAGGACATTCAAAATGACCGTTGATACCGACCGTGTACTGCGCATTACGCGCCACTTCGATGCCACTCCGGAGCGCGTCTTTGATGCCTGGCTGGATCCCGCGACTGCGGGCCGATGGCTGTTCGCTACACCAACCGGACAGATGACTTGTGTGCAAATTGACGGCCGCGTCGGCGGCAAGTTTCTTCTGATTCGGCGCGACGATGCCGACGTCGAACACATCGGCGAGTATCTCGAGCTCGATCGCCCGCGCCGCCTGGTCTTCACCTTCAAGGTCCCAAAGTATTCCGCGGAAATCAACCAAGGTCAGCATCGACATTGTGCCCGTCGGCACCGGCTGCAATCTCACGCTGACGCATGAGGGCGTTCTGCCGGAGTGGACCGATCGCACGCGTCAGGGCTGGACCATGATCCTCGACAACCTCGCTGGTCATCTGCAGCACGGCGGTTACGCGACCATCCTCGAGCCCGGTACCATTCGCTTCGAGCGCCTGCTGCCCGGGCCGATCGAGCGCGTCTGGGCCTATCTCACAGAGTCGGACAAGCGCGCCAAGTGGCTCGGGTCCGGAGAAATGGAACAGCGCGCCGGCGCGCCGCTGAAGCTGAAGTTCGCTCATTCCAGCTTGTCGCGCAAGACCGCGCCCATTCCCGAGCAGTTCAAGAACATGGAGGAAGGACAAGTCACCGAGCACACGGTCACGCGTTGTGAGCCGCCGCGTGTGCTGAGTCTTTCCTGGGGAAGCGGCAAGGATGGTCCGTCGGAAGTTACCTTCGAACTGACTCCCGAGGGCGACAAAGTTCGTCTCGTTCTCACGCATCGCCGCCTGCGCGATCGCAAAGCCATGCTCGCGGTCGGCCCGGGCTGGCACTCTCATCTTGCTGTGCTGGTCAGCCGGTTGGAAGGCAGGGAACCGGACGCCTTCTGGGCGATCTTCACCGAGGCCAAGCACGAATACGAAAAGCGTCTTCCTGAGGAATGATCAGCGTGTGAGGGCTGCTCGCTTGAGCGCCCTCACTGCCCACGCTTGTAAACGATCTTCAGCTTGTCGCCTTCGAGGATGCGCGCGACCTGATTGCGGGCATGCACTGCCCACGCGCCGCTGTTGTCGAGCTTCAGATAGGTCTTCCAATGGCGCAAGGCCTGGCGGCCCTGGCCCATTCGCTCATACGCCAGCGCGAGGTTGTAATGCGCGTCAGCGTAAGTCGGAGCTAACTGGATCGCCGTGCGGTAGGCGACAATCGCATCGTCGATTCTGCCGGTTTCGTCCAGAACATTGCCGAGATCGAAATACGCCAGCGCGTAGCGCGAGTCCGCGGCCACGGCAGCGCGATAATGCTTCTCGGCTGCTTCGAAATCGTGCCGGTTGTAGAACAGCGTGCCCAGGTTGATGTGCGCCGCAGCGTGGGTGGGATCAAGCTCCAGCACTTCGAGGTAACTGCGAATTGCTTCCTCATGCGTGCTGGGATGCTCTTCCATCGCCACCCCTCGTGCAAACAGCTCAGCCGCAGTCTCGTAATTCGCAATCGGCTTCACTTTGCTCGAGTTGGCGCGAGACGCCGTCGACACCACTGTCCCTACCGGTCCGAAGTCCAGCACAAACTGCCCGGCAATCGGCTCGACCGAGTGCCCTTCGTGCCGATACGCCACGCGCGATCCCACCGTGAAGGCGCTCGCCTCCAGCAGCGGATTCTCCATCCCAGCCACCTGCTTCTGCATGGCCTGCAGCGACTCGCGAATCACGGCCGGACGCACCCGCTTGGCACGCAGGTCGCGAATCTTCTTGAGCTGGAGGAGGTCGTAAAAGGTAAACGTCTCGGAAATGGGAACAAGTCCTGCCTTTTGCCAGCCGGCCAGTTGGTTGGCGGAAATATGCAGGATCCGAAGGACGTCCGCTCGACAATAGTGATTCATCTAAGCTCGGGTTCGCCAGTGAGCTTCCTTACCAATTATCCGGGGACAATAGTCGCGAAGCAAGTGGAAATACCCGGAAACTAGTGGAAAACAAGGTCCCTGGTCCCTTTACGGTAACCTCGCGCCACAGTTAGAATCGAAGCAAGCCGACGTAGCTCAGTTGGTAGAGCAGTCGATTCGTAATCGACAGGTCATCGGTTCAAGTCCGATCGTCGGCTCCAGTCTTTTCAATCACCTACCGACAATCAGTTCAAAATCTGCTGCACAACTGCTCCACACAGGCCTTTTCCCAGCTGTTTCATCGTAGGGTCCGGCGCCAGGAGATATCATCACATGGTCGGTTGAATAATCGGGAGAGTGATCAACGATGTCTTCCTCATCCGTCGGAAAACATGCCGGTGGCGCTACCAGTGGTCAGCCTACCGTCCCAGAGCCTTCATTTGCCGAGCGAGCGCGAACCTTGACGTACTCGGGCCACATTGGCAGTCTCTCAACCTGGTCGCGGAAACAGCCGGGATTTCCCTTTGGATCCCTGATGCCTTACGCGCTTGATGGCCAGGGGCGCGCACTGTTTCTAATCAGCACGATGGCGATGCACACGCAGAATCTGCAAGCCGACCCGCGTGCCAGCCTGTTTGTGACCGAGCCTGGAGCGACCGGCGACCCGCTGGGTGCGTCCAGGGTCACGTTAATAGGAACTGTGAGCAGGATCCTGGAGCCAGAGCTGGCTGCCGCTCGTACCGTTTACTTGACGCGCTACCCGGATAGCAAGTACTGGGTCGATTTTGACGACTTTTTCTTCTACCGAATGGAAGTATTGGACGTTTATTACGTGGGCGGCTTTGGAGTGATGGGATGGGTGGCAGCCTCGGACTACTCCCAAGCACAAGCCGACCCGCTGGTTGACTACAAATTGGAGATCATGCAGCACATGAACGCCGACCATAAGGATGCGCTCATCCTGCTCGCAAAACGCTTTGCCGGCGTTGAGGCCCAGGAGGCCGCGATGACCTCGGTTGACCGCCTCGGCTTCCATCTCCGCCTGAAAACCCAGGATGGCGTGAAGGGAACACGGATCGCGTTCTCGCGGGCGGTAAGCGATCCGGCACAGACTAGAGAAGTATTCATCGAGATGGTACGGGAAGCGCGTCAAGGGTAGGTCGACGGACTTTAGGCGGCGCCGCAACTCACCTTCGAATTGCAGTGAAATCGGTCAAGTGCATTAAGCCGGCTTCGCAAAATCCCCGGGACTGTGCGGGGTAGCGCGCCACTCCAGCCTGCGCTCGCGACTCGCCTCTGACAACGCGCGCTTTACTCCAGTTGCATCGAAATCCGTGCCGTAGACTGGAGTTCCAGGCTGTTGACGCCAGGACTCATCGAGCCCGCCTGTATCCACGGCATCGAATCCGAGTTCGTCCAAAGGTAGTCCGACACTACCCGCGGTGCGCCCCCAACTCCGAAGGTTGTGCAAGTGGTTTCCGACCTAATTCGCGGGCTTCGTTTTTGTAAGTCGGCGGAAGAGGAATTCCTGGGCCACGCTGCTGACCGCGCGTTCGGCGGTATCTAAGGCAAAATGCCCGAAGACCAGTCCCGCGCCACGATTGGATTGCGGGTAGTAGGTGTTCTCCAGGGCCGACGCCGCCAAGTCGCCGCCGAGGCTCGAGTAGTTCGGCTGCAGCTGACCGTTGTCTCCTCGGCAAACGAGTGGGTAACTAATGGCGTGAAACAAACGCGATCTTGTCGTTCCTTTGCCCTGGTAGAAGTAACGCGGGTCCTGGTGGAGAAGTGATGGCAGGATCGCCCCGCCAATCAAGATGTCGGTGGAACCGTCCGCAGCGATGGCGCCAAACCGCTGGCCATAGCCTTTCGCGCCCTGCTGGTAGTCCGGGGTGTTACCCGCCTGGTCGAGTCCGGCGACGAAGCCTATGCCCAAAATCGTGACCGGATCAACCGCGACCCGGAGTGCAAGCTTGAACTTGAGCTTCGCTGTCATCGGCGCCGGATCGGAATCGTAATTGACGTAATAATTAGGAAACACGCCCAGGACGCGCTGCTTTTCCTGCGCCGCAACTTGTTCCGTTGCGACCTTCGCCGCGGAATAACCCACATTGACGGTTGTCCGTACTTCTTCAAGCTGGAGTTTGCAATCCGTGAGGAGCTTGTATTGACCGGGGTCCAGAACTACCGGCGGTGAGGTCCAATCTGTAAATCCCTCGGCGTGGACGGTGACTCGAAAAGGCACTCCAGGCTTGACATTGCGTAATTCAAAGAAGCCATTGTCGTTCGCAAGACCGGTGTAGCTTTCATGCGGCGTAGGACCTTGCAAGATTACCCTGGCACCCGGGACCGGCCCGCCGTTCGGATCCGTCACGGTTCCCGCAATGCTTCCTGTTTGCCCCTCTGTGGATGCGATGCTTTGAGCCGCCGCCGAGCAAACCAGGACAAGCGCCGTCAATAACGATAGCGACACGATATACAGGGATTTCAATAAACTTGGAACAGATCTAGACACGACACGAGCCACCTATGGTTTTTCTTGCCACCAAATGTTGATGCATCAGGCCTGCCACTGGATGCAGTCCCGAAGTGGTTGAAGCGAACAGCCGTTGGAGCAAAGGGCGTTCAAAATCTGATACGCCGGCTGCGATTCGCGCTGTCGGTAAGAAATGTTTTGCGTTCCTCGAGGACTGGTGTGATCCTCGGAGCGGGGAGGATGAGCCGTGTGCTTTTCAGCGACAGCGAACTTTGTGGGCAGTGCAGTCCTGGGCGCAGTCGGCGTCGCCACATTGACGAAGGTGAAGCACCGGCGCGAACTGCTTTTCGCAGCGCTGCCTGCGCTTTTCGCCGTTCACCAGTTCATTGAGGGATTCGTCTGGCTGGGACTCGATGGGATTCTCTCGCCTGTGGTCGCACACAACATGGGGGCGGCATTCATGTTGTATGCGCAGGGGCTTCTGCCTTTCCTGCTGCCGCTAAGCGTGCTGCTGTTCGAGCCTGACGTGAAGAACCGCCGACGCATGCTGCCATTCGTCGTGCTGGGTGCAGCAACAACCCTCTATGTACTATGGGCTTTAACGGCGTATCCATTGCAGGTCTATGTTAAGGGAAATAGCATCGTCTACATCAATCGAGCGACCAACAACACAGCGGTTGCAGTGTTGTATGTGATTGCCACGTGCGGTTCGCTGTTTTTCTCTAAGATCAGGATGATGGTCATTTTTGGCGCGGTAAACCTGGCGATTCTGCTGGTTGTAATGGAGTTCAAGCGGTATGCATTCACCTCTCTGTGGTGCGCATATGCGGCGGTTGGAAGTGTGATCATCCTTGCCTACTTTTGGAGAAGCAGCGGCGAGCGGCCGTTCCTCTACGCGGCGAGGACGACTTGAGGTTCTATGGAACATCTAATCGCGTGTTCGCCAAGCCTCAACCTTTCAGTACTTCACTGTGGTGAATGGTGCGCGGATGGATCAAATGCTGGGTGGATTACACCATGAGTATCGACTGGAGAAAGTTGCAGCGTAAGCGATGGGGATGAAGCGGCGCCGAACTCTGATCACCTCGCCTCTGGACTGGTTCCTCAGCGCAAATCCTGTAGCTCCCCCCGCCATACCGGTTCTTGCCGAACGCGGAGGCACACAGCTCAAAACGCCTCGCCCCGTGATCGTGGTGGATACTCGCGAGCAGAATCCATTCGATTTCTCGCGCTTCGAGGGCTGGTTCAGCGGAGTTGAAAGGAGAGCCCTCAAGCTGGGCGACTACTCGATTTCGGGGCTTGAGGACAACTGCGTTGTCGAGCGCAAGGATCTCTCCGATCTGGTGCGCTCATTTACGGTCGAGCGCCCAGGGTTTGTCGCTCGCCTCCGGCAGATGGCCGACTACCCTCACCGCCTGTTAGTGGTCACGGCAGCTTTAAGCCAAGTCAAATCGCCGTATCCTCACTCAGCTGTCAATCCCAACCAGGTTACGCAATCGTTGATTGCCGTGCTGGCTGGGCTGCGGGTACCGTTTCTCTGCACGGAGAGCCATGAAATGGGAGAAGAGATGCTCGCCTCATATCTGTATCAGGTACACCTAAATCAGTGGCTGGAAGAGAACGGATTTGGCTCTGGTTTGAGCGATGGCGACCTATGATGCCTGTGCACTCAACAGCTGCGTCTCCGAAAATTTCGAATACTCAGAGCATCTTGGTTTCCAGCTCTTCCCAGCGGCCATAGAGCTGATCGACGACTTGCTCTGCCCGTTTGAGTTCAGCCTGCGTCGCCAGAAGACGGGCCGCGTCACTGGCGATGGACGGGTCCTCGTAAGCGGAACGCGCAGCCTTCAGTTCTTTCTCGGCCTCGCTGATGCGCTGCTCGAGCGTCGCGTATTCTCGAGCTTCGAGATAGGACAGCTTCTTCTTCGCCGCAGTGACAGTCGGCGAAGAACCAGCACCGTCAGTTTCCCGGTCAGCCGTCTTGGCAACGGCCTTAGACAATCGTTGGCGCTCCTCCAACCACTGCTCCCACTGCGAGTAATCTGCGAATTGCCCAACCGAGCCCGCGCCGTCCAGGCCAAGAACGGTGGTTGAGACTCGGTCCAGCAAATAGCGATCGTGCGTGACCAGCACCAGTGCACCACGGAATTCCAGCAGGCTCTCTTCCAGCACCTCGAGCGTGGGAATGTCGAGGTCATTCGTGGGCTCATCCAGCAGCAGAACGTCTGCTGGCTGCAGCATGAGTTTGGCGAGCAGAACGCGGGCGCGTTCCCCTCCAGAGAGCCGTCCTACAGGCTGATTGAGCTGCTCGCCGGTGAACAAGAAACGCGCCGCCCACGAAGCGACATGGATCACGCGATCCTGGTAGATGACGGAGTCGCTGTCCGGCGCAAGCGCGCGCCGCAAAGTCACATCGGGGTCGAGCATCCGATTTTGATCGAAGTAGACGATCTGAAGCGCGTCGGCGGTGCGAATCTCGCCGGCCGTGGGCGACAGTTCTCGCGAGAGCAGCCGCAGCAGCGTTGTCTTACCGCTGCCGTTGGGGCCGACCAGCCCGACACGGGTTCCGGGAGTGAGAATGAAGTCCAGGTCATGGAAGAGGGTGCGGCCGCCGATCTCGAAGCTGAGGCCCTGCAGTTCAATGAGCCGCCGGGTCTTTCGGTCGGTCGCGAAGAAGTCAATTGCGGCGCTGGCAGTTCGGGTGCGCGCATTCAAATCAGCCAACTCGCCAATCAGTTGATTCGCCTTGTCGATGCGGGCTTTCGATTTGGAAGTGCGTGCCTTGGGTCCGCGGCGCAGCCACTCAATCTCGCGGTGCACTCGATTTTCCAGCGCGTCCTGGTGCTTCGCCTGCGCCTGCAGGAACGCCTCTTTTTCTTCCAGCAACCTGCTGTAGTTACCCGTGACCCGCAACAGGCCGTCGGGGTAGGCGCGGTTCAGTTCGGCCATGGTCGTCGCCACGTTCTCCAGAAAATAACGGTCGTGACTGACCACCACCGACGCAAAGGATGCGGATTGGAGTAATTCCTCGAGCCATTCAATCGCAGCCAGGTCGAGGTGATTGGTGGGCTCATCCAGCAGCAGGATGTCCGGTTGCTGCACCAGCGCTTCGGCGATGGCGAGCCGCTTGCGCCATCCTCCAGAAAGCGATTCCGTTGCGGCGTCGAGCTCTTCCAGACCGGCGCGCCCTAAGGTCTCGGCCAGGCGAGCCTGCCACTCATCGGGCGGAACGCCGGACCGCTCCAGCGCAGCCGTAATCACGGAACGGACTGTCTGTCCGCCAGCGAACTGCGAGTCCTGGTGAACAAGACTCAGCCGGACACGCTTGCGCAACGCGACCTCTCCGGAATCCGGATCTATGGTGCCGAAGAGAATTTGCAGTAGCGTCGACTTGCCGGAGCCGTTCGGCCCAATCAGTCCGATACGGTCGCCTTCAGAGATGGTGAAGGCGACATTCCGAAAGAGCGGAGTTGCGCCGTAGCTCTTTGAGATATTTTGTGCGTTAAGAATCGGCGGCAATGCGTGCAGCTTCCTCGTGGATTCACCTTCGAGAATAGCAGGGGAACTGGTCGGGTCACGCCACTCTGTGCCGCCCAACTCACGGAAAACCCCTATTTCTCGTTCCTAATCCAGTTGGATCTCGCAAAACCGGACATGCGGGCCAACTCGATTCCTGGCACATCCGCTGGCGCATTTTTCAGCACCCGCGAGCCTATCGGAATGTACGATGAGTAGACTGATAAGCCCGACCAGAGTTACCGATTGGCCCAGCAGAACGAAGACTTCATGACTATCTTGGTCCGCTTAGAGCACTGGCGGGAGCAAGGCGCGATATCGCCGCCGCAGCACGCGTACTTGGCGAGCCTCTCCCGTAGAGAACCTTTTTCGCTTTTTCTTGAGCTCAACATTCTCTTCTATGCTGGTGTACTGGCATTCGTTGCCGGGCTTGGCTGGACGGTCACCACCTATTCACAACAACTCGGTGACGTTCTCGTCCTCGTCATTCTCTCCACCATTTTCGCCGCCTGTTTTTGGTACTGTTTTTCCCGCGCGCCCGCCTGGGCACTCGCGCAAACGTCTGCCCCCAATGCGGTTTTCGACTATGTGCTTTACTTGGGCAGTCTCGTCTGGTGCATAGAACTGGCTTACCTGGAGAACCGGCTCCACCTACTCTCCGGACAATGGGATCTCTATCTCCTGGCGACCGCCGTCTTCTTTTTCTTCCTGGCTTATCGTTTCGACAATCGCTTCGTCTTGTCGCTGGCTTTGTCTTCGCTCGCCGGATGGTTCGGGCTCACCATCTCGCACTGGCCATCGCATCAGGACGCGGCTTACCGGCAATATGCGCTGGTCTACTGCCTGCTGATCGGCGGCGGCGGAGCGCTTTTGCAGCATCGCGGTGTGAAACCGCACTTCTTCGGCACGTATCTCAATATTGCGGCCAACGTTGGCTTTTGGGCATTGCTCTCGGGTGTATTCAATCGCGAAGGATACGGCCTGTGGTTTCTCGCCCTGCTGATCGCCTGTGGTCTGTCTCTCGCCTGGGGCCTGAGGCGCCGGCAGTTTGCTTTCGTTGCGTATTCCGCTGTCTACGGATACGTGGGTGTCAGCGCGATGCTCCTCCGCAATGTCAATGACTTTACTTCTATCCTGACCTATTTCGTCTTTACCGGTGTTGCCATGGTTGTGGGGCTGGTCGTGATCGCGCGCCGCTTCGGGAGGCAGGCGTGAGACTGTACTCTGCATCCAGCGAGGAGACTCTGCGCGCCCGCAAACTGATCGCGGACTGGGCCAGCGAGGGCATCCTGACCAAGGAACAGTCCCAGCGTCTGGAACAGGAAACGGTTTCCGAGCTGCGCACCACCAACATTTTCCTGCGGCTGGTTCTGTTCCTCTTCACCCTGATCAGCGTTTGTGCCGCAGCAGCGCTGTTCTCCGTGGTCTTTCTTCCGCATTCATCGGACCAAACCGACGGCATTTTCCTGCTGATCTGCGCTCCTCTCAGCTATGCGGCCGCCGAGCTTGTCGTTTCCCAGGGCCGTCTGTATCGCTATGGGGTCGAGGAAGCGCTCGCCGCCGGCTCGGTTGGATTTCTTTGCGTGGGAATGCAGCTCGCTTTATTCAGCGGCTATTCTTTGCCGTCAGCCCGCTCCCTGGTTCCCGCCGCCGGCGCTGTCTTGTCGCTCTGGATCTGGCGCCGCTTCGGACTGTGGTATGCATTTCTCGCCGCAATGATTTTTGCCGTCTGGCTGTCGGGCTACTGGACCTCGTCCGACGCGGCGCAGCGCGCGATAGTTGCCGCCTTTTATCTAGTCGGGCTGATCTGTGTAGCGGCGCTGCGGATCGGCCACCGCTTCGATTACCTCGAGGACGCATATTCGCTCGCCGAAGCGCTTCTCTGGCTCGGCATCTATCTGGCCATCAACCTCATGCTTTCGCCGTCGAACCTGCCCAGAGGGTTGCGGGACTTGGTAGGCAGCGCTGGGCCGAGCTATGAATATGCGCTGCCGTTCTACTGGACAACGTGGGTGCTGATCTGGGTTCTGCCGCCGGTCGTACTCGCGCGCGGGGTTCGGCAAAAGGACCGCTTCGTCATCGCGGTGGGCGCAATCTCCTTCATCCTGACCTCCGTCTCCAATAAACCCTACCTCGGTTGGCCCCGGCATACTTGGGACCCGATGCTTCTGGGCATACTGTTGACCGGTGTTGCATTGTTTATTCGACGCTGGCTAGCTCGGGGCCCGGGCGGAGTTCGCGGCGGCTTTACCGCCGCGCGCCTATCGGGTAAGGACAAACAGTGGATGAACGCCACCTCCGCCGTATTGGGCCTGGTAACACCTCAATCAATAACGCCAAGCCCGCAAACAACGAGTGGAGAGGTTCGCTTCGGTGGAGGAGCTTCGGGAGGAGGAGGTGCCAGCGGCGATTTTTGAAGACTCAACTGCCGATTATTCCCGCGGTCTACCTTCCCTTGAGCAGAGCAACATCGAGCTGCTTGAGCCGACCCGCCTAGCGTATCGGCCAGCCGAGCGAATCATTAAGCGTGTGCCGTGACCGATTGCTGCAGCGTGCGATTGGCTCCCGTCGGCGTTCCCGGCTGACGCATCCCGGAGTGGCAATAGTCGCTGACAGACGAGAGATTCTGAGTATAGTTGTCAGGATAGCTCTGAGGAGTACTTTGCGTCCGGGAGAAACTCTCCGCAAACTACGTGAGCAACTAGGCCTCACCATTCGCGACGTCGAGGCTGCCAGTCAACGGCTAGCCGACAAATATGCCAACCCCGGCTTCGCTATCTCCCTCAGCCGCTTATCCGACATCGAAACCAAAGACATAACTCCCAGTGTTCATAAGCTGTATGCGTTGGCGGTTATCTATCGCCGCGATATTAGTGAGTTGATGAAGCTGTATGGGATCGACGTTGAAAACTCGGTCAGTGATATTCAGACCGCCTTCCCCACGCTGGAGAATTCTCACCGATTTACCTCGTTCGAACCGCATTCCTCGCACCGAGATGCCGGTGAGTCTGGATCCCGCATTCAACATTCTTGCGACCACGGATATCGGTCGCATGATTGTTCGCTGGGGCGTAGTTCCCCTGCACATGTTGTCCCGGCTGGTGAAAGACCGGAAATATTCTTACGGCTACATTGGAGCTGGGGATCTCACGATGTATCCACTTATTCTTCCCGGCTCATTTGTACAAGTGGACGAATCGCGCAATTCGGTGGTCCGGAAACTGTGGCGTTCCGAATTTGAGAGGCCGATCTATTTCGTGGAGACCAGGCAGGGTTTCGTCTGTTCCTGGTGCGAATTAAATGGAAACCTGCTGACCCTGAAACCGCATCCCCTGTCGCCGGTGCAGAGCCGCACTTTACGATTGGGAAGTGAAGCGGAGATCCTTGGGCAAGTTGTGGGGGTAGCTATGCGGCTCGACGGTTGGCTGAGCCACGAGTCCGAGCCAGAAGAGACAGGCCCTTGAGAATGTAGCGATGATGTTCGATGCCACCCCCGCCCAACTCAGGCGGAATCCCGTCCATCAAGTCCAATCCTGATTCCGCCCATCTCCCAGCTTCCATCTCTTCACCCTTTGCCGCAAGAACCATCTCTTCCCAGAGCTGAGCAAGCGGAGTAGAAAGTTCCGCAATAAACGCTTCTGTGTGTGCCTGGCTTATCGCAGTTTGGGCGGATTCTCTGCCATAGGTGCGTTCGAGCCCCCAGTGTTCATAACCCTGGCGAGACGAGCAGCGAAGGCCTGACACGAATCGCACTTTGGCAAGCGAGCCCGGCAGCCCGCCTAGCGTTCGCTCCATGAAGTCGTCGTATGCGGAGAACAATCTCATCTTGTTCTGATTTCGGAACAGAGAACAACTCGGCGATTCGCGAAAGAAGCCCTTCCGTCCCATTCAAACTGCCCGGGAAAGCCAACTCCAAAGGAGCTTCCCGTGGAATTTCTTATGTCTCTACTGCTGCTACTTAGCTTCACCACTACCTCCAAACCACTCAGCCAGACAAGCGGCGCTGCGAAGCAACGGGGCGCTGGTTCTTATACCCAAACCAGCCCGCCGCCCATGTGTGATCCCAATGTTCAGAGCTGCAGCTAACAGCGAATTCTCTTGCGGGAGGCCGCTGGCAGCCTTATTCTGCCGTTGCATCCCGCAATGCATATTAACCTGGTCCAGGGCGCGTTATGGATTTTAGGCCCATTGCTGCAATGTATTGTAGCGGTAATGATCATACACCGCGGGTTTCTCAAGCAGATTCCCGTTTTCTGGAGCTACTGCGTTTTTCACGTTCTTGCTGGCACCAACATCGTATGTAGCCAACAGAATCTCCTATCGCGCGTATTTCCATGTCTACTGGGGAGCCGAATTCATTGATATGGTTCTCACCTTCCTGGTTGTTCAGGAGTTGTTCTCGCAGGTATTCGCTCCCTATGAGGCGATCCGCTCGATGGGAAGGATTCTTTTTCAGTCAGCGGCGTCTGGTTATGATTGTTTTTTCGCTTCTCTTGGCCGCCTCTAGCCGCAGTATAGGCTCGCCAAGTCCGGTCATAGAGAGATTCATCAGCTTGGAACGCAGTGTTCACGTTTTAGAGATCGGTCTTCTGCTGGTACTTTTCCTGGTGTGCAGAGTCTTGGGAATTGTGTGGCAGAGATTCGCTTTCGGCATTGCAGTTGGTCTGGGACTAACCTTGTCAGGTGAGGCCATCGCAGCCGCTTTGCGAGCTTTCCTGGGGGCCGCCGGTAACCATCTCTATATCTGGCTGGAGCCGCTCTCTGCAACTCTGGCCACATGTGTATGGGCTTATTACTCCATATCGGTTGACCGCAAGGCGGAGGCACTGGTAGCCAGTCCTTCACCGTCGCAGTTGATGGAATGGAATCGTGCACTGGGGGACTTTCTGTCAAGATCATGACTACGATATTGGTGGTTTTGCTGGCCTTGGCCTTCATCCTCTTTCTGGCGAGCTTGATCCGCCGGCGTAGAGTCGAAAGCGATCCCGTTGGCCTTTCTCATCAATTACAGCCCCTCCACATGCCGGCCTTGTTGAACCTGCTGAACCCGGAAGACCTGAGCTTCATGCGTGCGAATCTCCGCGAGGCTGATTTCTTGAAACTGAAACGCCAACGGACGCGCGCTTTGATCGAGTACGTCCGCAGGATCGCCTTCAATGCCAGAGTGCTTACGTCGATCGGGGCGCTGTCTCGACACTCGCAGGCACCGGAGATATCTGCAGCCGCACAGTTGTTGGTCTCGCGTGCTCTTATGACCCGTATTCTGGCGCTTCGCACCCTTCTGTCTCTGCAAGTGGAGCTGATGCTGCCGCTGTTCAACACCAACCTTGAATCTACAATTAAGGCCTATGAAGCCGCGCAGTCACGCCTGGAAGGAATCTCTTCGGCATCACTTGTAGCGCGTTAGCGCCGCTGCATAGTGTGCGTGATTATCCCTCACTCCCAACCAGGCTGAAAGCGCCAGTGCTGCAGCCGTTCCACAGCTGAGCCTGGCAACCTGAGGCGGGTTGATTCACCCCTACGGTCCCCGGGCTGATGCCACCTTCGAATAACCGCCCGTTCAGCATTCGTGCCGTAGGTCAAACCACCGAAGTGATGATCAACGAAAAGTGTCAGCGACAATCTCTTCTTTGTTCTGTTTCTGGAACAAAGTACACCCGACGCGAGCTGAACCAAGAGAGGTGATAGTTTTGGCTTGTCCGCTGCGCCAAGAGACTCCCCAGACCTGGGATTGGCGACGCCGTTGCAATTAAATGCCGCCTGTGAAGGAAAGGGCTGGGATGGTTGAAAATGTCAGAAATTTGATCCTTCTGGTAGATGACGATCCTTCCGCCCGTTCCGTCCGCAAGCTGATCCTAGAGACTCATGGGCATGCCGTCCGCGCGGTGGCAGACGCAGAGGTCGCGCTGCAGATTCTGAAAAGCGAGCCAGTGGGACTGGTGATCCTCGACTACTTTCTCGATAGCATGACCGGGACGCAACTCGCCCAGCTCATGCGCCAGGTGAAGCCAGAAGTTCCAATCTTGTTGCTCTCGGGCTCCAGTGATCTGCCGCCCGGCCGTGAGCACGCAGACGACTACCTCTGCAAGCTGGAACCTGTGCACGTAATCGAAAGAAAGATTGCCGAGCTGTTGCAAAGAAGAAAAGCTCCGAGAACGATAGACCGGCCCGCTGGAGACCCAAAAAGCGGTAAGGGTTGAATCGTGATACAGCAACCCCAGCCCTCGTAACACACTACCTTATCTGTTACTACAAAGACCCGGTTGCTGCTCAGGTCGGAGTAGCCGGAACCTCTCATTCCCTCGCGATAAAGGGCCGAAGCCCTCGATATTCCACACTCACGCCACTGAGACAGGTTGCCGATAGAAGGGTTGTTGAAAGGAGCCGCGGCAACCGGCGGGCATTGGCAACTCTTGATAACCCCCTTTCTGGATTCGAGGCTTGGGAGAATAAAAGAACTTCAAGAGCCAGAGCCTCGTGGGCTCAACAGCGTCAGCGAGAGAACGCTGCGCCGGGGTCACCAGACTTCGGACCCATAGGCGATCGTTCCACCGCCGGCGGGCGTCATACTCAGATAGCCAGTTCGTAGCCGCGCAAAACGTGTTGCTGACCATGTCGCCTGATGCGGATATCTGCACTCGAGAACCTGCTGTCATCGACAGTCCGCAACATTCTCTGGAAGGACTCATTTGCTTTGCTCCCCTGGCAATCCTGGAGCTGGATAGGGAAGGGAAAATCAGGCGGTGGAACCCGGCGGCCGAGCGCCTGTTCGGCTGGACGGAAAGTGAAGTACTGGGTCGAGCCAATCCTCTGATTGCCATTGCAGACCGCGCCCAATACGAAGCCGAAGCGCGCCATATTCTTCAGGGCGCGACGATCCAAGGTAAAGACGTACGTCGGCAACATAAAGACGGCCGATGGATTGACGCGAGGCTCTGGGCCGCACCCATCCGCCAGCATGGGAGCCAGATCACCGGCATCATCGCCATTCTTGAAGACATTACCGACCAAAAGGAAGACCAACGGGAACTGCGGCGGTCGCAGGCGCGCCAGAAAGAGATGGAGGTCGAGCTTCAACGAAACGAAGAGAGAATGCGCCTGGCGTTAGATGCGGCAAAAGCGGGATGCTGGGACTGGGACCTGTTGAGTGGAGAGATGGTCTGGTCGGCAACCGCCAGTCGACAAATGGGGTTGCCGGAGGATTCTCCAACCAGCTTCGAATTATTTATGAACTCGGTCCATCCCGAGGATCGAGCAGCAATACAGGAGGCAATCGAGGTTGGGCTTCATGGCGACAAGAGTCCCAACGTTTCCTACCGCATGATATGGCCGGATGGTAGCGTGCACTGGCGTGCGGTGGTGGGTCGTGTTTTTCGCGACCCCGCCGGGCGCCCCTTGCGGATGCTCGGAATCGGCCTCGATCTCGATGAGAGTCATGCCGCGAACGAGCGGCTGCTATTGCAGGCTGCGGCGCTGCAAGCGGCTGCCAATGCCATCGTGATTACCGACAACCAAGGCACCATCCTGTGGACCAACCAGGCATTTTCCCAACTGACCGGTTATGGGCCGGAAGAGGTTCTGGAGAGAAATCCTCGCCTCCTCAAGTCCGGCCGACAGGATGGCGCCTTCTATGCCGACCTGTGGGCGACGATCTCCTCCGGCAAGACCTGGCAGGGAGAAATTGTTAACCGGCGCAAAGATGGCAGCTTGTACACCGAGGAGACGACGATTACGCCAGTGCACATCGGCACCGGCGCCATCACCCACTACGTTGCCATCAAACAAGACATCACGGCACGAAAGATTGCCGAATGCCAGTTGCGACAGGCCGAGGAGAAGTATCGCGCCATTTTTGAAAATGCCCTGGTCGGAATCTTCCAGGTGACCCCCGAGGGTCGTCCGCTCAGCATTAATCGCGCTCTGGCGCGGATCCACGGCTACGATACCCCCGAAGAACTGCTAGCCGAGGTCTCCGATGTGGGACGCCAGCTGTTTGTCCAGCCCAGTGCGTTTAAGGAATTCCTGGAGGGGTTGGGAACAGAGCTCACCTCCGCAAAGTGCGGAATGCGAAGTCTACAGCAGAGATGGCAGTAAGAAGTGGGCGTTGGCGAACGTTCGCGCCGCGACTGACGCCGATGGAAACATCATGTTCTACGAAGGCATGGTCGAGGACATCACCGAGCGCAAAGCCGCTGAGCAACGGGTCCAATTTCTGGCCTACTACGACGCCCTTACGGGATTGCCCAATCGCGCCCTGCTGCGCGATCGGATCCTGGTGGCGCTGGCCAGTGCTCGGCGACATCGCGAGAAAGTCGCTCTGTTATTCCTCGATCTCGATCATTTTAAGACCATCAACGATTCCTTAGGACACTCGGTTGGTGACCTGCTGCTGCAAGAGGTTGCCGAGCGCCTTAAGGCGGCTACGCGGGAGCCGGATACGGTGGCGCGTTTAGGCGGTGACGAGTTTCTGCTCCTGATGACGGCGGTCAATGAAACCGCCGACGCGGTGAAGGTCGCAGAACGCATTGTCAAATCCATGGCTAGCGAGTTTGTCATCCAGGGCCATGCCCTGCACGTTACTTGCAGCGTGGGCATCAGTATTTTTCCGGACCACGGCGACGATATTGAAGCTCTGTTTAAGAATGCAGATCTGGCGATGTATAGCGCCAAGGAACACGGGCGTAATGTTGTCCGATTGTTTACCCACGAGATGAACCTCAACGCGATGGAACGTATGACCCTGGAGCGGAGCCTGCGAATGGCGGTGGAGAGGAACGAACTGTTCCTGGTCTATCAACCCCAGGAGGACCTGGCGACGGGCGAGATCATTGGATGCGAGGCCCTGCTCCGCTGGAACCATCCCGACCTGGGACTGGTAGCGCCACAGAAGTTCATTCCCGTGGCGGAGAGCAGCGGTCTGATCGTACCCATTGGCGAATGGGTGCTCAGAACGGCGTGCGCGCAGGCCCGGCTATGGCAGGACGAAGGACTTCCGGCAATGCCGGTTGCCGTAAACGTGTCAGCCGTTCAGTTCCGGCGAGCCAGCTTCCTGCGCCTGGTGAACACGGTGCTGCGGGATACGGGTCTGGCTCCTCAATACCTGGAATTGGAGCTTACGGAAAGCCTGATATTGTCCAACACCAATGCGGTGCTCGCCATGTTGCAACAACTGAAAGAGATGGGAGTGAAGCTTTCCATCGACGATTTCGGTACCGGCTATTCCAGCCTCAGCTACCTGAAGCAATTTCCCGTCTACAAGCTTAAGATCGACGGGTCATTCGTGCGCGATGTCAACGTGGACATGGAGGATGCGGCAATCGTAAGCTCGATTCTTAGTATGGCCAGGAACCTTGGTCTTAAGGTGGTTGCGGAATGCGTTGAGAATGAAGCCCAGGCATCGTTCCTGCGCGAGCATCAGTGTGACGAGATTCAAGGTTACTACTTCAGCGAGCCTTTAACCGCCGACGCGCTTGCCGACAAGCTACGAAGCACCTGCTCAGTTCCGCAGACTGCTTTCCCAGGAATGTTCGCCGCTGCTGCGGGAACTGCATTGAGGTGAGGACCTTGGATCTGCAATAAGCCCCGAGTCAGGATACTTCAGCTGCTCTGACGGTAAATTCTCTGGCCCGTTCCTGAGTCGCGATCATCAACTTTAGAGCCAGACCACTGCTGAAAAGTCGGATACGCCGGATTGTGCCGCCTGTGAAGCCGGCTCAGACACAAACAAACAGCCTATCGGGACGACTGAAGTCGTGGCCCTGTTACGAAGCGCTGGAGAATCGGATTTCTGAAGCAGGCTATGAAGGCGTGACTCGAGGCGTAGGCTCGCCGGCCAGCTATGTAACAGGAGTGTGTCTCTCGGGAAGTCCCTGGATGGCTAAAGCCAGCCTCTAATATCAGCTCTCCAACGCGGGCCTGAAGGCCCGCACTACCTGACCCCTTCCAACGCAGGCCTGAAGGCCTGCACTACCCTGACCTGCCAACCTACTTCCGGCAACTGGCGCAGTAGCCGCCGATCTCAAAGCGGGCGACCAGGATGTGGAAGTGGCAGTCGCGCTCGACCTGCCCTTTTACGCGATCGAAGAGGTCGCTCTCGAACTCCTGCACCTTGCCACAACGCAAACAGGTCATGTGCATGTGATCGCGCTGCGGCCGCCGCTCGTAGAAGTGTCCCTCACCCTTGACGTGCAAGAGATCGAGCTCGTCGACCAGGCCGTGGCGCTTGAGCAGGCCCAGGGTGCGATAGACGGTGACGCGATTGATATTGGGATCGACGCGGACAGCCTTGCGCAGGATCTGAGCGGCGTCGAGGTGCTGGGTCGCGGTCTCGATGATTTCGAGGATGACGCGACGCTGGCGGGTCATGCGGATGCCGCGCGTCAGCAGGGCAGTTTGCAGGGCGCCAGGAGCTTCGGTTTGAGGGAGGGGCATGAGTTCTCTATCTCTGTTGCGTAGTATTGCAACGCTGTCGCAACAAATAATACAAGGGGCGCTTGTAGTAACCGCGTGCGTATCGTTTAATAGAAGAGAAGTATATGCAACTCAGTTGCAAATGTAACGCAGTTGTAAGTATAGCGGTAGTGTTTGGCGTGGGTCAAATTAATTTCATAAGCTCGAGGCAATCTTGTGAGTTGGTGGCAGATCCCTCTCCTGGTGGGCCAAATCGATGTCGGGGAGTTTCATGAAGCTGCCGGGGGCAATCGAGCTTCCGACTGGGAGCTTGGCGGATGCGATAGCGGCGAGGTCAGAGTTTTTCCTTCTTCTTCTTCTTGGGGTTCAGCATTTCTGGGCCGCTGCAGTTTACGGATTCTGGTCTGGACGCTTTGCATGCTATTTCCCGTGGTGGCGCGGGCCGGCGTGGGCGGGAGCATTTCGGGGACGGTAAAGGACGCCAGCGGCGCGGTCGTACCGCATGCCGCGGTGAAGGCAACGAACACCGACACGCAGGTCCTGTATCAGGTGGCAACGAACGGCGACGGTTTCTACTCGTTCCCCAATTTGCCGCTCGGGCGCTACAACCTCTCGATTGAAAAGACCGGCTTCGAATCCTATGTCGAGAGCGGTGTAGCGATCCACGCCAACGGCGCTCTGGTGGTCGACGCCCTGTTGAAAGTTGGGCAACAGGCGGAGACGGTGACGGTGCAAGAGAAGGGAGCGCTGGCCGACACATCGAACACGCAGATGGGAGAGTCGATCAGCGGAAGCACCATGACCGCTGTGCCGCTGAATGGGCGAAGCTTCACGGACCTGCTTGCGCTGCAGCCGGGGGTTGCTCCGGCCACGTCGCTGACCTCCGAGACGCAACAGGACGTGGGAGTGAGCGCGCTTTCTCCGTCGGGCAACTTGAATCCGGGAACGATTTCGATCAATGGCCAGCGGGAGTTTGCCAACGCGTTTATCGTGAACGGCAGCGATACGGAAGAGGATGTGAACTCCGGCACGGCGATCATTCCGAACCTGGATTCCATCGCGGAGTTTCGTATCCTGACCAGTAATTTCAATGCCGAGTATGGAGGGCACAGCGGCGGACAGATCAACGTCGTCACCAAGTCGGGGACTAATAGCTTTCACGGCAACCTGTTCGAATTCCTGCGCAATACCGACCTCGACGCGCGCAATTATTTCTCGCCTACGCGCGGAACGTATGACCAGAATCAGTTCGGCGGAACGCTGGGCGGCCCGATTCGAAAGAACAAGATGTTCTTCTTCGTCGACTACCAGGGCACGCGACTGACGCAGGGAGTCGACACCGGGCAGATCGCGGTTCCCACGATGGCAGACCGCTCCGGCGGCCTGATCGATCAGGCAAGCGCGCTGACGGGAACGGTCAGCGGCCAGTATTGGGCGAATCTTTTGTCCAAGGAGCTTGGCTATTCGGTTAGCCCCGGCGAACGTTATTACACTCCGGAATGCACGACCGCAGCGCAATGTGTTTTCCCGAACGCGGTGATTCCGCAGTCAGCGTGGTCGGCGCCAGCCAGAAATCTGCTGCAATACATTCCCGCGCCGAACGTGGGAGCGAACAGCTTTTCCACCTCGGCCTACAACCAGACTCTGCGCGATGACAAGGGCTCTTATCGGCTGGATTACGACAGTCGCTGGGGCCTGTTGTCGGCCTACTATTTCATCGACGACTACACCCTCGACAATCCGTATCCCGTGAGCCAGAGCGGCGCCAGCGTTCCCGGATTTAACGCGCTGTACCTGGGCCGTGCGCAGCTGTTCAGCCTGAGCGACACCAAGACAATCGGCACGAACGCGGTCAATGAATTTCACTTCAGCTACATGCGCGACAACAACATCCTGGGTCAGCCGGTGGGAGGTCTGGGCACCAGCCTGGCATCGCAGGGATTTGTGACCGGAGCGGGGACCGCGGGGATCGTGCCACTGAATCCGCAGGGTGAAGGCGTGGAGAATGTCGTCTTCAATTCGTTTTCCATCGGCACCAACGCCAACGAACTGAAGCAGGTGAACAACACGTTCCAGTGGATCGACGATTTCTCCAAGGTCGTGGGCCGGCACGCGATGCAGTTCG
This sequence comes from uncultured Acidobacteriaceae bacterium, assembly GCA_963697175.1. GTDB lineage: Bacteria > Acidobacteriota > Terriglobia > Terriglobales > Acidobacteriaceae > Bog-257. The sequence goes on along the minus strand of CAVONC010000004.1, from coordinate 172,325 downwards.
GCATTGAATTCCACTACGACCAGGTGAATACCAACCCGATTGCGCAATTCAATGGCAGCTTCCTGTTCACGGGAAGCGAGACCGGATCGGACTTTGCGGATTTTCTGCTGGGAGTTCCCAGCCAATACAACCAGAGCCAGTTGCAACCGTTTTACGGGAGAAATAAATACTGGGGGCTTTACGCGCAGGATAGCTGGCGCGCGCGCTCGAACCTGACGGTGAACTACGGTCTGCGCTGGGACCGCATCGAGCCGTGGTACGAGGTCAACAACGGCATCTCGACCTTCGAGCCCGGACGGCAATCCGTGGTCTTTCCGGGAGCGCCTGCGGGCATCCTGTACCCCGGCGATCCGGGTGTGTCGCGCACGCTGGCGCCACCGGGAAATCGAGACTTCGCGCCGCGCATCGGAGTGGCGTATTCGCCCAGCGCGCAGGAGGGAACACTGCTCGGAAAGATTCTGGGCAATCCCGGTACGACCAGCATACGAGCGGGGTACGGCATCTACTACGAGGCGATTGAAGCGCTGAGCATTGGGATCCTGGCGGGTAACGCGCCGTTCGGCATTACCTATTCCAGTCCGGCGCCGCCGCTGTTCTCTACGCCGTTCATCACCGCGTCGACGGGACAGTTTCAAGGCCAGCCATTTCCCGGTGGCGCTGGCGACCGGCATGGCGTCCGCCAGCAATCCGAATTCAAATATCAACTGGTCGCAGTACGAGCCCATCAGCGGCATTCCGGGATATGCCACGAGCAATCGCATTCCTTACGTCGAGCAATACATGCTGTCGCTGGAGCGGCAGCTGGGAACGAACACGGTGCTGAGCGTGAGCTATGTGGGCAACCAGGGACATCGCTTGCTGGTGATGCTGGAAGCCAATCCCGGCAATCCGGCGCTTTGCCTCAGCCTGAGTCAGCCGAGCCAGGTAGCGCCCGGCTCGCCTACCTGCGGTCCATTCGGCGAGAACAATGTGTATACCTCGGCCTCGGGACAGGTGATTAACGGAACGCGCGCGCCGCTTGGTCCCGCGTTCGGCAGCGACACCTATCAGGCGACCATTGGACAGTCCAACTACAACGCGCTCCAGGTCAGCCTGCGGCATACGGGCAAGCGCTTGAGCCTGGCGGCGGGTTACACCTACGGCAAATCGCTGGACGATTCATCCAACCTGGGCGAAGAGGTGAATCCGATCAATCCCGCGCTGAGCTATGGGCTGTCGTCGTTCGATATCCGACACAATTTTGTCGTCAGCTACAACTATCGCATTCCGCTGGAAGCGCTTTTGCACGCTACGAATCGCTGGACGCAAGGCTGGGAATTTTCCGGCATCACCCATTTCAGCACTGGATTTCCGGTCACGCTGTACAGCTACGGCGACAACTCGCTGCTGGGCGCCGAGCCGAACGGCATCAACAACTTTGGAATCGACGAGCCCGACTACACTGGCGGCGCGCTCAATCTGAATCACAACCCTCGCAATCAGCAGCCGTACTTCAATATCGCAGAGTTCAGCGAGAATGCTTTGGGAACTCCGGGAAATGTGCCGCGGCGATTTTTCTCCGGCCCGGGGCTGGAGAACTTCGACATGGCTTTGCTGAAGAATGTGCGCCTGAACGAGAGCAAGTCGTTGCAGTTTCGGGTGGAAGCCTTCAACGTGTTCAATCACACCCAGTTTTTTGGAGCGCAGTCAGTCGATGGAAACATCGGCAGCGCCAGTTTCGGGCAAGTCATCAACGCCGATCCTCCCCGGCTGATGCAACTGGGGGCAAAGTTCTTTTTCTAAAAGTTCAGCTGCAACCCGAGGCCAGCCTTCCAGCACGCACTTCACCTCAGGCTCCCAGTGTGAGGCGCGTTTTAGTTTGGCATTTGAGACTCGCTGCGAGCGCGAGAAGTATCGCCAGGCCTGACCGAATATCACCGGACCAAGGAATGCGGGCATGTGCAGCGGCTTCTTTGCTCCTGCCGCTGCGGCCAGCGCGCGAAGATATTCGGTGAAGAGCACCGGCTGGTCATCGCAGACGTTATAGATGCCCGCGGGAGCGGCGACGGCAGCGGCAACAGCGCGTCCGGCGTCGGGTACATAGATGGACGAGAAATAGTTTTCGCCGGAGCCGATCTGAAAGAGGAGCCGGCGACGCGCCATGGCGATCATCTCGAGTGTGGATGGAGCATCGGCGCCGTAGAATCCGGCGAAGCGCAGAACAATTCCTTTTCCACCGGTGTCTGAGAACCGTGCGGCCTCTTGCTCTCCGGCGAGCGCTGCGCGCATGATTTCGCTGCCGGCGTCGTCGATCGGAGAGTCTTCGGTGAGCCAGCGCGTTCCGCCATCGCCGTAGACGAAGGTCACTGATTCATGAACGTAGGTCGGCACACCTTCGGAGATAGCCGCATCAACCAGGATTCGCGAGCCTTCGGTGCGCAGGCGGTTGGTCTCGGCCCAGACCTTCGGGTCGCGAATCTTTGCCATCGAACCGATCTTCGTAGTAAGCCGGACGACGGCGTCGCACCCGGCAATCGCTTTGCGGATAGAGGCGCGGTCGTAGAGATCGCACTCCACCGGCTCGGCCCCCATGCGGCGGACCAGTTCAGCTTTGTCTTTGCCACGCGCCGTCGAGCGCACTGCGTGTCCGGCTGCGATTAATGCCGGCAGGCTGGCGCGTCCCAAAACACCTGTGCCGCCGGCGACAAAAACCTTCAACGGCATTTCTGCCACCTCTTATTTATTTGGATAACGAAAGGGTGGCGGAGGACGCAGGCGCGGTGCCAACTTTTATTCGTATCGCAGGGCAACAATGGGGTCAATGCTCGAGGCTTTACGCGCGGAAGGATTGTTGGTCAGTAATGCAATTGCCGCGAGAGTGACGGTGATGAGTCTGTTAGAATCACGCGCACATGACCATCAGAAGACGGGACTTTCTGAAGCTGGCGAGCCTGGCTGCGGGCGGAGTGTTGCTGCGCGATGTCCCGAGCTGGGCGCTGCCGCAGAGCAAGACAGAGACGGCCGGTCGCTCGATGCGCGTGGTGATCCTCGGCGCAGGACTGGCTGGGCTGTCTGCGGGATGGGAGTTAAGTCAGAGCGGACACGAAGTCGTCATCCTCGAGGCGCAGACGCATCCCGGCGGACGCGTGCACACCATTCGCGAAGGGCTGTCGGACGATATGTATGCCGAGGCCGGCGCCGGTCGCATTCCCAACACGCACACCGTCACGCTCGAGTGGGTGAAGTATTTCAATCTTCAGCTGGAACCGTTCTGGCCTACGGATGGCGCGGACGTCGCGCTGCTGAAAGGGAAGCGGGTGAAGACGCCGGTGGGCAAGCCGGTCGATATGTCGCAGGTGCCGCTGGATCTGACGCCGGAGGAGCGGCGCATCGGCCTCGGGAACTTCGATGAGCATTACTACGGCCCGATGATGCGCCAGATAGGCGACGCGATTCGTGAGGATTGGCCACCGCAGATCGTGAAGCTGGCCGACATCAGCATGGCAGATTATCTGCGGCAGCAGGGCGCGTCGCAGGACGCGATCGACTACATGGTGCTGGGATTTCAGGATGACGCGGCGCTGGACTTCATGCGCGATTCGTACAGCCATCACACCGAGTCGCTGGCGAAGATCAAAGGTGGGAACGATCAGCTGCCGCGCGCGTTTGCGGCAAAGCTCAGCAGCCAGATCCGATATGGCTGCGCGGTGGAGCACATTCAGCGCGATAAGAATCGCGTGCGGATCACGTATCGGCAGGAGGGATTGCAAGACCAGATCGATGCGGACGCCGTGGTCTGCGCGATTCCATTCGGAGTGCTGCGGACGATTGCAGTGACGCCGGAGTGGTCGCCGGCTAAGCGACACGCGATTGACACGCTGTCGTATGGGCCGGTGGTGCGGACGACGTATCAGGTGAATCGCCGCTACTGGCAGGACGACGGCGAGAATGGATTTGGGACGTCGGACAAGAACTTCGAGGTGTGGCATCCGACCTATGGCAAGCCGGGCACGCGCGGATTGTTGCAGGCGTACGTGTACGAAAAGTACGCGCATCATCTCGATCAGCTCAGCGACAGCGCGCGGATTGAGGAGCTGATTGTCGATATGGACGCGGTGCATCCTGGGCTGCGGCCGCATCTGGAGACGGTGGTGGTGAAGTCGTGGATGAACGATCCGTGGCAGCGTGGCGCGTACACCAATTACTACGTTGGCGAGCAGAAGCTGTATCCGGATGTGTGCCGTCGCGAAGATCGAATATGGTTTGCCGGGGAACATGCGTCGCCGTGGCCGGGATGGATGCAGGGTGCGATTTATTCTGGGACTCAAGGCGGCGAAGGAGATTAATGCAGAGAGTCAGAGGGCAGCGGTTAGGGATTAGCAAGCTCCCAGGTTAGCGTCCAACCGAAGGACGCGAACCTGGGGCACCGGGCACTGCGCTTAACGTGCGAACGCACGGGTAGAGCGGGCCTTTAGGCCCGCGTTGTTGGCTTTGTCCCAATAAGGCTCCGGCGCTGAGGTCGAAGACCTCAGCGCCGGAGTTCTTTTTGAGCACTCGGGACGCACGCCTAAAGGCCTGCTCTACCGCTTTTGCGACCAGAGCGGCTCTACCGCGCGTTTGCGCCGGTCGTCATCGCGCCGGCGTTGGAGGCGTTGGTTGCGTTGCCTTGCTGCTTCAACCAGGCAGCCAGGTTGCCCTGCTGCTGGTCGCGCAGCGACACGCAGTTGTCGATCGACTCAATCGCCTGCTTCTGATTGCGCTCGGTGCCGGGGAAGGGATGCTGGTCGAAGAACTGCTTCACCTCCGTAGCTTTTTCCGTGCTGCAGAAGCTCTGCGCGCCGTAGAGGAAGACTCCTACGCCGCCGAGGCCGCCACCGGTCTTCTTCATGAGTTCGTCAAAGTTCGTCCTCATGAAGCTCCACGTTGCGTCCTGACTGCTGGGATTGTTGAGCATGGCAATCAGGATGTAGAGATCCTGGCCACGCACATCGGGGGTCAGGGTCCAATCCAGCGTCTGCTTGGTCAGGTCGGCTTGCGGGAAATCCGACAGCGAGTAGAAGTAGCTGTAGTACTGTTCCGGCGACTTGCCCTTCTGTAGTTGCGCCTTGTATTGCGCATACAGCTGAGCATCGCCGTGCCGCGCAGCCACGGTCAACACCGGTCGGACCATGGTGCCATCGATGGACTCGGGGTTCTTGAGGTACTCCTGCACCATCATTTTGGCTTGCTGGATGACTTGCGGATCTTCAGCCATGTTGCCCAGACCCTCGAACAGGATCGCCCGTTTCTGCTTTACTTCCGGCGTGTCGTTGGGCCGACCGTTGTATCCCAGCTGTTGCAGCATGGGAGAGAACTCGGCTCGCAGCCAGGCCTGGAAGGCCGGACGGTCCGCACTGGTCAGCATGTTGTCGTTGATCATGTTGAGGTGCTGTCCAAAAGAGGCGAGCAAGTCCGCACCGGGCGTGTTCTTCAACTGCGCGCCCAGGGCCAGATAGTCGCCCATACTGTGCTTGCCGACGCGCATCAGTGCCCACTCATTGCCGATCAGGGCAACGCGTTCTTCGGGAGTGAAGGCAGTGTCGACAGCGCCGCCGAGCTGACGCAGTGCGCCACTGTCATAGTTGAAGCGGTAGTAGCCCAGAGCGTTGGAATCAGGGAAGACAAACTTGGAGCAGCCCTTGACGGTGAATGTCTGCTGACGTTCGGTCAGCAAGAAGCACTGCTGTGCTCCGGCCGAGTTCGCGTTGATACCTTTGGCGCAGACTGGAATTTGCCAGATCTGGTCGCTGGGCTGGTTGAAGACTGCAGGAGTATCGAAGTAACGCTTCTGCGACAGCTTCAGCGTGGTGTTGCCGCCTTCGCACTTGGACTCGGCATCGACATAAGGAACGCCGGGTTGCAGGACGAAGGTGGGCATGATCTCATCGATCGGCTTCTTCGAGGCGCGCGCCATCGCGCTCCAGAAATCAGCAGCGGTGGCGTTACCGTAGGCGTGTTCACTCAGATAAAGGTTGACGCCCTTGCGGAAGGTTTCCGGTCCGACATAAGACTCGAGCATGTGCAGAACAGCGGCGGATTTGCCATAAGCGATGCCGTCGAAGAGTTGTTCGATCTCGGCGCGCGTGGTGGCTTCCTGATGGATGGGCCGCGTGTTCTGCACGGAATCACCGGCCATAGAGCGATCGTTGTCGGCAACGGTGCTCTGGCCGACCATCCAGTCAGGCTTCCACTGGTTCAGCGGATGCGGTGTCATCCACGTGGCAAAACCTTCGTTGAGCCAGATGTCATCCCACCACGCCATGGTCACCAGATCGCCGAACCACTGATGCGCCATCTCGTGGGCGATGGTTTCGGCAACTCCCTGCTTGTCACCGACGGAGGCGTTCTTGTCATCGACCAGCAGTGCGGTTTCGCGATAGATGATCGCGCCCCAATTCTCCATGGCGCCGGCCTGGAAGTCGGGCACAGCGATGTTGTCTAGCTTGGGCAGCGGATACTTGATGCCGTAGTAGCTGTCGTAGTAATGGAGGATGTACTTTGAGGCTGCCAGCGGGAACTGCGCCAGATTCTCTTTGCCCGGCACGGTGCAGACGCTGACCTTCACGCCATCGGTGTGATCGGAGACGCACTTCCAATCGCCAACGGTAAGCGCGACCAGATAGCTCGACATCTTGGGCGAAGTGGAGAACTTAATGGTGTGCTTGTCGGCTGGCCCTGGGGTGTCGGAGACGATCTCGCCGTTGGAAATCGCGGTGTCGCCCTTGTCGACGATCGCGGTGATGTCGAAGGTTGCCTTGTAGGCAGGCTCGTCAAAGCTGGGGAAGGCCACGCGCGCGTCGTTCGCTTCCATCTGCGAGACTTCGTACTTGCGCCCGTTGTAGGTGCTGAGATAGAAGCCGCGCAGCTTGTCGTTCAGATGGCCGGTGTACTTGATGTGAACCATCGCCGCACCGGCGGGAAGCTCTTTGTCGACGTTGAAGGTCGCCTGCTCGTTCTTGTCGTCGAGCGAAACCTTTGCGGTCTGCGTCTGGCCGCCAGCGGTCACGGTGACGTCGTGGAAGTCGATCTCGACGGCGTTCAGCGTGATCGCCGTGGTCGGCTTGCTGAGCTTGAGATCGATGGTTTCATCACCGTCGAAGGTATTGTTCGGGAAATTGATGTTGATGGTTAGCGAATAATGATCGGGAGACGCGCCTCCGGGAAGGCGCTGCGCGGCGGCTGTGCAGCAAGCAAGCAAGCCGGCCACACAAATAAGCAGGATCTTTTTCATAGCACTCTCTCAGGATCGGAAGATTACCTAGTGACGGACGAAGGGAATTACGAGTGGAACAGGTGAATTGTTCCCACACTCTGTATCAACAATATTAGACGATAATGTATGGCGTGTGTGAGCGAATGACGATGGCAGTGCGGCCGTGTCCGTTTTCGTACAGGGAAGAGAGATTTTGTCCGATTTTGTACAGTGTTTGTGGGGAGATTTATCGACGAGAGTTTAGTTCATTGAAGGGTGTTGCCAGGAAATCGAGAAGCAGATTCTCGCCGGTCTGAAGGCCTTCTGGTGATGACAAGAACGAATGCGTTTGCGTGATGGACGCCTGCGCTTTGAGCCGACATTTTTCCGCTCTTCGCTTCGCCAACATTGCGGCAATTCTGATAGTCTCGCTGCGGCGCTGTTGAGCGCCGGGGATGTCGACGCTGCCCACCCGAGGCATTCCTGCAACCCGCAGGTCAGTGACCGGCGGCACAGTATCGGGGTACCCTTCTGTGTATCGTTTTCGGTGAAGGATTTATGGAGGAAATCTTGGCGCAACTCAAAAAGCTATTCTCTCTCCTGATGATCTCCGGCTTGCTGGTCCCGGCGGCGTTTGCCGGCGGCAAGGAAGACCCACACGAACTGTTGGCGAAGTCATTCCAGCAGGCAGGCCTGTGGAGTCAAGGCTCAGTGAAACTGGTGGCGCAGGTTCGCATGCCCATACCAACCGGTCGCGACCTGAATCTTGTGTACACGGTGTCATGGGCGGGACCGGATAAATGGCGCGCCGAGTGGACTGCGGATGGATTGCAGCAGGTGACGATTCTGAACGGTGGCAAGTTATCGTATGCCAGCAATCAGACGACGCTGGTGCGCACGATTGAGTTCGAAGCTGCCCTGGCGGCGCTGGACGGCGGCAATCCTACCGGTCCATACGCCTTTCCGCCGCTCGACTATCAGAAGGCGAAGATCGACGTCTCCAAGCAGAAGGTCAACGGAATGGACGCGAAGTGTCTTGCCTTCGGCCAGCCGACGGTGACGTACTGCATTGACAGTGCGACTGCCCATTTGCTCAGCGTCGACGGCGATCTGGGCACCTTCGAGTATTCCGACTATATGACGATCGGCAACCTCTCGTATCCGCAGACGGTGAAGGTGACGTATGCGAAGACACCCATGGAAGATGCCAAGATCACGGTGAGCCGCGGCCAGAACTTTGCCGACGCGCTGTTTGCTGCACCAGGCAACGGTACAACCACGGACTTTGCTGCCTGCGCCGATCTGGACAAGAATTACACCGCTCCGCGGCTCAGCAAGAACGTCCCCGCCAAGATGCCGGAGGCGGCCAAGAAGGCCAAGAAGTATGGCATGGTGTGGGTAGAGGCTACGGTAGACAAAGATGGTTCAGTGAAGAAAGCTACTGTGCTCGGCGGCGATCCTGATCTGACCAATGCCGCCCAGGATGCGGTGCAGCAGTACAAGTTCACGGCTTACATGCGCTGCGGCCAGGCGGTGCAATTTACCAAAATAGTGGTTGTGCCGTTTGCGCCTCCGCCTAAGCTGCCAGACGCCGTATTCGATGGCGGGAAGTAAGAGTCGTTGGCTTGAAATCGAGGTGGAATAGTTGAGGCCCGGATCTTAAGTCCGGGCCTCGGATTTTGTGGGATGTGAAATCGGAGAGCAGCTGACTTCAAATACGCCTCCCTGTCCTGCCAGCAGTAGGATTGGGGAGACCGCCGTGCCGAATGCTGTCGTACTGACTTGACTAATACTGCAGCGTGGGCGCCTCGCTTGGGCGGCCACTTCCCACCGCATGGATCAGCTGGTCGAGATCTTCGCGATCCATCCAACTCGCGTCGGGCCGCTCAACCCGAATCAGACCGCGCAGGATCTGAGCCTGATGCGCAGCATCGGCCAGGCTGCGGCTGAACTGATCTTCATTCACTTCCAAGGCCGCGCGCAAGCGTTCCAGTTGTGAGCGGACGATGCGGAGGCTCTCGTCGAGTTTGGCCAGTGCGGACGCAAATTCTGCAGACATACACGTTCCTTTCGCACCCTTCGCTTTTGTACGACGCTGGGGTGCAACAGCGCGTTGGTACAGAGTGACGCCTTTGGACCCTACCCAGTGGTTGGTGTTTGTTGGTTCAAGTTGTACCGCGGTTTTCTGCCGAATAAAAGATGCAAAGGTGGGTACCGGCTCACCACAAGCGTTGAAGCTTGCGAGACCAAACTAAGTGCCAAGCATTGCAACTGAGAGTACAAAGGTAAGTGCTATGGCGCTCGGCCCCTCTTGGGCGACCAAAGATGTAAATGGTAGATACAGCGCATCCCCAGATTATCTAAAGGTTAATGGCCGCCTGAATAACCTTGATAGGCTTCCGGTGCCTCCAGCGGAAACAGTGCTCCATGCTGGTTAGCGGTGATCGGCATGTTTACGGAATCGTTAAGTAATGCATCGATTACCATTAATCAAGATGGTATTAATTCACTCGCTTCGAAACTACTGAATCCGCAAGAGTACGAGATCTTCATCGACGACCAGAAAGTTGGCGTGCTGAATGGCTACCAGAATCGCAAAACGTGTCAGGTCGCGCCGGGAACCCACTCCCTCTATGTCCGGGCGTATGCCCGCGACAGCGTCACCATCACTCGCGTCTACGGATACAGTCTGACGCTCGAGGTGAAGCTGGCGGCCGGCGAAAGCAAGACGTTCTCCTGCGGAGTGGTCAAAGGACCTTCGCCGAGGAAGTACCTGATCTTTACCGGAGTGTTATTAACTCTTCTCTTCGCAATTGGAGTTGGCCCGATCGGCCAGCTCCCGCAGCGAACACGCTACCTGTTAGTGATGGTCACGGCAGCGATTACGATCGCGTGTAGTTGGTATGGATACTCGTCCGTGCCGGGAAAGAATATCTACCTGAAGGAAAGCTAGACTCAGTTGCCATGCTCAGCTGCGAGCCGTGATGACAATCCCACGCGGGGCAACCGAACGCTGTGCTGTCCCAAGTGTGCGCCATTCAGGCGGCGGACCGACTGATCATTTCATCGGCGTAGCGAATCTTTCCCGTGTAAGCGTCCACCGCGGCATCGCGCAGAGCGATTTCCAGCCGTGACATGGCCTCGTCCGCCAGCCGGTTCGATTCGGGATCGTGAGAACGTTGCACTGCCAGAAATAGCGGAAAAACTGCATTGCGCACATGGTGATTGAGCTCCGCCATGGTAGCGGCCTTTTCCGTGGCGAAACGGAAATGGCGCTCTTCTTTGTGTAACTGAAGAGCTAACGCCATGATGATCGCGATCAGTCCTGCTATGCAATTGGCAATCAAGCAGGGGACGATAATCCGGCGTTCGTGCCCAAGCAGCGCCAGGTCCACCGCGATTCCGGACACAAAAACGGCGACTCCGCCGAGCACCGCAAACCCGAAATTGCCCATCCGCTCGCTCATACACCGATCCTCCTGCCATTGGATGAGATGCAGGTAAACGCAGGGAAGGGGCGGCAGCCCGCAAATATTCCTTGACACGTATATACTCAGTGGAGTATATAAGGAGAGTGGAATCGGTCTTCGAAATTATTGCGGAGCCAAACCGCCGCGCCATCCTCAGCCTGCTGGTCTCGTCAGAGCAGTCGGTAGGAGAGATCGAGCGGCAGCTTCGAATGTCGCAGCCGATGGTGTCCAAGCACCTGCGCGTGTTGCGCGAGGCGGGTTTCGTGGAGTCTACCGTGGATGCACAGCGCCGTCTCTACCGGCTGAAACCCGGGCCATTTCAGGAGTTCGATGCCTGGCTGACTCAGTTCCGCCGGTTCTGGTCCGCTCATGTAGACGCGCTCGAACGCTACCTCGACCGCATGGATCCATCGACACCAACGAAAAGAAAAAGCAAAGAGAAGCCGACGCGGCCCAGACCGCGACGTGATAAAGGAGAATCGAAATGAAAATTAAAGTGACAACACTATACGTCGACGACCAGGACAAGGCTCTGCGCTTCTATACCGAAGTGCTGGGCTTTGTAAAGAAGACCGACTTCAGTCAGGGGCCATATCGCTGGCTTACCGTGGCCTCGGCCGAAGAGCCGGAAGGCACGGAGTTGCAGCTGGCGCTCAACAACAACCCGGCGGCCAAGAGCTATCAGGAGGCCTTGTTCCAGCAAAACCAGCCGGCAGCCATGTTCTTCACCGATGATCTGCAGGCGGATTTTGAGCGTATGAAAGCGCGCGGGGCCGAGTTCACCATGCCACCAACGGACGTGACGGCATCGAAGATCGCCATGGTGAAGGACACCTGCGGCAATCTCATCCAGATCACGCAGCTGATGCGCTGGTAGCGTACATGTTTAGGCACAACGAAGTTTCACCACGGAAACACGGAATTCACGGAAAAATGAATTCAAGAAATTCCGTGTCCTCCGTGCTTCCGTGGTGAATGCCGCCGTTCGCTGGAAAATTCTGGCGAAAGCGAATAGCGGAAAACAAGGAAAGACGATGTTCGATCACGCGCAGTACATACCGGGTCCGGCCAGCGTGGCGCAGGTGCGCAAAGACGGAGAGAAGTGGACGCTCATTCTCGTCAGGGAACTGCGCCACTCGCCGGAGGTAGTCTGGCAGGCGCTGACCGATCCGGCGCAACTGCGCGAGTGGGCGCCCTTCGATGCCGATGGGAATCTGGGTACAGTTGGTAGCACGGTGAAGCTGACCTGGGTGGGAACCGGCGCGACAATCGAAACCACAGTGACGCAAGCTGACGCGCACGAGGTGCTGGAGTTCGGCGATATCCGGTGGGAGCTCGAGCTGCTCGGGAATGGGACGCGTCTGACGTTGTGGCACAAGATCGATCGGCGATTCATCTCGTGGGGCGCCGCGGGCTGGCACATTTGCTTCGACGTCCTGGATCGCCTGCTCGGCGGCACGCCCATCGGCCGCATGGCTGGTGGCGAGGCGATGAAGGTCGACGCCTGGCAGCGATTGACCGCTGAGTACGCCAAGCAGTTCGGCCTTGAAGCGCCCAACTGGCAGCGTAAGCCGGATCAAGAGTCGTGAAGTGGCCCGTCTTCAGAGGAGGTCCAAGTGAACTGGAACAAATGGGTTCGGCAGATCCACCGCTGGCTGTCCATTGCGTTTACAGTGGCCGTCATCATCAACGGCGTCGCCGTGGTGCGGGGCAAGTACACCAACCGACTGGGCCTGATGGCAGTGGCCGTGCTCGCCTTGCTCTTTTTTAGCGGTCTGTACTTGTTCGTGCTGCCCTATGCCACGAAGTGGCGCAGCAGGCGAGTCACCGAGTGAATGGTGGCTGTATGCATTCGACATTGTTACAATCCATCTCTTTCGGAGCATGAAAGCTATGTCAAAAGCAACTGTTTCCAACAAGCAACGTGAAGAGCTACTCAAAGCGTTGAAAGCACGCTTTGAGAAAAATATGAACCGTCATAAGGGTCTTGACTGGGCCAAGATACAAACAAGGCTGGAAGCTAGTAGTGACAAATTATGGTCGCTGAATGAAATGGAAAGAACCGGCGGCGAACCGGATGTTGTCGGTCAGGATAAGAAGACAGGCGAATACATTTTTTATGACTGCGCAGCGGAAACGCCAAAAGACCGCAGAAGTATTTGCTACGACCGGGCAGCGCTAGAATCAAGGAAAGAAGCGAAGCCAAGAGATAGCGCTACGAATATGGCAACAGCGATGGGCATTGAGCTGTTGACGGAAGAACAGTATCGAGAGCTGCAGAAGTTGGGGGACTTCGATACCAAAACTTCGAGCTGGGTGAACACACCGGCTGCTATCAGAAAACTTGGCGGCGCGATCTTTTGTGACCGCCGGTATGACACGGTTTTCACCTATCACAACGGCGCTGAAAGCTACTATGCCGGTCGAGGGTTCCGTGCGTGGCTAAGGGTCTAAATCTGGAATTGGACGAAAAGCCAACTCGAGCAAACGAAGCTCGGAGTGGGGTACCCGGCCGGCTGGACCAGGATCTATGGACTTACCATCGATATAGGCTTGCGCCCCAAGTCCAGCCCGCGCCGATGGACACGAGCAAGAGAAGATCGCCTGCGTGGAGGAGACCGCGTCGGTTTACTTGATCCAGGAGCAGCGGAACTGTAGCCCCAGCGGTGTTCGCGTACAACTCCAGGTTCGTTTGCAAGCGGGAAAAAGGGATGTCGAGTACCTCGGCAATGCGCTTGAGAACGCGAGCTGAGGCTTGGTGCGGAATAATCACCGAGACGTCCTCAAATTCCAGTCCGTTTATGCGGAGAATCTCCTGAATACACTCGGGCACCAGGGTGGTCGCGGTTTCGTAAACCACCTTCCCGTTCATCTTGAAATACGCGTCGCCAGTATGGACTGTGAAAAAGTCCATACCCTCGCCTTGGGCGAGAAGAATGCTGGAAAAGAACCCATTCGCCCTGTCGTTTCTCTCTAGTACCACGGCACCCGCGCCATCTCCAAAAACGACGCAGTCGCGGTGGTTCCAGTCCGTGACCTTGGAGAAGGTGTCGGCGCCGATCACCAGCACACGCTCATACATGCCATTCTGGATGAATTGCCCGGCGATGGTGATGCTGTAAACAAACCCGGCACACACCGCCGCCACATCGAAGGCGGCGCAGCGGTTGGTAATGCCCATCTTGGCCTGCGCCATGCATGCCGAGGAGGGCATCTTGCGGTCGGGTGTCGCCGTGGAAACGATGATCAAGTCAATGTCGTTTGGCTCCAGTCCCGCCGAAGCAATTGCGTCTAGTCCGGCACGCGCCGCAAGATCCGAGGTGAATTCCTCTGGTTCAGCGATGTGCCGCTGGCGAATTCCCAACGTATCGACCACCCACTGCGGAGAGGTTGGCAAGTTTGCTACGACTTCTTCGTTAGTCAGAATCTTGGACGGAACGTACGAACCAGTGGACTTGATGCAGACGCTGTCAAAGTGGCTGTTTCGGGTTGTCATTTCCCCTCCAGTCCCGCGAACAGAAAGAGATCGCGGAGGTGAATTCACAACAAGGCAGCCATTACCGTCAATTTGCGTGCTTCAAATGCCTGGATGGAGCGAACCGATGCTGCAAGGTTGCTGATCCTACCGGCTAATATCATCTCTCATGGGCTAAGCGCGCCTTCGTGCACTGAGTCACAATGCGGGGTGATCTTGCACAGCACGTTTACTTGCCCAATCGAAAGATCGCGTGTGGAGATCGTGTCCGCCGTACCAGCGCCCCAGACCTTGAGTCACGGATCGAGGTTAGCGGTTGGGAGGGGATCCGTCTGTGATGGGAGAAACCAGGGGATTGTGACGAGGGCCCACTCATTCGAACGCACGAATGAGTGGGGCACCCGACACCCGCGCTCCCACTCATTCCAAAGGCAGGAATGAGTGGGGCACCCGACGAACCTATAGCACTTTGGGACATGTACTTTCGTAATTACCCAATAGTTGTAGACGTCACAGACTTCTGCTTGACAATTTCGGTAGCTTGAAGACGGCTGCTCCATTGTCTGCGGGCAGCCGAGGGGTCTCGACGGTCGCGGGGGGGCGGCTGTTGGGGGCGGGCGCAGGAAAAGAGGACTATGCGCCGCTTTAGACTTTGTCAACACACCAAGGACAACGGAGAGCTTTGCGGATCGCCCGCGATGCGAAGGAAGCACTATTGCTACTTCCATCTGGAGGTGGTGCGCCGGCGGCGACGGTTGGCGCTCATGGCGAGAAACCGCGCGCTGCTGGCCGAAGCTAAGCTCTACGAGGACAGGATTTTAGCTCCTAAGTCCTATGCAATGAATAATTTGACCCATTACTCGCGTACAAACCCCCAGCCATCAAGAATTTGCACAGATCAGGGGGAGGGGGGTGGCATTGCCGCCGATTGAACTGGTTGTTGGAGGAAGGCCGTCGGGGTCGCCAATTGGTCCATGGTTTCCCACACATTCGGAAACCGCGAATGCGTGGGGCGCCCGCCTTGACTTCCCGAGGTCATTGGATAACCCGAAGAAAAAGCCCCACCCTACCTCCGCTGCGCCTTCGGTAGAATGGGGCACCCGTGAAGTTAGGTGCGAGAGTTGGAGCTATACATGAAAAAATCCGTCGGAGCAGAATCTGCCTCTGTATTAATCGACCAGAGGATCAAGGAGCTTGGGGACTGGCGCGGGAAGATGCTGGCGAAGGTGCGCACCATCGTACATCAGGCGGACCCTGAGATCGTCGAAGAGTGGAAGTGGATGGGGACGCCCGTCTTCTCCCACGGCGGCATCGTGTGCACGGGAGAGACGTACAAGAACGTTGTCAAGATGACATTTGCTAAGGGAGCTGCGTTGAAGGACCCTGCAGGTCTATTCAACTCCAGCCTCGACGGGAATGTGCGGCGCGCCATTGACATCCACGAAGGCGAGAAGATCAATGAGGCGGCGTTGAAGGATCTCATTCGCGCGGCCGTAGCGCTCAATCTCAACCCCAACGAGTCCCCTTCGGCTAGGCTCAGGGCAGGCTCGGGCGGGGCTCGCCGCGGACCCCGGGCCGGCAAAAGCAAGCCAGAGCCCCGGCGCGCGAGCAGCAAGCGGGACGACTAGGGGGCAATGCACGTGGCACCGGCTGCTCACGAACGGCATCGGGATAGCGCATAGCTGATCGCGAAACACAGTTTTAACCGGATTGTCACCCGATATTTACAAACTTTTTGGGGAGTCGTTCTACCTGCACCTGCACGGTTAGTGGGCTGGAACAGCTGACGAAGGTGCTTGACTTCTATTCGGGCTGCAGGCTATGAAATACTAGAACGTGCAGCAAGGGTGAAGGAGTTCACCCAAACCGCTGTCCTTCCGACTACCGGGACAGATGATGACTCCTGACGAGGAAAACTTGTCGCGGAGTCATGTCCCCGGCAAATTTCCATCAAAGTTCGAAACCGGATCGCGAGGAGCGAATAGACGTTGCCATCGCGGAGCTCGCGCCGCGTTACATGCAGGGTCATGGTCCACTTTCGGAAGAAGGCGCTGCCGATCTCAATGGTCATCGTGGCCGAACTGGAATCTGCGGTCAAAGAACTGGCGCAATATATTCCCAGGCCGGCAGCCGGCGAACGGTGATCAGAAGGACGAAAAGCTGGGTCGAACAGGATAGATGTTTCCCTGAGCAAGACTAAACGACGGAGGAACGAGATTGCTCAAATACGTGATGATTGGGATTGGAGGGTTTGCCGGAGCCATAGCCAGATATGCGCTCGGAGTTTACATTGGGAGTCGGTTGGGCGTTCGCTTTCCCTATGGCACCTTCGTTATCAACGTGAGCGGCTGCTTCATAGTCGGCTTTAGTCTGGCATTGCTTGCCAGGACAACGGCAAGCGAGAATTGGCGCTATCTTATTCCAATCGGCTTCATTGGTGCGTACACGACGTTCTCAACCTTTGAATACGAGACGCTCAGGGCCATCCAGGATGGCCAGCCCATGACCGGATTGCTCAATGTCGTGCTGAGTGTGGTCATCGGGTTTATCGCCGTCTGGCTCGGCTCCGCGCTGGGACGAGTATTCGTATGACCTTGCAAACCGCCGCCATTCTTCGTTCCATCAAATCTCGCATCCCGCAACCGCGCGCACTCGCCAGGAGAGCAACGTGCTAAACACCGGACCAGCTAAGAAGGTGACGGTCTACGTTATGGAAGGCCAGAACTATCACGGCACCGCAAGTTATGCTGCCATTCTGGACTACTTGTTCTTCCGAGGAATTTCGGACGCGACCGTGACCCGTGGTATTGCGGGCTTCGGCACCGATCACAAGCTACACACCAGCAGGCTCGTCGATCTGGCCGACCAGATGCCCATCAAGATTGAATTCATCGAGAGCCCTGAGCGAGTAGAGGAGGTCCTGCCCAAGCTCACCGAGATCGCCAGCCAGGGCTTGATCGAGGTTCACGACACAACCGTCATCCGGCCCGTCGCGCGCGGCAAGAAGCGGCAAGCGGAAGCTCCCGCCGTGAAGCTCGAAGCCCAGGCGAAGATGATGCGCATCCTGATCGGTGAGAGCGACAAGTGGAACGGTAAGCCTCTGTACGAAGCTCTGGTGCAGGCGCTGCGCGCCAACGATATTGCCGGCGTGACCGTTTATCGCGGGATTCTGGGCTACGGCGCAAACCGCCGCATGCATAAAGACTCCACTCTGAATCTCTCGCATGATGCCCCCATCCTGCTGACGGTGGTGGACTCGGAGCAGAAGCTGCGGGCCTTTTTCCCGGTGCTCGACCAGATGGTGAAGCAGGGCCTGGTTGTCCTCTCCGATGCGGATGTCATCAAGTATTCGCATGCTCCGGTATTGCCGGAGTCGCCGGAGGCGCATAAATGAAACTCGAAGGCAAAGCCAAGATGCTGCGCATTCACTTCGGCGAGGACGATCAATGGGAAGGCCGCCCCTTGTATGAAGCGATCGTGGAGCGCTGTCGCAAGCTCGATATCGCCGGAGCCACCGTCTATCGCGGAATCCGAGGCTACGGAGCCAGCACCAGAATTCGCCGGTCGCACCTGCTGGCTTTTTCCCCGGACGCGCCGATCATGATCGCGATCATCGACACCCAGGAAAATATTCAACGGCTAATTCCAGCTCTGGACGAAATGGTCTCCGAAGGGCTGATCGCCGTGTCTGATGTCGAAGTGATCAAGTACGTGCATCAACAAGGCCGGCATCCGCAACAGTGATGAGCGTGTCTCACTTCCGCTGTGCCATAGGTTGAGAAGTGCCAACGTGCAAGAACAGCGAACTCCCACCGTCTCCAATGTGAGTGCGATTGACGCCCAGGGACTCGCGCGCCTGGCGCAGATTGCCGAGCAGTTGGGTGAGAGCTCGATTGCCGCGGATGCCCGTCAGCTCATTATCCGAATCAGCGAAGGCCGCTTTTTCGTTGCCTGCATTGGCCAGTTCAAGCGCGGGAAATCGACGCTGTTGAACGCGCTGGTCGAAGAACCAATTCTTCCTGCCGGCGTAGTACCGGTAACCACGATCCCGACGGTACTGCGCTACGGTGAACATCGTCACGCGCGCGTTCTCATGGATAGCAGGTGGCGTGCGGTGAGGCCCGAGGACCTTGCGCACTATGTCTCAGAGGAGCTGAACCCCGAGAACCAGAAGGGCGTGGAAGGCGTCGAGGTTTTCCTCCCATCCAAGCTGCTCGCCTCGGGGATGTGCCTGGTCGATACGCCCGGCATTGGTTCGGTATTCGCCGGCAACACGGAGACTACGAGAGACTTCATTCCCCAGATCGACGCTGCGATTCTCGTCGTCGGCGCTGATCCGCCGATCTCGGGAGAGGAGTTGGCGCTGATTGAAGCGGTTGCGGTGAACGTGGGCGAGATCTTTGTAGTGCTCAACAAGATCGATCGCGTGTCGGCGACAGAGCGCAAGCAAGCATCGGCGTTTGCCGGAAAAATCCTTACGTCGCGCCTGAAGAAACCGCTTGAACGTATCTATGAGATCAGCGCACTCAATCAGCTTTATCGATCAGGCGAGGTGGGTGATTGGGCGGCGTTGCTTGCCGATCTGACTCTACTCGCCGGTAGATCAGGCGAGTCGCTTACTCGATCCGCAGTGGAGCGGGGCAGCCGGCGTTTCTCCGCGTCCCTGATGCGCTCGGTTGATGAGCGGATGCGGGCGCTGACGGAGCCACTCGCCAACTCGGAGCGTCGTGTCGGCGAGCTTCGGCAAACCGTGAGCCAGGCCGAGCAGTCATTGCGCGATCTTGGAGCGCTGTTCTCCGCCGAGCAAATGCGGCTGTCTAATACCCTGCTGGCGCGTCGCAAGGATTTCTTCCGGACGACGGTTCCCATCGCGATAGAAGAATTCGACAAGGAATTGCGCTCGGTTGACACGAGCTTCGGTCCGGCACGACGGCGCGAGTTTATGACCCTGGCTCAGACAATCGCGAGACACCACGTCACGCCCTGGCTTGATGCAGAAGAAACGGAGGCCGAGGAACTCTACGCCGCTGTGACCGAGCGCTTCGTCACGCTGGTGAACGAGTTGCTTCACCGCATCTCGCAGGAGCAGTCGAACGATTTCTCCCACCTGCCCAAGTCGCTTGATACCGGGCAAGGCTTTTGCACCCGCTCTAGATTCTTGTTCCACGATATGATCACCATCGCACAACCGGCGTCGCCGCTGCTGTACGTTCTCGACTGGGTGATGGGAGCTTTGCGAATGCGGCACTGGTTTCAGCGAGGTACTGAGTGTTTTCTCGAGCAGCTCCTGGACACCAACGCTTCTCGCGTGCAGGGAGACGTTGAGCAGCGGGTGGTCGAGAGCCGCTTGTGCCTGGAGTCGGAGGTTCGCAAGTTGCTCCGCGAGGTAAGCGCCACGGCCGAACAAGCTCTCACCCATGCGCAGGAGGTCATGGCCGCCGGAGCTAATGCGGTTGCCACTGAACTGGAACGATTGCGTAAACTACGAGATGAACTGGCGGAGGCCCCTGCCAACCTATAATTTGTCTAATTAAGAAACAGACGCGTTATGTCGACAGTAGCGGTGACAAATCGTGCTGTAGTCGCCCGTCGAGGGCGCCGGCTGGAATATCTCACCATCGTGTGGAATCTCTTCGAGGGCTGCGTGGCAGTCATTGCCGGATGGATAGCCGGGAGCATATCGCTGGTTGGATTCGGCATCGATAGTTTTATCGAAGTTACGTCTGCTGTAGCAGTCTTGTGGCGCCTGCGCACAGATGCCGATGACCAGCACCGCGAACGACGTGAGCGTGTCGCACTGCGCGTGGTTGGCGGCTGCTTCGTCGTACTGGCTGTTTATATCGGATACGAAGCCATTCGCGGCCTGATTCTGCGAGCGGCACCCGAGCATAGTATTCCCGGCATCGTTCTGGCGTGCTTATCTCTTGTCATCATGCCGATGCTGGCCGCGGCCAAGCGCAAAGTCGGCCTGGCTCTGGCGAGTGGCTCGATGTGCGCAGATGCAAAGCAGAGTGATTTCTGCTTCTACTTGGCGGCGATTCTGCTTGCTGGCCTGCTGCTGAATGCTCTATTCGGCTTATGGTGGGCGGACCCTTTGGCCGCGCTGGTCATGACACCAATCATCGGGCGAGAGGGAATCAAAGGTCTTCAGGGCAAGACGTGCTGCTGCTGAAGAGGCGAAGGCGCTGACCCCGGGGTGAGTGAGTGCGCGAAAGTCTCAAGCCTTGCAGATAGTTGACCAGGCGGCTTGCGGCCGGTTCTTTTATGAACTCCTTACAAATTCTTTCGCCAACTTCTCGCATCCCTGGTGTAGCCTGCGGCATAGAATCACAGTAGCAAGCAAATTCTTACTATGCATACTCGGCCTCATATTCTTGTGGTTGATGACGAGCCGCAGATCACGCGCGTGCTGCGGACCAGCCTGAGCGCGCAGGGCTACGAGATTCGTGTGGCCGGCGACGGTGAAGCTGCATTGGAGATCAGTAAAGATTTCGCGCCTGATCTTGTGATCACCGATCTGGCGATGCCCAACATGAACGGCATCGAGCTATGCCGGCAGATCCGCCGCGTTTCGCAGGTTCCAATTCTGGTGCTTTCGGTTCGCGGCGAGGAACGAAGCAAGGTCGAGGCACTCGACTCGGGCGCGGATGACTACATCACAAAGCCGTTCAGCACGAGCGAACTGCTGGCGAGGATTCGTGCCGCATTACGCCGCGCGCGACCCAAGTCAGGCGAGCCGGCCGTCAAGATCGAGGACGGAGACTTCTCTGTCGACCTGGACGGTCATCGAGTGACGCTGGCAGGGCGAGAGGTTCACCTGACGCCAAAGGAGTTTGATGTCCTGGCCTATATGGCGCAGAATCCGCGCAAGGTACTGACTCACCGCGCTATCCTCAATGCTGTGTGGGGAAGTAATAGCGTCGAGCAGACTGATTACCTGCGCGTCTTCGTAGGTCAGCTACGTAAAAAGCTGGAACCCGATGTGGGATCACCCAAATATATCCTGACGGAGCCGTGGGTGGGATATCGTTTTGAGCCAGGAGAATCCGATGCCAAGCAATAGTACGGCTGGCGTCTCGACTATATCTTCGAAGAATTAGTTGGCTTCCACAGCTTCAAGTTAGTTGGTGATTGCTGAATTCGATGAAGTCGCGCTTCCAGTTCTCCCGACTTGGTGTGAATCCACTCCGCATCTGGAAGCTTTGGCGGCGCGGCGGGCGCTTCATCCTTAATGCCTACCGCAGAGTTAAGGTGGAGATCATTCTCCACCGCCGCGATCTCGGCTTCAATATCGCGGAGTTCCTCGGTTAGCGTCGCAACATAGACCGCATCGCGGGCACGTTTCTCACTCACTAGTCGCGCCTCTGCCAAAGCAGGACGAATCTTATAGGAGACCATGCTTGTCCACTGATCTGTATTCCGTCCTATCATGACTGATTCCTGCACGTCGACTCTAGAACCCATCTAAATAAATGCTTAGTGTCAGGGCACAGCTTGAGCCGTGCCGCAAGCAGACTGTGAATGACTTGGGTTTTAGCCCCTGAACAACCCTGATTCTGCAGGGACTAAAGCCCTGACCCTCGGATGCTGTTGTCGGCACGACTAAAGTCGTGGCCTGACACAGACCTCAGAACGCTCTTTAGCCTACCTAGCAATAGCTTCGCAGGTCCCACCCATGCCTTGACTAAGCATTGATGGACTCTGTCCCATCCAAAGCCGAGCGGTCAAAATCAGTTGACTCAGCATCCCCACTCTGCTTCGCCAGGCTTGGCGAAATAGCGCCTGTCGTTTCCTCGCAGGCTGGCATTGGTCTCCAACTCCAGAATCGCCAGACGCGCCGCGGCTACCAGGCGATTCGACTCATCCGCCAATTCGGAATTGGACGGCTCTGGCGCGGCTTTCTGTTCCGTTAGTGAAAGTGCGCTGCTGTAGTGCTGGAAAAGTTTGGTGAATTGCTGAACGAACACTTCCTGGGTCGACATATCGTAAGGTGTGGGCGCCTTTCGTCGCCTCACACGATTAGACATTTGGGAGCGTAAAGAAAGAATAAAGCGTTCATAAATTGTTCATAAAGATAGATGACCTACCCGTTACGGCTCACAGCCTTTATAAAACATTTATAAGTTCTTTAGGCCACACTTACGCAGGAGGTGCTTGAATCGTCATGCGGACAGCGAAAACGCTGACGTGTGCGAGGGATTCATGACAGACGTGTTTCTCATTATTTGCGCGCTGAGTGCGATGTTCTTCATTGTTTTTCTGGTGCAGTGTTCACTGCCAACACACAAAACCCAGAGGTTTAACCGGAAGTCCAGAACCAATCCTGCAATTCGTAAAGTAGCCGAATCGAAAGTGTTAGATGTCGCCTGTGTGCCGAGCCTGTTTCCGCGTCTTGAAAAAGAAATGGCAGAGTTCCTGGCAACTCATGGCCGGACGGCAGCGGTATTGCTCGTCGCCATGGCTTTAGTGCCATTTGTGGCATTAGCGCAGGAGCAGAGCGGCCCTTCGCCCGACCAGGGCGACGCAGGATCGACCCAGCAGGTCGGCACTGCCAGCCAGGACATCCCTCCGGCGGTGGCAAAGCAACTGGAGGCGATGCAGAAGCGCATCGAGCAACTGGAGCGGGAACTAAACTCACGCGGGCCGGTTGCATCCAACAGCGCCCTGCCGATGCACGATATTGACGAGCAGAGTTCTCCGGCGACCCCCGGCGCTCAAGCAGGAGAGTCAACTTTATCTCAGAAACCGCCCGCGAACGAGAAGCCGGCGCCGTTTTCCTTTGCCGACTTCACCTGGCTGAATGGCAACAGCCGCATCAAGGAAGTCCCCGTTCGACACCAAGTTCTTCACCCCTGAAATTCGCTCTGATGTGAACTACATCTCACGACTTCCACCATCCGCAAGATGACACCATAAGTGGGTCCAGTGAGATTTTCCGCGCCAACGAATTCCAGTTGACGCAGTTCGGAGTCGGCGGAGATTTTCATTGGGACAATGTTCAGGCCAGACTGATGACGCAGATTCGGCTTGTACTCCCAGACCACGCCGCGAAATGACGCCAGTCCGGCGCGCGGCCAATGGCAGCTGGCCGACGCTTATCGCTACATTTCCGAAGCGTAGGGCGGATACCACTCAACGCTCTGGACGGGATCAACGTTCAAGCCGGCATTTTCATGTCCTATGTCGGTCTTTTCAGCTACTACCAATTTGATAACTGGGCCTACCAGCCATCCTACGTGTCATCGAACACGCCATGGTTCTTTAATGGCATGCGGGTACAGATCTATCCTAACCAGCACCTCAAGATCGAGCCCTGGCTGATTAACGGGTGGCAGTCGTATGGCCGTTTCAATCATCGTCCCGGTATCGGCGGGCAGATTCTATGGCGCCCGAATGGTTGGTTCTCCTTCGTCGGCAACCAATACGCTGCTAGGCGCGGACACGCTCGGCGTCCCCGGCCGCATCCGCTATCACACCGACGACAGCATCCAGGTCAAGTACTACGACCATCCGGATCGCAGGCTCGACAAGATGGCATTCTCCCTGACGGGGGACATGGGATGCGAGCATGGCGGCGGTGTCAGCTGTACCGGGGATTCAGCCCAGGGGCCGAAGCAAAGCTTTCTCGGGTACATGCTCTACAACCGCTTCTGGTTCCACAGAGACCTGTATGCGATAACCGTGGGCGGCGGGCAGATCAATAATCCCGGACGCTATCTGGTGTTGTTGCCCCCCATCAATGGCGCGACGGCCACGTCAGGAACACCATACTTTACCGAGAATCCTGGGCAGCCCTTCAAGGGTTGGGACATATCGGTTACTGGCGACTACATGCCAAGCCAATACATAACCTTCCGGATGGAGTACAACCATCGCGCCGCGAATGTGCCGTACTTTTCGGGAGCGGGCGGGGTGACGCCGCCGGGCGGAAACACCGGGTCAGCGGGCTCAGTGGTGCCGGGTTGGTATCCCGACCTGGTCAAGAGCGAGAACCGCATGACAGGTGCGATGCTGGTCATGTTCTGAGGGATCGACGAAAAAAGTGGCGCGGGAGGCTGATAGGTGAATACTTACTCGAGAAGAGCCGAAAGGGAGCTCTGCGGCATCCCGCTGGCGGGAACAGTATTGGTGCCGACGAGGAGGTATTCCAGTGATCGCAAGCGCGCGTTGTGGCTGCAAGGTTTCGACAGTGTTGTTGCCTCTGCTTTTGGCTCTGGCGTGGGTTGTACCAGGTTGGGCTCAGCAGCGGAATACGGGGGATATGTCCGCGGCGCCAGGGTCAGGAGCGGGGGAAGCGAACCAGCAGCTCCAGCAGCATGTGAATCGGCTGGAGTCTGAGGTTCAGGAGCTGCGGGAGCAGGTGAGAGAGATGAAGGCAGCGATGACGGTGAAACCGGTGAGTACCAATAGCGACGGCGCGCCGCACGACACAGTTGACGTGCAGGCTTCCAGCGTTGCCGGCTCACCGGAACCGCTTACTGCCGAGGATCGCTCCACACTCGACTTCCTGAAGGGCACGACGATTAACGCCATGATCGACACCTACTACGAGTACAACTTCAACCAACCTGTTGGCAGGGTGAATGTACTGAGGGCCTACGATGTGCTCAGCAACGCATTCAGTCTGAATCAGGCAGATCTGATCGTGGAACGGGCCCCGGACGTTGACGCCGGGCGACGCTACGGAGCGCGCGTCGATCTGCAATTTGGCCAGGCTACCGCGACGCTGCAGGGAAATCCCTTGAATGAGCCGCGGCCGGACATCTATCGCAACATCTTTCAGGCTTATGGAACCTATGTTGTCCCGGTTGGCAACGGCCTCAACGTAGATTTCGGCAAGTGGGCCAGCTCGCTGGGAATCGAAGGTAACTACACGCAATACCAGATTAACTATTCCCGTTCTTATTGGTTCGATTTTCTGCCCTTTTACCACATGGGCGCGCGGGTGAGTTATCCATTCAACAAGAAAATAGCTCTGAACTACTGGATCGTGAATGGTACAAATCAAACCGAACCTACCAATGGCTTTAAAGACGAGCTCTTTGGCTTAGCCATAACGCCAAACAACAACATCAGCTGGACGATTAACTACTACTTCGGCCAGGATCATCCTGATTCCGTTGTAATACCAACCTGTGGTCCGCCTCCGGTACAGCCGGGGCTGTGCTTCGAGAAGATCAGTCCGGCGCCCGATGGCAAGACCCACATCTTCGATAGTTATGTCACATGGCAAACTACGCCCAAGCTTACGCTGGCATTAGAAGGCGACTATGTGATTCAGCGTTTGTGGGCAAACAGCGGTCCGGGTCAGTCTTCCACTCCCGCTGACGTATGGGGTGGAGCGGCCTACGCCAAGTATCAGCTGACGCCCCGGACTTACCTTGCGGGACGGACAGAGTATCTCGACGATCACGGTGGACTCTTCACGGGAATAACCAGCTATACCGAAGCGCTGAAGGAAGTCACGGCGACTTATGACTTCACGCTGGCGAATGGATTTGATATGCGCTGGGAGTTCCGGCGCGACATGTCGAATCGGCCGCTCTTTCTCACCAGCCAGCAAGGCGTGCTCAGTACGGACCAGAATACCGCGACCATGGGAGTGATCTGGTGGTTTGGCCGCAAACAGGGGCCATGGTAAGAACTCTTATTTCACTACAGAGGCACAGAGGACACGGAGAAAACAAGTAAGAATTAAGGAAAGAGATCAGGGGAAAGCCCAAGAATGAAATTCAACTCCGTGCTCGCTGTGTCTCGGTGGTGAACTCGCATTTTGGAAATTGAGGAATCGCATATGCAAGATCTTATTTTCATCGCAATCACGATTGCTTTCTTTGCGCTGTCGCTGGGGTATGTCTACTTCTGCGACCGCGTTAAGTAAGGGGGACCTATGCACACCGAATCAGCCATCATGATGGCAATCTGCGCGTTGATGATGATTTATCTCTTCTACGCTCTGCTGCGACCGGAGAAGTTCTGACATGACGATCAATGGGTGGCTACAAATCGCGATCTACCTCGCGCTGATCCTGGCGGTGACGAAGCCGATGGGCGTCTTTATGACGCGGGTATTCAATCGGGAGCGTACGTTTCTGGATCCGGTGATGCGGCCGGTGGAGCGGTTAGTCTATCGCCTGAGCGGCGTAGATGAGAACCACGAGATGCACTGGACGGAATACGCCGCGGCCATGTTGCTGTTCAGTGTTGTCTCGATGCTGCTGCTGTATCTGATCCAGCGCGTACAGCTGCATCTGCCGTTCAATCCGCAGAAGCTTGCGGGTGTGACGCCTGAGCACCTGGCGTTGAACACGGCGGCTTCGTTCACTACGAACACCAACTGGCAGGCCTATGCCGGTGAAGCCACGATGAGCTACTTCACCCAGATGGCTGGTCTTGCTTACCACAACTTCATTTCCGCAGCGACCGGTATCGCGCTGGCGATCGCCTTTATTCGTGGCATTGCGCGGCGGCAGATGAAGACTATCGGCAACTTCTGGGTAGATATGGTTCGCAGCGTTCTCTGGGTTCTGCTGCCGTTCAGCATAATCGGCGCGCTGCTGCTGGTCTCGCAGGGAGTCGTCCAGAACCTGAAGCCCTACGACACGGCGAAGCTGGTGGAAGCGCAGCAGGTGCAGCATGTGAATGCTGATGGCAAGCCTGCCGTAGATGCCAAAGGCCAGCCGGTAATGGATACGGTTGCAACGCAGACGATCGCGCAAGGGCCAGTAGCTTCGCAGGAGATTATCAAGGAGTACGGCACCAACGGCGGCGGTTTCTTCAACGCCAACAGTGCTCATCCATTTGAGAATCCGACACCGCTGACCAATTTCATTGAGATGTTTTCAATCTTCGCCATCGGCGCTGGGCTGACGTACACCCTGGGACGCATGACGGGATCGCAAGCTCACGGCTGGGCGGTTTGGGGGGCGATGGCGGTTATGTTCCTCGCTGGAATCACTGTTGTCTATTGGGCGGAAGCTCGCGGCAATCCGCTGCTGCATGGAGTGAACCAGCAAGCCACTGCAATGCAGGCGGGCGGCAACATGGAGGGCAAAGAGGTTCGCTTCGGCATCACCGACTCGGCGCTCTTCGGCACGATCACGACCGACGCCAGCTGCGGCGCGATTAACAGCTGGTTCGACTCCTACATGCCACTGGGCGGCATGATTCCGCTGGTCAACATCATGCTGAGCGAGGTGATCTTCGGCGGCGTCGGCGCCGGCATGTACGGAATGCTGATCTATGTCGTGCTCGCGGTGTTTATTGCCGGCTTGATGGTGGGACGAACACCGGAATATCTCGGCAAGAAGATCGAAGCTTACGACGTGAAGATGGCGATGTTGGTGGCGCTGGTATTTCCGCTGGTAATTCTGGTCTTCGCCGGAATCGCGTCGGTGCATGGCTTCGGCACATCCGGCATCACCAATCCTGGTCCGCATGGTTTCACGCAGATGCTGTACGCCTACGTCTCGGGAGCCGGCAACAACGGTTCGGCGTTCGGCGGACTGACGGCCAACACGCCCTGGTATGACACCAGTATCGGGTTCGACATGCTGCTGGGCCGCTTCTTCATGATCATTCCCATGCTGGCGATCGCCGGCAATTTGGCGCAGAAGAAGTATGTGCCACCGTCACTGGGAACATTTCCGGTCACCACGCCGCTGTTTTCGGCATTGCTGATCGGCGTGATTCTCATTGTCGGCGCACTGACCTTCTTTCCGGCGCTGAGCCTGGGACCAATTCTTGAGCACCTGCTCATGGCAGCGGGCAAGACGTTCTAAAGGATTCTGTAAATGGCAAGCACAATGGAACCCAAAATCGCTTCGGAGCCGCATATGGTACGCCTTGGACAGTCGCCCGGGAGGCCACGAAAGAGAGCCGTCTGGGAGGGCAAGATCGTCTGGCGCGCAATCCTGGAATCGTTCGTCAAGCTCGATCCGCGCCACATGATGGGCAACCCCGTGATGTTCGTGGTCGAGGTTGGCAGCGTCATCACCACCGTGCTGCTGTTTCGCGGCCGCGGAGATTTCGCCTTTAACCTGCAGATCACGTTGTGGCTGTGGTTCACCGTGCTGTTCGCCAACTTTGCAGAGGCGATGGCGGAAGGCCGCGGCAAAGCGCAGGCGGACACGCTGCGTAAAGCCCGGTCGGAGACGATTGCCAATCGCGAGCTTGAAAACGGCGAGGTCGAGAAGATCGCGAGTTCGAACTTGCGCGCAGGGGATGTGGTGGTGGTTTCCGCCGGCGAATTTGTCCCTTCTGACGGCGAGATTATTGAAGGCGTCGCGTCGGTGGATGAGTCGGCAATCACCGGTGAGTCCGCACCAGTTATTCGCGAGTCGGGTGGCGATCGGTCGGCAGTCACCGGCGGCACGCGCGTGCTCTCCGATCAGATTCGCGTAAAGATCACATCGAATCCAGGCGAGACGTTTCTGGATCGCATGATCGCGCTGGTGGAAGGTGCAGAGCGGCAGAAGACTCCGAACGAGATCGCGCTGAATATCCTGCTCGCGGGACTGACGATCATCTTCCTGCTGGCCGTCGTCACGCTGCAGCCGTTCGCGATTTATTCCGGCGCACCGCAGACGATCTTTGTGCTGGTGTCACTGCTGGTCTGTCTGATCCCGACGACGATCGGTGGATTGCTGTCGGCGATCGGCATCGCGGGAATGGATCGTTTGATTCAGCATAATGTGCTGGCCATGTCGGGACGTGCGGTGGAAGCCGCGGGCGATGTAGACACGCTACTGCTCGACAAGACAGGAACCATCACGCTCGGCAATCGGCAGGCATCGGAATTTATTCCTGCGCCCGGCGTTACCGAAACCGAAATGGCGGATGCGGCGCAGCTTTCGTCGCTGGCAGATGAGACGCCTGAGGGCCGTTCGATCGTTGTCCTGGCCAAGGAACGCTATGGACTGCGGGGCAGGGAACTGAGCTCGCACGAGATGGAATTCGTTCCGTTCACGGCGCAGACCCGCATGTCGGGCGTGAACATGAACGGCAACCAGATTCGCAAAGGCGCCGTCGACGCGATCACGCGCTACCTGGCCAATAACGGAAGCGAGATGCCGCCCGAAGTGCAGGCGACGGTAGAGAAGATTGCTCGCGCTGGTGGAACGCCTCTCGTGGTCGCCGAGAAGGGCAGAGCGCTCGGCGTCATTCACCTGAAGGACATCGTCAAGGGTGGCATGCGCGAGCGCTTCGATCAGTTGCGCGCCATCGGCATCAAGACGGTGATGATTACCGGCGACAATCCTCTGACTGCTGCCGCGATTGCGCGCGAGGCCGGCGTCGACGACTTTCTGGCGCAGGCGACACCCAAGGACAAGATGGACCTGATCCGGCGCGAGCAGGCGCAGGGCAAACTGGTGGCGATGACCGGCGATGGAACCAATGACGCTCCGGCGCTGGCGCAAGCCGACGTCGGCGTGGCCATGAACACGGGAACGCAGGCGGCCAAGGAAGCCGGCAACATGGTCGATCTGGATTCCAATCCGACCAAGCTGATCGAGGTGGTCGCGATCGGCAAGCAATTGCTGATGACGCGCGGCTCGCTGACAACGTTTTCCATCGCCAACGACGTTGCCAAATATTTTGCGATCATCCCGGCAATGTTTGCGGGAACGTTCCCGGTGCTGAATGCGCTGAACATCATGCATCTGAAGACACCGCAATCGGCGATTCTTTCGGCGGTGATCTTCAACGCGGTGATCATCATCGTGCTGATTCCGCTGGCGCTGCGCGGTGTGAAATATCGGCCGATGAGCGCCGCGGCGCTGTTGCGACGGAATCTGTGGGTGTATGGCGTGGGTGGAATCATCGTGCCGTTCATCGGGATCAAGCTGATCGACATGCTGATCACCAGAATCGGCCTGGCATAAAGATGTTTCACCACGGAAGCACGGAAGTCACGGAAAAGAATTGAAAGCAGGAAATTCTGTGTTGTCCGTGTTTCCGTCGTGAACAACGAGTTCTTACTTGGAAGAAGGCTATGAAGCAGAATCTGAAAATCGCAATTCTGATGACGATCGTAACGACGGTGTTGTTGGGCGTTATTTATCCGCTGGTGGTGACCGGCCTGGCGCAGGTGTTGTTTCATGACAAGGCCAATGGGCAGCTGCTGACGCGCGGTGGGATGGTTATCGGTTCGCGAATTATCGGCCAGGGATTCAGCGGCCCTGGATACCTGCACTCGCGGCCGTCGGCTGCGGGGAATGGCTACGACGCGGCGAACTCCAACGGTTCGCAATATGGGCCGACGAACCAGAAGCTGATTGACCGCGTCAATGCTGACGTCGCCCGGCTGCACGCGGAAAATCCATCGCAGCTGATTCCGGTCGACCTGGTGACCGCGTCGGCATCCGGGCTTGATCCCGACATCACGCCGGCAGCGGCCGAGTTTCAAGTACCGCGGCTGGCGCACGAGCGCGGAGTCTCGGAGCAACAAATTCGCGAGGTCATTCAGCGGCATACCGCGGGGCGGCAGCTTGGTTTTCTGGGCGAGCCTCGCGTTAATGTGCTGGAGGTGAACCTGGAGCTCGACGAACAATTTCCGGTGGGCAAGCGGGCTGCGATCCGGTAGTCGTAGGGCGCTTTGTATCGCGGCGCGACTGAGCAGGCTGCTGAAAAACTCGCAGCGCGGCGAGCGTGTCGTCGGCTGAAGCCGACTCGGAAAAGGAAATAAATAGCTTGGACTTCGTCGGCACGACCGAGCGGCTGCGCAAGGTCGAACCGCAGATCCCTCGGTCGGGCTGAAGCCCTCGGTCGGGATGACAAAAAAGAAGGAGCTGGGGACGTCGGCCTGAAGGCCTCCTCGGGATGACAACAACAAAACGCTTGTAACGGCGCAGCCGTTCGGCAGGCTCAGGGCATGGCTGAAGCTGCGCCCTTCAAGACATTCCGCAATCGAGTTTTTCAGCAGCCTGTGAAGTCGGCTCGGGATGACAAAACTAATGCGCTTGAACGCGGCGCTGAAGCGCCGCACTACCCGAGGTCGTCGAGTTTCTCGCTGAGTCGGGCGGCTTGGGTGGTCAGATAATTTCTCTCGGGGATGCTGGTGGTGCGGCTGGCTGCGCGGCGATAGAGGGTGATCGCCGCCGGATGATCGCCGGCCATTTCCAGAAGGTGAGCGCGAACGGCATCGAGGCGATGGTGCTCGGTGAGCCGCGGGTCGGCATCCAGAGCCGTCAGCAACTCCAGTCCCTTCGACGGGCCGTGTACCATCGCAGCCGCGATCGCGTGATTGAGCACTACCATGGGATTGTCAGAAGTACTTTTCAGCAGCTCATAGAGCGCGAGAATCTGGGGCCAGTCGGTGTCTTCGGATCGAGCCGCCTCGTCATGAACGGCGGCAATCGCGGCCTGGAGCTGATAGATGCCGATCGAGCCCTTCGACAACGCGGTGGTCAGCAGCGCGATGCCTTCCGAAATCTCGGCCTGATCCCATAGCGTTCGATCCTGCTTATCGAGCGGAATCAACTCGCCCCCTGTTCCGCTTCGCGCGGAACGGCGCGCATCGGTCAACAACATGAGCGCCAGCAGTCCTGCGACCTCGGAATTCTGCGGCAGCAATTTGTAGATCGAGCGCGTCAGCCGGATCGCCTCCTGCGACAGTTCGAGCCGCTGCAGATCAGGGCCGGAGCTGCTGGTGTAGCCTTCGTTGAAGATCAGGTAGAGCACATGCAGCACGGGACGCAAGCGCTGCGCCTGGTCCTGTTGCGTTGGCAAGATGAAGGGAACGCCTGAGGCCTTGATGCTCTGCTTGGCGCGGCTGATGCGCTGGGCCATGGTCGCTTCCGGAACCATGAAGGCATGTGCGATCTCGCCGGTCGTGAGGCCGCCGACTGCGCGCAGCGTCAGCGCGATGGCAGATGACGAGGTGAGCGCCGGATGACAGCACATGAAGAAGAGGATGAGCGTGTCGTCGTGGTTCATATCAGGCTCGAGATCGACCGCGGGGACGACGAGTTCCGACTCCAGCATCACGGCAGTTTCTCTGGCCCGCCGGGCGGTGTCGCTGCGCAACTGATCGGTCATGCGACGGCTGGCGACTTGAATCAGCCAGCCGCGGGGATTGTCGGGAACGCCCTGCTGCGGCCACTGCGTGAACGCGGCGATCAGCGCCTCCTGCACTGCGTCCTCGGCCGATGCGAAGTCGTGAAAGCGGCGAATGACCGCGCCGAGCACCTGCGGCGCAAGCTCGCGCAACAGATGCTCGGAGGATGGATCCAGCGATCCCGGCGTGGGAGCTGACGCCGTCATAAGAATTCAGGAGGAGGCCCGCTCATCACCTGACGAACCTCGATTGGGATGGTTCCGCGATCGTTCGGACCGGGCGCCATCGACGCACGCGCCGCGATCTTGTACGCCTGCTCGGGCGTTTCGACATCGATGATCCAGAATCCTGCGAGGAACTCTTTCGATTCAGGGAAGATGCCGTCGGTGATGGGCCTTCCGTCTGCCCCAGCGCGAACAACCTTGGCCTGATCGGGGAAGTCCAGTCCTTCGGTGGCGACCAACACGCCCGCTTCTCTCAGTTCCTTGTTGAACGAGTGCATGAACGCCATCTGCGCCATCAGGTCTTCCTTCGACCACGTCTTGTACCACTCGAAATCGGCTTTGGTGCCGGACATCATCAGGATGTACTTCATGGCCCTGCTCCTTTCTTGGTGAGGGGCTAGCTCATTACTTTTCGTACCTCGATGGGCATGTTCAACGGCGAGCCGTCAGGCCCGGGAGCGGCCGAGGCTTCGGCAGCAATTTCATAAGCTCGATCGGGAGTTGTGACGTCGACGATCCAGTAGCCGGCGAGGAACTCCTTCGATTCGGGGAAGACACCGTCGGTCATTGGCGTGCCATCCTTGGCGGCGCGCACGATACTGGCCTGATCGGGAACAGCAAGCCCTTCCGTGGTGACAAGCTCACCGGATTCTCTGAGGGACTTCGTCACGCCCTTCAAGAATGCAATGTGCGCCTGAACATCTTCTTTCTGCCAACCTGTAACTCCCGCGTAACGGTCGCCTGTGGTCATGGCATTCATCAGCAGCATGTACTTCATACGGTTCCTTTCCACCAAGCGAGTCTTCTCGCGGTTTTGCTAGTCAGGTTCCGACTCGAAGCCCGCGGAATTCAAGACGCGCATCAGCTTGGAGGTCACGTAAACTCTGGCGGCGGACCGCCCACCTGCCGCACTTCGATCGGAATATTCAACGGTTCACCGCCGAGTCCCGGAGCAGCCGATGCCTTAGCCGCGATCTCGTAAGCTCGCTCCGGAGTTGCGACATCGACGATCCAGTAGCCGGCGAGGAATTCCTTCGACTCGGGGAAGATGCCGTCGGTGATCGGCTCGCCGTTCTTGCCGGCTCGTACCAGCTTCGCCTGGTCAGGGAAAGCGAGGCCTTCGGCGGACAGCAACTCGCCCGTCGCCTTCAACTTTTTGTTGAAGTCAACCATGAAACTGATCATGTTCTGGATGTCTTGCTTCGGCCAACCGGGGAAGGGATCGACACCCAACTTCATCGTGTTCATCATCAGGATGTATTTCATTTCAGCTCCTTATTGGCTGCACAGATTTGTACGCTTTCATCAGGTAGTCGGAGCAAGCCGGGTCGTTGTCGACATCCTTTTGCAAGATTTTCGAGACAATTCCCGGGGCCGCGACCCGTTATATGTTTCACAGCATTTCTGGCGGCGGCCCGCTCATCACCGGCCGTACTTCGATCGGCATGTTCAATGGTGCACCGCCGGGTCCGGGGGCTGCCGACGCCTTGGCAGCGATTCGGTAGGCGCGCTCCGGCGTGTCAACATCCACGGTCCAGTAGCCGGCCAGAAATTCCTTGGACTCGGGAAAAACGCCGTCGGTGATGGGTTCGCCGTCCTTGTCGGCCCGCACCAGCTTTGCCTGATCCGGAAACGACAATCCTTCGGCGGCAACCAGCTCGCCGGAGTCCCGCAATTCCTTGACGAAGCTCATCATAAAAGCGATGTGCGCCTGAAGATCTTTGTGAGGCCATTCCGGAACGCCGTGGCCGGCCCGCATGGTGTTCATCATCAGCATGTATTTCATGTCCTCTCCTTTCTTGATGAGCGCGTCTTATTGCGCGTTCATAAGGTAGTCGGAGCAAAAGAGACATTCTCTACATCCCCGCACAAAATGTTTGAAAATATTTTTCACGCCTCTTATGTAGAACCTGACCCCGGTGCAGCGACTAACGTGCAGAGGTTGAATATGGCGAGCAAGGCAGTCCTGACCGAAGCTTATAGCCAATTGGCCGACGCGTGCGAGGTGCAGCGGCGCTTCTTGCGGTACGATGCACCGGAGTTCAAGAGTCTACATTACAGTGCAGAGTGCCGTCAGCTGGGCGAAGTGGGAGGAGACTGCTACGACTTTATTCCGTTGCCCAATCATCAGCTGGCGATGGCGATTGGCGATGCTTCGGGCAAAGGTCTGGCCGCGGCCCTCATGATTGCAAGCGTGCAGTCGTCGTTGCGCACGGCGGCTACTCTCACCGGCGGCGATGTTCGCGCTGTGGTCGCCGCGGTCAATCGGCAGGCTCATGCCTCGTCGGTTGCAGGCCGTTACGCAACCTTATTCTATGGCGTGCTTGATAACCGAACGCGGACGCTGCAGTACGTAAATGCCGGCCACAATCCTCCGGTGGTCATCCGGCGCGACGGGTCGGTTCTTTGGCTGGAAACCGGCGGTGTGCCGGTGGGCATGTTCCGGGATTACGTCTATGCGGAAGGAGCTGTACAGCTCGAACCGGGCGATGTGGTCGTGGCTTATACCGACGGCGTCACCGAAGCGTTGAATTCGTCGGGCGAAGAGTGGGGAGTAGAGGGGTTTCAGAGGTCAGCTACGAAAAATAGAGGGGAAACTGCTGAGCAGGTAGTGAGCGCCATCTTCGAAGCGATGGAGGAATATGCAAACGGCTGCCAGACGGACGATGCAACGGTTGCGGTGTTGCGAGTCTTGTAATGGTTGTGATCCGCAAAGCGAGTCTTAACCCGCTGGTGTGGGTTTAGTACAAGGGGACGAATGCGTCGGACCATCCACAATGCGATGCGAGTTTCCCTGCTGGCGCTGATCTGCGCGGCTCCGGTGTCGGAGTCAAGCGGGACATCGGCGCTGGCGTTGCGCAGCCGCTATCGAATCGTGCTGGCAGCGGACAGCCGCGCCGTCTACAGCGCGAACCGTGTCGCAACCGAGTGCAAGCTGTTCGAGATTCGTGACGTTTATGCAACGGTGTCGGGTCTGGCGCACTACGGCACAAGTTATCGCGCAACGGATGCGATCAAAGATGGTTTTGCCCGGCCAGGAAGCTTTCAGGATCACGTTTCAGCAACGGCATATTTTCTTCGGCAGAGGATCGAGCGGCTGCTCAGCAATCTGCGACAAACGAATCCCAGCGCGTATCGATCTCTGTGGTTGCGATCGAGCCAGACGGCTGACTTCGTTCAGCTTGCCGTGGCGCAGAGCGTGAACGGGCGACCGATGCTGGGAATCGTCGAACTGCGGCGTGCCAGCGGGGAGAGTTCCTTCACGAGCCACATCAGCGTCTGTCCGGGCGATTGCGACCGCAATGAAGCCATCTTCTATTTAGGGTATTGGGAGCGCATTCAACCCTACGTGGCGGATTCCGGACAGCCGCGAACCATCGCCTCTGCCGCGTCCATCGACCGGCTCATCCACATGGAAATGGACGCGCATCCGGCCGAGGTGGGCGCGCCCATCAACATTCTCGAACTGAATGGCTCGGGAGCGCGCTGGCTGCAAAATGGCGGGAACTGTTCGTTGCCGGGAGTCGGCTGGTAGAAGCAGCGCGGCCGGATTAGCTCAGCTTGCCCAATCCGACGTCGTGGTAGAGCTCAAGGTAGTGACAGCGGACGCACACAATCAAGCGAACCGGAACGGCACAGGACATGCCCGTAGCTGTCGCCGCCGTTTGCCGAAGCTCCGGGGCCGCGATAGCCGGGAAGGCCGAAGCTGGTTTCCAGCATGGTTCGATCGGCGTGACATTTGGGGCACTCAACGTTGAATCCCAGGGCCATCGATGCTCCTCTCGATCGCAGCGCGCATTATACGCTTGCGTCAAGAATCGACAAATTATCCAGTTGATTATTATCGGGTGAGTTTGAAATTGTGTTCGAGCGATGTTGAGTGGAGCACGCCTTAAGGCGTGCAGTCGAGGTCCGCTGAATGTATCGGCTTCAGCCGCTGAGGTAACGGGTAGATTTACCTCAGGCGCTAAAGCGCATGTCGGATTAGGCTTCCCATATGCACGCCTGAAGGCGTGCTCCACCCGGCATTGCACTAGCGAGTAAATTTCAAACTGACCGAGCACACTTGGCGCCTGCCGAGCACTACTTCGCCGCAGCATAGTGTTGCGGAGCCGCTTTGGCGCTGCTCCGGGCGCGGAGCAGTTGGTTGAGCACGATGGCGAGCGCGGTGGCCAGTGTCAATGGAGAGTCGAACAGCGCTCGCAGCCAGCCGTGAATGCCGGCATAGAGTTCGGGGAGAATATCGAGGCTGAGGCCGAAGATCAACGACACGCCGATGATGAAGGTCTTGCGCGCATCAACCCCGGTGGACAGGATGATCTGTATGCCCGACATCAGCATGAAGCTGGTCACAAAGATCAGGATGGCGCCCATGACCGGCATCGGCATCACCGAAAGCAGGGCGCTGATCTTGGGAAAGAAGCCGAGAACCACGAATAGTCCTCCGGCGACAAAGCCGATGTTGCGACTGGTGGCTCCGGAGGCGCTGCTGAGGGCCACGTTGCTCGACGAGGTGTCCGACGCCATTCCGCCGATCAGGCCGGATACGGTTACGGCAACGGCGTCAGCCAGTAAGCCTCCCGAGATGCGATCCATGTCGGGCTCTTTCCAGTCGGCATCGTTGACCTTCTCGCACATGATGAGATTGCCCATGGTCTTCAAAGCGCCGGTAGCCGATGCGATGAGGAACGCCGGTAGCAGAGACCAGCGAAATGAAATTTGCTTCATGCCGTCAAACCATGGAGCAGCTACCCAGGGAGTTTCCATGACGCGCTGCAACTGTTGCGCGCCAAACATTCCGGTCGCCAACGAGAGCGCATATCCGATGATCAGGCCGATCAGAACGCCGTAGAGGCGCAGCTTACCACGGCTCCAGACATTCACTGCGACCATGGTAAGAAATGTGATCGATGCAACCGCGAAGCTTACAACCGATATTGGTTCATCTGTGAATGTAATGCCGAGGAATTTTGAAACGCCCAGCGGAATCAGGGACTCCGCGACCATGAGAACCACCAGGCCGGTGATCTCAGGCGGAAAGAGAAAACGCACGCGGTGCACCAGGCGTGCAAATACGGCCTCGAAGAGTCCGGCGGCAATGGTCATGCCGCGCATCAGCGGCAGGCCGCCCAGCCATGCTGCGCCCATCAGGCAGCCAAAGAAGTTAGGACCGACAAGGTTGGGACAGAGAAAGCCGGAGCCGAAGCGGCGCATGCGAAAAGCCTGCAGGATGGTGCCCACGCCGCAGGCGATCATGCTGAGGGCCACAACGCTGCGGACCTCGCCAAACGAGCCGCCAATCTCGGTGACCAGAACGACCGGCAGCAGCAGGGTACTGGACATCAGCAGAATGTGCTGCAAGCCGAGCATCGCCAAGGTGATCATTGGCGGCCGCTCATCGACGGCGTAAATCAATCCTTCCGGTCGTCGCACTGGCTGCTCCTACAGTCTCATCCAAATTGGGGTTGCCAGAAAGAAATCCGATCCCACTATCAGCGTCTGGCCATCAATATTCACCTTGCGAGCGTACATAAGCTTACGTGAAGGCAATCGCTCGCCCGGCTTGGGCCACAGAAACTGTACCCACGCACTATCAGAGTCCTGCAATTTGCGGAGAAGGTCCTGAACGATGGGCCGGCCGACGGCGTCGCGGAAGCCCGACATGTCGCGCCCCTGGAGCGTGGGATAGGAGGGATCGACCAGCGACTTTCCCGAGCCGTCCAGCACAAAGACGAAATT
This sequence comes from uncultured Acidobacteriaceae bacterium, assembly GCA_963697175.1. Lineage (GTDB taxonomy): Bacteria > Acidobacteriota > Terriglobia > Terriglobales > Acidobacteriaceae > Bog-257. The sequence continues at coordinate 134,149 of CAVONC010000004.1, read as the reverse complement.
GCCCAGATAATCGAAGCGCGAGCCGGGATCCCTCAGTTGATTGAAGGCGACGGTGATGCCCTGCTCCCGCAACAATTGCGCCGCGGCATCGACCTGGCTCTGGGCAAAGACCTTTTCTACCTTGAGGCGGCTGGAGCCGCTGCCGACGATGTAGACCTTTCCGTCCGGAGCGACTGCTTTGCGCACATAAGTACTTTTCCATACCGGATTGAAATCGGTTTGCTCCTCCCACAGATAAAAGATCCACTCGCTGGCATCGGGTTCGGGGCGGCGGCCGACGTCCGCAATGGTCTGAACCACGGGCTTGCCCAGCGCGTCGCGAAACGAAATAAGGTTGCGGCCCACGAGCTCGCCGTTCATTCCATGCCAAACGCAGACGCCTTCGGTGTCATAAACAAAAAGATAGGTGGGAGAGTTGCGCCAGATGGAGTCCGCGTGATCGAAGTGGCGGAATGCTCCGGCGCCACGCTGTTCGATCAGAGCAGCAGCCGCGTCGACGAAGTTGACCAGCTGACGGGTGTCTTCGTAGAGATAGATATCGGTCTGGGCTGGCGTTGATGAGCGGGAGCGGCACCCCATCGTGGCCAGTACGAGGAGGATCGAGATACCGAAGGTGGCGCGCATTCCGTGTGGTCCTCCGCCGGATCACTATTGGCAACAGGCGGAAGCGCTAATTCAGCTCTCGAGCACTTGGTTCAGCTTGGTCATATGCAGGAGTTCTTTCACCCGTGGCGTGAAGTTGATGAACTCCAGATGGCAATAAGCGGCGGCACCGGCTGACAACTTCAGTCCCACCAGAGTTCCCAGACCCGAGCTGTCGATGTGGTCGACGTCAGTCAAGTCAAGCACAATGCGGCGGCATTTCGGAATCATTGGCTTGACCAGCTGTTTCAGGTCGCCTGCCGTGTCGCTGACCACCCGGCCATGACACTTGATGGTCGTGGTGTCGCCGGAGACCTCAATCTCGTACTCAAAAGGTAGTGCGGATGCACCGGCCATAAGCCTCCTCGTGCTCGCGGATTGGCTGACATTGTAACGCCGGCAGCCAAATCCGCAAGGACTAAGGTCAGCTATTTTGAGGGCGCCAGTACAGCGTCGAGACGATCCTCCGTTCCTTCTACTCTCTCCAGGTGGGGATAGCGCGATCCGCCGTGGTAGTCGAGGTTGATGGTGAGGAACTGGTCGCCGCTCTTCAGCAAAAGTTTGATCGGGTTGCTGGTCTTTTCCGCGGCCACGATTGCTTCACGCAGTACGGTCGCGGTGTACTTCTGATCGTTGACGGCTTGCAGCTGCATGTCGGGAACAACGCCTGCTTTGAAGGCAAGGCCATTCCACCAGACATCGTCAATCTTGCCTTCACCGTCGGTGTCAAAACCCAGAGAAGTAGCGAAGCTGGCGCCGCGGGTGGGATCCATATGCTTCATCCACTCCGACTGAACGTCGTTATAGACGAGCTTGTAGCCGCCTTGGGTGAAACCATTCTCCGGAACCTTGGGATCGACGTCGTAGACGCGGTCACGGAAGAAGCCGCCCCAATCGAAGGGTTGGACTGTGTTCAGCGCGGTGATCAGATCGGTGAGGTTGTAGGTCTTGGTGATATAGCTGCCGTTGTCGATTCCGTAGAAGAGCTTGGCGAAGTCATCAAGGGATTTCTTGCCGCCGCTCAGCTCGCGGATTTTCGTGTCGGCGTCGAGCCAGATGAGATCGGATTCGGGATAGTAATCGTAGGAACGCTGCCAGCTGGGCCACTGCTCCCGAACGGAGCCGTGTGACGAGATGATGGGCTGATTGGTGGTGTCGTCCAATGAGCGCCAGGTGCGGCCCGGGCTGATCTCAAAGTTGGCTGCGATCTGGGCCCAGACGTCACGCGCCTGGTCGGGCGTGCGCATACCGGAACGCGCCACGAGCACGTTGCCCCAGTAATCGGTGAGGCCTTCATAGACCCAGAGCAGATCGTTCTGCATGGGGACGTTGAAGTTGGGCGTCCAAAGATCGGCAGGCCGGCGAAACTTGCCATTCCAGGAGTGGGTGTACTCGTGGGGCAGCAGCCCGCGCGAGCCAACGTTGGCCGCCCAGTCGGTGAAATAGTTGGCGCGCGAGCCGTCTTCGCTGGACTGATGATGCTCCAGGCCCTTGCCGCTTACAACATCGCTCAACGAAAACAGAAAATCGTAGTGATCGTAGTGATGCGAGGCGAAGAGCTTCTGTGCTTCGATCACGAGATTCTTGTGAAATTGGATCTGTTCCGGCGTGGCCTCAAGGTCGGAGGGCTTGTCGGCAAACAGATCGAGGAAGACCTGATTGTCAGGGCCGGTGGAGACATCGACTCGCTTGTAATTAACGCCCGCGTAGAGCGGCGAATCGATCAGCGTGTTCAACGTGGTGTCTTTGAACTCGACCAGGTTGCCATCCTGAGACTTGGTTTCCAGCGCGCAAGCGAACTTCCAGCCCTCGGGCAGGCGAATGGAAGTTGAGAATGTGATGCGCCGCGAGAAGTAGCCGGCAGGATAAAGAAGAGTGCTATTCCACGTCACATTGGCGAACTTGGACGAGATGCGACCCTGCTTCGGGTTGATGGGAGCCAGATACTGGAAGTTGGCTTCCAGCGAAGTGACACCCTTGGGCACGTTGACGTGGAAGGCATACATGTCGACCTGATCGCGCACCCACTCGACGCGATTGCCATTGGCCGTCAGCACCAAGCCTGCGAAATTAACGGCTGAGTTCGATGGCGAATGCGTTCCGGGAAGCCATTCGGGATAGAGCAGCACCAGCTTGCCTGCCTTGACGGGAATTGTCTCGTGAACGTTGAAGATGCGATCGTTGATGTTGGTGGCATCGACCATGAGCGTAAGTGTGCCGGGATAAGGCGTGTCGGCGGGAGCAACGATGGGTGGAGGCAGCGGCGCCGGCTGCGGACCTGCCGAGCTCTGCGCATAGGCCGGCGCCAGAGCGAGAAGAATGGTTGCCAAGACCGCTAGAACTGCGGCCGTGCGGCGACGAGAGAGAGATGAAAGGGTCACAGAACGATCTCCATTATTCGGGATAACACTCTATACCAAACCGAGGCTAGACATGTTTGCTGAGGCTCGATCGCGCCTGCTATTCCTGCGTTTTTCGAAAGCGGTTTTTTGCAATAGACACGGCAGGCGCGCGGCGGTTTCGTTACTCCGACATGTCGCCCAGTTGTTTGAGCTTGAACTCGGCGTTGGCCTTGATGCCATCGCGCTGCTTCGGTGGATCGGTGGTGTCGGTCGGCAACAATTGCAGACACTTCATCGTGCTTTGCCAGGCCAGGTCGCGCAATCCTGCCGTCATATAAGCGTCGCCGAGGCTGTCGTAAGCGTTGGCTGAATTGGGATAAGCGGCAACATTCAGCTTCATGATGGCGATGGCCGCTGGTAAATCGCCCATGCCCATGCGCTCGTATCCCATGGTATTGACCAGGTCCTCACGAAACAGCACCGCTTTGGGATCCCTCTGGCGCGCCTCGGCCAGCATGGTTGCTACCTTTGGCGGACCGCCGGGAGTGTCGATCAGGTTGAGCACGCGAACCTGCTCCGACATGGCGACGGTGTCCTGAGTTGCCGGAGCGTGCCCCGGAGTTTTGATCAAGGTGGTCACGTACCAGTCGGTGATGGCGCTCATGAGCTCGGGATGTGCATGGAAGATGTCCGCACCATGGCCGCCGTTGGCGTAGTGAACCAGCTTCTTCTCCGGATTGGCGGTCATGACGTAGAGCCACTGGATGGTCAAGGGACTGTCCGGAAACTCGTCGTCATCGGCGTAGGCGAGAAAGACCGGTCCAGCTTTTGAACTGCGCAGGAACTGCCGTCCGTTGTAGTCGGTGGGTCCGGAGAGCAGCACCAGCGAGTGCACTTCGGGATGACGGAGCGCCAGCTGCACGGAATTGTCGACGCCGCAACTGGCGCCGCCTACGCCGATCATGCTCTTGTCGACGCCCGGCTGCGCCAGCAGATATTGGAATGCAAGCTCGAGATCACCCGGCAACTTCGCGCGGACCGCGCCCTGCTCGTCTGGTGTCAGCTTGTCGAACGGCTTGCCGCCGCTTTCGCCATAACCGCGAAGGTCAAGGGTAAGGACGTTGATTCCGGCTGCGGACAGCTGCTGGGCCAGCCCATCCCAGATGGTGCGCTGGCGGTTGCATTGATGCAGCAAGAGAACTCCGGGACCCGGTTTGGCGGCAGAGAAGTAGGAGACCTTCAGCTTGGTGCCGTCGGAGGCGGTGAGATCGGCAACCCGCGGGGTGGTCGACGCGGCAACGGTAGCGACGAGAACCGTTATTAACGAGAAACAAAGCAGGTGCGAAGCGAGCCGTCGATTGGTCAAAATAGCCTCCTGCCGGAGCAATATCATACAACCGGGGAGCCGCGACAGCGGGCTGTCTCAGGAAACATGCCACTCGCCACGAAAAGCAGAGTTGGAGGGATTCCCGCGGTGGGTGGAGCACGCCTTTGAGGCGTGACGCTACAACTTAATGAAGTCGGCTTCAGCCGCTGAGGTGAACGGTGCGAACGGTTACCGCAGGGGCTAAGGCCGACTGCCTTACTCTTATTCTCAACTGCACCGCTGAAGCGGTGCTCCACCCAACATCGGTTGGACAAAATCTCAAGCTGACCCCTTACCAATCGAGCCCGTGGATTGCGGTGATGGTTAGGACACACTAGAATTTTCAAGGCCACGTGACGTTCAATCACAAAGAGCCACTCAACAATGATTTCTAAACATTCTCTTGCTGCTCGTCTTTCCTGCGCTTGCGTGCTTGCGGTGTGCTTGAGCGGTTTGCTGCAGGCGCAAGAACTCTCAACCACGCTCAACGCCATCTTCAATAAGCATGAGTACGATTCGAAGCGATTTGGGCCGGCGCGCTGGCTTGACCAGGGAGCGAAGTACACGACGGTCGAGCCCTCGACTACGGTAAAGGACGGGCAGGACATCGTGGAGTATGAGACCGCGACCGGCAAGCGCACGGTGCTGGTTTCTGCCGAGAAGTTGCGGCCGGCTTCCGGCGCCGCAGCGATGAAGATCGACGATTATTCCTGGTCGGCAGACAACAAGCAGCTGCTGATCTTCACCAACACAAAGAAAGTTTGGCGGCTGAATACGCGCGGCGATTACTGGGTTCTGGATTTAGCCAGCGGGCACTTGAAGAAGTTGGGCGGCGATGCTCCCGAGTCGACGCTGATGTTTGCCAAGTTCTCGCCGGACGGCAAGAGCGTGGGCTTTGTGCGGGCCAACAACATCTACGTGCAGGACCTGGCGACCGATCAGATTCGCGCGCTGACGCAGGATGGCTCGAAGACACTGATCAACGGCACGACGGATTGGGTGACGGAAGAAGAGCTGAGCCTGCGCGATGCGTTTCGCTGGAGTCCCGACAGCCAGTCGATTGCTTATTGGCAGTTCGATACGACGGGCGTGGGCGAGTACTCACTCATCAACGATACGAAGGAAGAGTATCCGGTGGTGACGACGTATCCGTATCCGCAGCCGGGCACGACGAATTCGGCGGTGAAGGTCGGTGTGGTGCCGGCGCAGGGCGGAGCGACGAAGTGGATGGAGCTGCCGGGCGATCCGCGCCAACACTATGTGCCGCGCATGGAATGGGCGAAGAACTCGAACGAGCTGATCCTGGAATATCTGAACCGGTTGCAGAATACGAATCAGGTTCTGATGGCGAATGCGCAAACGGGCGCCGTGCGGACGTTGTTTGAAGACAAAGATGCAGCGTGGGTGGATTATGTGCGATCGCTGGACTGGGTGCAGGACGGCAAAGGGCTGGTGTATCTGAGCGAGCGCGACGGCTGGCGGCACGCCTATGTGGTTTCTCGCGCGAATGGCCAGCCGACGCTCATCACGAAGTTTTCCGGCGATGTGATTTCCGAGACGGCGGTGGACGATGCCGGAGGATGGTTCTACTTCATCGCTTCGCCGGATGACGCGGTTCGCAGATATTTGTACCGCTCGCGCCTGGATGGCAGCGGATCGCCGGAGCGAGTGACGCCGGCGAATCAGCCGGGTGCGCACGGGTACGACATCTCGCCGAACGGCAAATGGGCTTTTCATACCATGTCGACTATCGATCGTCCGACGGTGACGGAGCTGGTAAGCCTGCCGGATCACAAAGTGATTCGCGTGCTGGAGGCTAACGCAGGCGCTCGCGGGCAAAGCGCAAGAAGCTGATTTCGTCGCCGACGGAGTTCTTCCAGGTGCCAGTCGGCGATGGCGTGAAGTTGGATGGATGGATGATCAAGCCGCCGGACTTCGATCCTAAGAAAAAATATCCGGTGCTGGTTTACATCTATGGAGAACCCGCGGCCACGACGGTAGTCGATTCCTGGGGTGGGTCGAGACGGCTGTTTGATGAGCTGATTGCGCGGCAAGGATATCTGGTGGTGAGCTTCGACAACCAAGGCACGCCCGCGCCGAAGGGACGCGATTGGCGCAAGAGCGTGTACGGCGATGTGGGCGTGTTGTCGTCGGTGCAGCAGGCGGCGGCGATTCGCGAGCTGGCGAAGGAGCGGCCGTACATCGATTCATCGCGCCTGGCGATCTGGGGTTGGAGCGGCGGCGGATCGAATACGCTGAACATGATGTTTCGCTATCCGGGATTGTTCAAGGCAGGAATCGCGGTGGCGCCGGTCGCCGATCAGCGGCACTACGACACCATTTACCAGGAACGCTACATGGGACTGCCGGAGCAGAATGCCAAGGGATATCACGATGGCTCGGCGATCAACTTCGCGCAGGACCTCAATGGCAAGCTGCTGGTAGTGCATGGATCGGGCGACGACAACGTGCATTTTCAGGGAACGGAGTTGTTGATCAACCGGCTGGTTGAGCTGGGCAAGCCATTCGACATGATGGACTATCCCAATCGCACGCATTCGATCTCGGAGGGGCCGGGCACCTCGTATCACATCTACAGTTTGATCGCGCGATACGTCATGGAGAATGTTCCGGCGGGTGGCGTGGCGCAGTAACTGGTCACGGAGTAGCGAGCGCGCGGAATTGAGGGTCGTCGCGCAGCTTGTCGAAGGAGGGCTCATTGTTGAGCCAGAACGAAAACGCCGCGGGATCTTTGGATTTTTCCTTGGCGCGACGCAGCGTTTCCAGCGCGGCTTTGCGATCGCCTTCGAGCTCCTGGGCGGTTGCGAGGTTCACCAGAGCCCCGGCACTATCGGGCATGGCGTCGATAGCGAGCAGATAATATTGCTTCGCAAGCGGATAATTCTTGGCGGTGACAGCCTCGTCGCCAAACTGGCCGCCGCCAATAAAAACTCCCATGAGGGCGCGACGGTAGGCGCGGACCTTATCCTCTTTCTTCTCTGACGCCGCGCGCTGGCGCAGATCGATGATCTGCTGTTCGACTTGATGAAAGGTGTCGGAGGGGCCGGCGGTGTTGTCGTGCGACGCGCCCAGTTCGCTGCGTGGCTGCGGAGCGCTGGACGATTGGCTATTCGGCGGCGGAGGCTCCGAAGGGGCGGACCGGATGGTCACGCATAGCAACTAAGCCCGAGTAGATTTGGCTGGTGAGCTGATTCTGCTCTTGAAATTCCTGCGCTTCGAGCTTAGCTCCCTCGCGTACAGCTTTCTGTTGCGCCAACGAAGCAGCCGCCTTCTGAAGGTCGGCTGAGTCGGTAAGACCGTCGAAGGTCGCGGCGGCTTGGCGGTATTCACGCCAGGCTTCGTACATCTGGCCAGATTGTTCGAGAGCTTTCGCACGAGCGATGGCCTCGTTCTTCTGCTGCGTGATGAAAGCCTGGTCACGAGCTGCGCGGTTCTGCTTCATGGCAATCAGTTGGAACCACGCGAAAGCTTCATCGTTGACGCTTGCGGGCGGCCACTGGTGAGAACCGTCGAAGTGACGGAGGGCGTGGGGAAAGCCGGCTTGCTCGAGTTTATCGTCGAGCTCGGAGAGCTCGGGATAGTTGAAGTCGTAAATTCCGACGGCGGAGAAAACGGCGAAGGAGTTGTCCCGCGACGGAGGTGTGGTGCCGAAGCCCGCGCCGTCCAGGAGCACGCCTGCCGCACATTTGCAGCGCTGGGCAAGGACGGCAGAGACGCGAGCGCCACCGGAGAATCCGGCGAAATAGACGCGATGATCGTCGATGGCGAGCCGGGCGTGGGTGTCATCCCACATGGCCTTGGCAGCATCGCCTTCGATCTTCCACGATCCGTTCTTCGAATTATTGGAGCCGACGACGATGTAGCCGTAACGCTCGGCGGCATCCTTCATCGCCTTCACAGGAACATCGCCCCAGCCGTTGGGATCGAAGACGTAGACGATGGGCCAGCGCTTGTCGGGAGAGTAGCGCGACGGCAGGTAGAGAGCGTAGCTCTCGTCGGGCGTGGCTGCGCAGGTCTGATGGGGAAGGATGACTCCGGTTTGAAGTTGCGCAGGTGGAGTCTGCGCGAAGAGAGTAGAAGCCAGGAGCCAGAGTGCGATTGGAAGCACGTTTTCAGTATAGAGCGGGAAACCGCGATGAGATCAGCTGTCGGACACCCACTGATTCGAAACCCGCGAATGAGTAGGGCACCCGAGAAGTTCCCATCCGCGCACAGGTTGTTAATCTTCAAAAGGCGCTTGTTTTTGCCTTAGAACCTCGCTCACCAGGCGGACCCGACTGCACCGCTGAAGCGGCGCTCCACCCGGGATAATTATCAGATCTGTCTCATGCTGCATGACGCCACCCATGGGCTCGAAGGCGCGGGATGTGGGGCAACCGCTGTGCCCGCTGTCACTAGAGCTGCTTGTGCTCCATGAGCACAGGGTCTAATTTCGACGACCGGCACAAGACCGACCACAGCTATGGCAAATCGTCCCAGCGGCCTCCTGACGCCGAATCCGGCGGTATTCTCACCCGAGATGAATTTGCGGATCTGGCCGGGCCGGGACGAGACCGAGGAACATGTTGTTCGCACAACGGTGACGCGACAGACTGCCGCAGTCTCGACAGCGCCGGCGCAGAGCTCCAGGCAGCCGATGAAAACTTTTCTGCTCGCTTTCGCACTCGCACTTCCGCCGTTACTGTTGTCCCACGCAACCAGCAGCTCCACCCGGGAATCGACATGAGCGTTGAGCCGAGCCAATCGTAAGGATCGCAGCGTCTATTCGTAGCGCAAGGCGACCATAGGGTCGACACCCGCGGCGCGGAGGGCAGGTTGCCAGCTGGCGACGAGAGCAATCCCGGCCAAGGCAGCAGATGCAGCGAGAAGAGTGAGCGGATCAATGGGCCTGACCCCAAAGAGCAAGCCGCTCAGCGAGCGTGCCAGGACCAATGCCCCCACTAGACCAACGGCGAGTCCGGCGAGTGTGAGCCATGCCGCGCGCGCGAGAACGAGTCGCAGAACCTGCCGCCGCTGTGCGCCCAGGGCAACGCGGACGCCGATCTCGTGCGTCCTTTGCGTGACCCAATACGACATGACCCCGTAGATCCCGACTACAGCCAGCAGGAGAGCGACAGCCGCGAACAGCGCCAGTAGCGAAGCATCAAAGCGCTGCGGGCCGACCGAATCCGCCACTCGTTGTTCCATGGTAGCCACGTGATAGATCGGCTGTTCCGGATCGAGGTTCTGCACCTCGCGACGAATTGCAGCGGTGAGACTCTCCGGCGCGATCCTGGTTCGCACCGCCAAAGTCAACGCTGAGGCAGGGAATTGGTCTGTCGAAGTAAAGACGACGGGAACCGGCTGGCGATCCAATCCGATGTAGCGGACGTCGCCCACAACTCCAATGACGGTGAACTCGCGCTCCGGCAAATTGCTAGCCGGCCGAAAGTTCAAATGCTGTCCGACGGGATCAGCTCCCGCGAAGAAGCGGCCGGCAAACTCCTGGCTCACGATGGCAACCGGCAAACCTCCCGGACGATCTTCCGTGGTGAAGAAACGCCCAGCGCGAAGTGGAACCTGCATCGCGGAAAAATAATCCGGCGTGACGTGCGACACGAGGCACCGATGGCGACTGATCCGCCAGCAGCGACGGACGATCTTTGAGGGTGATCTTCACCGGGCTGGAGAAACCGTAATAGAAGGGCAGGACTGTGGTGCCGCCGGCCGATTCCACTCCCGGTGTTGCCTGCACGGCAGCGAGCAACTGATCGAAGAAAGCCTTACGCTGGGCGAGATCGGGATATTTTGCTTCCGTCAGCGTGACCTGAACGGTCAGCACATTTTGTGGATTGAAACCTGGGCTCACCGCGCGCAGGTTAGCGAAGGTGCGAAGCATAAGGCCCGCGCCCATCAACAGGAGAAATGCGAATGCCAACTCTGCGGCGACCAGCACGCTGCCAAGCTTCTGCCGGGCAGGGCCGGCCGTGTTTTTTCCTCCTGCTTCGTGCAAAGCAAAACGCGCACTCGTCTGAGAAGCGACAAGGGCCGGCGCCAGGCTGAACACAATGGCCGTCACCAGCGAAACCAGGAGAGTGAAAGCGAGAGCAGCGCCACTCAGGTGCACATCACCGAAGTAGGCAAGAGTATCCGGTCGCAGAAGGCGCACGACATCCAGCGTGCCCCAAGCTACCAGCAGCCCCGCCGCCGATCCCAGAGCGGCGAGAAGCAAGCCCTCCGTCAGCAGTTGCCGCATGATGCGGGCGCGCGCTGCTCCCAACGCCGAGCGCACCGCAAATTCCCTCTGTCGCGCCGCCGCCCGTGCCAACAGAAGGTTCGCTATATTGACGCAGGCAATCAACAGAACCAGCCCCACTGCACTCATCAACAGCAACAGAGCCGGACGAGTATCGCCTACAAGCCGCTGGTGGAGCGGCAGAAGTTGCACCTCCGCACCCGCCAGTTTCTCAGCCACAGCCTGCGGATATTGCGGCACAAGCGATTGCGTGATGGTCTGCAGCTCCGCCCTTGCCTGCTGCAATGGGACACCCTGTCGCAGGCGCGCGACCACGCTCATGTCATCGCTCTCGCGCTCGGTCCAATCAGGCTTGGTTGGAAGGGGAAGCGGCACGAAGGCATCCGGCTGGAGCTGGCTGGGATAGACAAAGTTCGCCGGCAAGATGCCAACGACGGTGTACTCCGTGTTGTCCAGGCGGAGCGACTTGCCGAGAATATTGGGATTCGATCCAAAGCGACGCCGCCAGAAGCCATCGCTGAGAATCATGACCCCATGTGCTCCGGGAGAGTCTTCCTGAGGAGAAAAACTGCGTCCCAAGGCAGGCTGTATTCCAAGCAGGGAAAAGAAATTCGCACTCACCTCGGCGCAGCGGTCCAGCCGAACCGGTTCGGCGCCAGTGGTGAGGTTGCCGTCGCAGAGGTGATCGTCATAGGCAGCCAAGTCCTCGAAGGATCGATTCTCGGCGCGCCAGGCGACGAACGTTCCAGCCGGGACCTGCGTTGCATCGAGGCGTGGCGCGTATTGCGAGGCCCAAACCAGCCGGCCGGGATCGCGATAAGGCAATGGCCGCAACAGTACGGCATGCAGCAAACTGAACATCGCAGTATTAGCGCCAATGCCAAGCGCCAGCGTGAGCACACCCACGACGGCCACGGCGGGATTGCGCTTGAGAATGCGGGCTCCGAAGCGCAAATCGGCAAAGAACACGGTCAGCCAAAGTGGTTTTCGTCGCATGGCAACCCCTTCCTAGTGGCCGACCCAGGCGAGCCCGTCGGGTCCCTGCCCGGCTTCGATGCGGCCCACAACTTCGAGCGAACGCAAATCGATTACGGCGACGTACCCGTCAGGCGAGCAGGCCACGTAGGCGCGCGACCCGTCAGGTTGCATAAGAATTCCGGCAGCGCCATCTCCCACTTTTATGAGCTTCACCTGTTTTCGGGTAACTCTGTCGAGAACGAAGATGTCAGGCTTGCTAAGGCTCGAAATCAACGCCAGCTTGCCGTCTGGGGTAAACTTCAGCCGATTCGCTCCCTTGACGTTGGCGGCCAGAGTGTCGATGACCTTTTTGCTCGCCACATCAATGATCGAGACCGTTCCGTCGTCGGCGTTGGCAACCCAGATTTCCTTGCCATCGGGAGACACGTCAAATCCCTCCGACCCGCGACCGACGGGAACGACAGTTTCGCTCCAGTCTCCACTCGACGGCCCCGACGCCGCACCACCGCCGATCTTTTCCACGATGCTGACGCTGGCGGAACTGACGTTGGTAGTGACAATTTGGTTGAGATCGGGGAAAACGTAGATCATGTGAGTACGATTTTGCCCGATGCCCATGATCCAATCGACCTTCTTGGTTGCGGGATCGTAGCTGCCGATGGCCTTGGCAGCCTCAGCCGTAAACCATACCCTGCCGCCTACGAACGCCAGTCCGTGCGGGCCGCGCAGAGCGCCGAGATCGATGGCCGGCAAGACTTTTTTCGCAGCGAGATCAACCACGGTGAGCGTGTTGTAGGCACCGCCGCCGAAGTTAGAAATGTATGCAGTCGTTCCGTCAGCCGAGGCAATCACTTCGTGCGGATCAGGACCGACCGGCAATTTGGCAGTAACTTTCAAGCTGGCAGGGTTGACGATAAGCAGTGCGTTGTCGTCATTGGCAAGCACCAGCAGAGCACTGTCTGGAGCAGCTTGTGCATCGAGACCGCGTGCTGCCAGCAACAAGACCACGAGAATGAATAGCAAGCTTTTGATCTTCATGTTGACTCGCTACGAGTACCTTCCGGGCGTCGCTTTAGGGATTGGCTCGCGAATACTCCCCGCGGAACACGACATTCCAATTGGCGCCGTTGTCGGTGGATTTTTCCCAAGTCTGCTCGACCTTGTTCGGATTCAACCGGGTTACTTTCACTCGGTTCAATACGCTCTCTCCGTTGGGGCCGTGGCTGGCGCCGCGGAACTCAGCTATCCCTGACGCAACCTGGCCATCGCTGAACACGTGTACCCGACCCGTGTTGTCTGCGAACATGCCGTACCAGGCTTTTTCTTCCGGACTGTAAGCGAACATGTTCTCGCCGGAATGGCCTCGTCCACCGTCCCAGTTCTCCACCACCAGACATTGATCCAGCGCGAGGGACACCTTGCTGGTAGCGCTGCTCGAGCCGCCAGGAGCGGTGACGGTCCAGTTGCCGAGCCAGAAATCCAGTTGGCGGCTCTGCGGATCGGTTGCGCACGCGCCAGAGTTCGCCGCCGCAAAGGAAGGGCTGGCCGATCCAAAGTAGATTGCCAACACAGCCAGGAACAGCAAACTTCCACGCCAACACAAGCGCCGAGTAGTTTTGCCTTCTTGCATGATGTAATTCCTCCGCGATCAAAATGTCGGGCTCCCCTTCTCAGGAAAGCGTTAGTTGAGAGTTTCGAAAATCTGATCTGTCGAATTGCGCAGATGGGCTGGCAGGTCCGACCCGCGTGCCGGCCGTCGCGCATGAAAGCGAAAGGCTCGGAAGTTTTTCTCGACTTCCAGCACCTCAAATCCGGCCGCCGCAAGCCGCGCCGAAACCGTGTCCGGATCGACAGGGACGAGCGTGTCGCCGAGGTGAATCAGCCGCATTCGCCAGTTTTGTAAGCTGTCGCTGCCCACAAAAATTCCGCCGGGCTGCAGAACTCGCCAGACCTGGGCGAAGAGCCGGTCCTGCAACGCAGGCGAAGGCACGTGGTGCAGCATAGTGAAGGAAACAACGCCGGAGAACTGCCGATCGGCGAAGGGCATCGCTGTAGCATCGCCCACCACGACGCGGACGTTGCTGCCGCGCAGTCGCGACTCCAACGCCGCCGCCAGCGCAGGATCAATTTCGATTGCGGTCAGGCTATCTACCTTCTGTCGCAGCAGATCGGTTGTAAGCCCGGGCCCGGGTCCCAGTTCCAGCACGGCATTTCCCAACTCGGCGGCTGAGACGGTCCATGGCACTCGCTGCTGGACGGTCTGCTGCCATCGCGCGGATCGGCAAAGCCAATGATGTAAGCGGTTCAATGTCCTCACCCACGATCACTTCACTGATTGCCAGCTTAGCGGCTTGCCAGTTCTGCGCACTTTCGATATTGTGGCAATAAATGTCGCAAAAGCGACAAAACGCAATCTTCGAGCCGCTGCCCGACCGGCAATCGAACATCACCACCCTGATGCACGACTACCCGGCAAGACACGTTATTCCTCTGCACTTCCATGATCGCGACCAGTTGGTGTACGCCTCGCAGGGAGTAATGACTGTCCTGACGGCTGCGGGCATCTGGGTTGTGCCAACCCTGCGCGCGGTATGGATTCCGGCGTCGGTACCGCACAGCATTTCCATGTCAGGCAAGGTCGCAATGCGGACGCTCTATCTGAAGCCGCGGCTGGCGCGGACTTTGCCGCGTGAATGTTGTGTCGTCAACGTGTCGCCGCTGCTGCGCGAGTTGATCCTCCACGCGTGCGGCTTTCACACCCTAAGAAAGACGGTAGCCAGGCAGCGCCACCTGATCGATGCGATCGTCGATCAACTCGAAGCCATCCGGACGGTTCCTCTGCAGCTTCCCCATCTTTCCGATCCCCGAGCGGGCCGCGTCGCTGCTACGCTGCTGACCGACCCCAGTAGCACCCGAACTCTGGCGCAGTTGTGCAAACAAGCCGGCGCCAGTAAGCGGACGGTGGAGAGGCTGTTCCTGGAGGAAGCCGGGATGACGTTTGGCAAATGGCGCCAGCAGCTTCGCCTGATGCAAGCGGTCAGGCTTCTGGCCAGCCAAGCGCCGGTCACGCAGGTTGCACTGGAAGCTGGTTACAGCACGCCGAGCGCTTTCATTTCAATGTTCCGGAAGCTCTTGGGCACAACCCCCGCGCTGTACTTTGAAGAACCGTCGTAGCCGTAGTCGAATAGTAAGACTTAGTGAGGAACGCTACACAGGCTTCACAAATCTTTGACGAAATCGTGACACGCGCAGGCCGCATCCAGCCTAGGATTGCCGAGTCAACCCGCAGTAAGCGGGAATCAGCTCATAACTTGGAGACATTGAAAATGCGCCCCTCACGGAACGGCTCGACTAGCTCGCGCCCTTGTGTCATAGCCTGCTCGCTCTTTTTCTGCCTGGCTTTGCTGGTTCTTTGCAGCGCGGCGGCCTTCGGACAAACCAACGAATTTCACCCCAATCTTTCTGCCGGACCAACCGGCGTCCTGGTTCACAGCCAGTTTGGCGGACAGATTTTTGGCTATGATATCGATCAGAACGGTACGGAAGGCCTGCTGGCGGAGGCCAAGATCCTGAACAACGGAAATGTGCTGGCCGCAGTCGAAACCTTTGACCAGGCGACCGGCAAAATCCTCGACGTGGTGCAGTTTCCACAACCGTCGAATACGCAAGATGATTTCATTACCATGGGCGTGGTCGGCAGCAGTGTTGGACTGTTCGAGCACGAGATCGTGTCGCACCAGTTCGTCAGCCGCCGTACCTTCGGCACTTTGAATCCGCTCTCCCTGAATAAGGTGAATGGCGCCTGGACTCCGCCGATCGGAGCGCAACACATCATCATGCCGGGCGGCGTGAGCCACAACCAGGGCGTGCCCAACGTCGCAGTCTTCGCTTACGACAACAGCGACAACTTCATCCCCTACGTCTTCAGCTCGAACGTTGCCAACAATACCTTCGGTCCCGTCGTCATGATTCCCGACTCGACGAACTTCGCCAGCGTGCCACCGCCCATCGGCTACGACAGCGCGAACAATCAGGCGATCCTGGGCGGAGGGACCGGAGCGTTCGGTACCCGGCCCGTCATTGGCGTGGTTGACCTTACTGCGGGCACGTTCTCGGAGTTTGAGGGGATCGGGTTTGGCTTTGTCAACGGCATCGCTGTCGATGCAGCCGACGGCATCTTCTGTACCGACACCGAAGATGACGCGGCGGTCGAGTTCTACAACCTCAGCACCAAGACCGGTTTCACGGTGACGCTGCCGGGGTCAGGTGGGCAGCAGCAGTTTAGCGGCGCCGATGTCGAGTTCGATTCCGTCCACAAGCTTTTCCTGATCGCTCAGCCCACTTCCAGTTCGGCTCCCAGCGGCAGCACCATCTACGTTTACGACATACATGGGAACCTGCAGGTAACCATCAACGGATTCAGCTTCTCGAATACGTTCAATGTGGTTGCGACGTACATTGCGCTGAACCCCAGTCTTCGATCCGGGTACGTGAACGGTCCTGACTCTGGCGTAACCGAGCTTCAAGCGTTTACGTACTGATCACTGAAGACACTCTGGATTAGGTCCGAGTTTGACGGGGACGGGCCTTCAGGCGGACGTCCCCGGCTCCCTCTTTTTTTGTCATCCCGACCGAGGGCTTCAGCCCGACCGAGGGATCTGCGGTTCGAGCCGCGACACACTCTCTTCAGGCCGTCCGCAAGCTCAGCAAAATCACTGCGGCTTTAGCCGCTGAGCGCCTTGATAGAACTAATCAGAGTTTCACTGACGCTTTCGAAACCGCGCGCCAGCGCGCGCTTGCGACAAAGACTAGGGCAAAGATGCTCATGTGCGTTGCGTGTGCAAAACTACTGGACTCCCCGGCCAACGCTAGTTATTATCCTCAAACCCCCCACAAGCCAGGCTGCGACTGATCCGATGCGGCCAAATGATATGCAACCTCTGGACTACACCGTAGCGAAGTTGGCCGACTCTGAGGAGGTTGTCCGTCTGCTGGCACACGTGTTCAGCGAATCCGATCCACCGGCGGTGGCGATGGCGCTATCGTTCGAAGAGATGGAACAATTTCTTCAGCTGATTGTGCCCAATGTCATTCCGGACGGACTTACAGTTATCGCGCGGAGCAAGGACACGGGAGAGCTGGCCGGAGTCATGCTGTCTGACGATTTCGCAACACCTCCGGCCACAGATCCCGGCCAGGTCAGCACGAAACTTCTCCCCATCCTGTCGATGTTGGACAATTTGGATGAGCAATTCCGCAGTGGGAAGACCATTGCGCCTGGCCAGTATCTTCATCTCTTCATGCTGGGAGTTGATAGCCAGTTTGCCGGCCGTGGAGTTGGGCAGGAAGTTGTGAAAGCGTGCATCGAGAACGCGGTTCAGATGGGCTATCGCATCGCACTAACCGAAGCCACGGGGCGAGTCTCGCAGCACATCTTTCGCAAGAACGCTTTTGTGGAGCGCTTCAGCGTCTCCTACCAGGATTTCATCTACGAAGACAGGAAAGTGTTCGCCGCAATTCAGGATCACGACCAAGCGATTCTGATGGAGAGAATACTTGTCTAACATGACGGCGGTTTGCCGCTGTCGCTGTCTACTGCAACCTCTCGAATTCGCTTTTGGCTTGTTTGTAGATGGGGATATCGGGATCGGCGTCTTTCCACAGTGCGAGGAAGTTCTTTGTAAGCGGCGAGCGCGCGAGTGCGGGCTGCATCAGCTTCAGCGCCTTGCAAGGTTTTCGACTGTAACGCATTCGCCCGCGCGATACCAAGATGCGCCAGCGCTCCTGTCCAGCAGTTCCACACCATGCCGCTGTGGTCGATGATCTTCTGGAACTCAGTCGCGGCCGCACTGCCTTGTCCCGCCGCAAGAAAAGCCTCTCCGCGAAGGTAGGTCGGGTACAGACAGGAAAGATTGTTCAAGAAATTAATGTTGGCGAACTCCAGCGGAAGTGCGGCTTGCAACAGAGCAATCGCGCCGCTGCTATCGTTGCGTTGCAGATCGAGCTGCGCTCGAATTGCCGGCAGCCACAGCGACTGCATCTGCGTGTCCAGCGGGTAGCGTTCATCCAGGCTCTTTGCCAACGCTTCCGCTTTTGCCGCATCACCCGCCATCGCAAACGCCAAGGCTGCTTCCGCCGCTGCACCGGCGCTGGTGGGAGCGATTTCCAAGGCGCGCGCTGCCGATCGCCGTGCGTCCTCCACGAATCCGAAGGCTGCCTGCTGAAGCGCCGCATTAGCCATATAAACCGCGGCGTTTTCCTTGTAGTCAGCCCGCAGCGCGGCTTCCACCGCTCGATCGTTCAATTCCTGCGCCTTGATGACATGGCCGTAGTAGGCAGCACTGTCCGACGCCAGCGCGAGCCCATAGTTGGCGTATTCCGGTTGTTTGGCGAACCAGGCCAACTGCTCCGCCATGGCAGCCGAGTCGCCGCTGAGAAAGGCAAGAGCATAAAGCGCATTGTGAAATACCGCATCGTCCATCTTTCGCGATTGAGCTTCGCTGATCACCGATCGCGCCTCATCGAAGCGCTGCAGCGCCATCAGATAGTTCGCCAGATTCACGTAGGCTGCGCTCTCGTCGCGATCGGCTTGCAGCAACCGTTTCGTGATCTCGACGGCTTTTTCATGCTGCCCCTGCTCGTGGTAAGCAAGACTCAAATTGATGTAAGCCTCGTAGCCTCGCGGATAGCTCTCGATGTATTCCTGGTAGATTTGGACCGCCTTATCCAGTTCTCCGGTCACATTGCGGAAGTAGTTGGCGGCAATGATCAGCCGCTCGCGTTCGCTGGCGTGCTCGCGCAACTGGAAGGCCTTGGTAAAGTACTCGCTGGCGCGGCCAACCTCGCCCAATGTCCAGTAGTCCGCGCCGACCGACATCTGCGCCAGAGCGAAGTTGGGATCGAGTTGCACGGCGCGCTCGTCATACGGCAAGGCTGCCGTGGCTCCCGACTGATTGAACACTTTGCGGCCGAGGCTGTAAGCCTTCAACGCTTCCAGCGACGAGGTGGTCGCGCTCACCAGTGGCACATCAAATTTCTGCACGGTCGCCAGCGATTCGCCCAGCTCACCGCGCAGCTTGGACGCAGCCGTCCCCAACGCGCTCAGCACCTGCTCCTTGCTTGCCGCCGTGACCTGCTCCTGCGACAGCACATCTCCGGTGTGGCAGCTCACGGCCTTCAGTCCGAGAACATAATCGCTGCCCAGCCGTGCGATGGATCCGGCAATGTAGGCTTTGCTGTTCGCGCGCAAGCACACTTCGCGAGCAACGTCGGCGGTCAGCTTGGTGCCGGGTGGGCGGGCCATCAATTGCAATGTGGATGCGACCTGGCTATCCGAAAGCGCTTTCAGAAATGGCGATTGATGCAACGAGACACTCAGCGCCGTTTTCAGCGTGTCATCGAAAACCGCGTCTCCCGTGTTGTTATCGAATTCGGCGAGGACGATCGTGTCCTTCTCGGTGAGCGGCTTCGCCGCCCGCGAGCGGTAATAAAGACCGCCGGCGATCAGCGCGGCAACGAGAACAACCAACGCAGTGACCAGCCACATTCTTCGTCGAAGGGACAGACCCGGGACCGGCGCTGCCACGCTCGAAGTCGTCGGAGCAAACCGCCCGCTCTCAGTATCGCGCTTCAGCCGTTGCAGATCCGACCGCATCTCAGCTGCGCTCTGGTAACGGAGATTGCGGTCCTTCTCCAGAGCCTTGTTGATGATGGCCTCGAGTTGCGGAGAAACCTGCGAATTGAGCTGCGAGGGCGGTTGCGGATGCTGATGCAGGATGGCGCCGCTGATCTCACCCGAAGTCGCACCGTTGAACGGCATCTTGCCGGTCGCCATCTCATACAACACCGCTCCGAAGGAAAACAGATCGGTGCGGCCATCGACCTCTTTCGCTCTGATCTGCTCGGGCGACATGTAGCAGACGGTCCCCAGCATTACGCCTTCGGTCGTCAGCTCCAGGGAGGACGAATCCGGAGGCAGAGTTTCGAGTGCGTCGCTGCTCTCGCTTGCGCTCTTGGTGGTGAGTTTGGCAAGACCGAAGTCCAGAACCTTCGCGTGGCCGCGGCGGGTCACGAAGATGTTTGCCGGTTTGATGTCGCGGTGAACGATGCCTTGGCTGTGCGCTGCATCAAGTGCCTCGGCGATCTCGGTGGCGAGATCGAGCAGCGGTTCAGCTTCGAGCGGCTTGCCTTCAATCCGGTGCTTCAACGTCACGCCATCAAGGAACTCCATCACCATGAAGGCGCGGCCGTCTTCTTCGCCGATGTCGTAAATGGTGCAGATGTTGGGATGATTCAGCGCCGATGCTGCACGCGCTTCACGGCGGAAGCGCTCCAGCGCTAGCGGATTGCTCGCGACGTCATTCGGCAGGAATTTGAGGGCGACAAACCGGCCGAGCCGGGCGTCCTCGGCCTTGTACACCACGCCCATCCCGCCGCGCCCCAGCTTGCCGACGATGCGGTAATGCGAGATCTTCGTGGCGATCATGGCGCGGTGTTGTACAACGATGCGTGCATCATAGGGCGCTGAGCGAAGGTCAGTCAAATTGCTGCGTCGCAATTCTCGGTTTGCAGTTGGTTCAACTGCGGCTAGCCTTCGGCGACCTGCCCGCTAGTCTGGCGATCGGGCGGCTTAGCGGCAGCGATCGACCAGCATGCGGTCGCGATGGTGAAGTAGTAGTAATTGCAGAAAGCCTGTTTGCTGAAGGCAAAAAACAGCGTGGCCACCAGGGTCGCGCCCGCAGCAAAGGCGGCCGGCGAGCGCGGAAGTTTCCACAGCGCCAGCGCGATCGCGGCCAGCGCAATCGGCAATCCCACCCAGGTTGGCGGGATCTTCCACGTCATGGAGTAGATCCACACCAGATAGGTCAAGGCGTTCGGCCGGAAGGGCGGCAGGGCGCGAAACAATACGACCGAGCGCACAAATTCACGCGCGTTCCACAGCAGGAAGGGCAGATTGATGGCGGCAACCACGATACCCGCCTTGATCAACATGCCGCGCAGCTGCCTCCACAGATCCGGGCCGTCCAGCAGCAGAGGCAGCAAAGGCACCGCCAGGATCGCCGTCTGTTTGCTGCACAGAAACAGGCCGAGGGCCCAAGGCATGCCCTTTCGCCATCGGCAGGCGCAAAACATGAGCAGAGAAAAATTCAGCAGCGCCAGCGGATCTGTCCACGCGGACCACACCACATAGAACACACGCGGGGTCAGCAGAAACAGCGTCGCTGCCATCGTCCCAATGAGCCCCGGCCGGGCGAGCGCCATGAGAAGCGCCGAAACCGCAATGGCGAAAACTTGCGCATAGCGAATGTCCCCGGCAGCGGCAAACGCCGGCACCACCATCAGCAGACTAAGCGGCGGATACGGAGGCGCGACGATGAGCCTCCCATCTTTGCCCAGCGCTCCGGCGTAGAGGTGCGGGATCGGAAAGCGCGGCGCGAATTTTATTTCGTACGGGTTGTGCCCCTCCAGCAGCGCCTCCGAGGTTTGCTGCTGCCAGTCCAGCACGTCGATCTGCGGATCCATGAGATTGATGGCAAACACGCCACCGTAGAGAAACGATGCGATGGCCAGCGCCAGCAACACCATTCGCCAGCGCCCCAGCGGCAACAGCAGCAGCGGCCCCAGCAACGACAGGATCACAATCGCGATGGTTGGAATCGGCTTGCCTTTTGAAAACAGCAGAGCTCCTTCCACCAGCGTTCCCACAGCCAGAACGATGGCTAACAATCGCGAGCCGGCAAGCTCAACCAGCCGCAGGCGCGGCACGGCGATTCCCAGCAGGCAGAAGCCGAGGCTGATCGTCAGCCAAAGCAGTGCGCTGGGGCTGTAGTAGCCATTGTTCAGATTAATCGCGTAGCCCGCGCACAGCGCGAACAATGCCATGCTCAGCGAAGTCGTCCAGCTGTCGGCACGGCCCGCCTGCCAATTGCGCCAAAACATTCCACCCACCCAGAACTAAGCAGCGAGTCTAAATCAAGCAACGCGCATTTTGTATGCTGCGGCTCCTCGGAGGCTGTTGTCTTGGAGAAAAATCATTCGACTTGTGTGGCAGAGGAGCCTCGCCGCAACACCACAATTCTGCGGCATCGACATCGAGTGCGCAAATTGGCAAGAAAAAGCATTGAAGCCATCCTTGACAAGAAAAATTGTCAATGCTAGCATCTCGTCGTGCTCGACATCCAGGTCATCGATAATCCGGCAGCGGCGACCTCGGCTTTGGAGCCCATGCGCAGCCGACTCCTCTCCGAGCTAGCTGTGCCCGCCTCGGCGGCGACGTTGGCCGCGCGAGTTGGCTTGGCTCGGCAGAAAGTCAATTACCACCTGCACGCGCTGGAGGCGCACGGGCTGGTGCGGCTGGCCGAGGAGCGCAAGTGGGGCGGCCTGACCGAACGGCTGCTGGTGGCGACGGCCGCTTCCTACGTGGTTTCGCCGAGCGCCCTGGGTCCGGTCGCCGCCGATCCCAATCGCGAAATCGACAGGCTGTCCGCGAGCTATCTCATCGCCCTGGGCGCACGCGTCGTCCGCGAGGTGGGCGATCTGGTTCGTCGTGCGAAAGAGGCGGGCAAACGCCTGGCGACCCTGGCGGTGGATACCGAGGTTCGCTTCCGCTCGCCGGCCGACCGGGCGGCTTTCAGCAACGAACTCACCGACGCCATCACCAAACTGGTTTCGAAGTACCACGATGAATCCGCGCCCGGCGGCCGCGTGCATCGCCTGGTGGTCGTGGCCCACCCTCTGCCGCACAAATCCCATCCCAAGGAGCCATCATGAGCGTGAAGAAAGAAGCTTCCGGACGCCGTTCCGTCCAGGTCGAAGTCGAAGTCCCCGGCACGCCGGAGGAAGTCTGGCAAGCCATCGCCACCGGGCCGGGTATTTCGTCCTGGTTCGTGCCCGCTGAGTTCGAGGAGCGCGACGGGAAGCCGGTTGCGGTGAAGTTGAACTTCGGCCCGGGTATGGAGTCCAGTTCCGTCGTGACCGCCTGGGATCCGCCGCGGAGGTTTGCCGCCGAGGCCCCTGGCTGGGTCCCTGGCTCGCCGGTCATCGCCGACGAGTGGAGCGTCGAGGCGCGCGCGGGAGGCATCTGCGTCGTCCGCATCGTGCATAGCCTCTTCGCCAGCACCGACGACTGGGACAACCAACTGGAAGGCACCGAATCCGGCTGGCCTGCCTTCTTCCGCATCCTGAAGATCTATCTCACCCACTTCCGCGGCCAACGCTCTGCGATGGCGCAGTGGCTGGCCCCCGCCGCGGGAACCGAAGCGGAGGCTTGGGAAACTTTGACCGCGGCATTGGGGCTGAACGGTGTGAGCCCTGGCCAGCATTGGACCGCCGCGGCGGGCGTCCCGGCGCTCAGCGGTGTGGTGGAGCACGTCAGCCAGAGTCCGTACAACGCCTTGCTGCGGCTCGACCAGCCGGGGCCGGGCACCGCCGCCCTTGGCGCCGTCAACTTCGGCGGCCAGAGCATGGTCACGCTAAGCTTCTACCTCTATGGCGATCAGGCGGCCGCGACCGTCGCCCGCGAGACACCGCTCTGGGAAGCGTGGATTCAAGAACGCTTCCCAACGCCGTCGGAGACGAGCCAGAGTGAATGATCGCGTGGTCATGGGAGTGAACTCCCGTTGATGCCGTGAAGCCGTCCGCGCTGCGCTACTCGGCGCGCAGCGCTTCGGTGACGTCCACGCGTGCGGCCCGGATTGCCGGGAACGTCGACGCGATAACAGCGGCAGCCAGCAACACGATTACCGAGGAAACGACCGGCAACGCGCTCGGCATCTGCAGTGATGGGAAATAACTGCTGGCGACGCGCGTCAGGGCGAATCCGAAGATTGCGCCTGCCACCACACCCACGATCGCCATCATCGCACCTTCGGTAACAACTCCCATCAGCAGATGCCTGGGCTGCGCTCCAACCGCCAGCCGGATGCCGAACTCGCGCGTTCGCCCGCTGACCGAGAATGCCAGCACGCCGGCGACGCCGATCACCGCAATCGCCAGCGCCACAAATGCCAGGCCGCCGAACACCAGCGTATTCAGCCGGTCCGGCGTCAGTACTTCGGTGCGAATGTCTTCCAGCGTGGCCGCTCCTTCCACCGGCTGGTCGGAAGACATCTGGCGGATGATGCGAGTGACTGGGATGACCAACGCGTGCGGATCGGCGTGCGTGTGAACAAACAGCCGGCCGCCAAACAGTGGCAGCTCCTTGCTGGTATCGTCGGGAATCTGGCCGAAGGGGTGATAGATGGTGAGAGCCGGACCCGGGACGATATGCTCATCATCCACATCGGCGGCAACGCCAACAATGCGGCGAGGTCCCTGGCTGATGTAGACGAACTTCACCACCGGATCGGTCCACATGATGTGCCGATTGATGGGGTCCTGGCCGGGAAACATGCGTTGCGCGACGCTCTGACTGATAATCACCACCGGCTCACTGCCGCGCCGGTCGTTGTCGTTAAAGTCGCGGCCGGCGATCAGCGGCACACCGAGCGAAGCGAAGAAGCCCGGCGAGACAACCCGGAACTGGGCGAGGGGATCCTCTTCGCCAGCGCTTTTCACGTGGCCCTCGCCGGAAAACTGCATGCCCGGTCCATAGATGCCGGCATCACGCCAGGGGACAGACGTGCCCTGGGCGACGCGATCCACACCGGGCAATTCGCTGATGCGGCGAATGGCTTCGCGATAGAAGTTGATGATCTGATCGGGAGTTTTTCCATACGACATCACGGGCACGTCCACCGCCAGAACACGATGCGTGTCGAAGCCGGTTTGGGTTTGCTGCAGCGTGAGCAGGGTCTTGATGAGAATGCTGGCGCCGGCCAGCAACATGAACGAAGCGGCGATCTGGGTGACGGCGAAGATTCGCAAGCGGCGGCTGGTGCTGCTGCTGATCCGCACGCTGGAGCTCGTCAACGTCAATCCACTGGACGACTCGGTCGCCGGCAGACGCGGCACGAATGCCAGAAGCACAGCTGATATGACGGCCAGCGCCGCACCCACCCACAGGATGCTGAAATCGATTTTCAAATCGAGGGCGCGAACCGAAAAGCGCGAAGCGTAGCGAGCCAGAACGGCCACCATCGGACCTGCGCTCAAAACGCCCAGCACCGCGCCCGCAATGCACAGCAGCAGGCTTTCGGCCAGCAGGGTGCGCCGCAATGCCGCTGTGGTTGCGCCTAGAGCGGCGCGAATCGCCAGCTCCCCTTCGCGGCGGACCGAGCGCGCCAGAATCAGATTGGCGACGTTCGAGCACGCAATGATGAAGATCAGTCCGGAAGCGGCCAGCAGCACCCACAGGATCGTCTTCGCGCCCGATGTAATCTGGTCGCGCAGCATCACGGCATCGATCTGGTAGTGAGCGCTCACGGGATAAGCTTCCGAGTGAGCGTGAATCATCGAGGCGTAATCGGTGCGCAGCTCGGCGCGCGCCTGGTTCAGGGTGACGCCGGGGGCGAGACGCCCGAACAGCTCGGTCATGCGATGGACGCGCCCGGTAACCATGGTGGCCGAGAGATGGTGCGGGCTGGTCACCACGTTGACGATGATCTCGGTCTGCGATGGATACTGCACCGAAGGCTCCAGCACGCCGACGATGGTGGCCGTGCGAGGATCAAGCCGGATGCTCTTGCCGATCACCGTCGGATCGCCCTTGAGCGAATCCTTCCAGAAGCGATAGGTCAGTACGCAAGCTCCCGCGGCATTAGGACCGTCATCATGCTGGTCGAGCAGCCTGCCCAGCACCGGGCGCAGCCCCATCACTTCGAAATAGGATCCGTCGACCACGCCGGCGCGCACCTCGCGCGGTTCGCCCAGTCCCACCATGGTGAAGCCGATGGTCGAAAACTCGCCGAAGGCGCTGACCGATTTCACGCTGGCCTTCAGGTCCTGAATCTCGGGCACCGAGAAGTTCGCGTTTTCGTCACCAATCCCCGGCGCGCTCTGCCGGATATAGATCAGCCGGTCCTCGCCGCGGTTGACCAGCGGCCGCAGCAGCACACCGCGAACCAGGCTGAAGATGGCGGCGTTGGCGCCAATTCCCAGCGCCAGCGTCACGATGACGGTGAGGGAGAGCCCCTTGTTCCGCCACAGCGACCTTAGCGCGAGCTTCAGATCCTGCAGAATCAAGTCTGGACTCGCTGTCATGGTGCATTCTCCTGGAAGTGGCTTACTCCCTACGTTTCGTGAGCTTTCTCGGTCCGCGGGCAAAAGATGGAACCAGCAATCCGCGGCCCACAGCTCATGTCGAACATGCCTTTACCTCTCAACAGCTTGGAGCGGTTCGGGACAACTGCACTGGAAAGCGTGTCCGGCATCAGGCACTGGTGTCCGCTGACGGGCAGCGCAGAGTGTTTACCTTGTTGCACTCGCTCTTTCACGTGTTTTCGATCAGTCATGATGCTGGCCCGCAGGCGTTCCGTCGGACCACTCCGCCACCGGGATCAGGAACACGAGAATCGGCGGCAGCCCTTTCATTTGCGATGGTTCCTGCGACGAGAAGAACCAATAGGGAGCCGACATGACCGGCGAGCCCGCCGCGCCCGAACCCCAATCCTTGGCATCCACGCCGTCGGTAAAGAACATCAGATGCGGCAGGTTGTGGCCGTCCGCGTCGGTCAGATAGGCCGATTTCGACATCATGTAGTCCATCGCGCCGCTCTCCAGCTCCGGCAGCTGTTTCTTCTCGTACGCAGTTTTGAGTGCGGACACCATCTCCGCCTTGGAACGGCCGGCCATCACCATCCGGCTGCGCAGCAAGGCAATCGGCACGATCGAACGTGCAGCCTGGGGATTCATACAATCCGCGGCTCTCACCTTCGGGTTCCAGAATTCGGGCCAGTCGAACGCACCCATCCAACTTCGTGCCACCCAGCAGACAAAGCTGTTCTTGCCTTCGACGGCTGTCTCGTATCCCTGCCGTCCCAGAACCAGGATCGTCGCGTCGCGGGAGATGGAATCGGGAGCGGCACTCCGCGCCAACTGAATCTCGGCGTTTTTATCCATCAGGTATTGTTCGACTGGCGCCATCTTCGGATACGGATCCGTCTGTGCCGCGGCATTCGGCACAAGGAAACCGATGCTGATGGCCAGCACTGGGGCCATTATCCAGATCGTTCTAGCCTTCGTCTTTATGGGCGTACTCATCGAGACCTATCCTTTCGGCTCGCGGGTGCCCCACTCATTCCTTCACTTGGAATGAGTGGGACTGCGAAAATCCAGACCACTTCAAGTCCCTCACGTTCGCAACCCGCTGCAGGCTCGTCATCTCGCCGTCTTTCCCCGCCGCTGCTCACTTGCCTTCATGATTTCGTTCATGTCCCCTACCGGACGTATCTCGAAAATGCTGCCGTACTTCAGTGCCGGATGCTGCGTGATGAGCTGTACCGCATGATTCATGTCCCGCGCCTCCAGCACGAGAATGCCGCCGAGTTGTTCCTTGGTTTCGGTATACGGACCGTCGGTAGTTACCACTTTGCCGTTCTTCCAGGACAGGGTCAGCGCGGTTTCCGCAGGTTGCAGCGCTTCTCCACCAGCCCAATGTCCATTGGCCCGAAGATGGTCGTCGTATTCAAAGCAGGTGTCGAACATCGCCTGTTGCTCGCCCTCGGTCATCTCTTCGTGTTTGCCTTTGTCGTAGTAACCCAAACAGATGTATTTCATTGCTCTTCTCCGATTGGTAGATCCAGCAGCACGAGCTTGCCCGCTGGGTCGTTCATCCTATAGTCGTCGCGCACAGGGGAAAATCGACAGCCGCGCCAATTTTTTATTGCAGCTCTCCGGGTGCCCCACTCATTCGCGGGGTCCGAGTGAGTGCCGGGTGCCCCACTCATTCGCGGGGTTCGAATGAGTGGGTTCCGCGACCATCTACTTGGACTTGGAGCTATCCGTGTCATCGTCGTCCGTCGGCCCGAACTGAGGCAGGTACCGGCCGAAGTTCAACTCGAAGTCGCTGGGAACGCCGTATCCGATATTACGGATCTTGGCACGGCGCGCCTGCGCACCGGGCAAGGCCAGCAGTGGGAAGAACAGGTCGATGCTCGACTGAATCTCGGCAGCGGTCGGCCTCCCGAAGCGATTGATCTGGGCCTTCGCCGCGGCTAGCGTTTCATGGTCGAACGAGGCCACACGCCGGGCGAGCGTATCGACAAACGAGTCGAGCTCGCCATCGTCCAGCGCGCGGTTCACCCAGCCATAGCGCTCGGCGATATCGGCATCGAAATCGTCGCCGCTGAGCACGATCTCCAGTGCGCGCGAGCGGCCGACCAGGCGCGGCAGCCATTCCATCGCGCCGCCGCCCGGAACCAGTCCGACGCCGACCTCGGGGTTGCCGAACAGGGCGCTTTGCCGGCTGGCGAAGCGCATGTCGCAGGCCAGCACGAACTCGTTACCGATGCCGCGCGTGCGGCCGCGAATCTTGGCGATGCTCACCACTGGCGTGGACGCGAGGCGCAGCACAAAGTCGCGCCAAAGGCCCAGCACCTCGGGCCGTTCCGCTGCCTTGGCTACGTCGAGATGGGCGACGAAAAAATCGGGATTCGCCGACTGGAACACCACGACCTTCACCGACGGGTCCGCCTCCAGGTCGGTCATCAGCGCTCCCAATTCGACGATGGTTGTGGGAACAAACATATTGATGGGCGGGTTGTTGAAGGTAACTCGCCACAGGCTTGCACTCTCGCGCGCAATCGATAGTTGCTGCGGTGTCATCTTGAGAGTCTCCTTGATTGGATTTGGCGGGTGGCCCAGATTTAACGATCGTTGCCGTGAATCGTTGCCAGTGAGGGTGCCGCATCCTTGCGTTTTTTGCAAGAGCCTGACCTGAGCGCAGTCGAAGGGACGGGGGCACACAACTGTGTTGGTGATGCCAGCGAGATCAAAAACCTGGGCTACCCGCCGGGTGCCCCACTCATCCGCGGGGTTCGGATGAGTGGGTTCCGCGAGTCACCGACATCGAGTACCTCCCTCACCGCCGGGTGCTCTTCTCTCTTAGCAAGGGGCACTCGGCGTAGCCGCGTAAATTACTTTTGTTCGTAACCCGAATTACTTATTCGTCATCTTTCAGCTTCGCCCACCTCTGTCCAACAATCGCTGTTAGCCTTACTTCTAACTTGGTCGAGCATCTCCGCCTATAAACGGTATCTGCGGCGGGCTGCTCCAAGAGAGTGTGAGAGAAAATGAATTGGGTGGGCAGGGTGAGTGTTCTCTCAGGTTGGATTTTGTCGTATGCGTTTTGGCTGGGGGCAGCAGCTCACGCCCAACAGCTAGCGAATGTTCAGCAACCAAGCCGCACCCCGACGCAGCAAACCTCTCAAGCCGCGAACGTGTCTCCGGGAGAGACCAACTCTCAACCAAGCGGCAGCATCGCGGGTACCGTGCTTGACCAGGGTGGCGCGGCTGCCGTCGGAGCCAAGGTGAGGCTGACGCGCCCGAATGACCCGCACACGCGAGAGGTTTCGTCCGGTGACAACGGCCAATTTTCCTTTGACAATCTTGCGCCCGGTTTGTTCCAGCTCACCGTCGAGGCTCCGGATTTCGAAACGAGAACTTTCACTGGATCATTGCAACCGGGTCAGGTGCTTCTCGTCCCGGAGATGGTGCTGAAGGTTGCGCAAGCGACGACTACAGTGCAAGTCGGGCTGCCCACTGACGAGGTCGCAGAGATCCAGATCAAACAACAGGAAAAGCAGCGGGTGCTGGGCATCGCGCCCAATTTTTACGTCAGCTATATTCCCGATGCGGCTCCGCTGAATGTCCAGCAAAAGTTTCAGCTTGCCTTGAGAGCGGTTACCGATCCCGTGACAATCCTCGGGGTGGGCGCTCTGGCAGGGGTTCATCAGGCTACCAATGACTACGGTGGACTGGGACAAGAAGCCGGCGGCTATGGAAAACGGTTCTCTGTGGCTTACGCCGCGCGAGTCACCGGATTTATTCTCGATGACGCTGTTCTGGCATCTCTGTTCAAACAAGATCCTCGCTACTTTTATCAAGGTACCGGCAGCACTCGCTCGCGGCTTGCGCACGCTCTCAGCCATGCCATCGTCCGCAAAGGCGACAATGGCCGTTCGCAGCCGAACTATTCCGGCATCATCGGTAGCTTCGCCACCGCCGGCATTACTTCCTTCTATTATCCGGAGAGCGATCGTAACGGCAGCCTGGTGATCCAAAACGCGCTGGTGGGGATTGCCGGTCGTGCCGTCGGTGGCGTCTTCCAGGAATTTGTGCTCCGCAAGTTCACGTCTCACGCGACCGGCCAGACCACAAGTCGTCCCTGAATGTAGAACTTGCCCGCGTGACGATGGAGTCGGAAGACGGGTGGCCCACGTATGCCGCCCTCTCTTCGTTTTCGTATCGTTACGATCTACCGGAAATATGGGTGCCCCGGGGCTTAGCGTCCTCTCGCTGTGAATTCGTGTGCGAGCAGCATGAAGTCTCCTGGAACTTAGGTTTATGGATGGACGTGAGGCGCCGGAAGAGCTTCCGTTCCGTCCGACCAGCGTTGCGTCGGAATCACGAATTGCGTCAGGTGCAGCTGGGGATCGGCAACCGCAATGACAGGAGAGCCCGGCAGATTGGCTCCCCAGATCGCGGGGTCGGTATCTGAATAGAAGAACATGAGGTGGGCAGGCCAGTGTGGCAAAACGTCGCCACCGTATCCTTGCTTCCCCATCATGTAGCACATCGCCCCAGGCTCCATCGGCGGCAGTTCCTTCTTCGCGACGGCGGCGGCCATAGCGTCAGTCACTTGAGCCAGCGTGCGTCCCGCCAGAGCCAGGTCGGTGATTTTCTTGATGCCTAGAAGGTAGGTACGCGCGGCCGGCGCATTCACACACATTGGTACCCGCACCTTCGGATTCCAGTAGTCAGGATCCGCTGCGGACGACCATCCACGTCCCACGATACAAACGAAGCCGTTCTTGCCCTGGACCGCGGTTTCGTAGCCATGACGCCGGAGAACTAGTACTTCCGCATCGCGTGAAATGGATTCCGGCGCCGCAGTTCGCGCCAAGGCGATTTCCGCAGCCTGATCCGCCATGAGGTACTGGTCGATTGGGGCCATGTTCGGATACGGCGTTGCGGCATTCTGTGCCGGCATCTGGTACGGCGCACTCAGCACAACCAGCAGTGCCAAACTTTTGATTGCGATTCCGCTAAGGTTTTTTCGCATGGTCGTTTCCTTCTGGATGAAAACTGCCGCAGATTGTTCGGTCACCGTTTCACGTAGTGAAGCGCAACCCAGCCTGATTTGAAGACCTTTGAGTCGACGAGCTTCAGCTGCAATTTCTCCGGCAAGTTGACGCCTTCCAGCAGCCGTCTTCCTTCGCCTACAATGACCGGCGACACGGCAAAACGGAATTCGTCGACCAGGCCAAGCTCGATAAGCTGTGAAGGAATATCTACTCCGCCGACCAAAATACTCTTGCCTTGCTGTTGTTTCAGCTTAAGGATCTCGTCGCGAAGGTTCGTCCGAACGATTCTCGTGTTCTTGTCTTCAACGCTGGCCAAGGATCGCGAAAAAACCAGTTTGTTGAGGGAGACGAATGCTTGAGCAAAGTCAATGTCTGCTTTCGTATTGGATGGGTCTTTCGCGACGTCAGGCCAATAGGGAACCATCAATTCATATGTTTTGCGGCCAAAGACCTGCAGGTCAACCTCGCGCAGGAGGCTTGTATAGTATCCATGCATTTCGTCATCGGGGGCGTTTACTTTGGTGTGGTCGACGCAGCCATCCAAGGTAGTGTTAATCGAGTAGATTAGCTTTCTCATTTGATTGTCCTCTCTTATGTACCAACGCTGGTTCGCCCTTTGCACAATTCGGGTTAACGAACTGCGGTTCCATCCGACTACCGTACCGGGTCGCTCAAACTAACGACCGGGCAACCCGGCAGATTCGCTCCCCAGATTTCAGGGTCTGGCCGATTGCCCTGCCTTCACCGTATAGACGAATGGCCGGATCGCAATTCGACAGATCGTCCAGGGAAAATTTCCTCACTGCCCCGCACTCTGCCGCGACAGTTTCAGCTTCTCTGCTAAACAGCTTTGCCAGTGGCGAATGCTTTGCGCAGCGCAGACTTCCAGCTCGCGCTGAATTGTTTGGAGGCTGCGGCGTCAGGCACGAGGAGATCGAATCCGTGGAAGGCGCCAGGCATGACCAGAAGCTCGGTTGCGACTCCGGCGTGGATGAGCCGCTGCGCGTACTCCATGTCTTCTTCGACGAACAGGTCGATAGAACCGACACCGATCCAGGCAGGCGGCAGGCCGGCGACGCTGGCTACACGGGCGGGTACGGCGGCTGCCGGCACCTTGGACGAGCCCGCTGGAACGCCGAGCAGCGAGCTCCAGGCAAGACGATTGGCACTCGCAGTCCACATAAAGTGGCCAATGGCGGGCGGCGCTGCACGGGTGCTGCCCGTTCGGTCGTCTAACTCCGGGTAGATGAGCAGCTGAAAGATGATGGGAACTTCGTTGCGGTCGCGCGCGTGAATGGCAAGACTCGCTGCGTGGCCGCCGCCCGCGCTCTCACCGCCCACGGCAATTTTCGAGCGATCAATGCCGAGCTCCGCCGCATGGGCGTGAACCCATTTCAGCGCGGCGTAATTGTCCTCAAGCGAGCCGGGATAGCGCGTTTCCGGAGCCAGCCGGTAGTCGACCGAGACGACGACGCAATGGCAATCCGTCGCGATCCCCTGGAGCTGGGGCATCAACATGGGGTTGGTCATCATGAAGCCGCCGCCATGCATGTGCAGCAACACCGGCTTGCTCTTCTCCGACGGCGCAGGATCAACCACCCACAGACGAACCTCGGGTGCTCCTGGCGGCCCGGGGATATGCCGCTCCACGGGCTGCGGCGCGGGAGCAGGTAACGGGGGCATGCCGGGCATTTGCCGGAACTTGATGGACCATCTCCATTGAGAGGTCAAAGGCAGGGAACTGCTTGAGCGCAGGAAGAAGTTCCGGATCGACAACGGAATATGGATCCGCGATCGCCGGCGAAGTTTCTGAGCGCGCGGCTTGCTCAGCCTCCGCCAGCGTAGCTGCAGGCGCCAGTCCCATAGCCAGACCAAAACCGGCGGTGCGGATAGCGAAGTCGCGACGAGTAAGGTGATTGCTCATATTATTTAATAGGCGATACGCGATGCCAGTCTGTCAGGCCGGCATCGAAAAAACGCATGGCGGTGGGTGAGACTAGTCGGTTGCTCCCTCCGGAGCTGGGTAGAACAGAAGTTCGCGCACCTCGCCGGGCACATCGCAGGAGATGGCTCCCTTCTTCGCCCATGCCAGTGCCTCGTCCAAGTCTGCGCATTCCAGGATCCAGAATCCGCCCATGTGCTCCTTGGTCTCGGTATACGGCCCGTCGGTGACGCGCACCTTCCCGTCGGGCTGCTTCCGCAGCGTCTTGGCATTGGTGGCCGGGGAAATGCCGCAGGCGAACTTCCTCACGCCGGCAGCAATCATTTCGCGGTTGAGCGCGTGGATCTCTTCCATCATCGCTTCGGTTACAGTGGACGGGTCGAAGTCGTCGGGCATGTAGTTACAAACCAGATATTGTGGCATGAGTTCTCCTTTATTTGGTGGCGGCAATATGGACGTCGTGTGCGGCGTCGCGAAATCGACAAAGCGCTGAGAGTTTCTTACTACAGGCTCATCTCAGCGGCGACGTCGTCGCCAAACTTCTTTTGGATCTCCTTTTGGGTCTCGGGATCGAAGTCAGTTAAGTCAAAAAACCGGCGGACCTCGACCATTTCGTCATCCTTTCCGGGGATGCGCGAGGCCCATTCCAGCGCCTCTTCGCGCGACTTCACCTGGATGATCCAGTAGCCGCCGACTACTTCCTTCGCTTCGGTAAACGGGCCGTCGGTAACTGTCGATTTTCCGCCTTTGAAGGTGACGCGCGCGCTCATCGTCGCGGGCGGGGTCAGCCCGTCGAGCCCGAGCAGCACGCCGGCCTTCCCTAGTTCCTCGTTGTATTTCCCCATTGCCTCCATGTCTTT
Organism: uncultured Acidobacteriaceae bacterium; assembly: GCA_963697175.1. Lineage (GTDB taxonomy): Bacteria > Acidobacteriota > Terriglobia > Terriglobales > Acidobacteriaceae > Bog-257. The sequence continues at coordinate 100,582 of CAVONC010000004.1, read as the reverse complement.
GAAGTCGGGTACCGTACCGGGTTTTGCAGTTTGGTAGCTTTTCGGATACATGATCATCATGAAACGCATCGTTTTCTCCTTGAGGGTTGCGTGCCGGTTGTCCGGCCTTCACCCTATAGTCGAACGGCCGGATTGAATTCGACAGGCCGTCCAAATTTTTATTTCAGCTGCCGAATCCGGTCGCACCCGGGGCGGGTGCCCCAGGTCTCGCGGTTTTCGAGACCTGCGTAAGTGCGACACTTCGTATTATCGCCAATGATTGACAATCCTGGCCGGGTGCCCCACTCATTCGCGGGGTTCGAATGAGTGGGTTCCGCGAGTCACAGCCTTCGGTACGTCCCATCACCGACGGGAATGATCAGCCACCGATACTTTCGAGGCATGACGAGAGGTTTGGAGCGCTGGTATGGTGGGCACGACCTGCACTTCATAACCTGCAGTTGTTATCAGCGCCGTCCGGAGCTTGACAGCGGCGAGCGCCGCGACCTGTTTCTGCGTGTCTTGGAGCGCGCCCGGCAAAAGTATCGCTTCGTCGTAATCGGCTACGTGGTAATGCCCGAACATTTCCATCTTCTGATAACCGAGCCGGAGGTGGGAGATCCTTCGGTGGTGATGAAGGTGGTGAAAGAGCGGTTCACGAAACTACTTCATCACGGCGGCACGCGCACGGGCCCAATCTGGCAAAAGCGTTTCTACGACTTCAATGTGTGCACTACGGAAAAGCGCATCGAGAAACTACGCTACATGCATCGGAACCCGGTGAAGCGAGGTCTGGCAGAAAAACCCGAAGAGTGGAAATGGAGCAGCTTTCGGACGTATGCTTGCGGCGAAGCGGGCCTCGTGAGAGTGAATTGTCAGGAATGGCCGCTCAGGATAACGTATTCCGCCTCCCGGACCCACTCATTCGAAACCCGCGAATGAGTGGGGCACCCGGCGCCTAATGGAGACGCAGAACGAGCTGCACGCGCTTCAACTCGAACGGCTTCGGCGCGACATCCGCCAAGGTCTGGAAAGCGGCCCGCCGCGCCCGTGGAGCGTGGCCGAAATGAAGCGGCAAGGCCGCAAGCTCGCCGCGTCCCGCAAAGCCGACTCTAAATGAAATGCCGTCGGTTGTAATACGCCCGAAGGCGCTGGAGGACCTCGCCGAGATTTGGGCCTGCATCGCCGAGGACAGTCCGCGCCAAGCCGACGCCTTCGCCGCTGCCATCGATCGCGAGATTCGAGACCTTGCCCGGCGTCCCTTGATCGGCGCGCAAGGCCGGATTTGTTAACTGACCTGAGAAGTCTTCCCTTTGGCCGCTACGTTATCTTCTACCTGCCGCGCAAACGCGGAATCGAAGTCGTACGCGTGCTCCACGGCGCACGCGACTTGAAGCCCTTGTTCGACGAAGACGTTTGAATGGCATCATTTTCGCCTTACATTCGCTGAATAGTTGCTTGTAGAATTTACATATGGCCGAAATGCACTCGCCCACAAACGAGCAGCAAGATGCGAAATGGAAGCGGTTTGAAAAACTCGTTTATGAGATTCAAAAAAGCTTTGCTGGAACGACTGCCATTGTCGCCCTCAATGACCACGTCATGGGAGTGGATTCAGGTACGGAGCGACAGATTGACGTCAGTATCAGGCAGCAAGTTTCGCAGTTGCCGATCCTCGTCGTCATCGACTTCAAAGACTATGCGGAGCCAATTGACGTTGTAGATATGGGTGCCTTTGTCACGCTCACGACTGATGTCAGAGCGAACAAAGGCGTGATGGTATCAAGCAATGGATTCACGAAAGCAGCGATCAACATTGCAAAAAACGCCGGCATTGATACGCTAACGCTGATTGACTCCAAAAGCGTTGACTGGAAAAACTACGTCGGTATTCCATTGCTTATCGACCATACATCGATCGAACAATATTCTCTAAGCATCTCCGTCGTCGCTCGCACATTGCTTCCCTATGCGACGGAAGAGCTTCGTAGTAATGCCCGATGTACTCAGATGATGGTGTGCGGATTGGGACTTCACTCGAAATCCTACATAAAAAGTGGAATGAGGAGCAGATTCCTCCCGAGCCCGGGATCCATAGGGTCGACTTAGGAAAGCAAGTTAATGTCCAACACCGAGGAGTAAGGTCCAAGATCGACATTGCGAACATCCAGCTATTGTGCGGCATGATTTTTATCTTGGGCCTTTCCGGGTTTTCACGCAGGGATTTCACGATGCTCAAAATTGCTTCTCTCATCGTCGCAAGAGAACTGCGAACCGACTCAATTGATGTGGAAGCAATCATCAGGGGCGAAGTGCCCGGTTGGAAAGAAACTTGACGCCACCGAGGGTACGACAGTACGGGCGGTCAATGCGGTCTGTCAGTTTCAGCAGGTTATGGGGATGAGGGCGATTTTGGCGATGGGACAACTGAACCCGCAGCACTCAATCCGTGATTTGCCGGACGTTTACTAATATGCATTCGTCCGAAAACCGGGATCGTTCTTTCTGTCCCTGGTCTCCCGCTTAGCACCTATCGGGCACTCAAATTGAACCTTATCGCTCGCTGGTATGCGAATGTATCAACCCACGATTTCCTCTGAACGAGTCTTTTTATTTCAATTGCCGAATCCGCCTCGCAGGAATTGCCGCTCTGGTTCCTGTTGGGTCAGGGCCAGAGCTTTCTCATAAGCGGACCGAGCCTCGGCCGTCCGGCCGAGCCTGCGGTACATATCGGCACGGGCGGAATGCGCCAGGTAATAATTTGCCAATTCGCCATGTTGCAACGCCGCGTCGATCTGCGCCAGACCGGCCTCTGGACCATCGCGCATGGCAATGGCCACGGCACGATTGAGCTCTACCACCGGCGAAGGCTGAATGCGCAGCAATTGGTCGTAAAGCGCAACAATCTGCCGCCAGTCAGTCGCAGCAACCGATTCCGCCTCCGCATGAACGGCCGCAATCGCAGCCTGCAGGGTGTAGGAGCCGAAGCGGCGCGACCGCAGCGCTCTCTCCAGCAATGCAACTCCTTCCGCGATCTGCTCCCGGTTCCAGAGCGAGCGATCCTGGTTCTCCAGCAAAATCAGCTCTCCGGTCGGCGAGGTTCTGCGCGGCGCGACGGGATTCCTGTAGCAACATCAGGGAAAGCAGGCCCAGGACTTCGGGTTCGGGCTGGAGTTCGGTCAGCAACCGGCCCAGTCGAATCGCCTCGCCGGTTAGCTCGGCCCGCGTTACCTCCGCTCCCGCCGCAGCCGAATAGCCCTCGTTGAAGACGAGATAGATGACCTGCAGCACCGCGCCCAGTCGCTGCGGCAATTCCTCGGGCGTCGGCACCTCGTAGGGAATCTTTGTCTCGCGAATCTTTGCCTTGGCGCGCACAATGCGCTGCGCCAGCGTACGCGGAGTCGTGAGGAAGGCCTTCGCAATCTCCTCGGTGGTCAGCCCGCACACCTCACGCAAGGTGAGCGCGACGTGCGCTTCCGGCGCGAGAGATGGATGACAGCAGGTAAAAATCAGGCGCAGCCGATCATCCTCGAGGCTGTCCTCGTCCTTGGACGCTTTCCGCCGAACTCCCTTGCGCTTCCAGATATCGCACCAGCTCGTCTTGCGACGCATCCCATCTTGCCCGTCGACGCAGAGTATCGATGGCTTTGAATCGAGCCGTCGAAATCAGCCATGGGCGCGGGTTGCCGGGTACTCCACTCGTCGGCCACAGGCTAAGCGCAGCCGCAAAGGCTTCGTGCATCGCCTCCTCGGCAAGATCAAAATCGCCCAGCAGGCGGATCAGAGTTGCCAGGATTCGTCCCGACTCCACGCGATAAAGGGAGTCGAGCAATTCGCGTATCGGCTCGGGGGAACTATCGGCCATGACCACGACCTTAGCAAACCCGCTAGCTCGAATCAATTTGGCAAACGCCGGACCGGTGCCAACGGCCCGGCTCGTGACTCTGAAACCGAAATGGGGTTGTGGTCGAAGGAAGGGAAGTTGCCAACGCTGCACACGTTCATCAAGACGTTAAGGAATCGCGTCCACATCGGTGTGCCGTATAGGCGGCGCTACATTGATCTAATTCCACGCAGATTTTGATCAGTATCACGTCGGCCGCTCGATGCCGCGAGCGGGGCAGGTTTGCTATAATTCCTATGCTGCTTCGCAAGCGCCCTTAGCTCAGCTGGATAGAGCGTCTGGCTACGAACCAGAAGGTCGGGAGTTCGAATCTCTCAGGGCGCGCCATTCTTTTCTAAGCACTTAGAGAGATTGTTTCAACACACAACGTGGATCCATCAGGTCCAATAACGAGTTTGGGCCCAACTTTCTTTGCCGCGTCACGACGGTATTCCAGCTCTTCATCGGTATGGGAGTAGAGATCGGTCGTCCGCAGAGACGAGTGGCCGATCCATTGTGTTTGCAGATCGCCCGGCGTGCCGCGCTTCCGTAACTGCGTCACGCGGGAATGCCTATATGCGTGAAAACCGCTCTTCGGAATTCCCAGCTTCTCCAGCAACGGCTGCAGTTTCCGGCGGCGGAGGTTGTTGTCTGAGATCGGCGAGCCATTGCGTGCTTGGAAGACCCGGCCTGAGGTCCTGCCTGCTAGATAGGCGCACAGCACCTGGGACAAGCTCGGATCGATGTCGATAATGCGCTCCCCGTTTTCCGTTTTCGTGTCGTATTCCTTGCCGTGCTGCACCTGCCGGCGGATGTAGACGACATTGTGGTCGAAGTCGATGTCTTCAACATGAAGACCGGCGGCCTCGTTGATCCGAACGCCTGTGCCGTACAGGAATGAGTACAACGTCTTGTACTGCAATTCGGGCTCGGCATCGATGATGCGCATCACCTCGTCTTCAGTGAAGTAACGTTGCTTAGGTTTACGCTTCTTCCCCAAGTCGAGATCCCACAACTTCCACACTTTCCGTCCAACGACCAGCTTAATCAGGCCGACAATGTTGAGAATAGTTTTGCGGCTCAGTTGGTAGCGTTTGACCACGACTCCCCGTTTATTGCGGAGCTCGAAAGTCTTACGCTTTAGGTCGGCAATAAACTCCTGCACGGAGTCCTCCGTGATCTGCTCGATCGGAACATCAGCGAAGACCGGCAGAATGTGTTTTGATAAGTGGCTTTCCATGGTTGCGATTGAGTGAGGCGTCTTAGCCTCCACCCAGGCTTTGTGGTACTTCCTGCACCACTCCACCCGCTTCTTGAAGGTGATAATTGGAGCCGGGTTGATCGCCGCAATCAGGTGTTGTTCCGTGTTGACGCCCAGTGCGGCGACGATCTCCGCGCCCCTACGTTCAGCTTCTGACTTGGTGAGTTTGTCAGGTCCTTTGCATGGGCCGACCGGCACCGACTTGCGCTGACGCTCCTCTTGCCCGGGAACATCGACGTAAATCGTACATGCCAGTTCTTCCCCTTCTTGGAAATGCTGCCTTTCTGTCCAGATCGACGGGACATTGACTTTCGTCCTTTCGGTCGATCCGGCGTGACTGCCGCCAATGTAGCAGACGGCGACACTTTGGGGAATAGCTTAGGAGATGATGGGAACGGGATCAGAGACAATGCGCAATCCTCGACCTAGATGTCAGGGATTGCTCTTCTCATCCACATTGGCCTGCGCTGTGGGTATCCGGGTGAATTCTAGCCCGACCCGGCCGGCGTGATTCTAGACCATTATTGTACTGGGGAGTTGCTCGGGTCGATGTGACAGCAGTCACCTATGACGTGATAATTGGGACGACTTTCAAGGCAGCAGGCATGCCTGAACAGGCACCCGCTTGCCTGCCCGACACGTTGGCGGAAGAGCGCCTGATAGGACGCATCGGAAATCAAGAAAGGTCGATAATGCTGGACCGCTCCAACGCGGTTCATTACGGGGCGCGCCACTATCCTCACGTGGATGTCGGTACACACCGCAACGCATCTGAAGACAGCAAGCTGCATATGTAGGAACACAGCGCCAAACAATCCCAATCGCTGCTAGAGGTGCTATCGCAGCCTAGAGACGGCCCACCTCATAGCACGATGTCGGGATGGCTGGAAACCCAGGTGCGGCCTTTTGGGACGGATCACTGGCGGCGCAAATTCTTGTGCGGACCGAAGCATCTATTAGCCAGGGCCTGTTGACGACAAGTTGTAGCCACCTGCGGGAGTTGACGGCCCAAATCGCCTCGGCTGACGGCCGATCGGCCGTTTGAGGGAATAAATTCGACGAATACCGCTATCACAATGTGCGAGAAATGCGCCTCCCGGGCGAGAGAAGAAATGTCGTTGGTTCACCAGCATTTCAATCGGAACGCATATGCGTGTGCTGACTTAGGACTCGATAAAATACATTATCGCGTTTGCGCACGATAACGTCCTTTATCATTCACCACTTGGCTTGGCAAATCTCAACAGCGTTCTTGGGAGTCACTTGTCCGAGATGCCGACTACACGGCCAAGTGAAACTTCCTCCAACCAGACTTCGGGCCCGCGCCGACGGGAGCCGTCCCTGGCCGAGATCTTCTCGAGTCATGTCCCAGGCTATGCACAATTTGTTAGGTGCCCGCGATGCCCTTGTTTTGCAATACTCTGACAACAACGCGCCGGTTCTCGGCCTGGCCTTCCGCCGTGGTGTCAGGGGCCACCTGTTTGCTCGTGCCCATGGCGCCGGGAGCCAGGATATTCGTCAGAGGAATGTGGCACTTCTGATCCAGGAAATCGGTTACGTTGGCCGCCCGCTCCTGGCTCAGTTTCTGATTCAGGGCAGCAGAGCCCACGGCTGACGCGTAACCCTTTACCTGAATCACATAGCCGGTGACCGTCGTGGCCTTCTGGCACAGCGCCATCAGTTTAGCGTCGTACTGAGGATCAACCGTTACCTTGTCATTGCCGAAGTACACCGTGACCTCATCCCAGATGTTGTAATCAGCCAACTCGCCAAACCGCTTGTTGACCGCAGCGATGGCCGCCTGGTTGGCTGCGATCTTGGCCGCCTGCGCCTTCTCCTCCTGCTGCTCCTTCGTCAGTACCGCTTGTTGTTTCTGGAGCTGGGCTTGCTGCTGCGCTAATTTCTGCTGTTGTGCCTGCTCCTGCTGCTCGACCGGAGTCACGCCAGCCTGAATGTCAGTAGCAGTCTGCAAGTTCTTGCCATTGAACTTGATGGTATTCGCAACCAGCTGGTTCTGGGCGTTGTAGTTGCCTTGCACTTGGACCTGGAGACCCGGCTCCAGAACGGTCAACCCCATCTGCTTCCTGCGAGCGTGGAAGAGGCCAGACACGTCTTCCACACTGGTGTAGTCGTTGAGAACGACAACAACGTTGCCCATGTCCTGAGTCTGGACAGTCATGGTGGCCCCACTCCGTCCGTTGATTACTCCCTGGATTTGGGCGCTCTGAGCATTAGCCGTGCCGTTCAGCAGCAGCGGTACCGCCAACGCTGCGGTAAATGCAATCGCTGCTAATCTGGACAAGGGTGTAGATGGCACTTTCATGATCCACTCCTCTCTCGTTTGGGTTGAATTGACTCACTACTGCCTCTCGGAGCCCTGAACGAAAAGCCGGTACGCCAGACCGTTCGCGAGGTTCGGCGCTTCCGGTTGGTACTCCCGAAAGTTGGTCGCCGGGTTCATCCCGAAGACATCGCGGTACGGATGCTGCATAGGAGACACCTTGAACCGATCCGCCTGTGTCCTACAAACATTGCTCTCGCCTTACTCCGGCACCGGATTCCAGGTCTTATCGGGATTGAACTCCGTCATCGCTTTCGCCATCTCAGCAGTGTCCTTGCCGAGGTTCTTCTCGTAGACGATTCCGTTCTGGTTGATGATCAAGGTCGTGAAGCCAGTATCGCCATACTTCTCCGGATAGGCTACGAAGGCGAAGCCCCCGGTCATCTTTCCGTTCACGATGTAATCTTTCGCGCCGCCTTTGGCATCCGCACCCTGTTTGGTGAGGATGCGATAGAAGTAGCCGTGAAATGGCTGCTGCTTGCCGGCCTCAGGATTGAATCCTTCCGTGGTGGCAGCATAGGCTGCCAGCGGCCCAAGCGGGCTCTTAGGCTGTCCCTCGGGCGACTTCCAATACAATCCGTTCTGCTTGCCTTCGTCGCTAATGAACTTCTGCGCGTATTGCTTCACGCCGTCGTGGTGTTGCGAAAAGTATTCGGCCTGGGCGGTGGCCATGGCAGCAACAACGTCCATCGCGGCCAGTTCGTTGTCGCCGATGCGCCGGGAAAGTATTTCGTCTTTTCCTGCCGCGGTGTCGAAGTACCATTGCCCAGCAGCGTTCTTCTTAAGCGGGATGGGGAAAGGATTATTGTCGGCCCCGAGGTAGAGTACTTCGCTGCCGTCGGTCTGCTTGCGCCAGCGATGCATGGTTGTATAGGCGGCGGTGAAGTTGTCGAAATTGGTTTTGTCCTCGGTGGTATTGCCGGAGAAGATAACGTCCTGCGATCCCGGACCGAACATCGCGATCAATGCGTCATGACTACCCGCTTTGGCCGCCTCCGCCAGCGACTTGGAGGCATCATCAGGAGACGCAAATGTCTTCTGTACGGCCTCAGTAGCGGCGGGCTTCTCCGATGATTTGTTGCACGAAACCAGGGAAATCACCAGCGCGAGGAGAGCAATGAACAGGCAGCACCGCAATATCATGACCTTGACGTGCGACATCCCATCCTCCAAAACGGTTTACTTCGTCGTTGACGCCCGAGTTTTCACCTGCACATCAGCAGATAATCCGAGACCTAATCTTTGGGTTACCTCCGGCCACCGAAACCACCGCCGCCACGGAAACCGCCGCCGCCGAAGCTGCGACCGCCACCGCCCCAGCCGCCGCCACCACCGCGACTTCCCCAACCACGAGAGCTAGCCGAGCGATCTCCCCATCCGCCGCCGCCACCTGAACCGTGATCACCAAAGCCGCTGAACGCCGTGGAGCCACGGCCGCTTCCGCTTTGTCCCCATCCACGGGAGGAAGCGGAGGCGTCGCTGCGGTCTGCGTTGGCGGTCTGCCGGTTTGCATTATTCACGTTCACCGTGTTGCCGCTCACATTCGTATTGTGCGTGTAGTTGTTGGCGTGATAGCCGCTGCTGCTGTAACCGTGGTTATAGTTGTTATCGGCGTGGTAGCCACTGCTGTTGTAACCATTGTTATAGTGGTTGTAATTGTCGTAGCCGTTGCCATAATATCCGCCGTGCCATGCACTGTTTCCGTAGTAAGGGTGAGCACCGTAGTACACCCCGCCGCCGTGATACCAGTTGCAGTTCCAACTGCTGTAGCCCCAACCGCAGCAGCCTCCGCTCATCATCGCGCCCACAGCCATTCCGGCCCCAAACGAGAGCAAGCCTGTTGCCACCACGTCGGCGGTACTAGGCGCAGGGGCAACATACGCAGGAACTACATAAGGCGTCCCATAAATCACCGCCGGGTTGTATTGCGGGACATACACGATCTGAGGATTTGTCGGCTGTATGACGATGGTCTGCGGCGACTGTTGTACCACCGTAATCTGAGAACCGGACTTGAGATTGCCAGCAGCCTTGGCTTGTGCACGCAGAGTTTGCACTGCCGCCATAACCTCAGACGACTGGTTGTGATAAGCCTCTCCCAACTGCGACGTCCACGAAAGGTTCTGCGCTAGATTGTTCAGCACCGAGGGGAACTGGGTGAGCGCCTTGACGCTGGGGTCCCAAGACTGCCCGTTTACGGCTTGTCCCAGCGCAGTGCCAGTCAGGTTCTTATTCTGCTGGAGCCAATAATTCGCGACCGCGACCTGGTCCGGGAAAGTTGCAGCGCTAAGAATCTGGGCCACCAGCGCGTCCGGGTATAACGCAATTGGAGCTACCAAGCTTTGCAGCTCTTCCGTGGTCATTGGTGCGCCTTGTCCCGGATAGCCGGATGAGCCCGTTGAGGGTGCGGAAGCCGGCGCCGCCTCCTGAAAGAGCATCAAAGCGCCGGCGTCGATCGGCATCGCAGCCGCGACACTAGCAAGAGAGAGTGTGACTGACAAAATTCGGCTACCAAGCATCGCTTTCATATAGGTAATCCCTCGGCGTGCCGCCAGTTTGGCTTGAATCCCCACAGTCGATGAATTTGAGTCTCTGCCCGACAACGCGGTTCGTCCGATGGCGCATAGTCTAGTCCGCAGACCGAGATCAAATCAAACTGTTTACCGCCTCCCAATTTTGTGCTGCTGCGCGCCGCAGCGCTCGGGATTCTTCCTGGGTTAGCACCAGAAATGGCTTCTGGGACATTACTACCGGGGAGTCTGCAAGTGTTTTCGAACGTGTTTGCTTCACTTGGACGAAAAACGCCCTATGCGCGGATGTGGCGCATCGAAAGCGCGGGTCCGTCACACTTCCACGCGTAGCCGACTACACGGCCAAGTTGGGTTCGCCATCGTTGCAGGCGACACAACTGGCACGGTCCCGATGCTCACAAGCTGCTAGGGTTGGTCAGCGCAAAGACATCTCCGGCGAATAGCCCGAAAAAGTAACTCTTTCGGTCGCATGCGCCAGGATGTCGTCCTTTGGCAATCGGCTGAAACACTGGCGATAATCCTTCGTGAACTGCGATGGGCTCTGATAACCAACGCGATAGCTCGCCTCACCGATACCGAGTGAATCCACCAGCAGCAACTTTCGCGCTTCGTGAAGGCGTATTCGGCGCTGGTATTGAATCGGCGTCATTCCTGTCATCGCCTTGAAATGCTGATGAAACGAAGATGGACTCATTCCAACACGGCGAGCAAGATCGTCCACCATAAAGCCCTTGGTGAACTGCCTCTGCAACCAGGTGAGCGCCCGGGCGATGCGATTGGATGGGCTGTCCTGCCTGGAGATCTCCAGCAGCCGCGAACCGGACGGTCCAGCCAGCAAGCGATACAGAATCTCCTGCCGGATCAGCGGCGTCAGCGCGGCTGCGTGTTGTGGCGTGTCCAGTAATCGCAAGAGACGAATCACCGCTCCCCATAAATCCGGGTCCGCATGAAACACGTCGACGGCGGACTGAGGGCTCGAAGCCGGCAGCTTATCGCATCGACCGATCACCTGTTTCAACTCTTCGAAGTCAATCTCCACGGCAAGCGCCAACAGCGGGCTCCTTCCGGTGGCGCTCAGGATTTTGGAGGTCGATGGCATATCGATTGACGAGAGCAGAAACTGTCCTGCGCCGTACTCGAGGTGCGTGGTGCCGAAATCCAGGGTCTTTACCCCTTGAATCACCAGGGCCATGCAGCGCATCGATTGCACCGTCACCAATGGCCGGCTCACCCAACCGAACCTCATCAGGTGCAGGCCAGGAAGAGCGTCTCTGGTAAGTCGATCCTCCGCGGCGTGCCGCAGAAGGATCGACATCGCTTCTTTTCGAAGTGAGGAGACAGCAGCCATCTCCTCCATCGTATCGAGTTCACTCTGCATTGCAATCGGTTTCGAGATTCTTGAAGGCCTCAAGCTGCTCTAGCCGCGCATCGAGCGCCGCCTTAATGTACCCGTAGACATCCGCCCCCAGCGCCAGCCGGGGCGGCGCAGCCACCGCTTCAAACGTGTCTACGATTGCCTTCGCCATCTTTGCGGGATCGCCCGGCGCCACGTAGCCACTCTTCGCCATCTGCCGAAGCATGCCTACAGGTCCATCCCGATAAGCCTCAAGCTCAGGACTAAGAATGCCCGCGCCACCGAAGTCAGTACGGATAGCTCCAGGCTCTACCAACGTCGTCCCGATGCCGAAGCCGGCCACTTCCTGCGATAGGCCGTCGAAGAAGCCTTCGATGCCCCACTTGGTCGCACAGTAGAGCGACAGTCCTGGGAAGGAGGATTGTCCCGCACCGCTGGAGATCTGGATGATGCGGCCTCCGCCAAGAGGACGCATGTGCGCCACGGCGGCGCGCGCAAGCTGAATCGAGCCGAGAAGGTTCGTGTCGACGATATGCCGCATCGCGTCGAGTTCTAGCTCTTCAGCCGCACCCAGCAGGCTGTAGCCCGCGTTGCTGACCACGGCGTGAATTCGACCGAGTGCCTTTACGGCTGCGTCGAACACCTTTGGGATGTTGGCTAAATTCGACACATCCAACTCTGCCACCCAAAGTTGGCTGGGGAACTGCTGCTCAAGCTCCGCCGCATCGGTACGTCTGCGAACCGTGCCAGCCACCCTGCCGCCCCGGTCGAGGATGGCTTCGGCAATGCTGCGGCCGAGGCCGCGGTTGATTCCCGTAACAAACCAGGTTGAGGAGTTGACGGGTCCGAAAAAAACAGCTTGCGGATGTATAGCACTCATGGAGTCAATCTAGCGGCGGGAATGGTTTAGACGTGACTCAAATCGTGCAGGAGATTAGCTAAATCCTACGAAAGCAATCAGTCCCTATAAGGCGGCCAGCATCCTGCAACCGCATTGGCATCGCCACTTGGACGTATAACGCCCTATGCGCCCGCCCGCTTATGGCCGCGCAGTGGTACCGGAAAAGGCTCGCGCCAGCTTTTTGCACCCTCGGTTAAGAATGGCTTGTGTAGGAATCGCCTGGGAGCACCTTTTTGACACCAGCCCAAGCCCGCGCCAATCCGGCGGCTTACGGTTCAAATTGCCTTCGCGCGTGACCTGCGCAACTCGCTGAAAACAGAGAGACAAAATTGAGGATTTTCGCTAGACCGAAATCTATGGTTTTAGATATCTCCCTTTGCCGCTGTCTGCCGTACGGTTGCGGCGACAATGAGCCGTCGCCGCGGACTGAACATCCGCAGAGTGACCTACTGGCAAGGCCGATTGCCGTGAGGAAATGTGGCCGGAATTCGTGCTTCCGGCTCAGTGTTGCGAAGCGGCGCGGAACGTCAGAAGTGCATTCTTGATGGCGGCTTCGATCCGGACGCCGCGGCGGCCAAACCCGAGAGCTTGCAACCATCTCGGTGATGATTTCGTCATCTGTGCGTAATTCTCCATCAGATGCGATCCACTGGATCAATCTAACGAGCTCGTTCCGGCTATATTCGTTAATAGAAGACCGCACAGGTATGGGAGGCCTAGGTGGTCGCTTTAGCGATCCGTTGTGAGTGCCTGCGTCGGTTCGTGAGTTGTGGTTTGCATGACCTAGGATACCACTTTGGATGACTCCGCCATCGAGCTTGTCTGCATATTCGACCGCAGATTGGAAAGCTTTTACCGTCCGCTCAAGCTCCTCCTCCTCCTCATGAACCAGTCAGTCGACCAGATTCGATGAAACCGCCAACCCAGATTCTCGAGTTGCTGCTGCCGCAGCCGATCGCGGTCACGGGCAGTGTAGCTCGAGTGATAGCTCGCTCCGTCGCACTCAATGGCCAAGACAAAACGACCCGGCTTTCTTGGATGCTCGGCAACCATATCGATGCGGAACTGTGACGCTCCGAGCTGCGGAATCAGTTTCAGGCCTCGGACGGTCAGAGCATCGAAGATTTCTGCCTCAAAATCGTTGAGTGGGACGGTTGTGAGCTGGCCGTCACCAAGCCGCCTTCCGCTCGAAGCGGCGTACTGAAGATAGTCCCGCAACAATTCAATGCCGCTTCCGGCTCTAACCCTAGAGAGATCAATATCCGTGTGAGCGAACGACGAGACAACCGTCAGTTTCTTTCGGGCCCGTGTGATGGCCACATTGAGCCGACGCCGTCCACCTTCCGAAAGCAATGGGCCGAAATGTAGGGGGAGATTGCCTGCGCGATCCTTGCCGTCACCAATGCTGATGATGATGGCATCGCGTTCATCGCCTTGCACCCGCTCTAGGTTCTTAACAAAGAATCTCTCTGGAACACTGGGATCAAAGAACGCTTCCAGGTCGGGATGCTTCTCTAGCTCGCGATCGAGTGCCGCCTGCACTCGATTCATATGCTTGATTCCCATGGTGATTACACCAAGTGTCTCCTGTGGGTGTTCGCGAGCCTCGCGGATTATGAGTTCAATGACTTTCCTCACCTCGATCGCACAGCTTTCTTCCTCGCCGTCTGCGCCGGCTTCCTGCTGTACCAGTTCGTGACTTATGACAGGAGGGCCACCTGGGCCGGGAAAAGTTACAAGGCGGTTCTGATAGATATAGTGATTGGAAAAATTGATCAGGGCTTCGTCACGGCTGCGGTAGTGCCAGTCAAGATAGCAGGACTTGACGAACGGAATCATCATGTCAAGCAAGATTTCAAATCCCTCAGCAGCGCCTGCTTCTTCGTCAGCAGCGTATTCTTCATCGTCGCTGGCGGCAAAGAATGTCGTCGGGGGAGCTGCTTGTTGTCACCCGCGACGACCACTTTCTTGCCCCGCAAGATAGCCGGAACCGCATCCTCCGGGAGTACCTGGCTGCCTTCATCGAAGATTACGAAATCAAAGTATTGCCTGCCTCCGTCGAGCAACTGACTCACTGAGAGCGGGCTTGCCATCCAACAGGGGCAGACCGCCGTCAATACCTCCGCGGATTGCGCGAACACCTTCCGCAAAGGAAGATGCCTTCTCGTCTTCGAGGCCTCAGCTTTGATCAGGTGCTGCTGGTGGGCATGCGCATTCATGGCCTCGATTCGGATCCGGTGACACTGCTGGGGGTGGGCGCTATTGCCGGAATTCAGCGGGCGGCCGATGACTATCCTGGATTCGGACAAGGTGCGGAAGGCTATGCGAAACGGTTCGGCGCAGCTTACGCTACCCACTTCACCGGAATCTTCCTCTCTCGGGCTGTGCTGCCATCTCTTCTGAAACAGGATCCGCGCTATTTCTACCAGGGCAGTGGAAGCGCCCCTTCGCGAATTCTGCATGGGCTCAGCTATGCGGTAATTCGCAAAGGTGATAATGGGAGCTGGCAGCCCAACTACTCGGGCTTTATCGGGAGCTTTGTCACGGGCGGCATCTCTTATCTTTACTATCCGGCAAGTGATCGCAGCGCAGGATTGCTGGTGCAGAACGCCCTGGTTGGGATTGCCGGACAAGGCGTTGCCGGTGTCTTTCAGGAATTTGTGCTCCGAAGATTCACGTCACACTCCAAGAACAATCGAGCCCATCCCTAACAGGCTGCAAGCGAAGATTCCAAATTGACGCCGCGCCTTTGGGCTCGGCATTGCTGATCCGCAACCATTCGGACTGCATGACAGATTTGTGCTGTCCAACTAAAAGCTGGCTACATTTACGCAGACTGATCCTTCGCCGATCTACTCACCTCTTGCGGTCCGCCACAGACTACAGCTTCTCGGGCGCAATCGACGGTCGGCCTTCGCCGGGGAACCTGTCGGTCACGCACGGTCAGCGGTGAGCCCCATCACCGCATCTCTCAACGCGACAGTGGTATTCAGTTTATGTCTGGTCGGATGCGATCCGACGATCCGCATCCCGTCGGTCGCCCAGACACAAAGGAGGTATCCATGCCCATCGTCACAATATCCCGGGGCTCCTACAGTGGCGGCAAAATGCTCGCCAAGGGCGTGGCGCAGAAACTTGGCTACCGCTGCATCGATCGTGACCAAATTATCCAGAAAGCTACAGCATGGGGCGTATCGCAAGACGATTTGCGGACTGCCATCGAAAAGCCGCCAACCTTTCTCGGGCAGTCTGCCCATACGAAATACATGTACCTCGCCTTCATTCAGGCGGCACTCAGTGAGGAGTTCCGGACCGGCAAAGGAGTCTACCACGGTCTGGCCGGCCATTTATTGTTCGGCAAGGGATCTCACTTCCTGCGTGTCCGAATCATTGCTCCCATGGAATTCCGCATCAACCAAGTGCAAGACTGGCTGGGGTGCAATCGCAAGGAAGCCATTGCTTACATCGAAAAGGTAGACCAGGACAGACGCAAGTGGACCAAGTTTCTCTATAACGTGGATTGGACAGATGCCTCGCTTTACGACCTTGTGCTTAACCTGGAACAAATGGATTTGCAAGAAGCCTGCGAGGTGATTTGTTGCGCTTCGCAGCTGAAGTGTTTCGAGTTCACTCCCGAGTGTCAAAGAGCCGTGGACGATCTTGCCTTGGCCAGCTGTGTCAAAGCGAATCTGGCGAGGGAGCAGGCCACGGCTAACTTCGAGTTCGAGGTTGTAGCGGAAAGTGGATTGGTGTCCGTTAAGGGAGGCATACTTCATCCCAGTCAGGCTAAGGAAATCGCCGCCATCGTTCGTGCCGTGCCCGGGGTCGTTGACGTCGAACTGCGACAGCTAGAGTTGGTTATTCATATTTGAAGTTCCAGCAGGCCAGGCGGCTTCAGCAGTTGCTGTGAGTTGTGTTAGTCGCTGCTTTGTTTGGCACGGCGCGTTTCATCGTCATTACTTTCCGCCTCCGTCGCACATCGACCAAGGGAGCAGCAGGCTTTTGAGCGGCTTGCGTCGTTGACCTGGTGTCGCTTAGCCTCCGAGCCACCCCCCCCGCTGTTCGAAAACACAAGCTTCTAAGCAAAGCGGTTCAGGTGGCAATTGTGCCGAGAAAACAAGCTCCTATCGTCGGTGATTTCGGCAGGGCAATTGGGCAGCCCTAGGCCTAACGCCAAGGTGGCCGGGCTGCGGCCTTGGCGTCCTTTCTGGATTGTCGGTGAGCCGGGAGTAACACATAGGTTGTCATCTGGAGGGTGTCCCGAAGGGTATACCTTGCCGGACAGCGATTTTGGCTGTTGCCGAGTGAATGAATTCAACGAAGTAAAAGGGCGCCGGAAGGCGCCCTTTGGGGACAGGGTTCAGGAGAGTCGGCGCGATACATAATTAAGTATGCGTCGTTGCTCAGCCAGCTGGCGCTGCAGATCCCGGAACGACGAGAGCATGACCTGTTCCTGGTGGTGTAGATCGCGTTGAAGTTCCCACTGTAGGGTCTGCTGATCGCGCTTGCGGTTCCACTCCTGCCGCTCGTGCTGCTGCTTCCAGAACAGATAGCCGACTACGACCAAGGCAACCGCAGTTTCGACCCAGATCAACCACGACATCATTCATGCTGCGCCTCCTGCTTCACTCTCTTCCAGAACGCGGCAGATCGAGGTTTTCGAAACTCGGTGCAGCTTGGCGATTTGCCGGATGCTGTGCCCGCGTTTGCGGTCCTGGAGCACAGCCTCACGATCGACGATCAGCCGTGGCCGGCCGATATGCTGGCCTTCGAGCCGTGCGCGCCGCATGCCAGCACGAACTCGTTCAATAATAAGGTTGCGTTCCAGCTCGCTGATCGCACCGAGGATGACGATCATGGCGGGGCCCAACGGCCCGCCGGTGTCGACATTCTCGCGGAAGGAAACGAACTCGAGGTTGAGATGATTCAGTTCATCCAGCACCTCGAGCAGGTGGCGCACCGAACGCGCCAGGCGATCGAAGGCCCAGACCACCACCACCTCAAAGCGGCCGCGGCGGGCATCCGCCATCATGCGATCCAACCCGGGCCGGCGGGCCCGGGCTCCAGAGATCGTGTCGACGTATTCGTCGATGATTTCGAAGTCACGCTGTCGTGCCAGCTGCAGCAGGTCGTAACGTTGCGTTTCAGGATGCTGATCAAGGGTGCTGACTCGCAGGTACAACGCGGCTTTTTTCATGGCGCACGTGAATCCCTTAGCTGGCCAGCCGCTCTCGCAGTACTTTTAGTTCCGACCAGAGAGCGCAGAGCCGTTCCGGATCCTGCTTGCCGAACAACTCGCGGTCAGCTTCCTGCTGCAGCTGCTGACAGCGCCGCACTCCACTGACGATAAAGGCGTCCTCGTGGTTCTGAGCTGCCGGTGCGGACTCAGTCTGCGCCAGGGCCGCGGCTTCTTCCGCCGTCACCAGGTGGAGTTGTAGCTGAGCTTTGGTCGTTTTCTTCATTGGCGGCGTCCTCTCCGGCGCCGATCGGGCTGGTGCTGCTGGACATATTTATGAATGAACTCCATCAAGACGTCGGTCATCTGCCGGCCTTCAGCCGCGGTGGCGGCCTTGAACGCGTCGTGCAGTTCGCGCGGTACATGCATGTTCAATCGCTTTACCTCAATAGGTTTAGGGGTTCTGGGACTCATGGCTCACCTCGTCGCGAGATCTACCGCAAGGGGTGAGTATATACACACTGAGGCGAGCCGCCGAGCCCGAAAGCGGCCGCGCCCCCAGCCACCCACCCGGAAAGGCTGTTTGGGATGTGTACTCATATACTCATTATACCACACAGCCTCTTCCCGTCAAGATCTGTTCCGACGTCTTTCTCGATGAGTTCAACTCCATCATGTGGGAGCTGCAGGCCAACCTCATCCCCAAGTTCGGTTACTGCTCCCAGAAGTTCGACGACGTAGCCTATGGCAAGAGCCTGGTCCAGGGCCAGCTGGCCATCAACTATGTTTCCCCCGGCTACCTCATCGCCGCGCTCATGGGCAAACAGGTCACCGCCACCGGCTCGGCTGCTTCTACTGCCAGCAACGATCCCGTTGCCGCCGCCCAGCAGCAGCTGTGTGTCGTCAAACACACTCGTTCGGCTCCATACCAGGGGCCGCTCTCCATGGGAGAAGCAACGCCTCGCGCGCGCGACTCCTCCGCCGCCAGACCAAGCGCACCGTAGCCGGCTCCAGCGCTGGCGGCGGCCGACCGGACCAGCTGGTAACCGTCAGCTTTGCGTTCCCGGAGTCCTGTTCCTGTTTGCCTGGCGGGGAACCTTGCCGGTGCCGATAGGGATGGGCTCTGTCGGGACAACAGGGTGAAGGAGGCAGACGCTTCGTTTGTCGAGTGATCGGGTGGGAGGATTTAGGGTAAGCCCGGGGGATTTCAGGTAGGGAGAGGAGATTGAAAAGAGAGATTACAAGATTGAGGAAACGTGAAGCCCCTGTAATTGTCAGGTAACACTCCGCCTAATATCCCTCTGGTAGGCCGCGTAGAATGGCCTTGCATACCGGAGGCACCCATGTCTGAAGTTGTCTACACATCCAATGTGCGCATTGAGCGCATCAAGGGCCCCCTGCGGCGGGCCTATCTGCCGGGCGAACCGCAGCCCGTGATGTTCAGCGTTCATGGTGGGATTGCACAGCATTACGGCATCGACGAGAGCCGCTTGCCGGAGCCTCACGCCGCCACGATCGACTACGTCATCGCCGCCCTCGGCGGTTGAATGCTGGGCACCTTTGCTGGCGCGCTGGATGCGCGCAAAATCAACGCCCAAGATGGCCGCCTCAGGTGTGAAGTTCGCGGTGAAGTCGAGGACGATGGAGGTGTGTTGATAATCAAACATGTGCATGTGACCCACTATCTGCGTGCTGATGATCCCGCCATTGTTCGTGACACCGTGGAGCGTGTGCATGGCGTGTATGCCCAGGGCTGTCCTGTATATCGGTCTCTGATTCCAGCGTTCCCAATCACGTCCCGCGTAGAGATCGTGAACGAGGCGTCGGGCGGATACCAGCAAAACGTCGGCACGTGAACCCAAGCCTCACGCCGCGACAGGGCATTTGGCGCTCGGAGGGCAAGGCCAAGTGGGAGCTACAATCAACAGCAATGTGCGGACGATACCGACTCTCTCGGCGTGCCGAGATTTTGGCCAGCTACTTCTATGCGGAGTACGAGGGAATGGACTGGGAGGCTCGCTATAACATCGCTCCAACTCAAACCGTACCCGTGATCAGGCAGGATGCTAAAGAGCCCGTGCGGCGTGCCTCATTGATGCGATGGGGCCTCGTACCGAACTGGGCCAAGGACATGACCGTCGGTGCCAGCATGATCAATGCGCGCTCGGAAACTGCTCGTCGGCTCTAACCCCAACGAGGTACAGCAAATTTTCCTCGTTGAGATTGCTTTCTGGACAAATTCGTCGTATAACCCCAGCACCCTAACAAATCAGTATCAGGCCCTCGCTGTCCGGGCGGAGGGGGTTCATGGCGATCGGCTTGGAAAGCAGCTGGTTAAGATACTTCGGCGGTACTGATGCGATGCCATCCGACGAACGCCTCGGTACGGTTCGCCGCGAGTGAGGCACTGAGACACTGAGACTCCAGATGTAGGACGTGCGTAATCGGGCGCAACCATCTATTCCGCGCTGGCTTCGGCGTGTCATACGATGAAAGAGACAGTCGGAAACCGTACCAGGCAAAAAAAAGATTCGACCGGCGCAGGTGTGGGTTCACCTCTCACGGCTGAGCATCGCCGTCTGGCCGAAACCTACTCCGGAGGCGTGGCTCCGTGGCGCAAATGGGGGCCATACGTCTGTGAGCGCTCCTGGGGTACGGTTCGGGAAGACTACAGCGCCGACGGGAGCGCCTGGGACTATTTCCCACATGATCACGCCCGCAGCCGCGCCTATCGCTGGGGTGAGGACGGCATTGCCGGCATCTGCGACCGATACCAGTTGCTTGTCTTCGCGCTTGCTTTCTGGAACGGCCGTGATCCGATCCTGAAGGAGCGGATGTTTGGCCTTACCTGCAACGAGGGCAATCGCGGCGAGGATGTAAAGGACTACTGGTTCTATCTCGATAACACGCCCACCCACAGCTACATGAGGATGCTTTACAAGTATCCGCAGGCGGAGTTCCCGTACCGTCAACTGGTGGAGGAAAACCGGCGCCGGCAGGGGCAGCGCGAATTCAAGCTGCTGGACACTGGCGTGTTTGACGAAGATCGCTACTTCGATATTTTCGTCGAGTACGCGAAGAGTTCCGCGGAGGATATTTGCATTCGCATCGAAGCCTGCAATCGCGGGCCGGACGCCGCCGAGTTGCACATCTTGCCGCACCTCTGGTTTCGCAACCGCTGGGCTTGGACAAATCCTCGAGGTGTCGAGCCGCTTATACAGAAAGGACCTGCCGGCAAGGACTGCTTGAGTCTTCTCGCCGACGATTCCTCAAGTCCACCTCTGAAGAACCTGCAGTTCGCCTATAGCCTCGGCTCGAGATATCTCTATGCGCCTGCGGGCGGCAGGCCTCTGTTCACCAACAACGAGACCAATGCAGTCCGAGTGTTCAACTCGCCGGATGGATCCGAGCTTCACACCAAGGATGCCTTCCACCGCTACATCATCAATGAAGAGAACTGCGTTGATCCGGAGGAGATGGGCACCAAGGCCTGCATTCACTACATCAGCAGCATTCCGGCAGGACAATCGATTGTGCTCCGCCTTCGCCTGAGCCCAGAGCCACTGCGCGACCCTTTGAAGGATGTAGACAAAGTCATCGCCGAGCGCAAGCAAGAAGCCGACGAGTTCTACGAAAGCATTCATCCACCGAAGGCCACAGCAGAAGAAAAGCTAATCCAGAGGCAGGCCTTCGCCGGCATGCTCTGGGGCAAGCAAATTTATTTGTTCGACGTGAATCATTGGCTGGACGGAGATAACGTAGCCCCGCCGGAATCTCGCAAGAGGATTCGCAATGTGCATTGGCGGCATTTGAACTCAATGCGAATCATGTCTGTGCCGGACAAGTGGGAGTTTCCCTGGTTCGCGGCATGGGACCTGGCGTTCCAGTGCACCACGCTGTCGCTGGTCGATCCGGCGTTTGCCAAGGAAAATCTGTGGCTCCTGCTGTTCGAGCAGTTCCAGCATCCCAACGGGCAGATCCCCGCATACGAGTGGGAGTTCTCCGACTTGAATCCGCCGGTTCATGCCTGGTCGGTGTGGCGCGTCTACCAGAACGAAAAACTGCGCACCGGCAAGGGAGACACGGAATTTCTGGAGAAGTGTCTGCACAAGCTCCTGATGAACTTCGCCTGGTGGGTCAATCGCGTCGATCGCGAAGGCAACAACGTTTTCGAAGGAGGGTTTCTCGGGCTCGACAACATCACGGTGGTCGATCGCAGCGAGAAGATGCCGGGCGGCGCGGCTTTGGAGCAATCGGATGCAACCGGGTGGATGGGGTTCTTCTGTCTTTACCTGATGCGCATGGCGCTGGAACTGGCGAATACTAACCGTGCCTATGAAGTGCTGGCTACCAAGTTCTTCGAGCATTTCGTGTACATCGGTGCGGCCATGAAGAAGATGGGCGGACGCGACTATCAGCTTTGGGACGAGCAGGACGGATTCTTTTACGATGTGTTGCGCCTGCCGGACGGGTCGTTCAAGAAATTTCGTCTGCGTTCGATGGTCGGCTTGATTCCGCTCTTTGCGGTAGAGGTGCTCAATCGCGAAGATCTTGACCCTCATCCCGAGTTCCTCGCCAATGTGGAATGGTTCATCCGCAATCGCCCGGACCTGGTCGGACATGCGTGTTATTTGCTCAACGGCTCGCGGTACGTGCTGTCGATCGCCGACCCGCAACAATTGGGGCGCATCCTCAACCGTCTGGCCGACGAGAGCGAGTTTTTGTCACCCTATGGGATTCGCAGCCTCTCCAAATTTCACCAGGAACATCCCTTCTGCTTCGAAGGCAAATGTGTCGGCTACGAGCCCGGGGAATCCGACGAAAAGATCAAGGGAGGGAATTCGAACTGGCGCGGTCCGGTGTGGTTTCCCACCTCTTATCTTCTAATACGAACTTTGATGAAATTTGGGCGCGAGTTTGATGCCGAACTGACCCCGGGCCGTAATGGTCAAACGGTAGTGCCGGCCACGCTGGCTTCTGAAATCGCCAATCGCATGATTTCCATCTTTAAGCGAGGCATGGATGGTCGCCGGCCTTGCTTCGGCGTGTATGAAAAGTTTCAGACCGATCCTAACTGGAGGGACTGTCTGCTATTCAACGAGTATTACCATGGGGAAACCGGTCAGGGCTTGGGAGCCAGTCACCAGACTGGCTGGACGGGTCTGGTTGCGAACCTCATCGACGAATGGCGACGATAGCTGCCATGGGCAATGGGAAACAGTTGCGGCTGAAATTCTGGGGAGTGCGAGGATCGGTCCCGGTTCCCGCGGCCGACTACCTGGAGTACGGTGGCAACACCACCAGCATCGAGATCAATACCGGTGACGGCGTAATCATCATCGATGCCGGTACCGGAATTCGCCGGCTCGGCATGAAACTGCAGGAAGAGGCCGGCGGCGCGCAGCTCAAGCTGAATCTCCTGCTGACTCACTTCCATTGGGATCACATACAGGGCCTGCCATTCTTCACTCCGCTATATTCAGCGCAGAACGAAATCACGTTCTATGCCGGCTATCCGCCAGCCAAGCTGCAAGGCATCCTGGAAGGCGAGATGTCTACTCCTTATTTCCCGGTCAACTTCGAATTTCTGCCGGCTCGGCGCAGGTTCGTCGACCTGAACATCAGGCCATTGGAAATTGCAGGCATCGCAGTGCATCCATTTCCGATGAACCATCCGCAAGGAGCTACCGGCTTTCGATTTGAAGCCGGGGGCAAGGTGATTGTGCATGCCAGCGATCTCGAGCACGGCAACGCTGCCTTCGAGCAGACGCTGCGCAAGTACGCGCAAGCCGCTGACGCGCTGATTTACGACGCGCAGTATACTCCCGAAGAGTATGAGACCAAGCAAGGCTGGGGACATAGCACCTGGCTGGAAGCCACGCAGATTGCTCAGGACTGTAAGGTAAAGCAACTAGTTTTGTTCCACCACGACCCGGGACACAATGACGCCATGATGCAGGAAATCGTGGCCCAGGCCCGTACGCATTTCGCAAACACCGATGCTGCCCGTGAAGGAATGGAGATAAACCTCTGATCTCGCTGTGCTATTGCAACCTGCAAGACAGTTGCGAGAGTTCTGAGAGCAGCCCCATCGACGCCGAGAACCAACCGTGACCGTCCGCAAGCGCCTAATCATCGGCTTCTGTCTGATGCTCGCCGTCGGGGCCATTGCGGTCATCGGCTACATGGTGATCGGCGGGCCGGAGGTTACGTTTCTCGACGCCGTGTACATGGCGGTGGTGACCCTCTCCGGGGTTGGTTACGGCGAAATCGTCGATTCCACGCACAACCACACGCTGCGCATCTTCAACATGTTCATCGTGCTGATCGGGGTTGCGGTGGCCGTGTACGTTTTTTCGCAGCTCACGGCGTTTCTCGTCGAAGGCGAGCTACGCAACCTGTTCCGGAGGAGCCGAATGAATAAGCAAATCGCCGCCCTGCGACAGCACTTCATCGTCTGCGGACTGGGTAAAACGGGCTGGCATGTGGTGGATGAGTTGATCAAGACAGGTGCGCCTTTTGTAGTGATCGAGAACTCGAAGGAGACGATCGCCAGCCTGCAGCAAGGCGAGGATCCCCGGTTCCGAAATATCTTGTACATCGAAGGCGATGCCGCCGACGAGAAGATTTTGGAGCGGGCGGGAATCGATGCGGCCGCCGGATTAATCACCACCTTGCCCAGCGACAAGGAAAATCTGGTGATTATCGTCATCGTCAGACAGAGAAGTCACGATATTCGCATTGTCTCCCGTTGTAGCGATCTCAACTACGCGGAACGGATGATCAAGGCTGGTGCGAATTCGACGGTCTCGCCGAATCACATTGGGGGGCTGCGCATGGCCAGCGAGCTGCTCAGGCCTACCGTGGTTGGCTTTCTCGACCTCATGTTGCAGCAGAAGTCGCGCACCCTGCGGGTAGAGGAAATCGCACTGTCGGAATCATCGGCTTGGGATGGAAAGACACTCGCTGATGTCAATCTGCACGAGCGTTACGATCTCTTGCCGCTGGCGGTCAGACATTCGACCGGGGAACTGCAGGTCAATCCCCGCGGGCCCGCGACGTTACACCGAGGCTCGATCATTATCGTCTTGGGCGACAACGAGAATCTGATGCGAGCTCGGGCGGATGCTAACCCTTCAGGTGAGCAAGCCGGTACGATTACTTCTGGCCAAAAGTAAAATTGATCCCGCCGAAGTACTTGAAGTTGTTCTGATTCGCGCTGAACACACTGTAGCCAAACCGGGTGAGCTGGTAATCGACTTCGACGGGTCGAATCTGCACTCGGTTCGACACCGGGATGTCGAGGCCGCCACCAACCTCCATGGCGAACGCGTAGGTGCTGGCGCCGGCGTCGCTCAGCACATAAGTTCCGCTACCTTTCGCCCGCAGCACTGCCGCGTAGCCATTGGAGTGCGCGAATCCGTAGAGGGTTTGCACGTAAGGTTGCAGCTTGCCGGAATGCTTCTTGATCTGCGGGCCGAACTGGTAGGTAAACATATTTGTGCTGGCCGTGCCCGTGTAGCCTAGTTCGTCCAGCTTGTGAGTCCACCCGGAGCCAAAGGAGTATCCCGTAAAGTCAGCCTTGATTCCCAGCCAACTCTTGGCATTAAAGACCAGGCTTGCCCCACCGCCGTTAAAGCTCTGGCTGGTCAGTTGCGGCACGTTAGCGTGGAATTGCATATAGGAATATCCACCGGCAAACTCCAGCTCCGGAAATGACTGAGCCATCGCGGCCGTGCCAGCCAGCAAAACCAAGCAGAGAATCTGATAGCAGCGGTTATGTCTCACTTACCGTTCCTCGGTGTTTGTGCTTCGCTTCATAACGGCGACGACAGCATCGTTAGTTCAACGGCTTAACGGTGACCGGAACGACCGCGGAAGATACCGTTCCGTCAGGACTCGTACCCTGCACCAGCACAAGATAATTGCCTGTCGGGGTGAGCGGCCCATAGCCGCCGCCACATCCCACACCCAGCAGCAGCGCGAAGGCAACCAGCCCGATGCCGACCATCGAAATCAGCGTCTTGCGCCGACGGCCGCCGCCAGCCAGAGAGCCCAGCAGCACTATACCCGGGACGCCAAGGAAGAACGACGCGTAAATCGGCATGTGGCTTCGCAGCCGGGCGATCTCGCAGCCGGAAATCGTGACTTGGATCGGTCCCGGGATCACTCCTGCAGGCGGGCTGAAAACGCAGTTGCCACCGATGGCACCCAGCGGTTGATTGCCGCTGAGTCCCGTCCCGTTCACCAGCGAACATGTAAAGCTCCCGATAGGCTTGCCCACCGTCCCAGGGAAGGTGATTGTGGTCGTTCCCCCTCCGCCCGGCGGCATAGTCACTCCCGTCGCGTAATTGATCACTGAGAGCGTGAGCGTGGCCGTGTGGACCAATCCCGAATTATCTTGTCCTGTGACCGTGACGGTGTAAATGCCGATCGGCGTCACGCTGGCGGTAGTGATGGTGAGGGTCGTGTTGAGATTCCCATCCACTACGCCCGACGCAGGAGAGTTTACCGAGCATGCTCCGCCGGTGAGCGGCGGGCTCACGCTGCACGACAGGTTCACCGTGTTGTTGTAGCCATTCAGCGGCTGCACCGTGAGCTTGATTGAATGCGCGAAGAATGGATCATTGAGGTTGCTAAAGCTTTGAGTGACCGTTGCGCTGGCCGGCAAAAGCAGAACCGTGAAATTGCCTGCCTGTACTAGAGCTGAGCCAGGGCTCGCCTGATAGGTCGCGTTGTCCACGGTATCGTGCAGGCTCACGTTCGTCGGGTAGGTTTGCGGAACCGAGTATGTATGCGTGCCACTTACGGTGAATGGGCCGCCCGTCAGGTCCGGACACAGTTCCCGGGCTCTGCGTGCCGTCGCCCCAATTGATGATGGCTGTGAAATTCGCTGACGTCGCTGTCGGAGTGCCATCGACAAAGCTGGCTACCGCGCCGGTGAAGGGTGAGCCGGCGGTTGCGGTGACGGCTTTGCCGGTGCCACCAATAGCACTCAGGCAGCCCAGGGCGCCGCCGCTAATTTCTGCAACACACAGCTTACCGTTCGCTGCGAACGCGAGATCGTTGGGTTCGGCATTGGGCGTGGTCAATGGTACATAGCTGACTACACCGGACGTCGTGATGCGGCCTACTCCATTGGGATAGTACTGCGGAAACCACAACGCGCCGTCGGTTCCGGCCTTAATATCCAGCGAGGTCAGGAATTGTGCGGGATACTCGGCCAGAAGCGATCCGGAGATGGAGAACTTCGCAATGGCGCCGTTGGCGAAACCTGCCATGATCCACAAATTTCCGTCAGGGCCGGTGACAATGGCCTCCGGAGGTTGGTTGGCGCTGGAGAATGGGTATTCGGTGATCAGACCGGAGTTGGGATCGATTTTCGCGACCTGTTGTGCATTGGATTCCGTGAACCAAAGATTGCCGTCGGGACCTTTCGTAATATAGCCAGCCCCGGCATTCTGGGTCGGGATCGAGAATTCTGTCAACACGCCGCTGGTCGTGAGCCTGGCGATCGAATTTGCGCCTCCTGCTTGCGGGAACCAGAGGTTCCCATCCGGACCGAAGGCAAGTGAACCTAGCGAACCTTTGGCTTGATACTCGGCAAGGATTTGGCCAGAGGTTGCCATCTTTGCAACTTTCGAGGGGCCCCCTTCCGTAAACCACAGGTTGCCGTCCGGTCCCGCAACGATAAACCCAGGTATTGAGCCTGCCGGCGTCGGAAAGCTGGTTACCTGGCCGCTGGTCGTGAGACGACTGACCGAGTCGGCAATGAACTGCGTGGCCCAAATAGCCCCATCCGGTCCAAGGGTGTCCTCTCCCGGCAAGCTTCCAAGATTCAGATTGGAGAAACCGACCAACTGACCCTCGATTGTGAGCCTACCTATGTTGCTCGTAAGGTTGCCGAGAAACCACAGTTCCCTAACAGGTCCGGCCGTTATGCTCGAGATAAAAGAGAAATTGCTAAACGTGCTTGCCGGTAGCTCAGTGACTGTTCCGGTTGCTGGTACGACGAAGCCAACAGCCGTGTATTCGGTGAACCAGATGTTTTCGTCCGGACCCAGCGTGATCCCGCCGTACCCTACACCGTTCAGTAGATACTCCGTCTCCATGCCGGAAGTGGTGATTTTCGCCACATGTTTATTCTCGATTACCCAAAGGTTCCCGTCGGGGCCCGAGGTAATCCCCTGCGGGGTGTCACCGGTGCTGTAGACGGTGACGGCGCCCGCAGTCGTGATCGTCCCGACGAAGTTTGTGCCGACCTCACTTGCATTGGCGTTCGTAAACCAGAGATTCTTATCCGGTCCTACCGTGATCTGAGCAGGGGGATAGCCGTACGTGTCAAACACGCCGGGGTTGATGCTCGTTGAGTACTCGGTTATGTTGCCAGCGGTATCGATGCTGCCGACACGGAAACCGTTTGCGGGATGTAGGGAGTCAACCGAGTTGTCAACGAACCACAGCTTGCTATCCGGTCCAGTGACAATGCCTTGGGGATGACTGCCCGGCGGCAGATTGTAGGTACCTAGGGCAGCGCCGCTGGTGCTGATGTGCCCAATCGTGCCCGCGAATTCGTCAGTGAACCAGATGGTCCCATCCGGGCCGGCTGCAATGCCGCAAAGACCCTGCGCTCCCATAATGGGGAATTCCGTGACTACGCCATCCGCATTGGCGGTGCCGATCTTCAGTCCGGCATTTTCGGTGAACCATACGTTACCGTCAGGACCGACTATGATGACGATGGGAAACGCTGCACGGCCGGGCGGCACGACGTAGTCAGTCTCGCCGAAGAGCTGCCCCGACAGCGCGAAACTTGCAACTGCCCCAATCAGCGCCATCGTTATCAGATGACGAAGACGAATGGCGGTGCAGCCCACGGGAAGACTGCTCCTTTCGGAGCGGCCCGACGCACAACGACAGTGACGCGTCATTCGACCCCCACAGCTAGCGTGGCAAGATCCAAACCAGTAAATTTCTGGAAAAGTGAGCAGAACACTAGCATTGCTTGTCCCGCTGAGTCAATTAGAATCAGCGGCTTTGTCTCACTTTGACTTTACTCGGCCTGCGGTAATGCCTGGCGATATCACTCGGGTTATTAATCCACACGGTCAATCAGAGTTTGCTGGCGCCAGCGTTACTTCAATTTCGCAAGGTAGACCCCGTCCCAATCCGCGGGAGGGGGATCATCGATGAACTCAAGGCAGCGTTGCAGCAGGACCTGAGTCGGCCCATCACTAGGACGCGTTCTCATAATGCTTCCGAACCTTCCCGCCGCTTCGACCCAGTCGCCGGCCCGATAGCTCTCCATTGCCGAGTTGTAGTCGGCCAGAAGCGAGTCGTAGCTTTTTTTGTCTGCTACCGGCGCCAGCAGCTCGTAAATCGTGACTGGCCGAGTCTTCCCCTTCACTCGAATCTTGTCGACTTCACGAGCAACGAACTGCTCCCTGGTTTGCTCATGGGTGGTTTCGTTGATCAGTACCGAGGTGCGGTATTGTTTCGTCATTCCCTCCAGACGCGAAGCGAGGTTGACGTTATCGCCCATCACCGTCCATGACAGACGCTTTTCCGAGCCGATATTGCCCACGTTGACTGGCCCGCTATTCACGCCAATGCCGACGGCAATGGTTCGCATGCCGCGCCGTTCCCAATCGCGGTTGAGCACCACCAGCCTTTCCTTCATCTGCAAAGCACAGCTACAAGCGTGGCAGGCGTGGTCTTCCTGGGGATAGGGCGATCCCCAAAATGCCATGATGGCGTCGCCAATAAATTTGTCGAGCGTCCCGAGATTCTTGTAGAGCACATCCGTCATGGCGTTGAAATACTCATTCAGAACGCGCACCAGTTCATCGGGCGACATCCCCTCCGAGATCGTAGTGAAGTCGCGAATGTCGCTGAACAGGATCGTAAGTTCCCTGGTCTCGCCTCCCGTCCGGAAGTATTTCTCCGGGTCCTTCTCGATCAGTGCGATCACATCCGGCGAGAGGAACATGCCGAACTGTTTACGAATCTTGCGTTTCTCCCGCTCCTCGAAAAACACCCGATAGCTGATCGATCCCAGGTAAGCAATGATCAAGGTGAGGCCAGGAATCACCAGACTGAGCCAGCGCCCCCAATGCACGAAGCTGAAGTACACAAACCCCGCAAACAGCGCCAGCACGACAATCGTCGTAGCCGTGGCAGCCAGCGGACGAGGGCGTCCTAGCCAAATCCCGAATCCCAGACCAAACAAGATAATGAAGCCAATGTCAGCTAACTCCTCGCGAGAGGTGCGCACCAGGAAGGTGCGATGTGGTTCGGCGCTGTGTAGCAGGTTGTCCAGGATGTTGGCGTGAATCTCGACTCCCATGTAGGACGTTTGCCCTGCGAAGGGCGTATTTCGGATATCCCCGATACCTAAGGCGGTCGCTCCTACGAAGACAATCTTGTTGCGAAACGTTCCGGCTGGAACTCTGCCCTCCATGACATCGATCATCGAGTAGTGCGGATACGAGTGGTAGGGGCCCACATAGTTGATCAGCGCAGTTCCGTTGTGCCAGGGGCGCAGCAGGTGGTTACCGAATTGAATGTGGTCCAGCCCATCAGCAGCGATGTAAGCCGCGATCTGCTGATCGGGTATCGCTTCGTACTGCTGCAACACCGCCAGGTCGAGGGAAGGGAAGAAATCCTGGTCGCGGTAGCGGGTCATGAAGAGCGCGCGCCGCATAGTTCCGTCCTGATCGGGTTCGATGTTGAAAAATCCGTAGGAAGCAGCGGCTTCGGCGTACTGTGGCACGTTAGCCTCGACGCCCTGGGCTACGAAACCGCCTGCCTGAATCCAGGCAGCACCCAAATCGAGCTTACCCGTTCCAACCTTGAGAACCTGCGGAAACGCTTTCGCCCAGACGATATTGAAGTAGGCCTCGGCTTTCTCTGGGTCGGCGTACTTCGCCTGATCCGCATCGAGAAACAAATGACCGAGCACGACGTTCCCGGCGCTCTTCATCGCATCGGCGAATTGGGCATCTACGTCAGCCTGTTGCCAGGAACGTTGGAGTTCCTGTTTTTCTTTCGGCGTGGCCTGACTACCGAAGTCTTGCTTGAGGTTGGCCAACAGCGAAAGCGCCTCGCTGCTCTCAGGCAAGGAAAAATTCTCATCGAACGCGATGACTTGCGCGCCGTCCTGTTTGAGATTGCGAACCAGGATCGCATAGGAACTGCGGGGCAGCGGAAACGATCCAATTTCCTGCAACGTCTTCTCGTCGATTCCGACGATCACGATTCGGGGATCGGCTTCGCGCTTGCCGCGTAAGGCGAAGCGCAGGTCGAGCGACCGCTGCTCAATGTCTCGCAGGAAGACCAGTGCGGCGCTGCGGTTTTCGCTGATGCCTGCGTAGGCAAATAGAAAAAGGCCAATGAACGTAGACGCCAGCGCAATAACGAGGTGCGCATGACGCGAACACCATTGCGACAGAGCTTTCCAGAAGCGCATAGCTAGCGCCGGCTACTTGCAGCCGCAGGGTTTGGAGCTGGAGTTGATTTGCGTGAGACCAATGGTCAGGCCGGCGATTACGCCCATAGCCACCAGAGTGATGGTCCTGCCGGTATGGCCCCGGTGCGTTTCGCTGACGTCGGTGTCTTTGAGGCTGGCCGTTCTCAGTGTCGAATATTCCTGCAGTGCAGAGCCCAGCGGCTTCGTACCGATAACGACCACCTGTCCGGCCAATACTGGTATCGGTTGCTCCGCGCCATCGCTCGAGTTATTGCTGCCCACGACCTTCGCGCCTGGGCCGGGGGTTACCGTCAGCGTGCCCTCGAAGCAGATGATCGTGGTACGGCCATTGGCATAGGCAACGTAGAAATCCGTGCCGATCACGCCGATGACGGCATTTGGCGTCCTCACCTCATACTTGCCACCCGGCTGCGTGATCTTGACGACCTGATTGCGCAGCTTGCCGTAGTTCAGGTCAATCGTGGTCTGCTGGGTGCTGGCGTCGTGCTGCACCACACGCAATTGGCCGTTTGAACCCAGGCTCAGGATGGAGCCGTCGGTGAGAACGGCGCGCACTCGCCCCTTGGTGTTGGTCTGCAGAAGATCGTTCCACTGCAAAGTCTCATTCACCGCGAGCGGCTGAGCGTTGCGAGTAGCCGCCGGGATCATGGCTTTCACCGAGCCGGCCGTCTGATCGCCGGCCGGCTCAGCCCAGACCGGCAATCCCACCATCAGCAGACAGAGCAGTGCGGCAAGCGTTGATCGGAACACGCTGATCTCCATCTGAACAAGGTTCGTTAAGCTGTCTGCAGCATTGTCTCCCAAGTGCGGCGCAAGTCAAGACCTTTTACTGGCCCAGCGTTTCGCTCACTCGCTGCATCCCGGTAGCGAACTTCGGCGCGGAATACGCCGAAGGGTTCTGCTGCAGCTGCTGAATCAGCGCATCGATCGCCGTGCCCACATCCGCGCTCAGCGGCGGCTTGGTATTTTCCTGATATGCCATGTACAAATCGTTCAGCGTCATGGCCGCCTGCTGGGCTGCACGCTCATCCTGGTTGGAGATGGCCTTGTAATCAGCCGCGATGTGCCGCATAAGCCGCAGCGTCAACCCCGAGTCGTAGGGCTGAGCCTCGAGTTGAATCGCCAACTCACCCGCCGTGACTGCAGCGTGCTTTGCGGTGGAAGCGATCTTCTCACGATTGCCGTTGAGCTGGTTCATCAGATCGGCCAGACCCATCAACTCTTCGTCCAATCGCTGCGCGGTATCGGGATGTAACTCCTTCACCAGGTCCCGAAATACCACGACTCTCGCCTCATTCCACGGCGGATTACCAGGCCGGCGTCCGGGGTAGCCTCGCTCCTGCCGCCAGCTGTCCGTGGCCGAGGTCAGGCTGTGATGACATGCGAAGCAATCGAGCTCGGCATACTCCGGCCAGTTGGGGCCGTTTGCCCGCCGCTCCAGACGGTACAGGGACTCCCGCAACTGTACGGCCTGCCCTACCGCCCAGGATTTGACGCGTCGCCAGCTGTCGTCCTGCTCCGGCGTCTTCCAATGCTGCGGCATGTAAAAGCTGAAGTAGCTGAGCTCGAAGGTCAGGTCGGGATGTCCGGCCGCGATCATCTCGTGGTCGACAAACTTGTCCGCCGTGCCTAGATGGCAGCTCAAACACTTCTCACTGCGCTTGATAAGGTCGCGGTTCGGATACAGGCCGCAAGCGATCAGCTTTTCGTAAGGCCAGTTATGAGGATCGGTATGCCGTCCCAGCCATTCCGAAGCCGGACCATGGCAGGATTCGCAGCTCACTCCATCATTAAGGTCGAAGCTCTGCGTGCGCTGATCGGCCGGAACCGCAAGGGCATGACAAGCCAGGCATTTCTGCGCCTGCGACGGAGGACCTATATTAAGGATCTTTCCCATGCGCACTGACACGGGATTGGAGAGAACGGAGAAAGCTTTGGCGTGCTTATCTTGAGCGATCCAGATGCTGTACTCGTTCTGAAAAATCCGGGTCACCATCTTAGGCGTGATGCTGCCGTGACAGCTGCTGGCAGCACAGCCTCCGGGACCCGTGTACTTGCTTGCGCCGCAGGCAGCCGTGCCGCTCTGAGCCTGCGAGAATCCAGCACTGGTCAGCACTAAGAGGAAAGACAACGGCGCCCAACAGCAAACTTTCCTGCCGATAGCCATGGTTGCCCCGCGTGGCACTACCAGTCTCTGAGAGTGAAATTTGTAAGGTGCACGGTTTATACGACGAAATCAGCAAGAAATCAATTGAGAAGACTAAGCCGCTGGATGTTTATTTCTTCGTGCATCTCGACTATGGACAGCCGCAGCAATTTGCTATACGATTTGCGCCACTCATCCATCATTGCTTTCTAGTCGTCTGAAATTCAGGGTACGGAGCGTGCCGCCGTGTTCGACGAGCTGAGAGCTATACAGCGGGAATACGGTTATCTGCCGCCCGCACAGCTGAAGGCCCTTTCAGCCTCGCTCAACACTCCGCTCAGCCGCATCCACGCCGTCGCCAGCTTCTACCCGCATTTTCATCTCGTACCGCCTCCCAAGTGCGATGTGCGCGTCTGCGCCGATATGAGTTGTCATCTGCTGGGGGGCGACGAGGTAAAGGCGGATCTGGAAGCCGCTTTTCGAGGCGCCGGTCCACAGGACGTGAGCATCCGCGAAGTCTCATGTCTGGGGCGATGCGACAGTGCGCCGGCAATTTCTATCAACGACACCATCTACGCGCTGACCAGCAGTCACGACGCGATCGGCATGGTGCGGGACGTGCTTGCCGGTCGGCCGCTGCCGGTTCAACCCGTCAGCGGAGAACGTCAGGCGGCGGCTTGCGATCCTTACAGCGGAACGGGCCGCTACATCGTGGTTCGCCGCTTCACCGAGAATCGGAATTGGCAGGACATCATCGCTGCGCTCAAGGCCAGCAAATTGCGCGGCATGGGCGGTGCTGGATTTCCAACCGGCTTGAAGTGGGAGATCGTGCGCAACGCCCCCGGTGCGACGAAGTACATCGTGTGCAATGCAGACGAGAGCGAGCCCGGCACCATCAAAGATCGCCACATCATGGAGAACGTGCCGCATCTGCTGGTCGAAGGCATGATCATGGCCGGCCTGGTCACCGGAGCGCACAAGGGCATTCTCTACATCCGTCACGAATACGAGCGGTCGAAAGAAGTCTTGCAGGAAGAGATCGATCGCTGTTATCGCAACGGCATTCTTGGCCCGAAGGTATTCGGCAGCGATCTGTCGTTTGATCTCGAAATCTTCGTCAGCCCCGGTGGCTACATCTGCGGCGAAGAGAGCGCGCTGTTGGAAGCCATCGAGGGCAAGCGCGCCGAGCCGCGCAACAAGCCGCCCTTTCCCGGCACCAACGGCTTGTGGAATCAGCCAACCGTCATCAACAACGTCGAGACATTTACCCTCGCGACGGTTATCCTGGCGCGCGGCCTGGACTGGTACAAGTCGCAAGGCACGAACGGCTGCTGTGGGCGTGAAGTTCGTCGGCATCAGCGGCGATGTAGTGCATCCCGGTGTGTTCGAAGTGCCTATGGGAATCACTTATGCCGACCTCATCTTCGGATACGCTGGCGGAATTCCCGATGGAAAGCAGCTGCTGGGATTCGCGCCCTCCGGTCCGTCGTCTGGGATACCTGCCGGCTTCGATGACGAGCCTTCCACTGGATTGGGATGCAGTAGCCGCCGCGGGCTCCATGGTGGGATCGGGCGCGATCGTGGTTTGCGCCGAAGACCGCTGCATGCTTGACATGGCGCTCAATGCGACGCGCTTCTATCGCAACGAATCCTGCGGCAAGTGCGTACCATGCCGCATGGGCTCGCAGAAGATGGTCGAGTTGCTGAAAGGCTGGACCGAAGGACGAAGCTCCAAAGGTGACATGCAGCTGCTCGATGAATTGTCGACAGCGATGAAGATGGCATCCATTTGCGGGCTTGGGACAGGTCGTCCCCGTCCCCATTGCTTCCATCCTCAAACACTTTCCCGAGGTGGTTGAGGAGCACACGGTGCGCCGGCGCTGCCCGGGGAATGTTTGCTTCAAGCAGCCAACGAGGATGGCATGAGCCCCGACGGAAGTGGCATCCAAGCAGTTACTCAGCCGCAAATCGAGCTGACGATCGACGGCAAGGTTGTCTCGGTTCCTCAGGGGACGACGATCTTCGATGCCGCGCGCCTCAATGGCATCGCTATTCCAACGCTCTGCCATCAGCAAAACGAAAATCCCGTCGGGGTCTGCCGCGTTTGCGTGGTGGATTTGGGACAGCGAGTCTATGCCGCGTCATGCATTCGCCAGGCCGAGTCGGGAATGAAGGTCAGCACCGGCACCGCTCCGGTGCAGAATGTTCGCCACACCTTGCTGGAATTGTTGATGGCGGACCACCCTGCTCCCTGCGCGCGTCAACAGCATTCCGGCGACTGCGAACTCGAGCGATCTGGCTGCGGCTGCGGGACTTCAGCAGTCGCGGTTTCCCCGGCGCAGTACGCCGCGTGGACACGACGATTCCTCCATCGCTATCGCCGTCGATCATGAAGCTTGCATTCTCTGCGACCGCTGCATTCGCGGCTGCGACGACATCCGCCACAACTGGGTGCTGGCGCGGCGCGGCAAGGGCTATCAGGCGGGAGTCGCCTTCGACAACAACCTGCCGATGGGCGATTCGTCCTGTGTCTCCTGTGGCGAGTGCATGGTGTCGTGTCCGACCGGAGCATTGACCAATCGTCGAGTCGTTGGAACGACGAAGGAACTTTCCGGCAACCCTGTCGACATTGCCGAGCTGCTGGGCTTGCCGATCTTCAAGAATGTTTCCGGCACATTTCTTGAACTTAATGCAAACGCCATTGTCGAGCGCCATTTCCGCGCCGGCGACATCATCTGCCGGGAAGGTGAATTCGGCGCAACCGCTTTCTACATTTTGGAAGGGAAGGCCGACGTCTATCTGGACAGCAACATCGCGCACGTCAAGACGGAGGTCAACCAGCAGGGCTTTCTCAGCAAGATGAAGAGCCTGCTCGCGCCGCGCGAGCGGCACCGCCGAAGTGAAGAAGGTTCGCGGCAGTTCATCCCCATCGATGCGCCGGTCGATCTGCCCTACGAAAATCCCATCGCTGAGCTGGGGCCGGGAGAGCTCTTCGGCGAGATGACCTGCATGAATTACTATCCGCGCTCGGCCACGGTGCGGGCAGCGACGGACTGCATCATGCTCGAGATGTTGCGCAACGTTCTCGACATCATGCAGCGCAACAAGAACTTCCGGGAACAACTGGATCGCACCTACAAAAAACGGGCGCTCGACTCCCACCTGCGCAGCGTGCCGGTGCTGGCGTCGTTGACTCCGGAGTTCATCGATCACTTACGCGATCGCGTAGAGCTGATTCGCTATCTGCCGGGGCAGGTGATCTGCACCCAGGGTGAGGCCGCCGACAGCTTCTATCTCGTGCGCCTGGGCTTCGTGAAGGTGTCCGAGCGGCGCCCCGGCGGCGAAATTGTGCTGGCTTACCTGCCACGAGGATCGTACTTCGGCGAGATGGCGCTGCTGACCGGCACCACGCGCACGGCGACCTGCACCGCCATCGATCACGTCGAGGTCGTGCGTATCTCCGGCGAAGACTTCCAGCAGATGCTCGGTCACTTTCCTGACGTGCGGGCCAAGCTGGAGGCAACGGCCGCGGAACACGTTGCCGCCAATCTGGCGCGCGTCACCCAGCTGGAGAGTGTCCCGGTCGACCAGTTCCTGGCCCAGGGTCTGGTGGAAGCGCAGAGTCTGCTGATCCTGGATCTCGACCGCTGCACGCGTTGCGATCAATGTGTGCGCGCCTGCGCCGATGCGCATGACGGCGTAAGCCGCCTGATCCGCGAAGGGCTGCGGTTTGACAACTACCTGGTGG
This sequence comes from uncultured Acidobacteriaceae bacterium, assembly GCA_963697175.1. Lineage (GTDB taxonomy): Bacteria > Acidobacteriota > Terriglobia > Terriglobales > Acidobacteriaceae > Bog-257. The sequence continues at coordinate 63,773 of CAVONC010000004.1, read as the reverse complement.
CGACGTCCTGCCGTCAGTGCCGCGATCCGCTGTGCATGGTCGGCTGCCCGGTCGGCTCCATTCGCCGAAGGAATTCGCTGGAGGTGATCATCGAGGACTGGTGCATTGGCTGCGGTCAGTGCGCCAACAACTGTCCGTACGGCAACATCAACATGCATCCATTTCCGGCGCAAGCTGGACGACCCCGCACACCCGGGCCGCAAGATTGCCGGGGTTCGGGTCAAGGCGACGTCCTGCGATCTATGTCTGGACCACGCCGAGCCTAGTTGTGTCTACGCCTGTCCGCACGACGCGGCGCACCGCGTTAATCCTCCGGAATTTTTTGCCGGCCTGCTGAAGCAACCGACGCCCGCTAAGAAGGAGCAATGACTCTTGCGCATTGACCGCACCCATCGCAAGTGGTTCATCGGCAGCCTGGCAGGACTGGTCGTCGCAACCGTGGTTTACGTCATCTACAGCCGCAACTCCCTGCAAGGCGCTACTGGCGGAAGCGCGATGGGACTTACCTACGGCAGCATCGGTTCGGCATTCATGCTGTTTGCGGGAGCCCTGGGCGCGCGGAAGAAGGTGCCCATCTGGCGTTTGGGCCGAACTCAATCCTGGATGCGCGGACATCTCTGGCTCGGCACGCTCAGCTTTCCCATCATCCTGTTTCATGCCGGCTTTCACTTCGGTATCGGTTTGACCCGCGTGATCATGTGGATGTTCGTCGTGGTTTTCGTCAGCGGAATCTTTGGAGCGGTGCTGCAGCATTACATGCCGCGCTTCACCACCGAACACATTCCGATGGAGACCATCTACGAGCAGATCGGCCGTGTGCGTCTCCAGCTTGTCGATGAAGCGGAGAAGATCGTTGAGGAAACCTGCGCCACGTTAAACGGCGGCCTTTCGCGCGCAACGGAAGAACAGCGAGCGGCGGCAGCGGCGGCAGGTACGATGGGCGGGCTAACCGTCGCCTCGGGATTGCAGGTAGATGAAGAGGCAAGTACGCAGCTGCAGCAGTTCTTTGGCAATCGCATGCGACCGTTTCTTGAGCAAGGCGGATCGCGGAATTCGGCATCTAGGCGATCGTGCGCGTTCGCAGGCAATGTTTCAGCAGCTGCGAGCGCTGCTTCCGCAGAACTTGCACGAAAGCGTCGACGATCTGGAGAGCATCTGCGAAGAGAAGCGGGAACTGGACCAGCAGGCTCGCTATCACCGCGTCTTGCATGGCTGGCTGCTGGTTCACATACCGGTATCCTATGCGTTGTTGCTGCTGGGAGCGGTGCACGCGGTGGTGGCATTGCGTTATTAAGACAGAACCATGGCGCGAAAGATACGCACAACCAAGACGCTGGCCAGGCGCATGGACTTGCAGTACTTCACGCGCAAGCATCCGCTGCGCAGCTGGCGATTCTACCTGTCGGTGCTAGTGCCGGTGATCGCGGTCGTCTGGTTCTTGTCGTCGAGGGCGACCGGACAGAAGGTCTACAGCAGCGGACCGCTCTCGTCCGCGCACGCGGTTTTCGGCAAGCAGTGCCAAGTTTGTCATGTGACCGAGCGGGGCGCATTTCGTACGGCAGTCAAGGACACTGCCTGCCTCAGCTGTCATGATGCTCCCGCGCATCATCCCAGCAAAGTCGAGTTCACGCCGACCTGTGGTTCCTGTCACGTCGAGCATAAAGGGCCGCTGAAGCTGGCCCACACTGCGAGTTCCACCTGCACGCAATGCCACACCAATCTGCGCGTGAAGACGGGACAGCTTCGCTACTTCGAGAGCGTTCGGGGATTCGATGGCACGCGGCATCCGGAGTTTGTCGAACTGAAACCCGGCTCCGATCCCGGCACGATCAAGCTGAATCACTATGCACATCTCAAGAAGAACCTCGCCGGCCCGAACGGCCCCGTGCAGCTTACCTGCCAGGATTGTCATCGGTTGACCGGGGAAGAAGGAACGTGGCCGTACGCGTTGAGTGGGATGAGAACGGTCTCGGCGTCGGAAAAAGACGCGATGCCAATGACCGAGGGAAGTATCAGCAGAGAAGTGCTGCCGCACGCTTACATGTCGCCAATCCGCTACGCGACGCAGTGCGCAGCTTGCCACACCAAGGACCTGCAATTTGATAAGCGCTTCAGCGAATCCGTCCCGCATGACAAGCCGGAGGTGGTGCAAGCGTTCCTGATCAAGAAGTACACCGACTACTTCGCGGCTCATCCCAATGCGCTGTCGGAGCCGCTGCCGCCTAATCGCATTCTAAGCGGCAACATTCTGCCGCCAATGCCGCCGCCTCCGCACACGCGCGAAGAGTGGATCAACTGGCAGGTCACCTATGCCGATCGGCTGCTGTTTGATAAGGGCTGCAAGCTGTGCCACACCATGATCGAGCGCGAAGGCGCGGTTCCAGTCGTAGCCACGTATTCCATTCCACCGATCCCGGCGGTTGCCAAGTCGGCGATTCCAGTGCGCTGGCTGAATCATGCCGATTTCGATCACGATGCTCATCGCCTGCTGACCTGCACCGCGTGTCACAGCGATGCGCCGACGAGCAAGCTGACATCGGATGTTCTGCTGCCCAAGATCAAGGCCTGCCAGGCCTGCCATCGCGAAGGCGGAGCCGAACACGATGCCGCCAACGCTCGCTGCTCGGATTGTCACGAATATCACGACTGGCGCAAAGAGCAGTTTCCGAAGAACAATTACACGATTCAGCAGCTGCGGGGAACGGTTGGAGGGATGTAAGCCCGCCTGGGCTCGAGTCAGATCACAACTTCACTTTGAGTGGACTACGGTGCGGCCGCCGCTGCCCGCTGTGGCTCCATCGGCGAGAGCGCCGCACCTGGCGGATTGTCGGTCACGGTGTAAACTTGCCCGTCCCTCAGTACATTCTCTGCATTTCTTGCAGGTTGAATGGCCGCGCTCCGCGGCGTCCAAACACCGCCAGCTGATTTCCGCTTTCGTCCACCGCCCGGTCGCGATCGATGCCCTTGGAAATGGCCAACGCTGGGCCGGCGGTACGACGGCTGGCAATCAACCTTGGCATGGGACGCGGGCTGAATCCTTCGAACAATGGATCGTCCATCGGCGACAGCAGCTGCACCACCCGCAAGCCGTTCTTTCCGTCGGCGACGAAAGCGAATGCTTCCGAAGACACCATGCCAATCTTCAGATCGTTGACGTCGTTCATCGCCCCATTCGCGTTGAAGACCTGATCGAATTTGGGATGCTCCGGCTGTTCCACATCCACGATGACAATGCCCTGTTTGCCGGCCGAGACATAGGCGTAGGTGCGGGCGACGTATACATTGCGCGCGTCTGCGATCGGCACCAGCACGCCGCTAACCGGCGTCGGATGATCGAGCCGAGTTACGTCGAGCACCTTGAGTCCTTCGTGATCGACCACAAACGCGTAGCGGAACTGAATCGCAATGCCGGTAGGTTCAACGAGGAATGGCGCGCCCACTTCCGCCGCAACTTTCGGGTCGAGGGGATTGGAGATATCCACCACCACCAGCCCGTGGTCGCACAGGATGTACGCGTAGGTGCCGGCGATGGTGATACGGCGTGCGCCGGTTAAGGCTCCGTTGGGATTGAAGGTTTTGGCCCGGCCGATGAAATTGTTGGACGGATCGCCATCGAGCAACGTTCCCACCCCGATGCCGCCCTTACTCTTGGTGCTGGGATTGCCGATGACGATCAGGCCCTCCTCTTTGTCGGCGACGTACAGGAAGCCGTAGATGAGGGAGATCTTCTGCTCCTCATTCTCAGGATTCTGCGTGCGCAAGGGATCGACGCCGAGAGTGGTGGGGGTGGCGACAGCCATCGCGTATTTTGTCGGCACATAGAAACGCTGGCCCCAGGGCGAAACCGGCGCCGTTATCGTGCGCTGCGAGAAGTCCTTGTCATCGAGGTTGGCAATGTCGTAGATGCGGAAGCCGCCGCGTCCCATGGCGGCATAAAGGTATTCGCCACGCGCCTGGACATCGAGAATTTCGTCGCTGCGATGGAGAATATCTGATCCGGCATGGCCATAAGTTTCTGTCAAGTTCCAGCTTCTTCTTAATGTGTTCGTTGTAGTCGGCAGGATAGGCAAGCTTCTGCAGATCGCTGCCGATCACGGCCGGCGGCTCGTCGTGTTCGGTGACGGCGACTGCTTCGTAACCTTTGCTTCCGGTAGCGACGTAAATGTACCGGCCCATGAAGTTCATGAAGTTCGTGCCCTGCATGAGCAGTTGCGACATCCACGCGTTGTTGTCGCCGGCCTTGGAGACGTGGCAGTCGGTGCATTGCTTCGTCTCCTTCGCGCGAACGGTGTGCGGAACGAAGGTACTGAACGCCTGCCCGCTGAAGCCTTCGGAGGAGATCGTTTGCTGCTGGTAGTAGATCCAGTCGCGATCGGCGTTCTGCGAGCTGACCAGGACCGCGCAGGCCGACCGCACCGGCGCGACGCGATGGCCGGTGACGGTGCCGTCGATGCCGAGCAGGTAGATGTCGTCGCGCAGCACCTGGAAGTTGTACGAGGTCCAGTTGCGCGTCATCAGGCCTTCGTTGTGCAGCATCGGCATGCGCTGGTTGGCGGTCATCGAGAGATGGCAGCCGTAGCAGGTCGGCGCCCACGAGCTGTGGCAGGAGTAGCAGGTCATGCGGCTGTTCTCATGCGCCAGCTTGGCCGGTTCGACGCGCGCGTCGCCCCAGGAGACGCTGTCTTTCTGGATGGTCTTGGCCAGCCGCGACTTCTCGCTGTAGTGCTCGTTGCCGGGAGTGATGGAATCGAGTACCTGCACGACCTCCCATTGCTGATCCTTCTCGAGCATGGAGCGCTGAAAGAGCTTGCCGGCGTTCCAATAGAAGCGGCGCTCGCCCCACGGAGTACGCAGCAGAGCAAGCTGCGTGCCGCCCGCAGGAGCGGCGATGCCGGAGGTCACCAACGTCGCGCGTTGCTCGATGGTGCCGTGGCAATCGACACAATCGACTTCGATGGCATTTCGCGTCTCGCCGTACAGCTTTCCGTTGCCGTGACTGTCCTGCTGGAAGTGGCAATCGATGCAGTGCATGCCCTTCTTCAGATGAATGTCGTCCAGATGCACGGCCTTGCCGAACTTGTCGGGATCGTCGGGAGCGATGACGTTGCCCTCGGCATCCAGCCAGTTGCCCTTGCGGTCATGTTTGTAGACGCCGCGGAAGATCCATCCATGACCGTGAAAGTCGGCGAACTGCGTGTACTTCAAGTTCTTGTTGAACTCGGGAGTGCCAGTCTTCTCCAGAAAGTCGACGGAGGCCCAATTGCCGCGAATGGCAGTGCGCTCGGGATTACGCGTCTGCACCTGCTGCTGGAACTCGGGGCTGGCATTGCGCTGCTTGGCCGGATACATGCCCTTGTCGCCATCGATCTCGTTGTCCCACCAGGTGTCGCCGAAGTACGTAGCGACCATGTTGGTTCCGGGGTGCATGTGGCACACCATGCATTGGCTTGACGGAATGGCGCGCGTGAACTCGTGCTTGATGGGATGGCCGGGCACAGTTTTCTGAATCGTGGGATCGGAGGTCGCGCTCTGCCCCATGTTGCCGTATTGCGCGTAGCCGGCAGAGTGCTCGGACGAGCGATCATTGGCGTAGATCACATGGCAGGCGCTGCAACCGCTGGCCCGGTAGTCGCCGGGCTGATCGTTGGTCCCGGGAAACGAGAGCACCGGATCGAGCAGTCGCGTCTTCTGCAATCCCAGGAAGGTGGGGTCAGTGCGCAGCAAGGTCCCGAAGCCGCGAAAACTCAGTTTGACGTCAGGATTGCCATTGGTCTCCTCGAGGTTCGGATTTCCAGTCTCGCCTTTTTTCTCACCCCCGCGTTCGAAGACGCGCAATACGTTGCCGGGCTGCGAAACCTCCCAACGCTCGAGAGGCTCAAGGTAGGGAAGCACGCCTTTCTTTTCGGTTTCCTCTTCGCTCGGCGGTGGATAGGTCTGCAACCGCTGTGGCAATCCATCGCGGCCATAGCTCTCGCCAAAGTGCGGATTCTTCAGCGGAAATGCTCCGTTGTTATATAGCGCCGCGCCCCATAGCATTGCGCCGTGCGTCATCATGCTGGTCTGCACGCGTGCGCACTTCGGCCATGTGACAGCCGGAGCGGCCGCAGGTCTCTTCGGCCACGCGCAGATCGCCAGGATTGATGAACTTGATGTACTCGGCATCTTCCTTCAGCCACTTGGTGTAAGCGCGAACCGGATTGGCAGAGTTCCATGCATTCTCGGGAATGCGCGGCTTGGGGTGCGCCTGCTTAGTAAGCGAGATGTACTCCGGCGAGTTCAGCTGCACGCCGGCGGGGCGGACGATTTGCGCATTGCCCCCGTGGCAGTCGGTGCAGCCGATCCGCACCGTGCCCGTAGTATGCATGGTCGGGCTGTCGGTGGGAGCGTGACAGCTGTTGCAGCCGTCGGACTTCTGGTTCATCTGCTCCTGCGACTGCTCCAGCAGAATGTTCGACCCGCTTTGCTGATCGGAAGTCGACTGCGCAAGACATGCGGCTGGACGGCCCGCCGGCGCGGTTCGCGCTCGCGAACTGAAGAGCGCGACCGTGGCGCAGACCAAGACCATCATGGTTATGATTCGTGCGCTGCGAGATGGAAAAAGGCGTCGCATGATCAATTCAGTTCAGAACGTCAATGCCACGGTCGCAAAGCCGGAGAGCAGGACCTTGCTGTTGTAAATGTTCTGCAAGCCCGCTCCTGGAAACAGATTGGACTCGCCGGCCGTGACCACGATGTTCTCCGAAAGCGGAGGACGGTACCTGATGCCGAATCCCAGATCTTCGCCGATGCTATGCCGGATCGGGTTCTGGAACAGCAGGATCTCCAGCGGTTCGGTGCGATCGAAGCGGAGGTAGCTGCCGTTGGCGAAGGCGGTCAGCTTAGTCGTCAGGTCGAAATCCGCACCAGCATTGAAAATGTAAATACCAGGGTTGACGAAGTTCGCCTGGCCTTCTTCCTTATTGCTGCGAAGACTTGGCAAGAGGCTGGCCGGGTTCGTGAGATTGACGCCCGTGCTGGTCAGCATGAGGCCCTGTGCATCCCAAAAGCTGAACGGACCGCCTGCGAAGTTTGTGTCATCGACGATGGTGTCAAATCCGTGCGCGGTGCCGCTGCGGGCGGGACCAAACCGGTAGGCGCCATCGCCGGAGGCAAAGAAGAACGAAGTGTAATAGCGAACCCAATCCTTGGTGACCGACAGCTCAAGTGCCGCCATTTGCGCGTCGATGTTGACCGGCCGTCCGGCAATCGGGTTGAAGGTGTCGTGGCCAAGCGCCTGGTAGAAGGCATTGCTGACGTTGATGCGCTTGATGTGGCCGTTGCCCGTCCAGCCCAGATAATAAGCGCGAATGCCGTGCTCGATGACATTCCCGTTAACGACGTCGCCGATTGGCGCGGGACGGACCAGGAAGCCGTTTTCGTCATAGTGCAGACTGGGGTCGTCACGGTTGTAATGAAAGCTGAATTCAGTGGTGTATCCCTTGGTCAGGAAATCCTGAATATAAAGATTGGCGACGTACACCTGCTGATGGCGCTGGTTGAAGGTGTTCAGCCCACTGTTCGTGTCCTTCTCGAGGAAATAGAAATAAGCAAGGTTGTAGTTCAGGCGGTTGGAGCGCAGGTTGCCGAAAAGCCTGATGCCAGGTTGCTCCTCAGAGAAGAGAAATCCACGAAAGTCGCTGACGAACTGCTGAATTCCGGCACGAACCGATACAAAGTCGAAGTTCGGGCTCAGGTCGTGGATCTTCGCCTCGACAAACGCTTCCTGAATTCCAGTATGAGTGTCGAAGCGATCAATGCCATTTGCCGGATCGACGTTGACCAGGCCGCGCTCGCGCGTCTGCAGGAAGTTCAGGTTGACCACCGGAGTGAAGCGAAAGCGCCAGTCGACCGGTCGAAAGCTGGTGTCGCCTTGGAACAGGTCGGCCTGGAACAGGAAGGTCTGGGATCCAAAGAACTGCTCACCTTTGCCGAAGAAGTCCTCGCTATTGGGCGAAAGCGTTGTGAGCCCGCTCGGGACCGGCAGCCGCCGGATATCGAAGCCGCTGATGCTGCTCGCCGTCAGATCAAGGAACCAGGTCTGGCCGAAGATGGGTTCGTCGCCCTTGATGCGGTTGCGATTGAACGGATCGTACCAGTGGGACTTCACGTAGGGATAGTCGCCCGGCTTGGCGTATCGCTGCCAGGTCGGCATGTAGGCCCACCAGCGATACGGTGCCGCAGAAAAGTTCGCCGATTCAGGAGGAACTACGTCGGATTGATTGGCCAGCGGCCAGGGAGCGGGCGGCTCCAGCGTCTGCAGCGGATTCCAGTACATTGACGCAATCGACTCGAGAGACATGAGTCCGGTCGAGCCCGGCAGACCACCCGGAACGCGATTCGATATGACCGGCGGCGCCAACGGTGGCAGCAATAACTGGACCGTGAGCAGTTCACCGTTTGTCACTTGCGTGTTGGGAAGATCAATCGACGAGAAGCTCTCCTTTTCGGCGCGCAGCTGATAGGTACCTGGCGGCACGCTCAGTAGACGGAAGATGCCCTCACCGTCGGTCAGCACGGATGGAACAGGTGTTGGGGCTCGGAGTAGCGAGATCTTTACACCAGACAGCGTGTGGCCCTCGACATCGCAGACGACGCCCTCGATTGCACCTGTGGGATCGGGAGTATGGCCGGGAATGCGCTGCCACATCACGACCGAAGAGCCCGTGGAAGTGGAAGAGCAGGGAGACGGCGATTGTTGCGCAAGCAGACTGGCCGCGGTGGCGAAGGTACACGCCAGCACGGCGGAGACGAATCCAGTACTCCACAACAGCGAGGTCTTAGCAGATTGCATCCTCACCGCCAGAAGTCAACTCGTTGCCTGCGATTGGAAAACTTAGATGGGCTAAGTTGGTATCACAACCCGGCCTCTGGAGCAAGCACTGCTTGAAAGCAGTTCCTGCGATGATTATCTTGACTTCGGCGCAAATATCGTCATAATTGCGGCTCAAACAAAACCAGTAGAAATTGTGGTGATCGTTCGCCCCGATGAATAGCAAGCGCCGCATCGGAGTCCTTTCGCTGACGACGGGTTCTCTGGCCGTGCTGCTGCTCATTGCGTGCGGAGGCGGTGGGGGCAATTCGAGCGGAAGCGCCGGTAGCGATCCTCCTGCAGCACCGCTTGCATCACAGTCGCTCACTGCAGCGCAGGTAGACGCGGTTGTTCACTCCGCGGTCCAGGCAGTAAACGTCCCGGTTGTGGTTGGCGTTACTGATCGTCTCGGAAACATTCTTGCGGTCTTCAATACCAATAACGCTCCCACCACCGGCGCGGGCAACTTCGGAATCAACGAGAACGCGCAGAATCTGGCGGTAGCGCTGGCGCGGACCGCAGCTTTCTTCAGCAACGATCAGGCGCCATTGTCGTCGCGCACCGTCCGCTACATTAGCGGCATTCATTTTCCGCCCGGAGTGGATGGGGCGCCGAACGCACCGCTCTACGGCATTGAGAACACCAATCGCGGCTGCTCGTTCAACACAACCTACTTGCCTGGACAGGCGATCCCGCCGGCAACGTTGATCAACAGCACAAGCCCTGGGTTGGGCATCATCACCGGCAAGGCGAACGTCTACGATAGCGACCCGACGGCGGTGAATCCCGGCGGCGTGCCATTGTTTGAAGACAACACGCTGGTTGGCGGAGTTGGAGTGGTGGTATCGAACCCCGATCCCGTGGTTGCTGGAAACATCGCCGAATACGCGGCCTACGTTGCCGCTACTACGGCTCCGTTTGGACCTACGCCGGCGCCACCCGGGGTAGTAGTCATTAACGGCATCGCAGTGCCGTTCGTCGATCAGACAACCCCGCCGAACGGCGTGACGGAGGGTGCGTTTAGTGGCTCCTACTCTATGGCACCCGTGGCGAGTCCGGGACCGCCGCCAGACGGATACCTGGTTGGGCCAATGGCGAGCGCCTATTCCGGCGGTCTTGGCAGTTCCGACGTTGCCAGCATCGTCAGCAGCGCCGTTGCAACGGCGAATCAGACGCGCGCGGTCATCCGGCTTCCCATCGGCTCGCGGGCGAAGATGATGATTGCTGTCTCCGACCTCGACGGCAACCTGCTCGCCGTCTATCGCATGACGGATGCGACCATCTTTAGTATCGATGTAGCTGTCGCCAAAGCAAGGAACGTGATCTACTTCAGCAACGGCGGCACGCTGCCAGGCGCTTATGCAGGCAGCCAACCGGGAGCGATTGACCTGCCGGGCATTCCTCAGGGAACAGCTGTTACCAACCGCACCATCGGGTTCGGAGCGCAGCCGGAATTCCCACCGGGAATCGACGGCAGCGGCGATGGGCCATTCTTCAATCTTTATCTTAATGACACTGCTAACGCCTGCACGCAAGGCTCACAGCCGAAGAATCCCAATCAGAACGGGATTGTCTTTTTTCCCGGCAGCTTGCCGCTGTATCGAAATGGAGTGCTGGTCGGAGGGTTGGGAGTGAGCGGCGACGGTGTCGATCAGGATGATTTTGTTACCGCCGCTGGTGCTGCATTGATGACGGTCACGGACCCTTCAGATTCCGGCCATGGATTCGAGGCCCCTACCGCGATTCGCGCTGATCAGGTCGTCATCGACAATATACGCATACCGTATCTCAAGTTCCCACGTAATCCTACGCAGTAAATTAATCGCGGGACCAACAGGCTTAGATATTTATCAGCTACCTAGAATCGTTTATTACTCCCCTACACAGCGCTGCATGTTTACAGTTGACTCACCATTGAGGTTCAACCGAACTCTTATGCCCGCGACCCCCGAGGATCGAACTAGGAAACAGGCATACGGATAGTGGCCTGGTTCCTTCGGTAGGGATCCCCCGAGACTAAGTAGTGCTCTATGGGGAACCCGCACCAATAAACCAACCACCCACTGGGAGGACCATGACTGAGGGGTCCGAGGTATCCGGTGAGATCCCAGGTTAAGCGCGCCTTGACATTTACGTATCAGGTGGGAGAGATTACAGAACCGTTTGCTCCCCTTCTTCAACTCTACGACCTGGGCAGGGCTCTCGCTCCATCTACCTTCCAGTAGCCCATGGCGACCTGGCTTCCTCCCAGGAGGAAAGCTCGAACAGTTTATGCGCTTAAGGGTTCTTTCTCGCTTGAGGCGTCGCTGCGGAGCTGTATCGAACACCTTTACGACGGTCGGGGTCACCGTTTTGTCCCTTGGCCGCAGTTGTCCCGGCACGAATATCGCGCCGTTGAAAAAGCGCGTCAACTTAATTTTGGATTACGGCCTAATTGATTGAAGGTAAGAGGCTTGGCGCGGCTTGCGAGAGGTCTGTTGGCGTTGTGCGTTAGCGAACTCTGGCGTGTTGACTAACTCGCGGGCACGTTGCCGAGCGGGCTCGTGGACGTGGATGGCGAGATACTTGTACCGCCCCGTGGTGCATTGCGCCTTTTGCGAACACGCACCGCAACGCTTGCGGTTTCCGATGTAGGCGTGGGTTCGATTCCTGACATTCACACCGACGAAGTTGAGTTGTTGGCCAGGTGGACAGAGGTAGCTGTTGCTTTCGGGAAGATAAGTAAATCGCTCGGGACCATAGAGCGGACTGTTCTTGCGGAGAGCACTGTCCCGGGTGCGCATATACGGTGTGATGTCCCGCTCCAGTAACCATTGCAGAAACTCGCCATTGCCGTAGGTGGCATCGGCCACCACGGACGCGAGCCCTCTTCCTTGCCATTGGACGAAGCGCGTGATCATCGCTTGTGCGGCCACCGTCTCCTGACTCATCCGTGTTGCCGTCGCTTGCACCCCTACGATCACGCAGCTGGCACTGTCCACCAGGTAGTTGTCGTAGTACCTCAGCCGGGCCGAAGTGCCGCCCTTGGTAGCGTAGGTCGAGTCCGGATCAGTGGTCGATACTTGTTCATGCACCGGCTCTTCCACCGGATTCTGTTCTTCCAGTTCCACCAGATACTGGCGCAGCGTTTGCTTGACTTGGGCGGCTCCGGCCAACTGTTCGCGCGGAATCCGACTCTGCTTGGCCGCATTGGCCTCGACGAAACTTCCGTCCACCGAGAGATTGTCCCCGCGCACCAGACCCACTCCCATGCACTGCTTCACGACCTGTTCAAAAAGCTACTCGAACAGCTGCGACTCCTCACTGTGGCTTTGTCCACCGGCGGCCGACATCAGGCGGTTCAACCTCCACAAGATGAGGTGCAAGTACTGCGGCCAGGCATTCCCCCAGCAAGCCGGAAAAAGAGAAAGCCACGGATTGACCGTGGCTTCGTGACAGTCTGGTTGATTACAACTTGGGTCCAAAGTTGGGTCCAACAAAACCCCCTTTTTTGCCTCAAAATGGCTCGTAAGTCACGCCGGACCAACAAAAGTGTGTACGGCTACGAACCAGAAGGTCGGGAGTTCGAATCTCTCAGGGCGCGCCATTCTTTTTAAGCACTTAGAGAGATTGTTTCAACACACAACGTGGATCCATCAGGTCCAATAACGAGTTTGGGCCCAACTTTCTTTGCCGCGTCACGGCGGTATTCCAGCTCTTCATTAGGTGTGGGAGTAGAGATCAATCCCATCGCACGCAGCGCTCGGAGCCATGCCGGCGACGTCGTAGAGCCAATGCGTTCTGTAGGATTGGTCATTCCGGCTCTGAATATATAGAGAGGGCGGTTCGACAACCCTCAGAGGTCGGAATCCTCCCAGGCCACGACCCAACGAACCGTTACCTACGCATGCGATTCAGCGTGCGAATCGTTGGTTGTAGAACCGCGACCCAACAAGACGGCGAGCAGCTACTTAGCCTTTCCCATTTAGGCGCGCGCTGAGCAACATACGCAACGGCTATTGATCGCGCAAGGCCGCCATGGGATCCATGGTTGCCGCCCGCTTGGCGGGAAGCAGGCTCGCCAGAACTCCCACGACGGCAAGTGTGATTGTTCCCATCGCAAGCGTAAGGGGATCATGAGAGGTAAGACCAAAGAGCAGACTGCTGGCGACCTTCCCTGCCACGAGAGTCAATACCAGTCCAATAACCAGCCCGAGGGACAGAAGCTTGATCGCCTCGCTGACGATCATCTTCAAAATGCGACTTGGCATTGCGCCCAGCGCCATGCGGATACCGATCTCATTGCTCCGCTGCGTCACCATGTACGCGATCACGCCATAGAGTCCAATCGTCGCCAGCAGGATCGCCAGCACTCCGAAAAATCCGCTCAATGTGGCCAGCAGCCGCTCGCGCAGCAGACCTTGCCGCACGGTTTCGTCGAAGACGCGGAATTGGATCGACATGTCCGGACTGACATCGGTCGTGATGCGCCGCAATGACGTCAGCAGCGAGTCCAGGGCGAGATCCGAACGAATCACTATGGACGTATCGGCGCTCGGTTTCTGGTCCTGGGCCGCTGCGTAATAGGCGATCGGATCGAAATCCTCGCGCAATTCGAAGTACTTGCTATTAACCACCAGCCCCACGATCTGGTACTCGGGCTGCTCTTGCCCGCGATTGACATCGATCTTGAAGGTCTTGCCGATCGGGTTCTGGCCAGGGAAGAACTTGCGCGCAAATTCCTGGTTGACGATGGCGACGAACGGCGCGCCGCGTGAATCGCCTGCGCTGAAATCGCGTCCCGCAAGCTGTCGGCGTGCCCATGGTCTTGAAGTAATCGGGGCTGACATTCGCCATATCGACGCTGACATCGCTGGTTTTCCCGTCAACCACGACTCGATCGTTCCACCAGTTTCCGCCCAGCGGTAAAGCCGAAGTCTCGGCTGCCGCAGTTACGCCCGGGATGGCTTTCACGCGGTCGAGCAACAACTGCGCGAAGGCGGTTCGCCGTTCGGGAGGCACCGCCAGCCGGCTGAAATCCGCGTCCATAACCAGCAAGCCTTCGCGCTCGAAACCGGCGTCCAGCGTAAGAATCTTGCGCAGGCTGCCGGCAAACAGCAAGGCGCTGACCACCAGCACGATCGACAGCGCAACTTGTGAGACAACCAGCGCACGGCGCAGGCTGAAGCGATTGCGGCCGGCGGTGAGGCCCCTTCCGGCGAGACTGATGATGCGCGCGGGATCGGCCTTGGTGGCCTTAAGTGCCGGAGCAAGCCCGAAGAACACGCACGTAAGCACGCCCAATGCGCTGGTAAAGCTCAACACCCGCCAGTCGGTGGCCAGCGATAGGAAGATGCGGCTGTTGTCTTCGCTGCTGAGATAATGCACCAAAAACCGCGTCAAGAATTGCGCCAGCAACCCGCCTAAGATGGCGCCGGCGAATGCCAGCAACAAGCTCTCCGTCAGCAGTTGCCGGATGAGTCGTCCGCGAGCCGCTCCCAGCGCCAGGCGAACCGCAATTTCACGCTCGCGCGCGCTGGCTCGCGCCAGCATGAGATTCGCGAGGTTGGCACACGCAATCAGAAGCACCAGAGCCGCGATCGCCAGCAGCAGCCACAGCGGCGTTTCATAGTCACGCCGGATGTTGGAGAAGCCATTGGCGGCAGGAAACACGTCCAATCGCAGAGCCAGATATTTTCTGGTGCCCTCCGCTTGGTACGTGGGTGGCAGAGTCTCCTGCATTATCGCCGGGCGAGATAGCCTGTAGTTGGGCGCCTGCCTTCTGCGACGACCAGCCCGGTTTCAGGCGGCCGAGAATCGCCAGCCACCAGGCGTCGCGCCGGTTGTAGCTGCTGTGCTCGCCCATAATCACGGGCTCAGAGCAGAGCGGTACAGCCACATCAAAGCTGTGCCCGACATCAACCCCATAAAAACTGGCCGGCGTAACTCCGAGGATCGGGAAGGGATGACCTTCCAGAGTTACTGTCTTGTTGATGACATTGGGATCGCCGCCGAACTCTCGTTGCCAGAAGGGATAGCTGAGAACCGCGCCGGGCGCTCCGCACCCAGAGTGATCGTCGGATTCATGGAGAACACGGCCGAGCAGCGGCTGGACTTGCAGGACGTCGAAGAAGCTGCCGCTTACCCACAGAGCGTCAGCCGGCCGGACTTCGCCGCCCGTCGCGAGATTTAACGAGTCCGAACCCCAGGCCAGCATACCGCTGAAGCCTTGCTGTTGGGCGCGTATCTGCTCCCATTGCGGATTCGTAGAGTAGGCGAACCGCCCCGTGATGTGGCCGGACCTCCAGGGTTTCAGCGGCCGCACAACCGCGAGTTCCTGCGGGTTCGGCACCGGCAGGACGCGCATGCGAACCGCGTCCAGCAACTGGAAAATCGCGGTATTGGCGCCGATTCCAAGCGCGAGCGAACAAATGCAGATGGCGGTAAAGCCGGGACTGAGGCGCAGCGTGCGCAAGGTGTAACGGAGGTCCTGCAAGAACGATGACCAAAATTGACCCGACGCGGTTGCACCGAGGGTCACCGGTTCGCTCCAGGTTGGCCCAATGCGGCTGAGTTCAGCTGTGAGATCGCGCTGATTCAGTTCGGCGGTAACGGCAGCGAGCGCCTCTGCTTCCGTCGCTCCGCCGGAAAGCAAGGAATCATAGCGGTCGCCGAGATGTTGCGCGAGTTCTTCCACAACCTCGGCCTCTCGCTCCGGCGCGAGGCCGCTGTTGCGCAAACGTTCGCGAACCAGGCTGCGAAAATCAGGCATGTCGTAAACCAGTGATGCGCTGCATGGCAGCTACAAACTCGAGCCACGTGCTGCGCTGCTGCTTGAGCGTGCGGCGGCCGGCCGCGGTGAGCCGGTAATATCGCCGGCGCCGCTGCCCCGCTTTCTCTACCCAGGTGCCCTGAATCCAGCCTCGCTTCTCCAGCCGGTAGAGCAACGGATAAAGCGATGCGATGTTGAAGCGGAGAGAGCCTTCGGAGCGGCTCTCGATGAGCTGGCTGATTTCGTATCCGTGGCGCGGCCGCCCTTCCAGCAACGACAAGATGAGCAACTCAGCGCTGCCTTTCTTGAGCTCCCTGTCCAGGATGACAGATGTCTGTACCATATGTGTTATAGACATATATATCTTCACCAGTGTCAATGTCAAGCGTGACGAAGTTTGTCTATTGCCGAGTCGTTGAATCCCCGGCTGCACGGTGTCGGCTGCGGCTTTGACAAGAACCTGCCGTCGAGAAGTGGAAAGCGGGGAAGAATGCAGCCTCGAAGCCGTTTCTAGTCCAGCTATCAGCTGTAGGAAGGCCGAATCAAACTTTGGGCTCTTCGAGGGATGAACTTGGTGGGGCCGGAAGCTCGCGATTCAACCCACGCCCAAATGTAAATTTCTTGTGTCAACGAAATCCGCCTCCTGGGCTGGCCGCGTACCTCGGTTCGTAGACAGAGCCGGTTGCAACCTGCTGAGGCGCGCGCGTCGCGTCCCGGCAGCCGCTCTCACCGCCGGCGACGTCCATCACTCCAATCCGAGGAAAATCTATGAAGCGTCAGCAGCCAGGGGTGTACCTTATCATGGCATTGCTCTTACTGGTCCCTGCCAGTCTGCTTGCATCCAGCCATCGCGAAGCGCCCATCACCGCTTTAGACCACTCGGCGGACGTAACCGACTGGTACGCGTTCGTCAGCTACGATCATCCGGATCGGGTCACCTTCATTCTCAACGTCGACCCCTTCCTCGAACCCTCGAACGGCCCCAACTACTTTCCCTTCGATCCCAACGTGCTTTACCAGATGAAGATCGATAACAATCGCGACGGCATCGAGGACATCACCTTCGAATTCCGTTTCACCACGGAAATTCGGATGCCGGACGTGTTCACCGGATTCGTCGGCGGCATCGATGGTATCCCTCCCATCACCGCTCTCGACGGCAATGGCTCGCAGGGCCTGAACCTGCGTCAGCACTACACCGTCACCATGATCAAGAACGGCCAGCGCACCGACCTGACCGGCGGGCGAACGCTCTACGCTTTGCCTACCAATGTCGGCCCGCGCACCATGCCCGACTACAACTCGCTTTTCCAGCAGGCGCAGTACGACCTGGGGAATAGCATTCGCGTCTTTGCCGGCACGGTTGACGATCCCTTCTTCATCGACCTGGGCGCGGCTTTCGACTCGCTCAACTTCCGCATGGGAGTCGGCGGGGTGCTCAGCGAACAGGAAGACAACGACGATACCGATAACTTCGCTCCCGATGCAGTCGCCGGCTTCAACGTCAACTCCATCGTGCTGGAAGTTCCCATCAAGATGCTCACCGAAGATGGGCAGCTGCATCCTCCCAGCGACAAGCGAGCCGTAATCGGCACCTACGGCGCGACCTCGCGGCAGAAGCTGGCCGTGCGGCGCAACACCAACCCGCTCACTTTCGCGCAGGTACAGCGCGAGGGCAACCCGCTCATCAACGAACTGATCATCGGCACCGGCTTCAAGGACACATTCAGTATCAGACGATCCGGCGAACGACTCGCAGTTTGCCAACTTCTGTCCTGAATCCGTTGCTGGCTCAGCTCTTTCAGTCCATCGGCATTCCCGTGCCGCCTCCGCCTCGTAATGACCTGCTGCCGCTGGTGCAATACGAGCCTCCCATCTGCCCCGGCTGCGGCCAGAATGACATGGGTCCGGTTGCCGATTTGCTTCGCCTCAACACCGGCATCCCGCCCACTCAGGTCGGCCAGCAGAAGCGGCTCGGCTTCCTGGTCGGCGATGACGCCGGCTTCCCCAACGGACGCCGACCCATTGACGACGTGGTCGACATCGCGGCTCGCGCCGTCGGCGGCATCCTCGTCGATCCCCAGATGTACGGCACGCGCATCGGCGACGGCGTCAACATCAACGACGTCGGTTACGGCAACCACTTTCCCCTGCGTGATGCCGGCGCACAGCGGACGTGATAGCCACCACATCGGTCCCGGCCAGGCCGGTTGCAGTGGCGATCCCGGCGGCATCTGCCCAACGAATTAACCTTCGCCGGTGGCTGCGCTCAGCCCAGAGCCGCGGCTACCGGCGGTTTTCACCAACGTCTGGAATGAGGAGCTACGAGGTGCGTTATGAAGAAACTGACCGTTGCCGTCTTTGCCATCCTTAGCGCCGTTACATCGCTCGCGCAAACTCCCACCACTACCAACACCGCCGCCAAACCCTCACCCGCTGAGCAAACCATGGCAGTGGCGCAAAAGCAGATTGACAAGAATCCGAAAAACTTCGAAGCCTACAACGCGCTCGCGCTGGCGCAGTCGCGGCGCGCCCGCGAAACCTCCGACGTCCGCTTCTACAACGACGCCGAGAACACTCTGCAGAAGTCCTTCGCCATCTCGCCCGGCAACTTCGACGGCCAACGCATTCACGTGTGGCTGTTGCTGGGCAAGCATGAATTTGCGGCCGCGCTGGTCGAAGCCAGCAAACTCAACCAGCGTATGCCCGACGACGTGATGGTCTATGGCTTCCTCACCGACGCCAACGTGGAACTCGGCAACTACAAGGAAGCCGAAGCCGCCTGCCAGCGCATGCTCGATCTGCGCACCGGCAACCTTCCCGCCATTACCCGTGCGGCTTATCTGCGTGAGCTCTTTGGCGACACCGATGGCTCGCTCGAGCTCATGAATATGGCGCTACAATCAACTCCGCCCGCGCAGGCCGAAGATGGCGCCTGGATCCTGACCCAGATGGCGCATCTGAAGCTCGGGGCCGGCAATCTCGAAGAATCGGAAAAGCTGCTGCACCAGGCGCTCGCCATGTTTCCTGGCTATCACTACGCGCTGGGCACTCTCGCCAAGGTGCGCATCCAGCAGAAGCGTTACGCAGAGGCCGTAGACCTGCTACAGCAGCGCTATTCCGCTGCTCCTCACGCCGAGAATCTCTACGATCTGGCGGACGCTCTGGAATTGGCCGGCCGCACCACTGACGCGCAGAAAGCTTTTGCCGAGTTCGAGCAGAAGTCGCTGCGCGAAACCAATATCGGCGACAACTCTAACCACGAGCTGATCTTCTACTACGCCGATCACGCGCACGATCCGGCGAAAGCCCTCGAAGTTGCCAGTCGCGAAATCGCGCGTCGCCGCGACGTCGTTACCCTGGACGCCTACGCCTGGGCGCTCTACCGCAATCAGCAGTACGCCGAAGCGCGCCAGCAGATCGAAATTGCGCTCGCGGTCGGAATTCGCAGCGCTAAAATGTTCGAGCATGCCGGCGAGATCGACCTGCAGGCCGGAGACCGAACCGCCGCCGAACGCTATCTGCGGCAGGCTGCCGACCTGAACAGCATCGGCTCCGAGCAAGCGCGCATCACACTCGCCCGTTTGCAAGGCGCACCGCAACTCACGCGATAGGCAACCGGTCAAGAGTGGAGACGGCTATGCGTCGAAACATCATCGCTATCGTCGCCCTCCTGCTGACCTGTAGCGCGATCTCTGCGGTGGCCGTCCCGGTCAGCGGGAGGGTAGTCGATCCGCAGGGCGCCCCGGTGGCAGGCGCCGAGCTGACGCTGCTGAACGCCGGCGGCTCCGCTGTCACTCGCGCCACCACCGGCGACGACGGCCGCTTCACTCTCACCAACATCGATCCCGGCGACTATCAACTCACGCGCCGAGTCGCCGTCCTTCGTCACCGTCGTCGCCGACGTTGCAGTGGGCTCCGGCCAGCAGTCCGAAGTCGCGGTGCAGTTTCAGCAGATCGTCGGCGGTTCAGCAGCAAGTTACGGTCGTCGCTTCCGTTCCTTCGCTGGTGACGCCCGATCCTGCGCAGAGCATCTTCATCCACGATCAGGTGCTGGACGCCAATCCCGGCCGCCCGGGCGCTCCCATCTCCATTCCCGGCCTGCCGATCGAAACCGCCTCCGGCGGCATCAAGGCGCCGCAGTACTTCGCGCCCGGCGTCGCCGGCGATCATGGCGAGCCCATCGCGCAGTACTTCCAGATCGGCGACTTTCTCTTCCCCAACAACCTTCCCGCCAACGCTCACGGCAACGGATACTCCGATCCCAACGTCCTCATCCCGCCGATCATCGAAGCGGTCACCGTCGACGGCGGCGCCTTCAACGTGCGCGAAGGCAACAATGCCGTCGATCTGGCCGCCGACTATCGTTCCGCGGCCGCGTCTTCGTCAGCTTCCTTCAGCTCACCGGCGACTATCGCGACGCGCGACCTGATGGCCGGCTGGAGTTCGCCCAAGCCGCACACCAACGAGTGGATCGCGATGGAAGCGTCCTTCGGCAACGGCTTTCTCGAGCGACCTGGAACATCGCCAGCAATACAAGCTGAACGGACTGCGTCAGTTCAACTTCGGACGTCATCAACTGACCCTGTTCGGCATCGGCTACTACGGCTCCTCTTACGTTCCCGGCCTGATTCCGATCAGACGTTCCCGTGCCTGGCGACACCATCGACAGCCGTCAGCTCGACTACACCCACAACGCTCTCGCTGGTCGCCAGCGACAACTGGAAGCTGGATGAGCAGCGGCAATTTACCTTCTCCGGCTTCTTATCGCAACTACGCGCTCACTCTGCGCTCGAACTTCGGCGACGGGCTGATCCAGCAGAGCGAGAAGCGCAACGTCTTCGGCGGCGAGGCGCTGTACACCCAGAGCGTGCGGCCCTGGATTGCATTGCTGGCGGGTGTCGATCTGCAGCGCAACGCGCCGCACGATCTCGACCTCTACCATATCTCCGAGCTAGACCAGTTCAACTCGCCACCAGCAACAACCTGACGCTTTCGTTTCTCGCGCCGTTCATCGCGGTCGACGGCCCCATCAAGCACCGCTTCCACTACAACCTCGGGGTTCGCCAGGAAGAAGTCTGGATGGACAATCAGGACTTCATCAATCCGCAGAATTCGTTCGACAAGCTTGCCACTCTGACGCTGCCGAAAGGCACGTTCACCATCCTTCCAGGAGATCGCTGGTACTGGCCTTCGATCGCATTCAGCTATGGCTACGGCTATCACACCGAAGATCCTCGCATTGGCAACGGCAGCGGTGTTCCGACGCTGCTGGCGCCTTCGCGGGCCGAACAGCTTGTCGTCTCCAAAGTTCTCAAGCAGACGCAGTTCTATCTCACGCTGCGCCGCACGTCGAATTCGCAGGAGCTGGCGAAGATCGATCCCGATACCGGTTTGCAGGAGCTCGTCGGCCCGTCGGTCAACAAAGTGATCTCGGTTTCGGCGCAAAGGAACTTCTCGGTCGGCAGCCTCTACGTTTCATACGCGCAGGCCGATGCGCGCGACGCCATCACCGGCGAACCTATTCCCGAAGCACCACGCTTTATCTGGGACACGGTAGGCTCCTTGAACCGCCTGCCTTTGCACCTGCAATTTCGTGGTGAAGTGGAATACGTGCGCGCCAAGCCGCTGGGCGACGGTTTCACCGGCCTACCGGTCACGGAGTTTCGCGGCGGACTGCTGCGCTCCTTCGCTGAAGGCCGCACCTCAGTGGCCGCAAACTTCCTGGTCGCTCACGGCTACAGCGGACAGACGACCGAAGTGCTTGCCTACCCGTCCAACGTTGCGCCGGTTGAGCAGGTTGTCGGTGTGCCCTTAAAGTCCTACATCAGCTTGAGTTGGACATACTACTTTTCTGGCAGGCGCTGATGGCATAGCGTCTCCATGTGCCGCTTACCAAGGAACTAGCCACGACAAAACGAAACGATCCGGCCTGTAAGTGCACGAATCCCGAGTCTGCCTCTCCTGTCCAGTCGTCAGGGCGAAAGGGTCGGGGTTGAAGCTAATCGTTCGGGCTTGCGCCATACCTTCAGGATTGCTAATCGCTTCTACCTGAACGGTCAAGGCTGGCACTAAGGCTGAGGCGTCCATAGCTCCTTTCCCATGCGGGAAGCCTTTGTCGCATCTGATTGCGGTCCTATCGGTTACTTGGAAGCCATGGACCGAGCCGTCCTTCCAGTTCAGGATCTGAACGACGTCGCCGTCATGCACGACGATGGGCCCCGTGATCTTCACCTTATGGCCTTTTGCGGGTGACCCGGCAGCTGCCATCGAGAACGTTGCCATTGCCATCACGAAATAGATGCAAGCTGCCGACAAGAATGCTGAACGCGATTTTCTACGTGATTCCATGAGGCCTCTTTCTCCATACCAGTACAGGCATGACAACCAGGCTGCGTCAGGGCTGCTTGCGTCTGAAGCAATCTCCAGCTGTGATAGAGCAAGTCACCGGCCAACATCGGAGCAAGCCGAGTTGGGCGCTAATCATGAGAAAACATGGAACTTGTTAGGGTTGAGTAGCATTGTTCTGCTGCCGACAGTCATCGTCACTTGCCGACACTTCGGCAGTTTCGACAGCAGGCTTTCGACAGTGTCGACGTGATTGTTGCTCTTGCGACGTATTAGGCTTGGCTTCGGAATCCCATGGTGTAGATTGGCCAACGTCCGGGATCATGCTGTCCACAACTAACGTAATTCCAGTCGAAGATCGGTCTTATCCGAATTTACATTGTGGTGTACGCTGTCCATCAGAAGACTAAGATGCGACCTGCGGGAATTGCCAAGTTGCTGCTCTTGTTCCCCCTTTTCGTGATTTTGTCCGCCCAAGTTTCCGCGCAACAAAAGCCCCAAACAAACTCGGCAAATGTCGACTGGGACGCTTTGGCCCCAAAAATCCAGACCCTGTTAGGTGCAGGACTAGGCTGCACCGGGAACAACGCAGAGATGTCGGTTGGGGATAACTCGGATGTGACGGGGGACGGCACGCCGCTGGCGCTGGTTGAATGTGGTATGGGAGCGTATATGGATTCTATGACTTTCATAACCTTGAAAAACGGCGAGCCGGTTCTGGCCAAGTTCCGCGACGGGCAAGGGAAGCCTGTCGATCAAGCCTTCATTGATGGAGCGTCTGTCATGCACGGGGCTGCGACAATACTTCTGCCGGCAGAACATGCTGTCGTCCAGCTTAACTGGGACGCTGAAGAGGACAAGGAGCCTACCGTCGCCGATTGCAGAGGGTGTGCATACATATGGAACCGGCGAAGTAAGACATTTGACATTAATCCGAAGCAGGTACCAGGCTTGGTGGAACGCGAGTGCCACCGTCGGTT
Source organism: uncultured Acidobacteriaceae bacterium (assembly GCA_963697175.1). Lineage (GTDB taxonomy): Bacteria > Acidobacteriota > Terriglobia > Terriglobales > Acidobacteriaceae > Bog-257. The sequence goes on along the minus strand of CAVONC010000004.1, from coordinate 40,846 downwards.
CGAACAGCAATGAAGAGGAAGCCTGAAGGTCGGAAAAGCCGCGGGCCTGGAATTCCCGGAAAGACACGCGTGCTCTATTAATCGAGGAAACCTCACTGCATTCGAACCGAGCGTCGTCGATACTGGGTAGTATCCCCGGAGGAGAAAATGCCGAGCAACGTCGCCGATCATGAGAATTCACAACCTCAACCATCATCATTACTGCGCCAGTCTCTTCGGATGCGGCGAAGAGAACGGCACCGGCGTTGTTCGCGAAGACCTCAAGGATGCCGCCTACAACAGCCGCGTCGCCGACCGGCTGGGGCACACGGACGGGATTAGTGAGGAGCGGCTTGACGGATTCCTGAGCGCGCGCGGCCAATCGCGCCGCCAGCTTCTGCGCAGCAGCAGCTTCATGGGTGCGCTGGCGACCATCGGGCCATGGTTCAACAAGCTGGCGCGTGCAACCGATGGCCTGGATGGTGCAGGCGGCGGATCCGGCTCGCCGCCCCGCAAAGACGACGAAGGCCACGTGCACGTGGTGGAGAGCAACGACAAGACGGTTCACCTCGGCGTATTCGACACTACGCTGGAGCCGATTCTCAAGGTCGATTCCGGCGACACCATCAGCTACGTCAACACTTGGACGCACTTCCTCAACCAGATGCAGCCGGGCGTTCCGGTTGATTTCCTGGCCAAGCAGCGGCTGGCGAATCCGGGCAAAGGTCCGCACTCCATCATCGGTCCCATCTACGTCAACGGCGCCGAACCGGGCGACGTGCTGGAGATTCGCTATAAACGCATTCGTCCACTCGATTGGGCTGCCGTCTTCAGCAATCCCGCTTCGATCGGAACCGGTTTGCTGGCCAAGGATTTCGCCGAAGGCCAAGTGAAGTATATGAAGCTGGACCTGGCGAAGAATACAGCGGAGTTCAACCCGAGCATTCATGTGCCGCTGAAGCCCTTCCAGGGCACGCTGGGGCTGGCGCCGCCCGATGGCTTCTATCCTCCTCTGTCCCCCGGCGTGACCAGCTCAGTTCCCCCCGGCCCGCACGGCGGCAATGTCGATCTGAACGAAATGGGTGAAGGCTCGACCATGTTCCTTCCAGTATGGAAGCCGGGCGCGCTCATCTTTACCGGCGATTCTCACGCGGTGCAGGGGGACGGCGAGATCTGCCTCACTGCGCTGGAAACGGGCATGAAAGAGTTGCGCATCCAGGTGGTGCTTCATAAGCAGAAGAACTTTGCCTGGCCGGTGGCGGAGACCGAGACCCACTGGATCCCGCTCGCCATGGATAAAGATCTAAACGTGGCCATGCTGACGGCGGCACGCAACGCTATCGACTTTCTGGCCGCGCGCGCCAATCTCACCAGGCTGGATGCGTATGCCTTGTGCAGCATCGCGGTCAGCTTCCGCGTAACGCAGGTGGTAGATATCACCCGCGGCGTGCACGCCATGATCCCGAAGAGTCTGTTCGCGGCTGATCTGCGCAAACAGATGGTGGTGGCCTGAGGCAAATTCGTTTCGCCGGCAGAAAAATTCAGCGCCCGCCGTTGAGACTGGCGGTTGCTTGCTCATCCGCGCGCCTGACGCTGCCAGGCTGCTGGACAGATCTTCCAGAGCAAGCCGGATAAACTCTCAGGGGGCGCCATTTCTATCCTAAGCTTGCCGAAAGGTTCGGCCTTGCTTCGGTCTAACCGTGGGACGCGGGCTCATTTCGGCACCTTCTTCGCTACCGGGTCAAACGACTTCTTGCCGAGTTCGAGATAGTCCTTCTCATCCAGGCGCCCGAAGATTTCCAGCAGCTTTGCGACCAGGCCCGTCCATCCGGTCTGATGGCTCGCGCCTAAACCGGCGCCGTTGTCGCCGTGGAAATACTCGTAGAACAGAATGTTGTCTTTCCAATGCGGATCGGTCTGAAACTTTTCCGTGCCGCCGTAGACCGGCCTGCGCCCGGAGGCGTCGCGCAGAAAAATCTTAGTCAGTCGATTGGCGATCTCGCGGCCCACCTCGAAGAGGTTCATCATCTGTCCGGAACCGGTCGGACACTCGATCTTGAAGTTGTCGCCGTAATACAGATAGAAGGTCAACAGCGCGCGAATGATCAGCACATTGACCGGCATCCATACCGGCCCGCGCCAGTTGGAGTTGCCGCCGAACATGCCGGAGTCGGATTCCGCGGGCAGGTAGGTGACGCGAAACTCCTGGCCGCCGACGTTGACCACGTAAGGATGGTCGAGGTGATAACGCGAAAGCGCGCGGATGCCGTAGGGGCTTAGGAACTCCTGCTCGTCCAGCATGCGGGTCAGAATGCGCCGCAGCCGCGTGGGGTTGACTATGGCCGCGATGCCGCGCTCGTTGTAGCCGAGATGTCCAATACCGGTGGGGTGAATGCTCTCGCGCAACTCCGGCATGCGCTGGAGACGTTCGCGCAAAATATGAGAGGCGTCGGGTACGAGTTCACGCTGCCAGGGTTCGATGACGGTCGTGGCGCAGAGCGGCAACAGGCCCACCATCGAACGAACCTTCAGCCGCTCCGCACGGCCGTCGGGAAGTCGCAGCACATCGTAGTAGAAACCGTCTTCCTCATCCCACATGCCTTCGGGCCCGGTCTGGTTCATGGCGCGCGCAATCCACAGTAGGTGGTTAACAAACTTAATCGCCATGTCTTCGTAGAAGGGATCGTAGGCAGCAAGTTCGATGGCGATCTCCGCCATGTTCTGCCCGAACAGCGTCATCCACGCCGTGCCGTCGGCCTGCTCCAGATATCCGCCCGTAGGCAGCGGCGCGCTGCGATCGAAGACGCCGATATTGTCCAGGCCCAGAAATCCGCCCTCAAAGAGATTCTTGCCGAAGCGGTCCTTGCGGTTCACCCACCAGCTGAAGTTCAGCATCAGCTTGGCAAAAGAGCGCTTCAGGAATTCCACGTCGCTGGTGCCCCGGAGCGCCTGCTCGGTGCGATACAGGAAGATGGTTGCCCAGGCATGAACCGGCGGATTCACATCGCTGAAGTTCCATTCGTAAGCCGGAATCTGACCGGTGGGGTGCAGGAAAAATTCCTGCAGCATCAGGTCAAGCTGCTCCTTGGCGAAGTCGAGATCGACGACGCCCAATGCCATGGTGTGAAACGCCAGGTCCCACGCCGCGTACCACGGATACTCCCATTTGTCGGGCATGGAAATTACGTGCTCGTTGATCATGTGGAACCATTCGACATTGCGAAACTTCTTGCTGTGGGGATTCAGCGGATCGATGCCGTGCTCCTCCAGCCACTTGTCGACCTCGAGGCCGAAGTACTGCTTGGTCCACAGCATTCCGGCCAGCGCTTGGCGCATGACGTGTGCCTGGTCCTGGTTGAGGCTCGGCGGCGTGACGGCGCGATAGAACTCGTCGGCTTCGGTCGTTCTCGCCGCGAGCAACTTGGCGAAGCCCTTGAAGGGATCACCCACGTCAGCAGGAGCGACGTCGCTCAGCCGCAGCTGGATGGTCTTCTGCTGACCGGGTTCAACCGTCAGCTGATAATGGGCGGCACATTTTGTACCGATGTTTTCCGGATTGACCGCTTGCGCTGTTCCATGAACTACATAGTTATGGATCGCATCCTTTACGTAAGGAGAGCGGTTGGGCTTGCCGAAGATGCGTTCGTTGTTGGTCTCGTTTTCAGTAAACAGCAGTGTCGGCGAGCCATCGCAATACAAATAACCAGCGCCGAGCTTGTCGTGCGAGGTCGCTACCGCTGAGAATCCCTTCTTCCCAGCGACCTGCTGCATGACCGGCTTGGCCGTGCCCGCCCACCACGTCCACAGGTTGCGGAACAGCAGCGTCGGCAGCACATGCAGGCTGGCCGCTTCCGGTCCGCGATTGCACACGGTGATCTGGATCAACACGTCTTCCGCCGCCAGCTTGGCGTACTCGACAAACACATCCCAATAGCGATCGTCGTTGAAGACGCCGGTATCGAGCAGCTCATATTCCATCTCCGTGCGGCTGCGCGATTTGCTGGTGTTCACCAGATCGCTGTAGGGATAAGCCCGCTGCGGATACTTGTACAGATACTTCATGTAGGCGTGCGTCGGCGTGCTGTCGAGATAGAAGTAATATTCCTTAACGTCCTCGCCGTGGTTGCCCTCGCTGTTGGTCAGCCCGAAGAGTCGCTCCTTCAAGATGGGATCTTTGCCATTCCACAGCGCCAGGCTGAAGCACAACAACTGCTGGTCATCGCTGTATCCCGCCAGCCCGTCCTCGCCCCAGTGATACGCACGCGACCGCGCCTGGTCATGGGTAAAGTAATCCCACGCGTTGCCGTCTTCGCTGTAGTCCTCGCGAACCGTTCCCCACTGCCGCTCGCTGAGATACGGACCCCACTTCTTCCACGCTGCTTTGCCCGTGCGAGCTTCTTCCAGCCTGAGCTGTTCTGCTGTATCTGCCATTGTCTTGTTCCTGGATTTGGATATTCTTGATCAGATTGAATTGTGCGACCTGCCATGATAGACCACCCGCGCAAGAGGTGTGCGGTCAAGGCGGGATGCGACGCGATCTTGCAGAAAAAGGTATGTCTGACAGTGTAGGAGGTGAGGCCTGGGAAGCAGGAGTTCGGCTGTTACGCCGTTGAGGCGCGGCGCGGTTGTCTGCGATTGTCGATGGACCATGTTCCCGGTCCGCAGATCAGCAGGAACAACAGGCAGCAGAGCATGGCAAAGTCGGTGCGCGCATCGCTTACCATGTACCAGAAACCTTGATTAGCGCGAAAGAGTTCAGGGATCTTCGTCGTGACAATAGCGGTGCAGATGACAATCAACAGTGGGATCGACGCCAGCCGGGTCCATAGGCCCACCAGCACGAGAAGGCCGCATACCATCTCAAACGCGCCGACAAAATGTGCCGTGAACAGCGGGGCAGGGAATCCGATTCGCGCAAAGCGATGCACGCCCATGTTCGGGTCGACATACTTCAGGAATCCCTGCGTGGCGAAGATCAATCCAACAGCCAATCGCAATAGCACCAGACTGCGCAGCGGTACGGGCGCGCGGTCGAAAATCGGCTTCATGTTCTGCACCTCACGAATGCTAACGACACTATAGTCTTGACATCGAAAACAACAAGCGCGGTTGTCTGAGACGGCGTTGGCAAGACTTGATGTAGAGTCAGAATTGTTCGCCGTCGGAGGGTTTTGTGAAAAGCGTTAGCGAATCGCGCCGGCAGTTCTTGAAAGCCACGGGATTGGCGGCGGGCGCGCTGTTGCTGCCGTCATCCCACATTGTGGGACAAGCGCCCCAGGACGTCACGCCGCTTCACCCAAAGACTCGGCTCCGGCCGATTACACCATCCGCATCGCGACCACCCCTATCGAGCTGGCGCCCGGCCACATCATCTCCGCAGCCACTTACAACGGCCAGTTTCCCGGACCGCTGCTGCGCTTCAAAGAAGGCCAGCAAGTCACCGTCGACATCTACAACGACACTGACACTCCAGAGCAATTGCATTGGCACGGCCAGATCGTGGGCACCGATGTCGACGGCGCTGCCGAAGAAGGCACGCCGTACATTCCGGCGCATGGCAAGCGGCGCATCAGGTTCACGCCGCGGCCTGCCGGCCTGCGCTTCTATCACACGCACAATCGCGCCGGCGCAGACCTCTACGCCGGACAGTACAGCGGCCAGGTTGGGCCCGTCTACATCGAGGCGAAGTCCGAGCCAGGTCAGTACGATCGCGAAGTCTTCCTGACGCTGAAAGAGTTCGAGCCGACCTTCAGCCGCGGCGGCGACATGGCGCAGGATTTTCTTTCGCCCGCAACCAAGGTCAAAGAGCTTGAGCAGCAGGGCGAGTCGGCGATGAAGGCGTCGCTGGCCAAAGGCATGCCGCATGGATACGAAGTGGGATACGCGTCGTTCACCATCAACGGCCGCATGCTGCATCATGGCGAACCGATTCGCGTGAAGCAGGGCGAGCGCGTCATGTTTCACATATTGAACGGAAGCGCGACCGAGATCCGCAGCCTTGCTTTTCCGGGCCACACATTCGAGGTGGTCGCGATGGACGGCAACCCCGTGCCAACTCCTGCGCGCGTGCCGGTGCTTTGGCTGGGTACGGCGGAGCGTATCTCGGCGATCGTGCAGATGAATCATCCCGGCACGTGGATCATGGGCGACCTTGATAACGATGATCGCCGGCACGGCATGGGAATCGTCGTGGAATACGCGAAGGCTCACTCTTCAGTGTCGGCGTCCGCCGCGAATGCGCAGTGGATCGCGCCGCCGCCGTTCCGCTGGAATTACGCTCGCTTTGCCAAGTCGGGCGCTAAGACTCCGATCGCCGACGAAACCTTCGAGATGCTTTTCACCAAGCAGAATGCCGCGGTCAACGGCTTCAATCGCTGGACGATCAATGGCGAAGCTTACCCCGACTCCAACGAGATGGCGCCGCCGGCTTTTCATGTTGAGGACGGAAAACGCTATCGCATCCACCTACGCAATGCCAGCGACGACATTCACCCCATCCACCTGCATCGCCACACCTTCGAGTTGATGAGCTATGCCGGTCAGCCCGTGTCTGGCTTGATGAAGGACGTGTTGATGCTCGGCGGGTATCAGGAGGCCGAGATCGATTTCGTAGCCAACAATCCCGGCCTGACGCTGTTTCACTGCCATCAGCAGCTGCACATGGATTTCGGATTCATGACGCTGTTTGACTACAAGTAAAACGGCCCGAGTCGCGTCCCACCCGCACGGAATCTAACCAAACAGCTAGAATAGAAAAACCATGCGACGGGTGTACTTCGACAACAACGCGACTACTCCGCTTCTGCCCGAGGTCTTCGAGGCGATGCGTCCCTACTTCGGCGAGAAGTTCGGCAATGCCTCGTCGATTCACCAGCAGGGTCAGCAGGCGCGCGCCGCGGTGGAGCGTGCTCGCGAGCAGGTTGCGGAGCTGCTGAATTGTCGCGCGGCGGAAGTCGTCTTCACCAGCGGCGGCACCGAGGGCGACAACCTCGCGCTGTTCGGCATGACCACGGCAGGCGATCACGTCATCAGTTCGGCGATCGAGCACCATGCCGTGCTCAACTCCTGCAATCGGCTGGAGGCGATGGGATGCTCGGTGACGTACTTGCCGGTGGACGGGCGCGGGCTGGTCGATCCCGATGACCTTCGACGCGCGCTGCGGCCGGAGACGAAGCTGATCAGCATCATGTTTGCCAATAACGAGACCGGCGTGCTGCAGGCGATCAAGGAGATCGGCAAGATTGCGGCGGAGGCTGATGTCTACTTCCACACCGATGCAGTGCAGGCGGCAGGCAAAGTCCCGATCGATGTGAAGGAGATCGGATGCGATCTACTAACGATTTCGGCGCACAAATTTCATGGCCCGCAAGGGACCGGCGCGCTGTTTGTGCGGAAGGGAACGCTGTTGCAGCCGCTGTTTTATGGCGGGCGCCACGAGCGCTCACGCCGCGCGGGAACGGAGAACGTGGCGGGAATCGTCGGACTCGGCAAAGCGGCTGAGCTTGCGCGTAGCGGACTCACGGATGGCAAGGTCGCGAAAATCGCAGCGATGCGCGATCGGCTGGAGAACACGATTCTCCAGAACATCGACCAGGTAGCCGTGAATGGCGGTGGTGCGCCGCGCACGCCCAATACCGCGAATCTCAGCTTCGACTGCATTGAAGGCGAGGCGATGGTGATCGCACTGGACTTGAAGGGGCTATCGGTGTCGACGGGTGCGGCATGTTCGTCGGGCGCGATTGAGCCGTCGCACGTGCTGACCGCGATGGGCTTGTCGCCTGATCGCGCGCGCGGCAGCATCCGCTTCAGCCTGGGCAAGCAGAATACGGATGAGGATGTGGACTTCGCGCTGGAATTGGTCCCGGAGGTCCTGAGCCGGCTGCGCGAAATCAGTCCGGTGTATAAGAAGGCAGCTGTCAGCCCTCAGCCTTCGGCTCTCAGGTAAAGAACGTGGCTTTAGGCCATCGCGAGCGACGGTCATATAGAGGTCCTTCGACTGCGCATTCGCAAAATCGGCGAATGCTTCGCTCAGGATGACACGGGTTTTTGTGGTTTGTTTTTACTAATTGCTAATGGCTAATTGCTAATTGCTTTCTTCTAAGACCATTGCCGTGGCGATGTCGGGCGGTGTGGATTCTTCCACCGTCGCGGCGATGTTGTGTCAGCAGGGGTACCACGTTGTGGGACTCACGCTGCAGTTGTGGAATCAGCGGCGGCTGGCGGGCAAGGACGGCATGCCCGAGTCGGTGCAGGGGCGCTGCTGCTCGGTCGACGACGTCTACGACGCGCGCCGTGTCGCCGAGACGCTGGGCATTCCTTATTACGTCGTCAACCAGGAGGAGCGCTTCGAGCGCGACGTGGTGCGGCCGTTTGTCGCGGAGTATCTGAACGGACGCACGCCCATTCCGTGCAGCCTGTGCAACAACCATCTGAAGTTCGACCAGTTGCTGACGACTGCGCGGCAGATTGGCGCCGATCTGCTGGCGACCGGTCACTACGCTCGCAACGAGTTCGACGAGACCAGCGGTCGGTGGCTGCTGAAGCGTCCAGCGGATCGCAGCAAGGACCAGACCTACTTTCTTTTCGGCCTGACGCAGGAGCAGCTGAGCCGCACGCGCTTCCCGCTGGGCGAAATGCGCAAGCCCGACGTTCGCGAGGAAGCACGCCGCGCCGGGCTGTGCCTGTTCGAGAAGCCCGACTCGCAGGAGATCTGCTTCATTCCTGGCGGCGATTACAAGCAGTTCCTCGATGCCTACCTGGACGAGCAGGGCGAGGAGCTTCCCGATAGCGCCGGCGAGCTAGTGACGACGACGGGTGAGGTTGTCGGGACGCACAGCGGCATCCACAACTTCACCGTCGGTCAGCGCAAGGGACTGGGAGTCGCGACCGGCTCGCCGCTCTATGTGCTGGAGATTCGCGGCGAGAAGCATGAGGTGGTGGTCGGCAGCAGCGAAGAGCTTTTCTCGAAGACCTTACGCGCGAATCGCCTGAACTGGATTTCGATTGACGATCTGCGTGAGCCGATGCGCGTGCAGGCCAAGATTCGTCATCGCCACGAGCCTGCGGCAGGAACGATGGAAAAGAGCGGTGATGATGAGATTGTGCTGACCTTCGACGAGCCGCAGCGTGCGATCACGCCGGGGCAGGCAGTCGTGTTTTACGATGGCGATGTGGTGGTCGGCGGCGGGTGGATCAGGTAAGGGGACTAGGGGCTAGGGATTAGGGGCTAGTGAAACACAGTATGGCGAAGCGACCGGTCGACCGGGCAAACTCTGATTAGGTACCGCAAAAGCCCCCAGCGGCTAAAGCCGTAATGATTTTGCTGAGCTTACGGACGGCCTGAAGGCCGTCCCCTTCAAACCCGTACTTAATCAGAGCGTCCCTAATCCCTAGTCTCTAATCCCTAGTCCCTTTAATCCTTAGTTCCTGATCCCTCAAATAAACATCTCGTCCGAGGGGCCACCGTTGCGGCGGCGCTTCTGCTGGAAGTAGCTGCCGAATCCGATGCTGAGGGCATGCACAATTCCCGACACCTGCCGCACCGGCGACATCACCGTGTGTTGCACCTTCTCGGAAGTTTCTTCGATGCGGTCCATGGTGCGGGTCAGCATCTCGTCGCCACGAATCACCTGCAGGCGCACGCGATCGATGGCGTCGTTGAAGGTGGTTTCCATACGCTCCACGCTGGCGCGGGTCGTGGTGCTGATGCGGCTCGCATTGTCGAGTAGGGTCTCGATCTTAGGCCGCGCTACCTCAAGGAATGCTTTGAGGTCCTGCTGCATGGCCTTGGCGTCGTCGAGAGCGGGAAGCACGCGCGTCTGAAGAATGCCTCTGGCTTCCTCCAGGCGGCCGGCCATTCCTTCCAGGCGGCTGCGCAGCTTCAGCATCACGATCGCCGCGGCGACGATGACAATCGTCTGCAGCACCAGGCAGGCAGTCAACACTGCGATGTAGATGGTCAACTTGTCATCCATAGCAAACCGTACCTACGGACTCGTCAACTCGAATGAGATTCACCTGCGACTGCGGGCGATGCCCAAAGGCATTCGACAGCTGTAAGTTCCGGCTACGGTACGTTGGGCGTGGTGCCTTCGACGTCCTGGCTGGTGGCCTCGCGATAGGCCTGGCGTCCGGCTTCGTACGCGGAACGGATCTGATCCTTCTGCTGGTTCAGATAATCGCGTCCTTTGTCCGCCCAGTTGCCGGCCTGCTCACGCGCCTGACGGGCACGCTGCTTCACGTTTTCGCGGCCTTCTTCGGCCACTTCACGCAACTGCTGGCGCAACTCGTCGCCCGCCTTGGGAGCGTACAGAATTCCAACCGCCGCTCCGATGCCCAAGCCCGCTAGAAACCAGAGAAAACTGCTACCATCACGATCCGACATGTGGCCTCCTTGCCGTCCTCGCAGGCGCCAAACGCAGCCGTGCGGGATTCACGCTGAAAAGCTCGCGAGTCCGGATGTTAGCACCCACATTCCAGAATTACAAACGCGTGACGGAGGTGTGGCATCCAGGCATCAGCTGTGACCCGATTACTTTTTCAGCAGGGCGATTTGCCCCAGATGATAGACGTGATGCTCGATGATTCCGTGAGCCTCGCCGTAATAGGTGCGCTTGCCGGCGGCGGTCAGCTCGTTGAGCTTAGCAGGATCGAGCTTGGCCAGCGATTCGCGAAGATTTTGATTGGAGGCGCGAAAGTCGTCGAGGGTTTTGCGCCAGTTCTCCTCGGTGACGGCGGGCATGGCAGGGAAGTTGAGCTCTTCCACCAGTCCGGCGCGCTTGCCGGCCAGCCGCTGGGTGACGACATCTTCCCAGAAGATCATGTGCATCACGATCTCCCAGATGCGTATGCGCCGAGGGTAAGGGCCGCGCGGCGGCCTGCTGCGCAGAGATGCCGTCGAGGATCTGCCAGACCGGATCGCCGTGCCAGGCGATTGCCGTTCAAGACGCCGTCATAATGTTTGAGAATGCGTTCCACGTCAGACATAATTGCCTCCTAACCCTCAAAAACTATATCACAGGTTATAAAAGACGATTGTGCGAAACCGTCTACAGTTCGTAACAGCGAAGTGCAGCTTTGCACGAGCTTTTTCCGCCTTCAGCCACTGACGCTTGCCGCCATTCTCGTATAAGATTCTTGCCGCGGAGTTCCACCACCTTTTATGGAGGTAATGATGAGGATCATAGGGAAGGGAATTGTTCTGACGATGTTGGCGGCATTGTTCTGCGCGACGCTGATGGCGCAGGACAATGACACGCCGAAGAAGCCTCCGGCTAGCCGGGCAGTGGTTAATGCCAAGATGCCGCCACCGCCGCAGGCCTCGCCGGAGATGACGAAGCTCATCCAGGCGATGTCGGGTACCTGGACGGTGGCCGAGAAATACGAGCAGAGTCCGATGTTTCCCACGGGTGGCACCGGCAAGGGCACAGCTAAGCTGTGGGCCGGTCCAGGTGGGATGTCGCTGTTGGAGAGCTATCAATCCACTAACATGATGGGCAAGTTCAGCGGCTTCGGCACCACCTGGTGGGATCCCAAGGCGCAGAGCTATCGCGGGGTGTGGTGCGACAGCATGACCCCGAATGGATGCGATTCCAGCGGCAAGAGCAGGTGGGACGGCGAGACCCTGTCGGGCATGATGGAAAGTGAAATGAACGGCCAGATGATGGTCACGAAGATTACCTACACGACTTGGACGCCCACCTCGTTTGTCATGACTATGTCGACCGGACCGGATGCTAATTCGCTGAAGGACCTGATGACCGTTACCTATACCAAGGCAGCGGCGAAGATGGGGCAGTAGGCGCTACGAGGAGCGACCGTAGCGTGCACGAAGAATACTTCGCACCGCGGAAGGGAATCCCCGCCTTGAAGGAAAACTACATCGCTACAAAATTCATGTTTAGATGAGCGGATTGTGTCGTGCCCGGCGGCACTCTGGCTCGGCTTCTGCTGTACCCACCGCTGAAGCGGTGGGCTTTCTTGTGCCGCGCCAGAGCGCGCTGAGGCAGTACCAATCCGGCGGGCAGGAACATGACGGATCGTTTCCTGCGTATGCGCAAAGGCACTCTGAATGGCCGAAGGCGCGGAGGAGCAGCGCCTTGGGCGCGGAATATGAAAGCCCACCGCTTCAGCGGTGGGAAGGTAAAGCAATGACCAGAGTGCCGCCGGGCACGACACAACCACCGGGCGCCCGATGTCACAGCGACCCGCGATGCACGAAAGGCGTGCATCCCTCATCCTTCCCAGACGAAGGCGTCGAAGACGCTGGTTTCAGCGAAGCCGAGCCGCTTATAGAGATCGACGGCGCGGCGGTTGGCTTCGGTGACGGTCAGCGTGAGCAGACTGCATTGCTTGTGGCGCAGCGCATTCGAGGTGCAGACGATGAGGTTCTCGCCGACGCTGTGTCCGCGATAGTCCGGCAGCAGGCAAACCTGGGTGACGTGACCGACATCCTGGCGCACGCGCGAACAGAGAATCAGTCCGATGAGGGTGTTGGTGGGACGGTGAATGGCGGAAAACGACGACTCGGCGTCGAAGACACCGCATCCGGGGAAGCGCACAATGTTGTTCAGGAAGCGGATGGAACCGGCGTGGGTGCGGTATTGATCGTTGATCTCGGAATCGATGTGCGCGCGATAAGAAGCGGTGATGATGCTGGCAGCGGGCTGGTAATCCTGCTCGAGCCAGGGGCGGATCTGGATGTCGGGCGGAAGCGATATCGGCGGCAGCACGTTGGGGTCGTGACGCTGCAGTTCCAAAGCCAGAAACAGGCGACGATAGCGCTGGAATCCGGCCGCTGAAAACACTGCGGACAAACCGCCGGCCAGGTGGGTTAACAGCTGCGCTTCCACGCGATGAATTCCCGGCGATTGCTGTAGAGTCTCGATAACGTGTTGCGCAATTTGCGCTTCGATGAGGCGACCATCGGGACGGCGCGGCGAAACGAAAAGATCGCCGACCACGCCCTTACTGCCTTCGTACACAAAAAACGAATAGCCGACGATGTTGCCGCGCTCGACGGCAGCGTAGCCGGGCAGGATCTTGGCATCGACGTAGCGCAGGATCATGTCGGCGGAGCTGCGGTAATCCCAGCAGAGCAGGCTGCCCCAGGCTTCGACTTCCTCCTCGAGCAGAGGACGCAGGTCGGGGGATGCGAAGTGCCTGAGGTCGAGAATCTCCACGGTAGTTTGATGATGCGTCCGGCGGAAGACGGTGGCAGCCATAAGCGCGTCGTGCGAGGGCGCTGAGTCAGTCTAGTGCGGTGTTGGCAGGGGAAGCAAACGAAGAATGGGGATGGGGAGTTCGGTGGTAACCGCGGACGGAGTAGGCCTCGACAGGAGTGCCTCCCGGGCCGGGACAAAACCGTGTCGCCCCTGAAGGGGCTCGGAATCTTTAATCGCACGCTGACCCAGCGCTTCCGCGCTGGGCTAATCACTTTCGCGCCTGCGGCGCTGGTCTTTGGAAGATTGAAACTGCCTGACAGAGGAAACTGCCTAACAGAGAATGCCCCGCTCTAGCCAAAAGACGGCTAGAACGGGACACCCACTGGATCGCTCGAAACTTCGAAACGTGAAACCTGAAGCTGCCTTATGGCGGCATGCCCCGCCCTAGCCAAAGGAGGGCTAGAACGGGGCACCCATGCTGTGAAGTCGTCACCTGGTCCCATCCCACGAAAACGAAGTTTCGTACAGTGCCGGCGAAAAGCAGGTCCTTCGACTGCGCGTCCGCCCGCCGCAAAAGGCGCGGCGGAAAAACAAAGGCGCGGACGCTCCGCTCAGGATGACACATAAATACATCGAGAGAAATGCCCCGCTCTAGCCAAAGGACGGCTAGAACGGGACACCCACTGGATCGCTCGAAACTTCGAAACGTGAAACCTGAAGCTGCCTTATGGCGGAATGCCCCGCCCTAGCCAAAGGAGGGCTAGAACGGGGCACCCTGTGATGTGGATCGTCGGAACTAGAAACTAGAAACCCGAAACTTGAAACTGCGTTATGGCAGCCGCTGCGCCAATCCCGGCAAAGCTTTCATCAGGTCGTTGTAAATCACGACCACGAACACCAGCACGATGAAGACGAAGGCGGTCTGGTAGATCCGCTCTTTGATGCGCAGGCTGATATCGCGGCGCATCAGCGATTCGACGAACAGCAGCAGGATTACACCGCCGTCGAGAATCGGGATAGGCAGAAGGTTCACGATGCCGAGGTTGAGGCTGATCATTGCCATCAGGCTGAGCAGCGGCGTCCAGCCGGGCTGTTGGGCGGCGTCGCCTGAGGCGCGCGCGATGCCGATTGGACCATCCAACTGCTTAATCGACGCTTTCTTCTCTACCAGCTTCTTGATGAGATCGACCATCAGCAGCGAGAACTTCTTGTTGTCCTTCAGCGACATCGCGAAAGCTTGCGGCAGGGAAAGCTTGGTAACGGTCATCGGTTCGGCGAGCAGGAAGCCGAGACGATATCCCTTTTGCCCGTTCTCTTCCATCTGCACCGGGGTCATGGTGTAGTGGAGCTCTTTGCCGTCGCGGAGAACACTGACGTCCACCGGCTTGGCGCCGTTCTGTTGCAGGTAATGGATGATGGCGAAGACGGAGCGCATGGGCACGCCGTTGATCGCCACGATCTGGTCTTTGAGCTGGATGCCGGCCCGAACAGCGGGCATATTCGCAACCAGTTCGGTAACGGCGACGGTCTGCTCAGGCTGCCAGCCGACGCTGCCGTATTCGTCGAAGCCTGAGCCTTGCAGCTCGGGCTTGACCTGCTTCTCCACAATCTCGTTGCCGCGCTGAATGGCGACGTCGATCGGCTGTCTGGGGCTGATCATCACCTTGAGAATGACGTCTTCCCACGCAGGATTCTGGGTGCCATCGATGCGGACGATGCGATCACCCTGCTCGATACCGGCCTTGGCGGCGGCGGAGTTGTCGAGCACCCAGCCGATAACGGCGGGCTGATCGAAGAACTGTGGGCGCTCGTAGTGCACCATGTAGACGCCGGTGAGCAGTGCGATGGCCAGCATGATGTTCATGGCCGGACCGGCGATGGCGATCACGAAGCGCTGCCAGCGCGGATGCGACATGAACTCGTCGGGCGCGCCGGAGCGCGATTCCAGCGGATTCTCCCCGGCCATCTTGACGTAGCCGCCCAGCGGCAGGACGCTGATGCGATAGTCGGTTTCGCCGCGGCGGAAACCCCACAGCCGCTTGCCGAAGCCGATGGAGAAAACATCTACGCGGACGCCGAAGTACTTCGCGGCGGCATAATGGCCAAACTCGTGGATCAGGATCATGATCCCGAGCACGACTGCCATCGAAACCACGGCATAGAGGAACGATGTCATAAATCTTTCTTACCCTGGGGAGTCCGCTAATTACGACGCCACAACCACGCGGCGTCTGCTTCGAAGGGGCACGCCTTCAGGCGCGCCGATAATGCCAAACTGAAACCCCGGCTTTAGCCGCTGAGGGAGTGACCCTCAGGGCCTAAAGGCCAATATCATCGCGGTTCTGGCGGCACGGCTGAAGCCGGGCCCTTTCAAGAACCAACGCGCAAGAACCAACTCGCTCACGCTGGCCTAACCAGCGATGTCTTGCCCAGTAATCCGTCAGCGACTGAATGCTGACTGCTGATTGCTGACTGCTAGTTCCGCCCGGCGGCGAGCATCCACATCCAATTCCAAAACCTGAGTTATAGATTCCGGCACCCGGGCAGGCGTTTCATCCACGATCATCTTTATTGTAGCGGGAATGTCCAGAAAACCAATAGTACCTTCGAGGAATGCCGCCACGGCCACTTCGTCGGCCGCGTTCAGGGCGATGGTTTTAGCCCCTCCCGCTTCGACTGCCTGGTAAGCCAAACGTAAGCAAGGAAATTTGTCCAGGTCAGGAGGAGCGAAGTCGAGCCGGCGCAACTCTCCGAGCGGGAAGCGCAGCTCCGACTCGACTCGATCGGGATACGTGAGCGCGTAAAGGATCGGCAAGCGCATATCCGTGACTGAGAGTTGAGCAAGCAGGCTGCCATCAACGAACTCGACCAGCGAGTGAATCGTGCTCTGGGGATGAATCAGCACGCTAACCTGCTCAGGCGGCATGTCGAAGAGACGGACGGCTTCGATGACTTCGAAGCCTTTATTCATAAGGGTGGCAGAATCGATGGTAATGCGCTTGCCCATCTTCCAGGTGGGGTGATTGAGGGCCTGCTCCACCGTAATTCTGGAGAATTCGCTTGCCGGGGTATGAAAAAATGGACCGCCGGAGGCGGTCAGCCAGATGCGATGGACCTCATCACGACGCCCGCCGCGCAGGCACTGATGGACGGCGTTGTGCTCGCTGTCGATAGGCAGGAGCGGCTTGCCCTGGCGACGCGCTTCGGCGGTGATGAGATCGCCGGCCGTGACCAGGCACTCCTTGTTGGCCAGGCCGATGGTCTTGCCGGCTTTGACAGCTTCGTAAGTGGCTTCGAGCCCGGCGACGCCGACGATGGCGCTGACGACGAAGTCGGCGTCGGGATGGGTGGCGACCTGGACCGTCCCTTTAGAGCCGTGAGTGATGGCGATGTCGGTGATTCCGGATTGCTTGAGTTTGTGCTGGAGCGGGTCGGCGGCTTCGGCTGTTGCCATGGAGAGAATTTGGGGACGCCAGCGGAGCGCCTGCTCGTAGGCGAGTTCGACGTTGTTGCCGGCGGCCATGGAGACGACGGAGAAGCGATCAGGAAAGCTCTCGACGATGCTAAGAGTGCTGCGGCCGATGGAGCCGGTGGAACCGAGGATGGCGATGCGTTTCATGTCTTCGCAGCTTATTTCGCGAACACTTCGCTATGGGAGCCCATACGTACCAGCCACAGAGTTTCCGGATCTGGTTTCTTGTAGATGAGCAACAGATCAGGCTTCAGGTGGCATTCGCGGTGCTCTTTCCAATTGCCACTTAGCAAATGGTCCCGGTGCTTTTCAGGGAGCGGACGATCCTCAGCCAACAGGCCGACAATTTCGGGTAGCAGAGTCTCAATGTCCTGGTTCCGGCCATTCGCCTGAATGCGTTTGTAGTCGCGCCTGATCGCGTTGGTCCATCTAATCGTCCGCATTCAGATCAGCCATCAGCGCAGCAACACTTCTCGCTTCTCTTAGCTCCCCACGCTCAGCCGCACGCATGGCCGCAATCGTCTCGCGATTGGGAACTCGAACCTCAAAAGGAAGAGCTTTTTCTGACGCGATGCGAGTGAGCAGCAGACGCACGGCATCGGAAACGGTGAGGCCCATCGAGGCCAGCGTTTTCGCGGCTTTTGCCTTTACCTTTTCGTCCACGCGAATGTGAACCATGCTGGCAGCCATAAAATCTCTCAAAGAGAAGTATACATTGTATACACGGCGAAATCCATCCTTGCCAGGACGCAGGATGAGGCGCCCGCTGCGCGGGACAATCGTAAGCCCAGGGCGTAAGTCTTGGATGGTATTGGTTCGATGGGCGGAGTCCCTTCAGGGACGTCATAAAAACCGTGTCGCCCCTGAAGGGGCTTGGGATTCATAATCGCATGCTCACCCAGCGCTTCCGCGCTGGGCTAATCACTTTCGCCCTTCGGGCTTGCCGCAGATCCATCCCTTGCGTGGGACGGAGCGCCCGGATTGCTCTGTATCAGACACGGCTTCACAGGCGGCTGAAAGAGTGGGATAAGCGATGGCTGAAGCGCTGCGAGTTTACTGTATCCGTACGGCTGAAGCCGTGAAGCCAAGCCACACACGTAAGGCTGGGGAATACATTCCAGAAGGTCGGTCTCAACTCATCCCGCGGTGATGGCCTGGAAGTATTTGCTCAAAAGGCCAAAATAGAAAAACCAGCCTACGATTGCCGCAAACAGCAGGGCATCAATGCGATCAAGAACCCCGCCGTGCCCGGGGAGTAGAGAGCCTGAGTCCTTAACTCCCGCACCTCTCTTGAGCATGGATTCAACCAGATCGCCAAGCTGTGCGGCCAGGTTAACGCACACGGCCAGCGCGATCGCCAACGTGACCGGAGCGCGAGGGAGCGTAGGATGCTGCATCATGGCAGACAAGCTTTGCCCCGCCTGCGGAAGAAGTCGCAGCGAGTGCAAGAACGTGTAGATGGGTTCTACGTAGCGGAACAGGAGAACTGAAACAACGGTTGCCCCAACAAGGGACGCGATTGAGCCCTCCCAGGTTTTGCCGGGGCTGATTCGCGGCGCCAGCTTGTGCTTTCCCAAGAAACGTCCCACGTAATACGCGGCTATATCTCCGCTCCACACCAACAGCATCAGGAACAACAGAAACAAGGCGCCGTTTCCGAAGGTTCGCATCACGATCATGGACGCCAACGAAACGCCGACGTAGGGTAACAATACAAACGACACCGCCATGTCGGGGAGGGCCTGCGATAACGGCTCGCGCGTCATTCCTGCTGCCAGCAAAACAAAGGGTGAGACAACGGCCAGAACAAACGCGACAACGAAGGTAACGTTGAGAGCGAGGTTGGGCTGGAAGCCTTGCGACGCTTCCAGGAATTGGCTGGCGACGTAACCCAGAACAAAGATAGCTGTCAGAAGTGGATAGGTCAGGCCACGAAATGGTCGGAAGCCCGTTTTCTCCGCGATGTCGAAGTACTCCTTCGCCGCCAGCAGCGCGACGCCGAGCACCAGCAGCGTGAACAGCCACAGCGGGGCTCGGAAGAGCGCCAGCACAACAATAGGAATGAGAATGACTGCGGTGAGGACGCGCTTCACGAATAGTTTCCGTTGTCGCCGATGAGGCCTCCGAAGCGGCGTTCGCGCTTCTGGAAGGCTTCGATGGCTTCCAGCAGTTGGGTGCCGCGGAAGTCGGGCCACAGCGTTTCGGTAACGTAGATCTCGGCGTAGGCGACCTGCCACAGGAGGAAGTTCGAGAGGCGCATCTCGCCGCTGGTGCGGATGACGAGGTCGAGCTCGGGCAGGCCGTTGGTATAAAGATGACGCGCGATGGAGCGCTCGTCGACCTTGAGGTGCTCGATGCCGCCGTTGCGCGAGGCTTCGCGCACCAGCGCGTTGAAGCAATCGACCAGCTCGGTGCGCGAACCGTAGTTGAGCGCCAGCGTCAGCACCATGCCGGTATTACGCTCAGTCATCTCGCGCGCCCACGACATGCGCTCCTGCACTTCCTGCGGCAGCTCCTGCTGGCGGCCGATGTACTGCAACCGGATGTTGTTGTTCATCAGCGTCGGTAGCTCCATCTTCAGGTAGCGGCGCAGCAGGTTCATCAGGAATTCGACTTCGCCCTTGGGACGCTTCCAGTTTTCGGCGGAGAACGAATACAGCGTGAGCGCGGGAATGTCCAGGCGCGCTGCGGTCTCGACCGTCGAGCGTACGGAGGCGACACCGGAGCGATGTCCGGCGATGCGCGGCAGATGGCGGCGCTTGGCCCAGCGGCCATTTCCGTCCATGATGATGGCAATGTGGTGGGGCAACCGCTCCGGATCGAGGCGGGAGTAGATCTCAGCCTCTTTGCGGTTTAGCCCAGCGGGTACTTGAGCGCGCAAAGCGTACCTCGAATCATCTCTGAAAGTAGCATACAGGAATGGGGGTTGCAATGAGGTGAGGCGCGCAGTGGGCGATTGAATTCTTCATGGATCGTTTCGGTGGAGCACGCCTTTCACGGCATGCATAAAACTGTGTCGCGGCGGGTGGTGCCGCTCCGCGGCTGGAACCGCAGATCCCTCGGTCGGGCTAAAGCCCTCGGTCGGGATGACAAGATGTGGTGGGCTGGGACGCTGGCCTGAAGGCCAGCACTACCGACCGTTGGTACATGTCGCCCCGCGCCCTAGGCAGCCCTCGAAGGTTCGGAGTCCTCCGTAACGATCACAAGTTGAGGTATATTCAGCTTAAGCAGCACGAACTTATGCTGGTCCCTATACCGACTGGTCCAACACAGTTTCGCCACCTGAGATCGATCCAATATTAAGGAGAGGAGGGCCGCTTGCCGAGTTCCGGGTGGAAGGCGTTCTGGCGGAAATCCTCGCAGTCGAAGCAGGCGCCTCGGGACGGGCAAACTGCAGCCAAGTCACAGCCGGATGTCGTTGACGATGACACTGTAGCCAAGTGTGCGGTGGCTTCGCAGAATTGCACGGTTGGTATCGGACACAGCCACATCATGTCGCTGTTCTACTCGCAACAGGATCAACTTGATGCGTGGCAAACACCGAAAACCCATCTGCACTGGATTCTGCTGCAAAACCAGGAATTCCAGCCCAACGTGGTTAGCGAGGGCAACCGCACGGTGCTGAGTCCGGCTTTGCGACGGCGGCTCGACAAGGAACTCGCATCGCTGCGCGAAGTGCCGCCATTCCTTATCGCTTCGATCAGCGGTAACGAATATCAGTTCATCGGTCATGTCGAACATCCTCGCCATTTCGATTTTGCTCTGCCGGAGCGGCCGGATCTGCCGGTGCGCTGTGGAGTGGAGATCATTGCGCCCAGCCTGATGCGAAAGACCTTCGAGCGCAGCATGGAGCATCCGTTGTCCGTCATGAACGCGCTGCGTGAAGCGACCAGCCTGCCGATTGTGTTTCTGCAATCGCCGCCGCCGGTGGCGAGTGCGGACTACATCCGCGCGAACGCAGGGCCATTCCAGCAGGCGATTCAGGAGAACGGAGTCGCGCCCGCAAGCTTGAGGATGAAACTGTGGTTGTTGCAGTCGTCGATTTTCCGCCAGCGAAGCGAAGAGCTGGGCTGCCGGTACCTTGAGGTTGCGAGCGAGGTGGTCGACGGCGCGGGATTTCTGCTGGAGTCGGCATCGTGGCCGGATTCGGTGCATGGCAATCGCAGTTATGGCGCGTCGGTAATTCAATGGATCGACCGGGAGTTCCAGAAGGCGCATGAAGTTGAGGTGACGCGGTGAACGATCATCCCTATCGGAATCTGCCCGACTATCGCTTGTGGCGCAAAGCGATTGCGGACGTGCCCGCGAGTGAAGTCGACCCGTTCGTGTCGGCGCCGTATCGCATCGGGATGAGCGACCGCATCGTCACCGCGGGAAGTTGCTTTGCGCAGCATGTTGCGCGCTACTTGCGCAATGCGGGCCTGAATTTTATGGTCACCGAGACCGCGCATCCGATCACCCCGCCCGATCTTGCCGAAGCATACGGGTATGGTTTGTTCAGCGCGCGATACGGCAACATCTATACCGCGCGGCAGCTGCGGCAGCTGTTCCAGCGCGTGTATGGACAGTTCCTTCCTAAAGAGGATTACTGGCGGGAAGCGGACGGGCGATACACCGATCCGTTCCGGCCGCGCATTCAGGAAGATCGCTTTCAGACGCTGGAGGAGTATCGCGCCGATCGCGAGCATCATTTTGCCTGCGTGCGGCGCGCGTTTGAAGAGATGGATATCTTCGTGTTCACGCTGGGGCTGACGGAGTGCTGGATCTCGCGCGAGGACGGAGCGGCGTATCCGATTTGTCCCGGAACCGGCGGCGGAGAGTTCGATGCGTTGAAATACAAGTTCGTGAACTTTGACGTTGCCGATGTAACCGAGGATTTGAAGCAGTTCATCTCTCTGCTTCGGTCGGTGAATCAGCGGGCGCGGATCATCCTCACCGTTTCTCCCGTCCCACTGGTCGCTACAGCGGAAGACAAGCACGTCCTGGTGGCGACGACATACTCCAAGTCGGTGCTGCGCGTCGCGGCGGAAGCTGTGGCTCGAAGCTGCGCCGATGTGACGTATTTTCCTTCCTACGAAATCATTACCGGCAGCTTCTCGCGCGGAGCGTATTTTGCCGAGGATGGGAGAAGCATTCTGGAGTCGGGCGTGGCTCACGTGATGCGAATCTTCATGCGGCATTTCACCGATCTGGGCGAGGCGGAGACGAAGCCAATGCCTTTGACAGCGGCAGGCAAGGCCGATGCTCATACCGAGAAGATGAAAGAGCTGGCTGCCGCGGCGTGCGACGAAGAAGTGCTTGCGAACTGGTCGTGATGAAGCTGGAAGTGGAGTGCTATTCCGGACAGAAGGCGGACGAGCGGCCCGTACGCTTTCGTCTGGACGGTAGGCAGTACGCGGTGAAGGCGGTGCTGGATCAGTGGTACGAGCCGGAAAGCATCGCGTATAAAGTTCGCGCCGACGATGGCAACTTCTACATCCTACGCCGGCAGACTTCCTCGCCGGACGGCGCATGGGAGCTGGTGTCGTTCCGGCAGGGGAGAGAAGGGCATTGAATCCGCTTTGAAGGGGCACGCCTTCAGGCGTGCCGATACGCCTCCCCAAAATCCCCGGCTTTAGCCGCTGAGGGTGCTGGACCTCAGGGCCTAAAGGCCCATTGCTTTGCCGCGCTGTAACGGCGCAGCTAAAGCTGCGCCCCTTCAAAGCAAAGCCGTTCACTCCACCGCGACCTTGGTCCCCTTCTGCGCCTGGCCGGAGAGGTGGTCGATGCGCTCGTCGATGACCGTGCGGATCGCCTTCAGGAACTCGACGCGCGAGTTCGACAGGTGCTGCTTCACCGCCGGCGAGACGCCAACAAATTCGCGCACCGTGTCGATCAGCTCGCGGCACAGGCAGCGCTCATAAGCAACTTCTTCATTCGCACTTGATTGAACTTTGCGGGGCGTCATGCTGTCTCCTTCATCTCAACCGTGAGGACTTTGCTCTCCAGCCGCGCGCGCGACGGCGATAGCGACGCCATCGATCGCGGCAATCCAATGTGGCGGCGGAAGCTGCCGATCTGCACTACCAGCTCGTCGCCCTTCTTGAACAGCTCAACTTCGCCCTTCGTCGCGAAGGGCAGAAGCACGCGAATCTCGTACCGGCCGTCGACCTTGCCGAAGGTATACGGCTTCTCCGTGCGGGTGACGGCCGCCGGATCTTCGCCTTCAGCATACAGCACCTGCGCAAGGTCTTCTAGACGCTGCTTTCCCAGAACTTCGTGCGAGAAGAGTGGCACTTTCTTCACCGGCACCGGCGCAAAATATTCCTCGATCTCGCGCACCGTTCTGTCCTGCGAGGCGTGCCACTCGCTGAACCACGTGTCCTTCACCTCGGCCGGCAGCAGGCGATTGATGATGACCTGATCGACCGTCAGCCCATGCAGCGAGAAGTAGACAAACGCGCGCTGCGTCTCGCGCAGCACCATCTTCTCGGCGTTGGTCACCAGGCGCACGCTGGTGATCTTCGGATCTTCCATGATGTCGTCGATGCCTTCCAGCTTCTCGAACAGATCGCGAATGTTGCCGAAGTAGGTGTCGGGCGGCAGCTCGATGGGCGCCATGCGATTGGCGATGGGCCGCACCGCTTTCAGCAGATTCCGCTGGAACGGGAAGATGTGCTTCATGTACCAGTCGAGCGTGGTGGGCATGCTGATGAAGCGCATGGATTCGGCCGTGGGCGCGGCGTCCAGCACGATGACGTCATAGCGCTTCTCGCGCCGGTACTGGTTGATGTACATCATCGCGCTCAGCTCTTCCATGCCGGGCAGGATGGCAAGCTCCTCGGCTTCGACGCCGCTGATGCCGGTGGTGCGCAGCACCGAGCTGACATACGACGAGATCTCCTGCCAGTGGCGCTTGATCTCTATCTGGATGTTCAGCTCCTGGATGGAGAGCCGGTCGTTGATGGCGAGCGGGTCGGAGGTGGTGGCATGGAAGAGGTCGGTTTCGAGATCGAAGGCATCGCCCAGGCTGTGCGCCGGATCGATGCTCATCACCAGCGTGCGATATTTGAGCTCGGCAAGCCGGACGCCGGTCGCCGCCGCCAGACTGGTCTTGCCTACGCCGCCCTTTCCGCTGAACAACAGGATTCTCATAAGGTCATTCTAGAACGTAGGAGAGGCCCCAGGTTATCGCCCAAAGGATGGGCGCGAACCCTGGGGCACCGAGCGGGGTCGTGAACGCCTCTCATAATTTGTCATCCCGACGCGACGGCTTCAGCCCGAGCGAAGGGACCTGCTGTTGCCCCTCAGTGGAATGATTTTCCGGACCTGGCTGAATGTCCGCACCAGAACACTGTTCCGCTGCCCTATGCAAGCTCGCCAGCATCAGCTTCGCTCGCCGTAGGTCGATCTCGTTGTGTGCGACCGCGTGGACCAACTGTAAAAACCCTTGCTGTACCGCCGCCGCGGCCGGGCCCCGCTTTTCACTGCTAAGCCTGAAATCCGTCTCGTGGCCCGGGCATCGTAACGCTGACCGCAGGTCCAACGGAGGCATCTCGTGATGGGCGCCGGCATGGTAATAGCAATAGTGTTGCCCTCGCATCGCAGGCGATCCGCAACGGCCGCCGCCCACTTTGGCGTGGTCACAGATTCGAATTCTCACACCCGCTTCCATTTTTTTCTCACGTTGCAAATAGAGACTTTACCTGAAAGTATTGATTTCATTGGATTTACGGGCGATTCCTAAATCGCTGTATCGGAAAGGGTTAGCGCGACCCCGAAAAGTACTCGACTGCGGGTTTCCGTTGAATACACTCGCTGCGCCGACGCATTCGCCTGTCATTGCCTGCCCCTCCTCACAACTGACGCCAACCGACAACTGGCGCCAACCGACAACTGACTGTTCTTCCATAAACACAAAAATGGCGGGTGCCCCGTTGAAGCAAAGCTTGAGCGGGTCTTTTTGTATTTCCCTGTCCAACCTTCGGTCGCCGTAGCCGGGTGTGGTCCGATAGCCCCCAGCTGATAGCTGACGGCTGACAGCTGATAGCGGGTGCCCCGTTGAAGCAAAGCTTGAGCGGGTCTTTTTGTATTTCCCCGTCCAACATTCGCTCGCCGTAGCCGGGTGTGGTCCGATAGCCACCAGCTGGATAGCTGACGGCTGACAGCTGATAGCGGGTGCCCCGTTCAAGCGAAGCTTGAGCGGGTCTTTTTGTATTTCCTGTCCAACCTTCGGTCGCCGTAGCCGGGTGTGGTCCGCTAGCCCCCACCTGATAGCTGACGGCTGACAGCTGATAGCCGCTTCCTTGACAACCGACACCTGGTTTCCTCCAAATAAGAAAAGGGGAACAGAAAGCCCTCTCGGGTCTCCTGATCCCCTACGTCAACAGTATCCAACTGCACCATTGTTAGGTCAAGACAATTCGCCACCAAAACGCCGCTTTTGCTACCACTAATAGGGGATGCGCCCACTAGCCTTCCCATCCCTACGATTTTCTTACCAGTAAGATTCCTGCACAAATCTTACTTTACTTACTTTTCGCAAAGTAAGAAAATCTTACTTTCGGAGGCAGCATGAAAAGCCCATTCACCACCCGCATCTCTTCCCGCGGACAGATCGTCATCCCCGAGCCGATTCGCAAGGCCCTCGACATCGAAGCGGGAGCCACGTTTCTGGTGCTGGCGCAAAAGGACACCATCGTCCTGCACCGCCTGCAAGAGCCGCCCTGGCAGGCCTTCGATGCCATGGTCAAGCAAGCCGAAAAGCAAGGCCTCCAGCACGACGCCGCCATGCAGGGCATCGTAAAGTTTCTGAAGAAGATGAAGTACGGCCGTTAACGAAAATCATTGCCGTAGCAGGTTCTTTATTATCTTCCTTGGCGATCGCCGCCAACGGGCTTCGCTCCCGGCCCGGGTGCCCCGTTCAAGCGAAGCTTGAGCGGGTCTTCTTTGCATTCCCCGGACCAGCTTCGGCCGCAGGTTTTTATTTCCCCCAACCGGAATTCTCACTCTCCTTATCCTCTGCAATGAACTGTGCTAAGATTCTGCCGCTCCTTGAATAGATCAGCAGCGCTACGGCGATCGCCACTGAACTGGCTCCGCTCCCGCCAGCCAGCTTCGCCCAAGAGCGAATAACATCAACAAGGTCGAAATTCTAGCTCAGAGCAGTTTCAATCCGTCTTGCGGAGGGAGGCTTTTTGCGCGCTATAACCCCGCGGTACAAAGAAGGGCCGCTAATAACCGTGCCTCTGGAAGGCTAGTTCGGCCATCTATTGCTGCGCTATTTTCCGGTCGCCGGCGCGACTATGTCGTCTGCCCAAACGCTGACCACCTTGTGGAATTTTCAGCCGAACCGATGGCGACGGACCCTCAGGCACGCCTTGATTCAAGGAACCGATGGAAACTTTTATGGCACGACGTTCTATGGAGGGACTAACTCGGCAGGCGAACGTCTTCAAAGTCACATCCTCGGGGACTCTTACATCTCTCTACTGCTTCTGCTCCCAACCTAACTGCGCTGACGGGGAGTATCCCGCAGCGGAACTCGCGCAAGACACCGACGGAAACTTCTATGGAACCACCGTCTATAGCTCGATTGGCAACGATGGCACAATCTTCAAAATTACACCCAGCGGTAGCCTTACCACATTGCAGAACATTATGATCGGCAGCTATTCCGGCACCGGAGTCCAGCCCGGCGCTTGTTCGGGCCGCCGATGGCAACTTCTATGGAACAACGATCGGAAGCGGCTCGACTGCGGGTACAGTCTTTAAGATCACGGCCGCGCGGCGCACTGACCACTATGTACAATTTCTGCTCACTACCCAACTGCGCCGATGAGCGTCCCCTTTTGCTGGCCTGGTCCAGGGCACGGACGGAAACTTCTATGGCACGACGTTTTATGGAGGAACGGGCCGTAACATACAGGAGGGTGCGGCACAGTCTTCAGGATCACGCCCGCTGGAACGCTAACGACGTTGTACAGCTTCTGTCAACAAACAGGGTGTCTGACGGTTGGAATCCGAAGACATCGCTGGTGCAAGGTCTAGACGGAGATCTTTATGGCACGACATCGGCTGGCGGCCAGTATAGTAGAGGCACGGTCTTTAAGATCACCACCACGGGCACGCTGGCCACCCTGCATAGTTTCAACTACACCGACGGTGCGTTCCCTTCTGCGCTAATTCAAGCCACCGACGGTAACTTCTACGGCACGGCATTTTATGGGGGAGCAGACGAGTCAGGCAGTATTTTCGAGATTGCCGCCAGCGGCACCTTCACTCTCTTGTACAGCTTCAATGGATCTGACGGCGAGGGCCCCGATCCGCGGCTTTGCTTCAAGCGGGCGACGGCAACTTCTATGGCACAACTTTCGGCGGTCGGTTCTCACGAGCACGGCACCGTATTTAGCCTGACGGGACCCACCCCAACCGGTGTGCAATTCGTTCCCGTCACGCCCTGCCGCCTGGTCGACACGCGCCAAACGGCGGCAATCCGATTCAAGGCGGCACGTCGCAGAACTTCACCATCCCGCAGCTTGGTGGATGCGGCATTCCCACCAGCGCCGCGGCCTATTCGCTGAATGTCACCGTTGTCGCCGCACGGCCGCTGGGCTATCTGACCATCTGGCCTGAGGGCGAAATTCAGCCTTATGTTTCCACCATGAATTCGCCTGACGGGCGCATCAAAGCCAACGCAGCGATCGTGCCATCGGGCAACAACGCCGTCAGCGTCTACGTCAGCGATACCACCGATGTCATCCTCGACGTCGATGGCTACTTCACTCCGGCCAGCTCGCAGACCTACGAGTTTTATCCGCTGACGCCGTGCCGTGTGGTCGACACGCGCGCCGGCTCGAACCAGCCGAAGGGACTGGGACCGCCGTCGCTGATTGCGCAGCAGCAGCGCGATCTGCCGATCTTGAGCAGCCCCTGCTTAAACGGCATAACCAATCCACTGGCCTACTCCTTCAACGTCACCGTTGTTCCGAATCCTGCGGGACAACCGTTGGGTTACCTGACGCGTGTGGCCGAGTAATCAAACGCAGCCTTATGTTTCGACTCTGAACAATCCGACGGCCACCGTTGTTGCCAACGCAGCCATCGTGCCCGCAGATCCGGATGGTGGCGATATCGACGTCTACGCCTACAACTCGACCGATCTCATCATCGACATCAACGGTTACTTCGCCGCGCCGGGACAGAACGGTCTCTCGCTGTATCCGGTCGCGCCCTGCCGTGTGCTGGATACGCGACAGAGCGGCGGCGCATTCATGGGCGAGAAGGCGGTCAACGTCGTGGGCAGCCCTTGCGCTCCACCCAGCAACGCGCAGGCCTACGTCTTCAATGCGACGGTCGTTCCGCCGGGATCGATGCCGTATCTGACGTTATGGGCCGATGGCCAGCCGCAACCCACGGTCTCAACGCTGAACGCTTACGACGGCTTCATCACCTCGAACATGGCCATCGTGCCAACGAACAATGGCTCCATCGATGCTTACGCGGCCGGACTGACGCAGCTGATCCTGGACATCTCCGGCTACTTCGCGCCGTAGAGAAATCCTCAACCTTCGGTGCCCCAGGTTCGGCCATCCTTTGGCCTAACCTGGGTCGGGTTGGGTCTCTCACTCATTCTCAACATCTCCGGCTACGTCGTGCCGCAAGACTCTCGAAATAGTCGGGGTTTAGCCCCCAAAAGTGTCCTCCTGAACGCAGTCGAAAGACCACGGTCACGATTTCGCGTCGATATCACCGCGGACGCGCAGCCAAGCCGTCTTTGCCTGGGGGATTTTCTCGAACAATGATGCTGCGTTCGCCTGACCTTAGCTCGCCTCCATCCACTATCACCACCCGCCGTGACGCAATTCACTGACATCGCCAGACCGTCGGTGGTAAATACCTGATCGTACGTTCTGGGGCGGAGTGCGACTTCTGCGCCCATAACCTCGACTCTCGCGCCGCACCCTGCCACCGCCCGAGATCCCTTCCCCTGGATCTCGATTTAAGAAGCTACGTCTTTTGTTGACCAGCTCTGCTCCACCCGAGGCCCCTGGAGGCGCCATGAAAAACTTCCGTGTAGCGATGATCAGCTGCATCATCCTGACGTTTTGTGCCGCGATGGCGATCAGCTCGTCCGGCACAAACTCTCACCACTCTGGTAACTTTTGACGGTACCAACGGTAGCGCTCCCGCTGCGTCCCTCATCCAAGCCAACGACGGGAACCTCTACGGGACAACCGAGTATGGCGGGCCCATTAGCGGCTGCGAGGGCGGCTTTAATCCCTGTGGCACCGTTTTCAAAATTACCCTCAGCGGCACGCTGACCACGCTACACACGTTCGTCTACAGCGACGGCGCGTTTCCCCTCTCCCCCGTAGTGCAAGGCACCGACGGAAACTTCTACGGGACAAACCAGGGTGAGGGCGACAGCGGCGGCGCTGGCGCCATCTTCAAAATGACCCCCAGCGGCACGCTGACGGTGCTGTCACTCCACCAGCTCGCCGGCCGGGCTGGTGCAAGGCCGCGACGGGAACTTCTACGGGACAACCCCACGCAGCCCCTACACCGATGGCACGGTCTTCAAAATCACCCCCAGCGGCACGTTGACCACGCTGCACACCTTCGACGGCACGGACGGCAACAATCCTCAGGCGGGCCTGGTATTAGCCACCGACGGGAACTTCTACGGAACAACGTACAGTGGAGGAACTAGCAGCTACTGTGGCGGTGGCTGTGGCACGGTCTTCAAGATGACACCCAGCGGCTCACTGACCACCCTGCATAGCTTCAGCGGCACTGACGGCTACAATGTTGAGGCAGGGCTGGTGGAAGGCAGCGACGGGAATCTCTACGGGACAACCGTCAATGGTGGTGCTCAGAACGATGGCGTAGTCTACAAAATCACTCCCAGCGGCACGTTGACCGTGCTGCACAGCTTTTGCTCGCAAACGGGCTGCACTGACGGCGCGTACCCTAAAGCAGCGCTGATACAAGCCACCGATGGGAACTTCTACGGGACCGCCAGCGCGGCGGGGCCAACGGCCAAGGCACGGTTTTCGCTATCACCCCCAGCGGCTCGCTGACCACGCTATACAGCTTTTGTGCTCAATCCGGCTGCGCTGATGGCGCCAACCCCATTGCCGGGGTGATCCAAGCCAGCGACGGCAACTTTTACGGGACAACCTACGCCGGCGGGAACAACAGTTCCGGCACGGTCTTCAAGCTCAGCGTGGCCTACAGCACGCTTACGGTTACGACCAGCGGTAATGGAGTTGTCGCCAGCACCGACGGTGACATCAACTGCCCCGGCACTTGTAGCCACAAGTATCTCGACAACACTAAGGTCACGCTGAACGCCACAGCGGCCAGCGGCTGGGCCTTCACCGGCTGGAGCGGCGGCGGCTGCTCGGGTACGGGCTCCTGCCAGGTGACCATGACGGAGAACACCACTGTCGGCGCTACCTTCACTCAGCTCCCCGTCACGCTGACGGTTTCAGTTGCGGGCAGCGGGACCGTCACCAGCACCGACGGCTCACATCAACTGTCCCGGCGCCTGCCAGTACACTTACAATCCGGGTACCCAGGTCACGCTGAATGCCACCCCGGCTCGGGCTGGAGCTTCAGCGGCTGGACCGGCGCCTGCATGGGCGTCGGCTCCTGCACGGTAACCATGACGCGAGAACCTTGCGGTCACCGGAGTCTTCATGCAGACTGGTGCCGGCCTTCAGCTCACGCCGGTCACGCCTTGCCGCGTGGTGGACACGCGCCAGAATGGTGGGCAGCCCATTCCCGGCAATAGCTCGCAAAGTTTCGTCGTGCCGGGCGCGTGCGGCATTCCCAGCAACGCCGCCGCCTACTCGCTGAATGTCACCGTTGTCCCGCACCAGACTCTGAGTTATCTCACCATCTGGCCCACCGGCGAAGCCCAGCCTCTGGTCTCGCTGATGAACTCACCCGATGGCCGCGTGAAGGCGAATGCCGCCATCGTGCCCGCCGGTACGCAGGGCGCGGTCAGCGTGTTTGTCACCGACACCTCCGACGTCATCCTCGACATCAACGGCTACTTCGCGACGCCCGGCTCGCAAACCTATCAGTTCTATCCGCTGACGCCCTGCCGCATCATCGACACCCGCAGCGGCGAATGGCGGGCCGCTGCAGAAGGGCCTGGAGCACGATTACACCATGGCCGGGAGTGCGGCATTCCCACGCACCGCGACCGCCTATTCCTTCAATGTCACCGTGCTGCCGACCAACAAAGAACTGGATTACCTGACGGTGTGGCCGCAAGGTAAAACCATGCCGGTGGTTTCCACGTTGAATGATGGCACCGGCACGGTCGTGGCCAACGCGGCCATCGTACCGGCGGGCGGCAACAATGCGACTGCCTTCTATGCGCATGACAACCCCACGAATCTGATCGTCGACGTCAATGGCTACTTCGCGCCGCGCCGGAACGGGAGGCTACTCGCTCTATCCGGTCGCGCCGTGCCGCGTGCTCGACACGCGCAATAACGGCGGCAAGCCCTTCACGGGCGAGAAGATGGTCAACGTCGTGAGCAGTGCATGCGCTCCGCCGAGCGGCGCGACGGCCTATGTGTTTAACGCGACGGTGGTGCCGCCGGGCTCGATGCCGTACTCTGACGCTGTGGCCGGACGGCTCAGACCAGCCGAACGTGTCGACCCTGAACGCCTACGACGGCTTCATTACCTCGAACATGGCGATTGTGCCCACGAGCAATGGCTCCATCGACGCCTATGCCGCCGCGCCTCACCCACTTGATCCTCGACATCTCCGGCTACTTCGCGCCGTGAGGAAGCGATTAGCAATTAGCAATCAGCAGTCAGTCGGTGCCCCAGGTTCGGCCATCCTTTGGCCTAACCTGGGTCTTCATTGGCCTTCGGCGATCAACGGCTCATCCTTCCGGCCCACCCTTGACGCTGACTTGTCATTTTCACAGGGGCAGCGCGGGCGAATGCATGGAAATGCCCCGAAATGTCCCAACATGTCCCTTGCTCTAACCTCATGAAGAGTGCAAAGTGTAGGGACACGATTAACACTTGTCCGACGCCGGTACTCTGGACGTCGAGCGAATTGAACAGCGAGGCCTCTGCCGTTGCTGCCACCTCAACACCAGTGGGGAGTGGGTGGGGCATCTAGGTGCGCCAGTCCGGCACTGCAGTGTTGCCAAGCAAATTTCCCGTCAACCACGTCCCCAGGTTGTCCAAATGCGCTACTTACAAGGAGCCAAAACAGCGATGCGACGTTTTCCCTGGTTCGTTCTTGTTCTCACCCTGGCCATTGCCGTCGTGCCGGCGGCTGCACAGACCCTGATTGGCACCATCGATGTGCAGAATGCTAACTACTATCTCGCCGCCAATCCCGCCACCGATACGCTTTATGTGCTGAATACTTGCGGTACCGATCCCGTCAACTGCAGCGCCGGAACCGTTAGCGTCGTCAACGGAGCTACCGACACGGTTACGGCCACCGTCACCGTTCAGACCAACCCGCAGTTCCTGGTGATCAATCCGGTCAGCAACAAGATCTACGTTACCAACCGCGCCAACAACAGCGTTTCGGTGATCAACGGGGCCACCAATACCGTCACTACGACCATCGCCGTCGGAGCTCATCCCACGGTCGCGGACGTCAATCCCATCACCAACAAGATCTATGTCGTGAACAACGGCAACGGAAGAGGCACGACGATTAGCGTGATCGACGGCAACACCGATACCGTCACCGCCACCGTCACCGTCGGCAACTATCCTCAGGCGGTAGCCGTGAACTCGGTCACCAACATGGTCTACGTGGTCAACTACTGCGGCAATCAGCCTGGCTGCAACGCTACACCAGCGCCCAGCACGGTCAGTGTCATCAACGGCGCCAATAACACCGTGGTCAAAACCGTCACTACCGACTACGGGGCCGGCATTGTCTTGGTGAATCCCGTTACCAACATGATCTGGGTGCTGAACGGCTGCGGCACCGATTCCTCCTGCCCTTTAGGCCAGGGGGACGATTCGCAGGTCAACGGAACCGTGACCGAGATCAACGGCAACACGTACGCCACGCAGCATGTTACGGTCGGCAAGGGTTCGAATGCCATGACCGTCAATAACGTGACCAATCAGGCCTATACCTCGGCCAACACCGACAATACCTCGACCATCATCGACGGCGTGGCGCTCGCCATCCAGACGTTAAACGTCGGCAATTCACCCAACGACATCGAGGTCAACACCTCCACCGACACCGTCTTCGTGTGCAACACCGGCGACAACACGGTTACCGCCTACAATCCCGCGACCCTGAGCACGACGGTTGTCGCCGTCGGCAGTCAGCCCGTCGAAGCCTGGGTCAATCCTGTGGTCAACCGGACGTACGTCTCCAACGTCGGCAACAGCACCGTCTCCGTGCTCTCCGGCGTCGCACCTACCGCCATTCAATTCGTTCCGACTGAACCCTGCCGTGTAGTGGATACCCGCAACGGATTCCCGATCAACGGCGGTACCTCGCAGAACTTCGATCTTCCCGAGTTGGCGCAAGGCGCGGAATGCCCCAGTCTTGCCGGAGCCATTGCTTATTCGCTGAACGTCACCGTTGTTCCGAACAAAACGCTGGGTTATCTGACCATCTGGCCCTCCGGTGAGTTCCAACCCAATGTCTCAACTATGAATTCGACCGACGGGCGCATCAAGGCGAACGCTGCCATCGTGCCTGCCGGTTATCAGGGCGGCGTCAGCATCTTTGTCACCGACACCAGCAACGTGATTCTCGACGTCAACGGCTACTTCACGGCGCCGGCTTCCGGAACGCTTCAGTACTACAAGGTGACGCCCTGCCGTATCGTCGATACGCGCAATGGCCAGGATCAGGGTTCGCTGCAGGCGGGAAAAGAACGCGACTATAACATCGCGGGGACCTGCGGCATCCCCAGCAGCGCTAAGGCGTATTCCTTCAACGTCACCGCCGTCCCCTCCAAGGGCCCACTGGACTACCTCACGGTGTGGCCAAAGGGTACGACGCAGCCGGTAGTCTCCACCCTCAACAACAACACCGGGACGATCGTGGCCAATGCCGCCATCGTACCGGCTGGCCCCGACAATGCGACCGCCTTCTACGCCAATGACAACCAGACCGATCTGCTGGTCGATGTCGATGGCTACTTCGCGGCCCCGGGCACCGGCGGCCTCTCTCTCTATACCCAGGTTCCTTGCCGTGTGCTGGACACGCGTCAAAGCGGTAGCGGCTTCAATGGTCAGATCACGGTCCCCGTTGAAACCAGCGCCTGTGCGCCTCCCAGCAACGCCGGAGGCTATATCTTCAACGCGACGGTAGTGCCGCCGGCTCCCATGCTGTTCCTCACCTTGTGGCCGCACGGCACCACTCAGCCGACCGTCTCCACCCTGAACGCCGAGGATGGCTTCATCACCTCGAACATGGCGATTGTCCCCACCAACGATGGCGAGGTCGACGCCTTCTCGGCTTCCCAGACGCAACTCATCCTCGACCTCTTCGGCTACTTCGCACCGCAACCCGCGCGCTAGTCGCAAGCGAGGTCAACAAACTGAAGGCCGTCGCCAACTTTCTGACGACGGCCTTTTTCTGTGCGCCATCTCTTGTGCCCCAGGTTCGGCCGTCTTTTGGCCTAACCTGGGTCTTCCACTCCCACCTGTTCTCTTTGAACCGTCCTTAGCTTGTGCCCCAGGTTCGGCCGTCTTTTGGCCTAACCTGGGTCTTCCCCCCGCCTGTTCTCTTTGAACCGTCCTTAGCTTCGCCTTCCTTTTGGATAACCTCGGTCGCCCCAACATCAACGCGCCCGATGGGTCATCCCAGTCATCTAAAAGATTGAGAAGATCCGATGGCTGCCAACCCTCAAACTCCGCTTTCGCCACCACGCAAACCGGCGCTCGTACCAGGTAAAGCCTCGACGCCGCCCAGCGCCTTGGCGGGCCCGATATCAAAGAACGTTATCTTCCATAGAAACGATGAATTGGATTCCCGGAACAAATTTGCCCACGAGCTTCTTGTCATTGGTCAGAAAAAGATCGGTGCGAGCGTGGGCCGCGAGAGCCAGGTGAATGCTGTCTGCTGGCGATAGGCCAAGACTGCTCCGGATGCGAGCATAATGGTCCGCTGTCTCGATGGTGAACGGCACGACCTCCGCAACCACCTGCTGCAACTGCTGCCGCGCCTCACTCGCGCGCTGAGCCGCACCGCTGCGGTAGACTCCGGCGAGAATTTCGCCGAAAGTGAATGCGCCCGTTAGCAATTCATCGCCGCGCTCCTGCATACGGGAATGAATTGCATGCACCCTTTTCTCATACTGAGGATGGCCTTCCAGCCAGTAGATGAACAGCATTGTGTCCCAGTAGATGCGGCTCACTTACGTTCACCGTGACCGTAGAAGTTGTTGCGCTCATTTCGTAGATAGGCGTCGCCTCCGCCCAACTCGGCAAAGATATCTTTTAACGAACCGCGCAGTTTGAGCCACGGATCCTCCCGTTTTACCGGTTTACCCGCGTTCACAAACTCATAGGTGTAGGTGACGGTGGTGCTCTGTCCGGATTTTGGTCCCGAGCTATCGACCAGTCGCAGCCCGTTGTCCCTCAAAAATTGATGCGTCTTTAACGCACTGCACACCGCAGGGGCACGACCGCTTGTTCCCAGTTCATTGATTACATCTCCCGCCCGGATTGAGAAGCGTCTTTCTCCGCGCTTTCGAGCCGGAATCACATACCGCTCTCGTCCATGAATTCGAATTCTGTCGGCCAGGCTCATCGGGCGACCTCCCATACAACTCCAAGATGCTAACCATGCATGGAAAGCATAGCAGCTTATGCATAGCATACCATGCTATGTCATGCGAGTCGCCGCCCGCTGGCGCCTACTCCGTCTCCAACACCAGATAAACCAGCACTCCCGACCGCTCCACCTGCAGCACGATCGTATCGCCCGGCTTGATCTTGTGCAGTTCTTGCCGCAGCTGTTGCAGGTCCTTTAACGGCACGCCGTTCATGGCGTGGATAACGTCTCCCGGCTCCGGACCTTCGCCCAATAATGTGCTGCTGGGCGTCCGTGCGGCCACCAGCACGCCACTGGGAATGCGCAGATCGCCGATCGCGTCACGCAGCTCGTCGTTGATCGTCACCGCAACGATTCCAAGCCTGGGCACAAGGTTATTCGGCCCGTTCACCATATCCGCGAAGCGCTCCGGATCATCCGAGCGCTCCATCACCTTCACGGTCACCGTCTTCACCTGCCCGTCGCGCAGAACTCCAACCTCAGCCTGTTGACCGATCCGATATGCATACAGATCGACGGCAAAGTGGCGCACGTCGGCCACCGGCTTCCCGCCGATGCTCACCACAATGTCTCCTACCTTCAATCCAGCGTGGTCGGCGCTTGAACCAGGCACCACGTCCTCCAGCAGGACACCTCGATTCGTCGGCAGGTGCAGGCCCTCGACCAGTTCCGGCGTAATCGTTCGCGGATAGACGCCGATTTGCCCGCGATGCACGTGCCCTTCGGTTTTCAGCTGCTCATACACGCTGCGCACCACGTCGCTCGGAATGGCGAATCCCAATCCCTCGTTGCCACCCGACTCGGACAAAATGAAGGTGTTGATTCCGATCACATGTCCGTCAACGTCAACCAGCGGCCCTCCGCTGTTGCCGGGATTAATCGGCGCATCGGTCTGGATGTAGATCTCCGCTTTGTCGGGATCGATCTGCCGCGCGGTCGCGCTGACCACGCCCATGCTGACCGAATTTTCCAGTCCCAGCGGGCTGCCGAACGCGAACACTATTTGCCCCTGCCTCAAGTCATTCGAGTCGGCCAGCTGAAGCGTCGGCAATCCGCTGACGTCGATCTTCAGCACCGCGAGATCGCTCACGCGATCAACGCCCACCAGCTTCGCTTCGATCGGGCCGTGCGGCGAGGCTTCCACCTTGGCTGCCGTCTGCTTGTCCAGTCCCTGCAAGCGCACGCGAATCTTGCGCGCGCCCTGCACCACATGCGCGTTAGTCACGATGTAGCCGTCGGACGAAAGCACCACGCCTGCGCCAATTCCGCGCTCCGCTTCCAGGTACGCCGTGTCGTTCTTGTCCTCGTCGGTAGACAGCCCAAAGCCGGTCGTCACCACCTGCACCACCGACTTGGTCACCGAGGCCGATAGCTGCTGCACCGATTCGCTGAACACGTGCAGCGGATCGCTCTTCAGCAGCTTGGCCGACTCCGCGGACTTGGTGGGTTGCTCCGTCTGCGCCGCGCAGAAAGGCGCCGCAAACGCCAGCGGCACAACGATAATCGCAAGTAAAGAAATCCGTCTTAGCATCTTCATTCTATCGGCTCGCGCGTGCCCGGCGGGCCTATACGAATGGCCGCTTGGCCGCCCATCCCTTCAAAACTCTTAAGGAAAGTTTGTAGGTTCTCCAGTTGCTCGTCGCCGTAGTCGCTGGGCAAAGACGCCGTCGGCTTGATGCCGGCCGCCCGGCTCATTTGCATGGCTAGCCACTCGGCGTCGCGCCTTTCGCGGATTCCGTCTCCCACTCGCAAGAACTTCTTCCCGCAGATGCGGATCGCACTGTTCATCGCCCGGCTGCCGGTTATGGCATGGATGGAGGCAATCGAACTTACCGGCAATGTCTGCGTCCGTCGCAAGATTCCTGTTGTTCTGGAAAGCGTGCCGTTCTCGATCGTCACCCGTTGCGGCGCCAGCCACAACCCCAATACCCAAAGACCCATGATCACCGTAACGAATACTCCCAGCATGAACAAAGGCATGATGATCAACACGCCTGGCTGGAAGTGATAGAACACCTGATATCCCACGGAGTACACAATGCAAAATATCACCAGCCATGCCAGCGACAGACCGGGAGCATTGGTGTCGAAGGGCGCGGGCGGAAAGTAAAACTCCTGACCCCCGCCGGGCAGCGGCGTCGCCCGGGCCTTGAGGTCGGGACCTGGCGTGTACGCCTCCAATTCGGCAAGGTGCGCGGCGCGAATCGAGTCCAGGTGCTCCGACTGCTCCGTCGTCAACCCGCCCGGAAGGCCTTGTTGCAACAGGTCCCGCAGCAACTCCGTTTGCTGGGCGGTCAATCGCAATCCCATGGGACCTCCTGCCACGGTTCCTTATTCAAGCTGAAACCGTTCCCCAATTATCGCCGACTCTGCCACGGCTACAGCGCTTTAATGATAGCCCCGCCAGGAAAGCCTTCTGATCCAGCCTCTAACGATCCACGATCCACGAACCACGATCCACGCACTACCCATGCCCCTCCGCAATGTTCGCAGATCACAGCACACTTTCCGCACCCTTCCTATACTGAGAACATCCATTACTAGGCAAAGGAGCGCTGCATGGCAACTGTCGCCGAACCCACCGCTATCAAGGACGAAATCTCCATACATCCCCCCAAACGGCTTCTATACGGCCCTGGTCCCGGTCAGGTGCATCCCCGGGTTTACCAGGCGATGGCGCAACCCATCGTCGGCCATCTTGATGCGTACTTCTTCCAGATTTCTAACGAGATTCAGCAACTGCTGCGCAAGGTCTTCGGCACCAAAAACGAGATGACCTTCCTGATCTCCGCCACCGGCAGCGGCGGCATGGAGACTGCGATCAGCAACTTCGTTTCGCCCGGAACCAAGGTCGCCTCCTTCGCCAACGGCTTCTTCTGCGATCGCCAGGCCGAGATGGCGCGCCGTCACGGCGGCAACGTGGTTCGCCTCGAAAAGCCCTGGGGCGAAGTCTTCAGCGACCAGGAAGCTGCCGAGTTCATTCGTCTCGAGAAGCCGCAGGTCGTCACCTACGTTCAGGCCGAGACTTCCTCCGGCGCATTCCAGAAGGGCGAAGCCATCTGCAAGGCCGCGCATGAAGTTGGCGCGCTGGTCATCGCCGACTGCGTGACCTCGCTGGGCGCCATGCCGGTCGAGGTCGACAAGACCGGTATCGACATCGCCTACAGCTGCTCGCAGAAGGGTCTGAGCTGTCCTCCGGGACTCTCGCCGCTGACCGTCGGGCCGCACGCGTTGGAACATCTGAAGACCCGCAAAATTCCCAACACTTCCTGGTACTTCGACATCGCCCTCATCGCCGACTACCTGATTCAGTCGCATCGCTATCACCACACCGCGTCGGCGACCATGTTCTACGCCCTGCGCGAAGGCCTGGCGCTGATCGAGGAAGAAGGCCTGGAGAACCGCTGGGAACGTCATCACAAAGCGCATCTGGAATTCGTGAAGCGGGTGGAAGCGCTGGGTCTGGAGATGCACGTGCCCATCGCCGGCCAATCGCATCTGGAACCTGAACACGCCCAAGGTGCCGCAAGGCGTCGACGACGCCAAGGTTCGCACCACGCTGCTGAAGGAAAACGGCATCGAGATCGCAG
The DNA here is from genome assembly GCA_963697175.1 of uncultured Acidobacteriaceae bacterium. Lineage (GTDB taxonomy): Bacteria > Acidobacteriota > Terriglobia > Terriglobales > Acidobacteriaceae > Bog-257. The sequence continues at coordinate 1,855 of CAVONC010000004.1, read as the reverse complement.
GCGGCTTCGGCCCGCTCGCCGGCAAGGTCTTCCGCGTCGGCTTGATGGGACCGCTGGCTACGAGCGAAAGCGTGATGCACTTCATGCACTGCTTCGAGAGCGCCCTGCGCGGAGCCGGCTACAAAGCCTGAGTTCGGGCAGTGCGGGTAGAGCGGGCAGTGCGGGTAGAGCGGGCAGTGCGGGTAGAGCGGCGCTTCAGCGCCGCGTCCCGCGCTCCTTCCATGTTTGTCATCCCGACCGAGGGCTTCAGCCCGAGCGGAGGGATCTGCGGTTCGAGCCGCGGAGCGGCGGCACGGGTTGCGACGCACTCTGTTCAAGCCGGCGTCAGCAGCCTGTTTAGACTTGCAAGACGCACGGGTGCCCCGTTCTAGCCTTCGGTTGGCTAGGGCGGGGCATTTCTCTGCGCAGGCTGCTCACCCAACCATTTTCTGTCCGGGTGGGTCTTTCCGCCGTCTAGTGCTGCAACCTAGCGTCGGTGTTCTTGTCCGCGCCGGTGCCATACAACTCAGGATGCAGATACGTCCCGCGCTCCTGAGCAGGCTTCTCCTCTTCCGTTGGAATGCGGTGCGCATTGGCCCACGCATCCTGCCGAATGCCGGTCACCATCCACGAAACCTTCCCATTCGGCCCGCCGCCGGCAATTTTGAAGCGATTGCCCTTGATCTCGCGCGCGATGTAGAGCCGCGGCTGCGACGATCCCACCGAGGTCAGGACATACTGGAAGTCCCGATTCAGCGCCTGGAAATATTCCGGCATCGTAACCCAGCCCTCGCCGCGCGCGTCCAGCCGCACGCTGCCGTTATAGATATTCAGCATGTCGGGCGATTCGACAAAGGAGTGGAGAGCGTCTTGTTCTCCGGATTGAGTGGATCGTCAATCTTGAACGAGCCTCCACCTTGCTCAACGTGCCCCCTACGCTGAGATTGCCGTTATAGTGGCCATTGCCGCTCGCGTCCACCGTGAACACCGTGGTGTAGCCCGAGCCCGACTGGCCTTGCAGAACCATTCCCGATCCGCTTACGTTGACAAACTCCCCCGCTGTGCCGCCAGGGCTGTTAGTCGCCCCCTCAACACCAACTGCATAGCCGGACGTGGCCGAGGCGCTACCGAAAACACCGATTCCACCGGTGCTTTCAGCGTATCCACTGACGCCATAGACAGGGCCGCCGGAGGTCGCGCCTTGGTGGCCTTCCACGCCCGAGGCCCCGCTGGTGACACTGTTCGTACTTCCCGTGACACCAAAAACTTCCCCGGTTGTAGCAGCCGCATACCCGCTGACACCAGCCGCATACTGCCCGCTGCTTTGTGTGTTCCCGGCAACACCGTAAACCTGGCCGGTGGCGGCGGATTCGTAGCCCCAAACAGCGGCGGCGTTTGTAGTGGTGCTCTGGGCACTTCCGCTTACGCCATACACCACGCCGCTGGTCGCGCCCTCATTGCCGTTGACGCCCGCTGCGCCGTTCGAAGTGCTTGGTGTATACCCGTTGACGCCAAACACCGCGCCAGCTGGTCGCATTCTCCGCGCCGTCGACACCGGCCGCGTAGTTCGTCTGGCTCGCAGTGGAGCCGATCACCCCAAAGACTTGGCCGCTGGTCGCCCCTTCGTAACCGCTGATCCCAGCAGCATAGTTGGTCGTGCTATTGGTCGATCCCGAAACACCGTAAACCTGACCGGTGGTGCCACCTTCATAGCCACTTAGTCCAGACGCATTCGTCGTCGTGCTATTGGTCTGCCCGCTGACCCCGAAAACCACCCCTGAAGTGCTCGCCTGATATCCAAGGACCCCGGCGGAGTACTGGCCGCTGCTGGTGGCCCACCCCTCAACGCCGATGGCTTGGCCGGTAGTTGCGTTCT
>CAVONC010000003.1:0-153740 GCA_963697175.1 uncultured Acidobacteriaceae bacterium | reverse complement strand
TCTAACATGTTGCAGAAAAATGAAATAGCGCCTCATCTGACATCGACTGTTGACGAAATTGTGATAACATTTGGGGCCATTATGGCCCCAGCTGCGTCGGCTCGCTCCCCGATTTCGCCCGATCCCCACCCCGTGGGACACCGGTGATCCGCTTCGGGCCGTACGAGATCAATCTCGAGTCGGGAGACCTGCGCAAGTTCGGCTACCGGATCAAGCTCCAGCCAAAATCGTTCCTGGTTTTGCAGGCCCTGCTGGAAGCCCCGGGCGAGATGGTCACGCGCGAGGAACTGAAGACGCGGCTGTGGCCGGAGAACACGTTCGTGGAGTTCGAGGCCAGCCTGAACGTCGCGGTCCGCCGACTGCGGGAAGCGCTGAGCGACGAGGCGCAGACTCCAACTTACATCGAGACCGTACCTAAGCACGGATACCGCTTCATCGGGACGGTGGAACTGGTACCCATCGCGCCGTCGGTGTCGCTGCGCCCCGAGCTTGTCCCCATTGCAGGGCACTCCGCGGCCGAACTCGGTCTGACTCCGGCAGTGACACAAGTTCCTCCGCAGCGCGGTTTGTGGATGATTGTGCCCGCCGTGGCGCTTCTGATCTGCTGGCAGCTGGAATTTTCTGGTGGAGACGCAGTTCGGTCGCCTCTCGAGCGCCGATTGCGTCGTCGATCGCGGTACTTCCGTTCTCAGATATGAGTCCGGAGAAGAACCAGCAGTACTTCTCCGACGGCTTGGCCGAAGAGTTGCTCAATCATCTGGCCAAGACGCCGGGCTTGCGCGTGGCGGCGCGCACTTCGTCGTTCCAGTTCCGCGATAAGAGCGCCGATCTGCGGGGATTGGAAGGAAGCTCGATGTGGCGACGATCCTGGAAGGCAGCGTTCGCAAAGAAGGCAAGCGAGTGCGGATCTCCGCCGAGCTGGTGAAGGCGGACGACGGCTTCCAGCTTTGGTCCAGCACCTACGATCGCGATCTGAATGACGTTTTCGCAGTGCAGGACGACATCGCCCGCGCGATCACCGGCGAGCTTAAATTGCGATTGCTCAATACGCATTCCACCGATGTCCCACAACGTGGGATAAGTCCGGAAGCCTACAACGCGTATCTGCAAGGCCGGTATTTTTACGAGCGGCGCACGCACGACGATCTCAATCGCGCCTACGAATACTTCCAGCAGGCGGTGAAACTGGATCCGAATTATGCCCGGGCTGGTCGGCGCTGGCGTGGGTGCTGATCGCGCGCGCCGAGAATGCCGAGGGCGCCTCCTTCGAACAGGGCTATCGCGACGGACGAATGGCAGCGGAACGAGCGCTGCAACTGGATCCCGGACTGGCCGAGGCGCACGCCGCCATCGGCCGCATCAAACGCGGTTATGACTGGGACTGGGCGGGCGCGGATGCGGCTTTCCAGAAGGCGCTGGCGCTGGAGCCGCAGAACTCCGCGGTGCTGCTGGGAGCGTCGAGCTTGCAGGCCAGTCTTGGCCACATTGATGAGGCGGTCGCGCTGAATCGCCGCGCGGTGGAAATCGATCCGCTGAGTGTGGTCGCACATGTATCCCTGGGAATGCATGCCTACTACGCCGGTCACCAGGACCAGGCGATCGACGCCTTCCAGAAGTCGCTGGCCATCTCGCCCGAAGGACCTGAGGCGCATTACCTGCTGGGTTTGGTGTATCTGGCGCGCTCGCAACCGCAGCAGGCGCTGGCTGAATTCGAGAAGATCCCTGCGGGCAGCGAGCGCTCGGTCGGCGAAGCTTTGGCTTACAGCGCACTTGGCAGGAAGACGGAGGCGGACGCCGCATTGCAGAAGCTCATCAACGACTACCATGAGCAGGCTGCCTATCAGATCGCTGAAGTTTATGCTTTTCGCGGAGAAGCCGATCACGCCTTCCAGTGGCTGGAGCTTGCGCGCGCTCACAGAGACGCGGGGTTAGCGTCCGTCAAGGGCGATCCGCTGCTGAAGAACCTGTACAAAGATCCCCGGTATGCGGCCTTCGTGAAGAAGATGGGGCTGCCGGCGTAGTCCATCCGACTGCTCTTAAGCTTGACAACCGCAACCGTGCGCGAACATACTTCGGTTCGATTTACGGGGTAGAGCTGGCCTTCAGGCCAGCGCCACGGCGCCTCATCATGTTGGAGGCGCTGTGGTGATCTTCGAAGATTATCACCACAGCGCTTTTGCTAATCGCGCGGACATGACGCGGCCCTTAAGGGCCGCTCTACCATGGGTTCGAGCTACCGCAGTCCGTTTTGTGTACAGTGTTGGTCCCATGAAGAAAGCAACCAAGAAAAAAGCGACAAACACCAAGACAACCAGCAAGAAGAAAGCCCCCGCCAAGAAAAAAGCGATTGCCGCGAAGCCGGCGAAGCGCGCTTCCGCGAAAGCAGCGCCGGTCGTAGCAAAGCAAGTCGCCCCAGCCCCGCAGGATGAAGGCAAGCTCACCTTCAACCACGCGATGATCTACACCAAAGACGTGGGGCGCGCGACGCAGTTCTATCGCGAATGGCTGGGATTCAAGCTGATCGAGGATTTTCGCTTCGAGGGCAAGTCGGTCTATGCCCGACTACATGCCCCTGGCGGCGACGGCACCATCGCTTTGCATCAGGCGGGGCCGGGCGCACCGGTTGCGAGCGATGGAGTAAGGCTCTACTTCGAAGTTCGCGACCTTGACGGCTTCTGCCGCGGCCTGCAAAAGCGCGGCTTCTACTTCACGCAGCTACCTACCATGATGCCCTGGGGCTGGCGCCACGCCTACCTCAATGATCCTGACGGTCATGAGATCAGTCTGTACTGGGCGGGAGAGAACCGCATGAAGAAAACGGTCATGAAGGCCGCGCGCGAAGCCAGCAAGGAGTGAAGAAGCTGTGGCCGGTGGCTAGTGGTCAGCGGCTAGCTAAATCGTCGCACTGCGTTCAGCTGACTTTTCTGGTCACTAGCCACTGGTCACTAGCCACTCTCTTGCAGTTGACCCGACCTCGCGTGCGGCCTACCATACCGCCAAGTGGAACCGAGGTTCGCGGATGCTCGTCGGCGAGACAGTTTCCCATTACCACATCGTCGGGAAACTGGGCGGTGGTGGCATGGGATTGGTCTACGACGCAGAAGACATGCGTCTGGGCCGCCACGTCGCGCTCAAATTCATTCCTGAGAATCTGCTGAACGACCGCAAAGCATTGGATCGCTTTGAGCGCGAAGCCCGCGCCGCCTCGCAGCTGAACCATCCCGGCATCTGCACCATTTACGACATCGAGGAGATGAACGGCCAGCCCTTCATTGTGATGGAGAAGCTGGAGGGCCTGAGCCTCAAAGACCGGCTGCGCGGCGAGCCGATGGACGTCGAAGAAATCCTCGACATTGCCATCCAGGTCGCCGACGCGCTCGCCGCCTGCCACGCCAAGGGCATCATCCATCGCGACATCAAGCCGGCCAATATCTTCCTCACCAGCAACGGTCAGGTCAAGATTCTGGACTTCGGACTGGTGAAGCTGTCGCCTGATTTGTGGCACGGCGATCCCAAGTCGGTTGAAGACCTGTCGATCTCCGGCGACATTTTCGGCACGGCAGTTTACATGTCGCCGGAGCAGGCGCGAGGCGAGGAACTCGATCGTCGTACCGATTTGTTCTCGCTCGGCGTGGTGCTCTACCAGATGGCTACGGGCCAGAAGCCGTTCACCGGCAGCAACTCGGTAACGACGCTGGAGGCGGTTCTCAACAAGAAGCCGCTCTCGCCGCTCAAGCTGAATCCCAATCTGCCGCCCGATCTGGAAGGCATCATCGGCAAAGCAATGGAGAAGAATCGCGCCAACCGTTATCCCGACGCGCTGGCGATGAAGGCCGACCTGCAGGCGCTGAAGAAAGAAACCGATCCTGAGCTAAGCAAGAGCGGCAAGATCCGGTCGCCGTTCCCCTATCGCATCGGGACCGCCACCTTTCAGACCACCAGCCGCTGGCAGACCTACTTGCTGTTAGCGATGAGCGCGGTGCTGGTGATGGTGCTGACCCTGGCTGGCCTGTGGTGGTACAAGCATCGCGGAGCGACTGGCGCCAGGAACACCATCGCGGTTCTGCCGCTGACGAATGTGAACGGCGACATCAGCGTGGACTTTCTGCGCTTCGCACTGGCCGACGAGATCGCCAATGTGCTCACCTATTCGCGCGCCCTCGATGTTCGTCCCTCTTCGCTGACCCAGAAGTATGCCACCAAGGACGTCGATCCGGAGAAAGTTGGTCGCGAGCTGCGCGTGGCCACCGTCCTGACCGGACACTTCCTGAAGCAGGACGAGAACCTGCGGGTCACGCTGGAAGCGATTGACGTGCGCGACAATCGTTTGATTTGGCAGAGCAGCTTTACCGCGCCCTCGCAGGATCTGATCGCATTGCAATCCAACATGGCGGCGCAGCTGCGGCAGGGTCTGTTGCCGAGCCTCGGCGTGGCCGGTGCAACCGTTGCCAGCGCCACCCGGCCCAAAGATCCGCAAGCTTACGATTTGTACCTGCATGCGCTGGCGCTGCCCCACGATCCAAGTCCAAACAAGGATGCGATCGACGTTTTGCGGAGCGTGGTGAAGATGGATCCGGACTATGCTCCGGCGTGGGAGGAGTTGGGTCTGCGCGCCTACTATGACGCCACGTACTCCAACGGCGGCGAAACCATGTTCCAGCTCTCCAACAGCGCCTGCGAGCGTGCGGTGGCGCTGGATCCGAACCTGGTTGTCGCGGCTGGACAACTGATCACCAACCGGGTTGAGCGCGGAGAGTTGGGCAAGGCTTATGCAGCGGCACAGGCGCTGGTCAAGCGACGTCCCGACAGCGCGCAGGCTCACTTTGTGATGAGCTACGTCTACCGCTACGCCGGCATGCTGGAGGAAGCAACCAGCGAATGCAACACGGCGCTGGCGCTCGATCCGGCCAATTATGTCTTCCGCTCCTGCGCCTGGCCGTTCATGGAGTTGGGCAAGACCGATCGCGCCGCGGACTTCATTCGGCTGGACGCCGGTTCGGAGTGGGCGAATTACGTTACGCCCTCGCTGCTGCTGCGCGAGGACAAGGTTGCCGAAGCGCGTGAGGCGGTGAAGCGCATGCCGGCGGCGCCTCGTTATCATCGCGACTTGCTGGAATCGTGTCTGGGACTGCGGCCGGAATCGGAGCTGGACCGCATCGCGCACGATTCAGAGACCAACTACCCCAGCGATCCCGATCCGGAGACGTGGTATATCCAGGGATCGCTGTTCGCCTATTGCGGAAAGAAGCAGGCCGCGCTGCATCTGCTGCAGAGCGCCATCCAGAATAACTACTGCTCGTACTCCAACCTGCTGACCGATCCGCTGCTGGCGAAGCTGCGCGCCGACCCCGATATCGACAAGCTGCTGACCGCCGCGCGCGAGTGCCAGGAGGCGGTGCGTGGGGCCAACGCGCAAGGGCAATGAGGCCCGGATTCCACAGCGGTTTCGTGCTATAATCAGAAGTGCTCCTCGGGGCACAATCTCCTGAATTTGCAATGACTTGCGCAGAATTTGGCGGACCCGCAAACAATCGCGGCGACTTCCAATTTGTGCCCGCAAATCGAGCCTCGCAGGAGTTCATTACACTCATTCGACAATCGCGAATGAGTGGAGCATCCAGCGTGTCGAAACACGTTTCGCCGGCTAAATTTGTAGGGATTTGTTGGTGCCGTCTCAGGGGAACTTATTAGAACGCGGACGCTGGCCTTAAAGGCCAGCTCTACCCAAGCGCGAAATTTGAGTAGGAAGGAATAAGCTGACGGCTGATGGCTGACAGCTGAGTGCTAGCACATGCCTGACGATCCAAAAGAGCAACTACCGCTCGACAATATCGGCCCCGGCGCCGCCAACGTGCAGCCCGTCAACATTGAAGACGAGATGCGGCGCTCGTATCTCGACTATTCGATGTCGGTGATCATCGGCCGGGCGCTGCCCGACATTCGCGACGGACTGAAGCCGGTGCATCGCCGCATTCTTTACGCGATGCACGACATGGGCGTGTTTCACAATCGCAAATATATGAAGTGCGCCGGTGTCGTGGGCGAGTGTTTGAAGAAGTATCACCCGCACGGCGACAGCGCCGTCTACGATGCGATGGTGCGCCTGGCGCAGCCGTGGAGCTTGCGCTATCCGCTGATCGACGGACAGGGCAACTTTGGCTCGGTCGATGGCGACCCGCCGGCAGCCTACCGGTACACCGAGTCGCGCATGACGGAGATCGCCGAGGAACTGCTGGCCGACATCGACAAGGATACGGTCGACTTCGTCGCCAACTTTGACGACACCACGGTCGAGCCGATGGTGCTGCCGGCGCGCATTCCGAACCTCATCATCAATGGCTCGGACGGTATCGCCGTCGGCATGGCGACCAAGATTCCGCCGCACAATTTAACCGAGATCGTCGAGGCCTGTATCACGCTGGTGAACAATCCGCACGCCACGCTGGCCGACATCATGAAGCATGTGCAGGGTCCGGACTTTCCTACCGGCGGCTTCATTAACGGGCGGAGCGGCATCATGGAAGCTTATCGCACCGGGCGCGGCCGGTTCGTCATGCGCGCCAAGGCTGCCATCGAGCACCTGACCAAAGACAAGGACGCCATCGTCGTCACCGAAATTCCCTACCAGGTCAACAAGTCGACCCTGGTCAAACGCATCGCCGAACTGGTGAACAACAAGGTCATCGACGAGATCAGCGACGTGCGCGACGAGAGCGATCGCGACGGCATGCGCGTGGTCGTCGAGCTGAAGCGCGGTACGGAAGCGCAGGTGGTGCTCAATCAGCTCTTCAAGCACACCGACATGCAGGGCGGCTTCAACATGATCTTTCTGGCCGTGGTCAACGGCCAGCCGAAAGAGATGGGCCTGGTGCAGGCGATTCAGCACTTCGTCGATCACCGCATCGACGTGGTGCGCCGTCGCACCGCCTATCTGCTGATGAAGGCGCAGGAGCGCGAGCACGTCCTGGAGGGATATCAGGTTGCGCTGGATCGCGTCGACGACGTGATTCGCATTATTCGTGGCAGTGTCAACCGCGCCGACGCTCGCACCAACCTGGTCGACTACTTCACCGGCAAGACGGTCACGGTATCGGAAGGGAAGGCAGCCAAGTCGGCTTCTCTGAAGGGCGTTGTGCCTTCGCAGCTGACGAAGCCGTTCGACGCGGTGCAAGCGGACGCGATTCTCGAATTGCAATTGCATCGACTGACGCGCCTGTCGATCGACGAAATCGTGAAAGAGCTGGCCGAGGTTCGCGATCGCATTGCCGAGTACGAGTCCATCCTCGCCAGCGAAAAGAAGCTGCGCGGCGTGATCGTCAAAGAGTTGGAAGAGATCAAGAAAAAGTACGGCGACGCGCGGCGCACGGAGATTCAGGACGAAGCCGCTGAGATCAACCTGGAAGACCTGATCGCCGACGAGCAGATGGCGGTGACGGTGACGCACTCCGGCTACATGAAGCGCACGCCGATCTCGACCTATCGCCAACAGCGGCGCGGCGGAACGGGCCGCAAAGGGATGAGCACGCGCGAGGAGGATTTCCTCGAGCACATGTTCGTCGCCTCCACGCACGACTACATCCTGATCTTCACCAACCGGGGACGCGTGTACTGGCTGAAGGTGTACGAGATTCCTGAGCTGAGTGCAGCGGGCAAGGGCAAAGCCATCGCCAACCTGGTGTCACTGCAACCGGGAGAGAGCATGCGCGCCATGCTCACCATTCGCGATCTGGAAGAAGAGAATCGCTACGTCTTCTTTGCGACGCGCAACGGCCTGGTAAAGAAATCGCCGCTGAAGGATTTCAGCAACGTGCGCTCGGTCGGCATCAACGCCATCGGCATTGAGGAAGGCGACGAGCTGGTCGCCGTACGTTGCACCGACGGCAATCAGATTGTCTTCCTGGCCACGCATGAGGGCATGGCGATCCGCTTCCATGAAGAAGACGTTCGTCCGATGGGACGCGGCGCTTACGGCGTGTGGGGCATGGACCTGGGTGATAAGGACTACATCGTCGGCATGGCGATCACGCCGAAGGAGCGCAAGAAGGGGAAGAACGGCGACGAGCAGGAAGCCAGCCTCATCCTCTCGGTTACGGAAAACGGTTACGGCAAGCGAACCGACGTCGACGAATATCGCCTGCAAACGCGCGGCGGCAAGGGCGTGATCAACGTGAAGACGACGGCGCGCAACGGCAAGGTCGTTTCGATCATGCTGGTGAATGAGCTGTCGGAGGTGATGGTGATCAGCCAGTTCGGCAAGATCATCCGCATCGACACCGCAACCGTGCGTGAATCGGGACGCTCCGCGCAAGGCGTGCGACTGCTGCACATGGAAGAAGGCGATCGGCTGGCAGCGGCGTCGGTCATCCCGCCGGAGGAAGCGGCAGAGAACGGCAACGGCGAGACGGGAACACTGGTGCAGTAAACGGAACGCAGAGGCTCCAGGTCCGGCTCGTCGCGGCTGTGCGAGTCCTTCCTCGGCCGTGGTATTCTGGCGCTGAAAACATCCAGCTCGGGCTGGAGAGGCTCAAGTCCATGAAAACGATTGCCGCCGCGGAAGCAGAAAATCGGTTCGGCGCGATCCTCGATGAGGCGCAGAAGGAACCTGTAATTATTCGCAGACAGGAGGAGGATGTTGCAGTCGTCTTGTCGATTTCAGAATATGAGCGGCTGAAGACAGGTAACATCCGGACATTTCTTGATCTGCGTAATGCGGTCGCTGGGCAGGCTGCCGCCAACGGCCTTACCGAAGAACGCCTCGCTGATCTTCTAAGTGATGAAGCATGAACGAGTCGTTTTCGACACCAACGTCCTGATCAGTGCTCTTCTTTTCGCATCTTCGACCCCCGCTCAAGCACTGGAAATTGCCCTCACAAGTGGTCAGTTGGTTGCGCACTTCTGAGACCGTGAGGGAGCTGTCAACAAAACTGCGCTCATCAAAGTTCGATGGATATGTCTCGCAGCACGCCAGAGATGTCCTGCTGATTCGCCTTATAGGGCTAATTGAGCTCGTCGATGTTGTGGACCATATTCGGGCGTCGCGCGATCCGAAAGACGATAAGTTTCTGGAAGCCGCTGTGAATGGGCACGCCGATGTCGTGGTAAGCGGCGATCGGGACCTGCTCGACCTGAATCCCTTCCGCGAGATCCAGATTCTGACGCCGCGAGATTACTTGCGGCGCCAGAAGTAGAGCATGTCGCCGCAACGTGTGGGTGGGGATTTTTGTTTGTGTACAGAGCGGCGTACTGCGGCCAATCCCGAACAGTGTGAAGAAGCGCAAGGATCCAGACTAGAGATGTGGCCGGCTAGCGTATCAAATGAATTCGCACGCCCAGCTTCAGTTTGCTCCACGTCTTATCGGCCGTGTAGACCGGAGTCTTCAGGGAAATTCCCAAAGCCAGGCAAGCGCGGTCTCCTAACGACAGACCGAACGGCTGGGTCAGAGCTACCAGACTGCCGGCGATCTTGGCGTGCTCGTCGGTGAAGAAAACGGCTTCGCGAATCGGGCTGGTCGCATCTTCCCACGCGTCTTCGGGCGACCATCCCTTGCTCACCAGCTTGGCCTGAACTTCAGCAAGATTGACGGTACTGCACAGCGCGTCAGCCAACACCTTCGCGGTCAGCTTGTCTGATCCGGGCTCACGGTTGATGAGAGCGAGAATGGCCGAGGCGTCCAGAACGACGCTATTCATTTCTCGCGGCCTCACGGCGCTCGGCAAGTAATTCATTGACGAGCGATGTACCGGACTTCAAATGTCTCTGAGCACGCTGCTGCGCCGTCTGGATTCGCCGCTGCTGCGTGGTGATGCGGAGCTCGTTGTCCTGAACCCGCAACACGACCTCGTCCCCAATTTCAATGCCGAGCGCCTTACGAAACGCGGCAGGAATGACAATTCTTCCGTTGTCGGTCACCCGCAGGCGGATTTCAGGATTCATGTCAATATCCTCAGGATCTGACACTATTCTAGCACACTGCCAAAGTATCGACATTCTCCCAGAAAAATGCCCACCTGACAGTAATGGGCTCGGGTGGGCATTTTGGGAAGACTTTGTCCGATTACGTGTTCGCGCCAAAACGGCGCAGTTACGCTTTGGCAGTCTGGGCTTCGGTCCAGAACTTCATCTCGTCGGCCGACGGGCCGTACATTCCGGGAATCTCGATCTCATTCAGCCGCAGATAAACGCCAAGCTGCGAGCGGTGATGGATCATGTGGCTCATCACCATACCGCGATAGCAGGCCGCGCGGGGCATCGCGAAAATGGTGTCACCCTTGGTGTTCTTCAGGCTCCAGATCACCGGGAAATCTTCGTCCTTGGCGGCGGCGAGGGCCTCGCGTCCGGCTTTGGCATTCTTGTCGAAGGTGTCCAGCACTTCCTGGCGCGTCTTGGGATCGAAGGGAACAAAGTTTTCCATATCGAATTCCAAGACTTCCTTGGTGAAGGTCTCTTTCGCCCAGCCCGGCAGCTCGGCGACATGCCCGGCCAGGCGGCTCATGGGCATTGATTTGGGATGTGGTTTGTAGTCGGTAATCTTCTCCGGAAGCCGTTCCAGCAGTTTGCGGGTGTTGGCCATCTCGGAGTCGAACTCTGGGAGCAGCATGTCACGAATTGCCATAGAAAACTCCAGCCGCGGTTGCGGCGACCGGGGAATGATATGCGAAGAAAAGGCGAAATGTCAAGCTGACAGAACGACAGCTGACAGAACGACGCGACTCACTAAGGGTTGTACTCTCGGCTATTGCGAAATTCCAACCGCCTGAGCGACAGCTTTTTGCGGACTGGGAGGCGCCAGGACGTGGCCCAGACCGGCGCCCATATTCGATAAGTGGTTCTTCCAGGAGATGATAGCTAACCACTGAGGCCACGGCAGTGAAGACGATACTGGCGGCGACCCTGACCCAAGTGGCTGCGATCAGCCAGTCAAAACAGTAATAGATCGCGATTAGGTGGAAAAGATAAATGCCGTATGAATATTTTGCGATGGCGCCGGCCGCGCCGCGCACCCACTTCACCTGCACCTCGCGGAAGAGCGGAATCGCCAATCCGAGAGCGAGGCACTCAACCCATCCATAGCCATGCGGATCGAGCAACTGATAGCCCGCATAAATCGCCAGGATCAAGGGCGGCCACAGCCACCACGGTAGCTGCAGACTCGGTCGAGATTTGCCGAGCAAGGCATAAGCGACGATTCCCGGCACAAAGCAAGGCGCAAATCTCACGACATTGTGCGGCCCGCTCATCAGCGGCTGGAAATACGCTAGCGGCAGCAATGCCATCCAGATGAGCAACAGGTTGCGGAATGGATGACGGGTTCTAGTCACCAGGAACAGCAGCGGCAGCACAACGTACATTTGCACTTCGATGGGCAAACTCCACAGCGGAGCCAGCGCCATGGGCGAGTGCGTGAGGTTCATAGTGAGGGCGAAGTTCGACAGCAAGTGAAATGTTCCCAGCGAGGTGTACTCCCTGGCGGGGTTGGACGGGATATGCAGCACCACCACCAACCCGACCACCAGTATCGATAACGGATAAATGCGGAAGAAGCGGCGAATGTAAAAGTTGAGCGCGCCGCTGTTGCGCTCCATCGACATCATCAGCACCAGGCTGGTGTGCACGAAGAAGATGAGCACGCCGAACTGGCCCAGACCGCTCACCCTGCGCTCGGAAAAGTAGCCGTACTCCAACAGGTGATGGCAAAACACCATGAGCACGGCGGTGGCCCGCAAGACATCGAGATTGGCAGAGTTTTTGGACACGAGCGGAGCTGGGCTCGGCGGAATCAATTTGTCCTACACTTTACCCCAAAGCCGGAGCCGCCTCAATTGCCATTGGCGATCTTTGCGATTGGCTCGGAGCACTTCTCCGCTATAATTCGTTGCCGTGTTCTGCGACCGTAAAAATCCGAGAGTCGGCAATGGCCTGATCGACCACGACCTCTTCGTCCGCTTGTCGCGCTCGCGTGATCTGCTGGCGAATTCGTTCTACCAGCCAATCACGCTGGACGACGCCGCTCGCGAAGCCTGCATTTCGAAGTTTCATTATCTGCGGTTGTTCGAGCGGGCTTTTGGCGAAACCCCGCATGCCTTCCTGCGGCGCAGGCGATTTGAAGAAGCGCGGCGGTTGCTGCTGGTCGGCGATCTGCCGGTCACGGAAATCTGCTTTGAGGTCGGATACGAGAACGTGCAATCGTTCAGCCGCTTCTTTCATCAGCTGGCGGGCTGTCCGCCAATCGAGTACCGGCGGCGCGCGCGGCCGCTGGTGGCCAATCCTCTGGTCTGGCTGCCGCGATTCATGCCCGCCTGCTTCCGCCATTATTTCGGCATGATTCGCAATTTTGGCTAAGCAGACGGCCGCCGGCTCTGGCATCATGCTCGCATGATCCAAAAATATTCGCACGTCACCCTCTACGTTCTGGACCAGGATGTAGCCTACGACTTCTACGTCAACAAGCTGGGCTTTGAGGTCCGCATGGACCACAACATGGGCAGCTGGCGCTGGCTGACCGTCTCGCCGCCGGCGCAGTCCGACCTCCAAATCGTGCTGCTGCCGGTGATGACCGGCCCGACCGTCGACGAAGCCGCGGCCGCGCAGATTCGCGAGCTGGTGAAGGGCGGCAAGCTGATGACCGGTGTGATGCAGACGGCCGATTGCCAGAAGACCTACGAGGAGCTGCGTGCCAAAGGTGTGGAATTCACATCGCCGCCACAGGAGAAGTTCTACGGCATCGAGGCGATCATGAAAGACCCCTTCGGCAACTGGTTCAGCCTGACCCAGCCGAAGGAGATGAGCCAGACGAAAACCGGTTGATGTGCTCGGTAGTGCTGGCCTTCAGGCCAGCGTCTGAGGTCTTTATTGCGCTCCTGAGTCGGCTTTTAGCCGACGGCACAAGCGATCGCAGTATCGCATCCCTACTGCCATTCGTCACAAACTGCGTCCGGTCGCGCTCCGCCGGAATCAGATTCTCCGGAAGCGGAGGAACGTGTGGATAAGGTCAATCTTGCGCAGAAATTCTCGCTGTTCAGCGAGCAGTACAAGCCGAAGATCGTCGGCGAAATCAACGACACTTATGTGAAGCTGGTGAAGCTCCAGGGCGACTTCATGTGGCATCACCATGACGTCGAAGACGAGCTATTTTTCGTAGTCAAAGGCGAGCTGCGCATGAAAGTCCGCGACGACGGCGGGGAGCGCGAGATCGTCATTCATCCCGGAGAGTTCATCATCATTCCGCACGGCGTCGAGCACTTTCCTTCCGCTGATGCGGAGACGCAAATCATGCTGCTGGAGCCGAAGACCACGCTCAACACCGGTAATGTCCGGAACGAGCGAACTCAGCCGGAGCTGCAGCGGATCTGAGTGCTGTTGTCGGTTGTCGGTAGAAGCAAAGAGTCGTACTCCAATAAAGCCATGGCAAAGATATATTTCGAGATTCAGGCTGACGATACGGCGCGCGCCATAGGCTTCTACTCCAAAGTTTTTGCATGGCGCTTTGCCAAAGCTGAGGGACTGCCGATCGAGTATTGGCGCATCTCGGCCGGCGGAGTTGAGGCGGGTCTGTTGCAAAGGCCCGCGCCGAGACCTCCGGCACAATCCGGCACGAACGCTTTTGTGTGCTCGTTCGAGGTCGAAGATTACGATTCAACCGAAAAGCAAATATTGCAGCTGGGCGGCATAGTGGCGCTGCCCAAGTTCGCCGTTCCCGGCCGATGCTGGCAGGGATATTATCTCGATCCGGAAGGCAATACCTTCGGCATCTTCGAAGTCGACGAGAAGGCGAAGTAGTTCGCGGCACAAGGTAGCACCACCGTCGACGCCATCTCCTGTCAAGTAATCGTCAGATAACTTGTGCCCTAAAGTAATCCTCCCAAGCTGACGATAGAATCCACGGCGACCCCCCGTCTAACGACAACCTATTTACCAACCAAAGGGAGGACTATGTCCAGAATGCGGTTACTTGCGTTTTCGTTAGTGTTGTCTCTTGTGCTGGGGATCTCCACCGTAGCTGCGGCTCAAGATGAAAATACAACCGGGGACACAGCGTTCAGCAGTCAACCAGCTTCAGCCCAGCCGCAGATCTTTCGGCAGCCGGGCACGGTAGTCACGCCGTCAACCAGCATGATGCGTCCCGAGGATGCCGGCATAAGCGCTCATACCAATCATCTGATCTTTGTTCCCGCTGGTCACGCGAAGGTTTTCGCCGTGCCTGAAACCTCGGCCGGCGAAACACCTGCCTCGCTGGGCTGCGTTTACAAACTCGGTCCCAGCACCACTGGATGCAGTCCGGCAAGCGCTACGGGTCATCCCACCGGGGGCTGGGGAGCGATTGCCCTGGTCGATGCCTACGACAACCCGAATGCGGCGTCAGATCTGGCATACTTCTCCAGCTACTTTGGCCTGCCTGCCGCCACCTTCACCAAAGTCTATGCGAATACTTCATTCGGTACGCTGAATGGCATGACCGCCAGTTGCAGCGGCGCGCCAGCGGGGAATGCGGACTGGGGCACCGAAATCGACCTCGACATCCAGTGGGCTCACGCCATGGCGCCGAGCGCGCAGATCATCCTGGTTGAAGCTTGCAGCAATTCGTACAACGACCTGTTCTACGCCGAGCAGGTGGCTGGCATTGAGGTCACTGCGGCCGGCGGCGGCGATATCTCCAATAGCTGGGGCGGAGGGGAGTTCTCCAGCGAAGTTGGAGCCGTCGACTGACTGTCTTCTATCGCTATCACTGGAAATACATCACCTACTTTGCCTCGGCCGGCGACTCCGGATGGGGCGCTCAGTATCCCAGTTCGTCGCCGTGGGTGGTCTCCGCCGGCGGCACCACCGTCAATCGCGATGTGAACGGAAACTTCCTCAGCGAGAGCTGCTGGTCGGGGTCCGGAGGCGGTGTCAGCCAGTACGAAAAGTGGCAGAATCCGCCCAACATCAACAACGGCATGGGGCCTTGGACAGCATATCAATATTCGCTGTTCGGCCTGACGGCACGGCAAACGCCGGACATTGCCTTTGACGCCGATCCCGCCAGCGGCGTCTGGGTCTACGACACCTATGGAGGCCAGGCTGGCTGGCTGATTGTGGGCGGTACGAGCGTCGCGTCACCGGCGTTGGCGGGCATCGTCAACAGCGCCGGCAACCGGCGAGGCGAGGCTCCGGAAATCGGCGGCTCATTTACCAACGAAGAGAACAACCTGATCTACGCGCAGGAGTTCAGTCATGCCAACTATGCTCTGAACTTCTACGACGTGAAGACGGGAGCGAACGGCACCGGTCACACGGCTCATTCCTACTACGACCAGTGCACCGGGGTCGGAACGCCACGCGGCAAATCCGGCAAGTAACTTCCATTCCGTAAACTGTGCGGCTTCTCGAAAAGGGAAGCCGCACCGACCTGCGGGCTATTTCATAAATTGCTTTGTATCGGGCCACGCCTTGACGGTCTGCTGAACAATTCGCTCCGCCAGCGCTTTGTACCAGGGTACGACTTCAGAGTCTGCGTGAGAACTGTGTTGCGAGCGCGGCGGTGGAATACGATTCGCGAAAATCCAGTGCCGCAGGCACGGCATAACTTAGCCCAGCACGGAGCCGGAGGCGGAGTGCTGGGTTGAGTAGGAAAGAATCGGAGTCCCTTCAGGGACGGCACGGTTTTCACCCAGACTCTTCGGTGGTTCGTTTCGCGATTACGATCTTTGATGCGTCCGAATTACACCGCCCTACCCAATTCCGATTGCGCCAGGGTTGACTGGAACCGTTGAAACTCAGTTTGCATGTTTGCAGCCAGGACCGCGCAGCGCCGCAGGTCCTCTTGGGTTGCCGCTTCCTGCATCTGCACGGCCAGTTCCTTTAAGGCGCGGGCCGACAAGTTCGCCGCTGCTCCTTTGAGCGCATGTGCTGCTGCACGAATGCTGGCGCTGTCGGCAGCGCGAATCAGCCCATCGAGATTCACCAGCTTCTCGGGTACGTCCTGCATGAAGCTGTCGACCAGTTTTTGCGCCAGTTTGCGATCTCCCATCAGGCGCACCAGCAGCTCCTTTTCGTCAAACACCGGAACCGCTGCCTGCGCGATGCCGCCTGGCGGCTGACTGCCGGCCTTGGAGGGCGCAGTCCATCTCGCCAGAGTGTGGGCCAGTCGCTGCGGGTCGACCGGCTTCGAGATGTAATCGCTCATGCCCACGCGGAAGCAGCGGTCGCGATCGGCCGCCATCGCGGAAGCGGTCAGCGCAACGATGGGAATATCACGGTTGCGCACTCCGTCCTGGCCACTGCGAATTCGCTTGGTCGCTTCGTAGCCGTCCATTTGCGGCATCTCGCAGTCCATCAGCACCACGTCGTAGTCGCCCGCCTGCAGCGCGCGGATGGCCAGTTCACCATTACTTACCAGCTCGGTTTCATAGCCCAGCTTGTGCAGAATAGCAACCGCTACCTCCTGGTTGGTGGGATTGTCCTCGGCAATCAGCACGCGAGCCTGGCGCGCCGATGGTGACTCGACGGCCTGAGATTCTCTCGCCAGAGCGCGACCAGCAGATGGGACGCCGGCGGGTTGCACTCGCGGTTTGCCATCGAGCGCGCGCAGCAGGCAATCGCGCAGGCTGGATTTCCAGATTGGCTTGGAAACCTGCGCCGCAAAGCCCGACTGCTGGAGTTGCTGATCGTCAAGCTCGTTGCCGAGAAATGTCATCAAGACAAACGACAGGTTAGGCAGCGAGTGATCCCTGGGTATCATCTTGGCCAGGTCCGCGCTGGATCTCGCCGCAAGAAACGCGATGCGGAAGGAGTCGCCGTCGCTCACAGCCTGCCGCAGCATTGACATTGCCGACTGGACATCCGGCAGTTCCTCGCAGCGAACTCCGCACGATCGCAGAAGCTCGACCATAATCGCTCGGTTCCTGGCGTTGCTGTCCACAATCAGCGCCCGAATGCCGGCCCAGCTTTTCTCGGGAGCAATAGAAATCGCAGGTTGCTCCGCTAGCATATCGAAGACCGCGGTGAACCAGAAAACGGATCCTTCTCCGACAACACTTTCGACCCCAATCTTTCCGCCCATCATCTCGGCAAGATCGCGGGAGATCGCCAGCCCCAGACCAGTTCCGCCGAATCTGCGGGTTGTAGAACCGTCGCCCTGCACGAAGGGAGCAAAGATGGTTTTCAGGTGCGGAGTGTCGATGCCGATGCCGGTATCTGTTATCGAGAATTTCAGCGCGCCGGATTGGGCGCCCTTCACCGGCTCGACGCTGACGGCGACTTCGCCGTGCTCGGTGAACTTCACTGCATTACCAATCAGGTTGGTGACGATCTGGCGCAAGCGGCCGGGATCGCCGCGCACGAGTAACGGTGTTTCCGGCGCGATATGACAGCTCAGTTCCAGACCTTTCTGGTGTGCCTTTAGCGCCAGCATATCGACGGTTTCGCGCAGCAAAATCGATAGGTCGAAGTCGATGCTGTCCAGGACGAGTTTGCGCGCTTCGATCTTCGAGAAATCCAGAATGTCGTTGATGATGCCCAGCAGGTTCTCGCCGCTACTGCGTACGATTTCGGCGTAGCGGCGCTGCTCCGGAGACAGGTGAGTTTGCAGCAGCAGCTCCGACATCCCGATGACGCCGTTCATTGGCGTCCGGATCTCGTGACTCATGCTGGCGAGGAACATGCTCTTGGCGCGGCTGGCGGCCTCGGCCTGCTCTTTGGCGCGCAGCAGTTCCGCCTCCGCCCGCTTGCGCTCGGAGATGTCGTGCAGGATGGTCTGAATGGTGACGCCGTTCTCGTCAAAGAAGGAAGATGCCGAGAACTCGATGTCGACGGTGCTTCCATCGCCGCACAGAATCTGCGCCTCCTCCAGCGTAGACTGGCCCGCGGACTTGTACAGAGGCTCGATAAGACCGTCCGTCTTTGCACGAAATGACGGACAGACTAAGTCGCGCAGCCGGCGGCCCTTCAGCGGTTCGGGCGTGGTGATCTTGAACAACTGCAGGGCGCTCTGATTTGCCATGGTGATGGCTTTGTTCTTCCCCACCAGAATGGCGTTGGGCGAAAGATCGACCAGCTTTTGATACCGTGCCCTGCTTTTGTTCAGCTCGTTGTTAACCGACTCCAGCTTCTCCAGCGCGGCGTTGAGCTGGCGGGTGCGTATGGCGACGGTAACTTCGATCTCCGCCGTACGGCTTTGCAGCAGGCGCAGATATCCCGCTACGGCGAACGTCAAGAGCATTCCTGCGACAAAGATGGTCCAGCCTGTCCAGCGCGTCGGTTGAAAGGAGTTGTCAGCGGCGTATGCCAGAACCTCCCAAGTGCGACCGGCAACCGTGATGACCCGCCCGGTTTCCAGCCCGGATGGTTGCGATCGCACCGGTTTGGTCTTCGGAAACATCAGCATGCGGCTTCCGATAGAGTCCACGTCGGACACCGTGATCAGGATTCCGTTCGAGCCGGCATGCTCCATGGCTGCGCGATGGACGATGTCTTCCATGCGGAACACCCCAAGCACTACGCCCAGCAACGCTCCGCGCCGCAATTCCGTTGTCGAGAGGTCGGCGCCTCCGCTGTAGATAGCGCGGAAGACCAGAAATCCAGGCAGGTTTTTCTTTTCCTGTACCAGGATGATGGGCTCGGTGGCCGCGAACTCGCCGCTCTCGGCCGCGCGCCTTAAGGCCGCGTTGCGTGCCGGATTGGACGCCAGATCGTAGCCGACCGCCCGCTCATTGCCGCGCAAAGGCTCGACATAAAACACCGGAAAGTACTCGGGCCGTTCTGCTGCCCGTACCATCTGTCCTTGAGATGTCTTTTCGGTGAACTGGAATGCCGGAAAGCCGCCACGCCTGTCCGCCCGTTCATAATTCGCTCGCGCCGCCAAGGTCACCCGCGGTGACCACTCCATGGCCTGCAGTGCGTTGTCGCGACCTATCAGCCCTGCGGTGAAGCGTGCGAATTCCGCGCGCTCGACGAACCTCGAGGAATTAAAGAACGCCGCCACCGCGTCCAGGTTGTCGAGGCTTTCGTGAACGCTAGACTCCAGGTCGTCAAATCGCACCTGGGCCACGTTTTCAAAAGCCGCCCTGGCGCTGCGCTCCTCCTGGCTTCGCAAAACCACCAGCACCGCCAGATTCAGCACGGAGCCAATGACCAGAATCCCAACGATGGGAAGCAGCCGGGCCGACTTGAAGTGGCTCTTCATGGGCCGTCCTCGCTGTCGCCAAACCGGGAGCGCTCGCGTCGGTGTCGCGACAAAATCTCATGGCATCTTATTGCCGACGCGTGGAGCACAAGTTCCCCTGCCTAACCGAAATACACGACGGCCATGCCGAGACTTGGTGCCCTCATCCTGGCTATCGGCACACGGGAACAAAACTCCAGAAAAGGAACTGAGGTTCCCTGACTGGGACAGAGGCTTGGGGCGTCCCACTGGCCGCTATTTCCGTGTTATATTTGCGCTCAGATGCTGAATTCCGTCTCATTGTGGTTGCATCATCATGCCCTCCTGCTGGAGGTCGTCCTCGTCGTCCTCGCCGGTCTGGGCGCGCTCTATGCCGACACGGTGCGGCACTTCGTTTCTTTGCCCCCGCAACGGCTGGGCACCTGGGTCCTCAAGGCGCGGCTGCTGTCGGTCAACTCCAAGCTGTTCAACCTGTGCGAGTGCCACAACAACTCCTTCAACACTCTGGTCTACGTGGCGCGCTCCCTCGTCTTCATCTTCGTATTGATCGGATTGTTCCTGGGTGGCGTCTTCCTGGAAATTGTCTCCATCCGTTCGGCCCTCCGCGCGGGCGGCGATCAAGCCATTTACACCAACTTCCACGCCAACCTCGACATCGGCCTCGCCCTGGTTTTCATCGTGGTGGTGTGCTGCCGATTGTTACTGCTGGGTGAGTTTCTTTACCGCCTGCGAAACTTCAAGGGCTATGACCATCTCCTGATGGAGCATGTAGCCGACTTGGAAGAGAAGCTGGTCGTCGCCGAGAACGCTGGTTCGGTTCAGGACTAGACCAAGTTAAGCTGCATTTGCCGTATAGAAGTAATCTCTAGACCACACGCACACACCAGACTGCGGCTCGTCCCACCCGGGATGACAACTGCCTGCCTTCCGTAGCATCCTTAGAAGTGATATTTATGACCCACTGGGCCATTGCGGCTGTGCGCCAATCCGCTTTGCTATTGCTCTTGTTGCCTGCCGCCGCAGTGGCACAGCAACAACAAGCGGTCCTTGCTGCACCTCAGCCACCGCCCCAAGCACCGCAAACCCCAGTCACCTCCGGTCCCGTTTTACCGCTGTACCGCGCTTTGCGTGGTGTCGGCCTCGATCCCCAGCGCGTCTTCAAAATTCGCGAAGCTGAGATCGATCGCGAAGATGTGCACATCTGGCTGACCGACGGAACCATCGCGTTCACTCAGGCGGTGGATGGGCATGTCACCGGAGCTTATTTTGAAGGCGAAGGGGAGGTCCTGATTCGCCCGACCGATCGCATGGAGCGCGCCTCGTTAGGGCTGTTCATCAACGCCGGCGTGCTGGAAGAGAAGTTTTCTTCCGGCTACTTGCGCTTCAATGACGACTTGGTGAAGGAGCTGGAACCATTTCTCCGTCCGCCCGAGGATGCGGCTGATTTCGTTGCACGCAACAATGAACGGGCGCACTCCCTCGCCGAGATGGATGCGATGCGCCTCTGTATAACGTTTACCAGCGCGCCCCCAACTGCCGCTCCGGGAGAGCCTCCGCCGCTTCCCGATCGCCTGCTGCACGGCCGCTTTGCCGGCGAGCATTACGGTGTCTTCGACGTATTCTTCGACACCCGCAGTCCTGAGCAAATCACCGTCGGCAACGCCTCTTCGCGTGACGATCAGGTGTATTACGACCTGTGGATGAGCTTCCCCATGCGCTCACTTGCGCAAGACGCCGCTCTCCGACACGCGCTTCGGCGGTCCCAGCGGGCCGTTGTGGACACCCCACGTGATGTCCATCAACAAGTACACCATCAACGCGACCATCGATCCTGCGCGCAATCTTTCTGCCGAGGCCACGCTCGACGTCGACGTGAAGCTGGGCGGCACGCGCATCGTGCTGTTCGAGTTGTCGCGCTATCTGCAGCTCAAGAAAGTGGAGTACGAAGGCCAGTCGCTGGAATTCATCCAGAACGAAGCCATAGAGGGCAGCGAGCTGTCGCGCCGCGGCAACGACACCATCGCCGTCGTTTTTCCCACGCCGCTGCAGCCGGGCGCACATTTCGCGCTGCGATTCACCTATTCCGGCTCGGTGCTCTCCGACGCCGGCGGTGGATTATTCTTCGTCGGTGCGCGCGGTACCTGGTATCCCAATCGCGGCATTGCCATGGCCAATTACGATTTGACCTTCCGCTTTCCGCAGCCGTGGTCGCTGATCGCCACTGGCCGCCGCGTTTCGTTGGAACGGGAAGGGGACGGTTTCGTCGGTCATTGGGTGAGCGAACAGCCGATTCCAATCGCGGGTTTCAACCTCGGCGAATATGTGCGCAGCTCGACCAAGCTCCCCAACATTGAAATCGACGCGTACGCCGCCCGCGGCGCCGAAGACCAGCATGCGGCACCCAATTCGGCGAGGGGCGGGTCCTCGCCTTTACTCTCGCCCCATGCTCCCGGGACGGTTGAGCCTGTACCTCTGCCGCCGCCTTTGCAGAATCCCGCGGAGACAGGAGGGTCGCTCGCCGAGCGTGCGGCAGAAACTTTGACTGCGCTTTCGCAAATGCTGGGGCCGTATCCTTTCAGCTCGCTCTCGCTCACCGAAAACCCCAGCGCAGAAAGCCAGGGCTGGCCGGGGCTGATCTTCCTCTCCAGCTACGCCTATTTGCAGCCTGACCAGTTGCGAGCCATGAATCTGCCGGCGGCCGATGCCATCATCTACAGCGAAGTCATGATGCCCCACGAGTTGGCGCATCAGTGGTATGGCGATCAGGTCTCATGGGCCAGCTATCACGAGCAGTGGCTGCTGGAAGGTTTGGCGAATTATTGCTCTCTGCTGCTGCTCGAGCGCTCGCGGCCGGCCGATGTTCAGATTGCGATGGAAACCTATCGCCGCATCCTGGCCAGCCGTTCGCCGGAGGGCCGCCGTTTAGTCGAAGCCGGTCCGGTAACGCTCGGCAGCAGGCTTTCGTCGTCGCACTTCCCCAACGGGTACGAGATCATCACCTACGGACGCGGCACCTGGCTCATCCACATGCTGCGCTGGATGCTGCGCGATGCCTCGCGTACCGAGGCCAATCCAAACGGTGATGACACCGTATTCCTCGCGTTGCTGCGCAACCTGGTTGTTCAATTCAAGGGCAAGCAAATCACCAATGCCGATTTCGAACAAGCGGTCGAAGAGGTCTTGCCACGATCGCTGTGGTTCGAAAATCGCAAATCTCTGGATTGGTTCTTCGATGGCTGGGTGGACGGAACCGCCTTCCCGCGACTTGATCTCTCAGAAATAAAGTTCGTACACGGCCCCAATGGCGCGACTGCTAGCGGAGTCATCCATCAGGAGTCAGCACCGTTTGATCTGGTTACCAGCGTTCCGGTCTATGGCGCTGTTGGGGATCGGCAGATCTATCTTGGCCGCGTCTTCGCCGAGGGCGCCGATACTCACTTCACCTTGCCTGCGCCGGTAGAAGTGAAGCAGTTAATCCTCGATCCCTACCACACCGTCCTCACCCAGCCGTAATAGCCTCGTATCAGAGCAGGCCTCGCGCACTGCTGCCAAACTCCTCTTCAGCGCGTCTTCAAATGGCACAGCTTTAGAGGCTGCTGAAAAACTCGACTGCTGCGCTATTTCAGGTACGAGCGAGCCTTTAGGCTCGCGTCCAAGCCATTTATTTTCGTATCTGAGTCGGCTTTAGCCGACGGCACAAACCACGCCTCCGCTTCTGGAAGAGCTTCAAACAAATTTCATGTCGCGCATGTGTCCAGATGGACTATGATTCATTTCCTTCCGACAAACTCATATCAAGAATCGCACTCATGAAATTTTCCCGTCGTGATTTTCTGACTTCCGCGTCTGCTTCGGTCTCGCGGGCCTGCCCTCCACAACCGAAGCTACGCCGCCGCTCTCGACCTGCTGCAAGCCACTCAACCTGCGCCCATCAGGCTGCAAGCCATGACGCGCACGCTGGAGATCAATGGCAAGTCGGCGTCGGTGTTGGGGCTTCTGCAGCCGAGTGGAACCCAGGGTCTCGAGTGGGTCTACAACCAGCTCTTTCGCGTAGTGCTCGAAAACAAACTAACCGAGCCGACGGCGATCCACTGGCATGGCCTCTATCCTCCCAACAATGAAGACGGTGTGCCTGGAGTCACGCAGCCTGTCATCCGGCCCAATGAAAGTTCGTTTTACAACTTCCCGGTAATTCCGGCGGGAACACACTGGATGCACTCGCATCAGGGATTGCAGGAAGCTCGTCTGCTGTCGGCTCCGCTCATTGTGCATGATTCGGCTGACCAATCGGCCGACGTCCAGCAAGTCATCGTCTTTTTCGGGGACTTCAGCTTTACGCCGCCAAAGGAAATCTATGCGCAGCTTATCGCCCCAAAGAAAGCCATGGCCATGGGCGGGAAGATGCCGAGCCAGCCTGACGCCAACGACGTCAACTACGACGCCTATCTCGCCAACGATCGCACGCTGGCCGATCCTGATGTGGTTCGCGTGGAGAAGTCCGGGCGCATCCGCCTGCGCATCATCAACGGCAGTTCGGGCACGAATTACTTTGTCGATCTTGGCAGCCTCACAGGGGAGCTGATCGCCACCGACGGCTTGCCGGTCAAACCAATTCGCGCCAGCCGCTTTCCGCTGACTATTGCGCAACGCATCGATGTGATGGTGCAGATTCCGGCCGCGCGGCGGGGCCTTCCCCATACTCGCCTTGCGCGAAGCTTCCAGAGACCAAACCGGCGTCTTTCTGGCGACGGCCGGCGCTTCGGTCAAACGCTTGCCGGTGAAAAGCGCGTCGCCGACCGGGCTGCTCACACTCGATCAGGAGAGCCAGCTGTCGGCGGTGACTCCACTCACTCCCAAAGCAGTCGATCAAACTTCGGTTCTGCGCTTGCAAGGCAACATGGCCAAGTATCAGTGGATGATCAATGACATCGTCTTCAACGTGAACAATCCTGGAGCGGAGAAGTCTCAGGTGCAGGTGAAGATGGGACAGCGTGTCGCGCTGAAGTTCGTCAACGAGACTCCGATGTCGCACCCGATGCATCTGCATGGGCACGCCTTCGAGGTCATCGAAATCAACGGCCGTCCGCTGCAGGGCGCGATGCGCGACACGATTCTGGTTCCCGGAAACTCCACCGTGACCGTGGCCTTCGATGCCAATAATCCCGGCCTGTGGTTCGTCCACTGCCACATCATTTGGCATCTCGAGGCGGGCATGGCCGCGTTGGTGAAGTACGAAGCGTGATTGGTCAAGGATAGTAGAACTTAAGGTCCGTCATGGGGTAGTGCTTACGATTGCGGGTCCATAACCGAGCGTCGTTCAGCACCGCTGCAGACGCGACGAGGGCATCGGCCAATTCCACGCCGTGACTCTTCCCATACAGCTTCAGATAGTCGCCGGCGCGCCGTCCTGTTGCCTTATCAATGGGCACACAAACTAGGCTATAAAGCAGATCCGTCAGCTCTTGATATTCGCTTGCCCGCACGCCTGCCCACAGTTCAGCTTCGGTCACGGGCGAGTACAGAATTTCGCCTTCGGCTTCGCGCAGAGCACTCCAACGTGCCAAGATCTCGCTGTTTCTGCCCCGCGAAACTTCAATCAGGATGTCGGAGTCAAGCAAGACGCTCAAGCTTTATTCAGCCTCTTCATCCTGGAACTGCGTCGCAGGCCACGGAGATAGCTCTCAGGATCTTCAAAGTTCCAGCGTTTCTTAGCGCTGCCGACAAATGCCTGCATAGCCTTCCGGCGCTGCTCCAGGTTAACCGAATAGTGCTCCCTGGCGGCGCGCCGCACCAGTTCGGAAATCGTCGTCTGCTCGCTGCGTGCCCGGTCGTGCAGCGCCTGCCACAGATCATCGTCGAGATAAAGCTGGGTCCGTTTCACGATGTACAGTATACATCGCTGGTTGAGCGATGAGATGCTGCGCCGAAAATACCCGTGGCTTGTGCCTCACAAAGCCGGTATGCTTGCCGGAATTTGTATCGGCCAAAGTGGGGCGATCAGGATCAGGCACGTCGCAAGGAGCCTTTCCATGCGCGCACAAGAAGTTCGCCTATCGTTGCTGACTGCAACCATACTGGCGATTATCGCCCTGCGTACCACACCTGCCGTCGCGCAGCAGAACCTCTACAATAATGGCGCTGATGGAGACGTTGGCTACTACCACGTAAACTTCGGATCGGCCGTAACCAACTCGTTCGAACTCCCGCGAGCCGCCACCATCACCAGCGTAGCCCTCACGCTCTACGACGTCGACGACCGCAACATCCCACAGCACCTGAAGTGGACCATCACCACCGAGCCCTTCGGCGGCGATGTGAAAGGCAGCGGATTTGTCGGCTTGAATCGACTCCAACCGCCCTACCTCACTAAGTTTCTATTCTTCGCCTGGCAGATGAGCTTTCCTGTTCCCAATCTCGCGCTTCCAGCTGGAACCTACTACCTCCAGATTCAGGACGTGGTTACCCAGTGGGACACGTGGGCATTCTGGGCACAATCCGCGGGTGGCAGCTCGCAGGGCTATTACGAAGCCGTGGGACAGAATGGAGCGGGCATGATTTCGGCTGTGGCGTCCGAGACTTTCGTCATCTCAGGGGAGTGGACTACGGATCAGGCTGAATGACTCCTACTGCGCTGCCGCCGCTTCATCCAATGGCGCAGCTTCTTCTTCATGCTTAACGGCAGCTACAGGCGGCTTGCCGTCTTTCGCTTCTTCCTCCTTGGGCGGAGGCGGAACGAAGTACAAAATTCGGTTGCAATAAAAGCAGGTGACAATCTGCTCGTTGCTCATCACGTCTTGAAAGACCTGTGGACGAAGCCGGACGCGGCAGACCGAACAGCTCTCGTCCTCATAGACCGGAGCCATGACCGAACCGCGCAGCTTCAGCACGCGGTCATAATGATTCAGAGTCTCTTCCGAGATACCGGCGCGTAGCCCATTGCGTTGCGCCGAAAGCTCGGCCAACTGCCTCTCGTCTTCGGCGGTTTGTTGCCGCGCATGCTCTTTCTCTTTCTCGTTCGCTGTGGTGTCGGCTTTCAGCGTCGCCTCAGCCTGCTTCAGCCCTTCTTTGCGCGCGTCGGCAGCGACCATGATCTCCAAAACCTTATCTTCCAGTTTGGCGATTTCAGCTTCGGCATGCTCGATCTCGCTCAGCAGCGCTTTGTATTCCTGATTGGTCTTGACCTTCAGCGACTGGTCGCGATACTTGCTGATCTTCTCCTGCTGGTCCTTGATGTCGGATTCGTGCTTGCGTCGCGCACCCTCGTCGGACTTGATCGCCGCCTGTGCCGCTTCTACTTTGGCCTTCGAGCCGGCGAGCTTGGCTTCGATTTGCGCGACTTCCTTGGGTAGGGCTGCGATTTCACTTCGTAATGCGGCAATGCGCGCGTCGACCTGTTGCAGGTCAATCAGCTTGTTAAGTTCGGAATTCATGGGGGACTTTTTGGATTCTAGCACGCACGAATCAGTAGCCAGTAGTCAGCTGCCGATAGTCAGAGTCAGCAAGCGGCTCTAACTGACCACTGGCCACCGGTCACTGACCACTGTACTAAGGTTTTCGGCCTATTGAGCGCCTTTCGCTCATAATCTTACGATGGTTGTATGCCACTCGAAATTGCGCGACTTCTTCTTGGCCTTCTGATCGCGGCCTGCCACCGCCGCATCGCCGACTTCATCCTCGAGCGCGAACGCTCGCTCGTACTGGTCTTTCGTCAACGCGGTGTCCCTTTGCCTGCGGCTTTGAGCACCGAAACCGCGCGCAATCTGTATTTCTGCGTCGGCATCTTCATCGTAGTGGTGGAAATGCTACGTCTGTATCAGATCGCGCACTAACCCCAGCAAGCGCCCGCAGCCATCGCAATTCGGCACGTCCTGCCTGCCTTTGGGCACGCCGGCTCAGCCCTCGCGCGTATTTCGGCCCTCCTGATATAAACTTTTCCGCAGTCCAAAATTCACATTCCGGAGTTGCCGTGAAAGCCTGGTTCGCTGCTTTCGTCCTCTTCTTCTTCTGCTGTTCTCTGGTTACTGCACAAACCGCCTCTCCGGCACCGCAAGGTCAAAAGCAACTGACCATCGAAGAGATGAACAAACCCGGCGGCATTCTCGGGCGCGGCCCGGAGAACGTGCAGTGGAGTCCCGACGGAACTAAAGTCTCGTTCGTACAACGCAATGACAGCGGTGATCAGGGCGAGCTCTACTACGTCGACGTCGCCACCGGAAAATCCGCCGTGCTAGTGACCAGCGGTAAACTCGCGACGCTTGCTCCTCCGGCAAGCGCGATCAAGGACGAGCGCAAGAAGGAAGCCGCGCAGCGCTACTCCATCGCCGCCTATCAGTGGGCGCCCGACTCTAAGCACCTCCTCTTCGATTCCATGGGCCAGCTCTGGCTCTATAGCCTCGACAACGGTACGGCGGTGCAGCTCACCTCCAGCAACGATGAGAGCGGCGATCCCAAGTTCTCGCCCAACGGCGAGCGCATCTCCTACGTTCGCAAACACGACCTCTACGTGCGTGCGGTGGACGGTGGCGCCGAGCGTCAGCTCACCAAGGATGGCAGCGAGAATCTGCTGAACGGCGAAGTCGATTGGGTGTACGAGGAAGAGCTCTACACGCGCAGCAACTATTTCTGGTCGCCCAATGGCAAGCAGTTCGTCTTCTTGCAAATGGACGAGAAAGATGTTCCGACCTACCCCATCACCGACTGGATACCGGTTCATCCCACCGTCGACCACGAGAAATATCCGCAACCCGGCGATCCCAACCCGGGCGTGCGGATCGGCGTCATCAAGAGCGACGGCAGCAAGGTGAAGTGGATCACGGCTGGCGCAGGCGGCAATGGCGCTTTGCCGCTGGGAAATGATCCCAATGTGCTGATTCCGCGCTTCGGCTGGGTGCGCGACGGACTCATCTGGGCCATGGCTCTCAATCGTGTTCAGGATCGACTCGACCTTTACTTCGTTGACGTCGAGAACGGCAAGTCGCAGCTCATGATGACCGAGACCACTGATGCCTGGATCGACATGCATCCTGAAGTCGACTTCAAGCTCCTCGATTCCGGCGATGGATATCTGTGGACGAGTTGGCGTGATGGGCACAATCACATTTATCTCTACCGCTTCGACAAGCAGAACCCGCTCGGCGCCCAGGCCAAGATGGAAAAGCAGCTCACCAGCGGCGACTGGGAGGTGGAAAGCATCGATGGTGTCGACAGCCAGACGAGCACGGTATTTTTCTCGTCGAATGACGGTGCCGTACTGCAGCGCGACGAGTTCGCCGTCGGACTGGATGGTGAGAAATTCCGCCGCATGTCGCAGCAGGATGGCACTCACTTCGCCGACTTCGATCCCAAGAACGCAAAGTATTACGTCGACAACTTCTCCGCGCTGACCACGCCGCCCACGATGTCGGTGTGCAAGGTGGACGGCGACTGCACGCCGTTCTGGAAGCCGCACAGCGTCGAAGCCTACAACCTGCTCACGCCCAAGTTCGTTAAGTTCGTCGCGGCCGACGGTGTGACTGAGCTGGAAGGCGAGATTCTGTTTCCACCGCCCGGTGGGCCGATGAACCCCAACGGCAAGGCTCCGCTCATTCTCAATCCTTATGGTGGCCCCGGCGCGCAGACCGTGCGCGATTTCTGGATTGGCTATGATCTCTTCGATCAGATCCTGGCGCGACAGGGTTTCGCCGTTCTGCATGTGGACAATCGCGGCATGGCGAATCGCGGCAAGGCCTTCGCGCTGCCTATTAAGCATCACCTCGGCCCAGTCGAGTTGAGCGATCAGCTCGCCGCCATGAAGGAAGCACTCGATCAGTTTCCGCAGCTTGACCGCACTCGTGTTGGCTTCTGGGGATGGAGCTACGGCGGATATTTCACCCTCTACGCCCTCGAGCATAGCGATCAGTTCAAGTCGGGAGTGTCGGTCGCGCCGGTGACCGACTGGCGCAACTACGATTCGATCTATACCGAGCGCTACATGGGCCTGCCGAAGGAGAACGAAGCGGGTTACAAGGACAGCTCGCCCGTCAACTTTGCCGCCGACCTGCATGGCCAGCTGCTGGAGGTACACGGCACCAGCGACGACAACGTGCACGTCCAGAACACGATTCAGATGGTCAACAATCTGATCGAGGCGGGCAAGCAATTCCGGCTGATGATGTACCCCGGCAAGACCCACGGCATCGCCGGATTCAAAACCCAGACACACCTGTTCCATATGATCGATGACTACTTCCTGGAGACGCTGGCGCCGGGCAAGTAGGTCCGATTTCACCACGGAGGCACGGAGGTCACTGAGATTATTCTTCTAATCGAGCCTGGCGCCTCCGCATCTCGCGATGCACGATAGAGGTTTTGAGAGGGCGACACATCGCCCAGGAGGCGCGATATGCAGGTCAAATGTTGGAGTGGTCATCCAGACGATGAAACTCATGTTCTGGTGGATGCGGACCGAGACAAGCACCTCTCCGTTGGCGACAGGGGCTCCTTTTGCGGATGGGAGATACACGGAGAGCCTAATTGCCACCACGTCGTTTTGCGCTCGTTTACGGGCCGACAGATAAGGCTGAACGGGAACTACATGGTCAGCGTGATGCTCACCAGAAACGAGATTGCGGAGCTTGCAAGAGTCGCCTGGGGACAGTGCTCGCTCGCCGATTTTGTTTCTGCCATGTGCATTGCCCACCCTGCGACGAGGCAGGAACCGCCCGACGACAGAGCGAGCACTGCGTGAGAAGCTAGCCTACACCGCTCCCTGGCTCAAGGATTTTTCCGTGTACTCCGTGCCTCCGTGGTGAAATGGGCCGCTACACTTGCCGTCAACCTGGCTTTCTGTTTGAATTCAGGCAGCCGATTCCACCACTCCCGGGAGCGATACCCTGGCGAAACAAATCTTCGCGTGCAAGTCCATTGACAAGCTGATCTCCGACTCGCAAGAGGCGGAACATCGGCTGAAGAAATCGCTGGGACCGTGGTCGCTCACCGGACTCGGCATTGGCGCAGTCATCGGCTCAGGCATCTTCACCGTCATCGGCACTGCGATCGCCGGGCAGAAATTCGACACACCCTCCATCCTGAACAGCCCGCTCGCGGATTACATCGTCCATCACTCGGCGACACTTGGCCGTCCAGGCGCGGGGCCGGCGCTGGCGCTATCGTTAGTGCTGGTCGCGATTGTCTGCGGCTTCACTGCGCTGTGCTACGCCGAGCTGGCGTCGATGATCCCGATTGCCGGCAGCGCCTACACCTACACCTATGCCACGATGGGCGAGCTCATCGCCTGGATCATCGGCTGGGACCTGATCCTGGAATACGCCGTCAGCAACATGGCCGTGAGCGTGGGTTTCGCGGCGCACATGGAAGCCACGTTCACCTGGTTCGGATGGCATCCCGCGCTGCGCTGGATCACACCCGCGTATCTGCCCGGCGGCCTCACCGATCTCAAGGGCAACGTCCTCTACAACCCGGGCTGGCACTTCGGCTTCAACATTCCGGCATTTCTCATCGTCTTGATCCTGACGGTAGTGCTGGTGCGCGGCATTCGCGAATCGGCCGAAACCAACAACATCATGGTCCTGCTGAAGATCGCGGCCATCCTGGCGTTCGTCTTTGTCGGCATGCGCTTCATTCATCCGGCGAATTACCATCCCTTCGTTCCCGAAGGCTGGTCGGGAGTGCTCACCGGCGGCTCGATCATTTTCTTCACCTACATCGGATTCGACTCGGTCTCGACCGCGGCTGAAGAAGCGCGCAATCCGCAACGCGACATTCCGATTGGCATTATCGCGACGCTGATTGTTTGCACGATCCTCTACATCGCGGTTGCGGTCGTGCTCACTGGCTTGGTCCCTTGGAGATCGCTGATCGACGACGCTGCTCCGGTGGTCAACAGCATGAGTATGCTGGCGGGTACCACAAAGTCGGAGTTGCTGCGCTGGACCGAGCTGGCCGTGCTCTTCGGCGCCATGATGGGCATGATCTCGTCGCTGCTGGTCTTTCAGCTGGGACAGGCACGCGTGTGGTTCTCCATGTCGCGCGACGGCCTGCTGCCGAAAGTCTTCAGCAACGTGCATCCGCGCTTTCGCACGCCTGCCATCGCAACGTGGATTGCGGGTTTCCTGGTCGGAATTCCCGGCGGTATTCTCGATATCGGCACGCTCTCGGATTTGTCGAATATCGGCACGCTGTTTGCGTTTGTGCTGGTGTCGCTCGGCGTGATCATCCTGCGCTACAAACAGCCCGAGCGGCATCGTGGCTTCCGCGCGCCGGGCGGACTGGCTGCGCCGATCCTCAGCGTGCTTTTCTGCATATTGCTGATGGCGGGCCTGCCGATCCTGACCTGGCTCCGCTTCTTCGCCTGGCTGATCATCGGCATGGCCGTCTATTGGCTTTATAGCCGCCATCGCAGCGAATTCAGCCCGGCCAATTCCAAGCCCGCTCTCCAAACGGTTACGAAGCAGTGAGCGATGATTTCATTCAGTCGCTGCCCAAGGCCGAACTGCACCTCCATCTCGAAGGTTCTGTCGACCCTCCCACATTGTCAGAGTTGAGCCGCCGCCATCCTACGCCGCTGTCGACCACGAACAATCGCTATCGAAACACCGAAGACAGCGGCCGCGTCTTCACCGAAGATGAAGCTCGCGAATTGTATCGCTACCAGGACTTCACCGGATTCATGCTCGCGTTCAAGGCTGTCACCGAGCGCCTGCGCACGGCCGACGATTACGAACTTGTCACCTACCGCATGATGGAGAAGCTGCACGCGCAAAATGTGGTTCATGCCGAGGTGTACATCTCAGCTGGGGTAGTGCATTGGCGTGGACAGGAATTTGCACCGCTGTTCGAAGGCGCCGAGCGCGGCCGCCAGCGCGGTGAACGCGACTTTGGCATCTCGCTCTACTGGATTCTCGACGCTGTTCGACACTTCGGCGTGGATGAGGCGCAGCGAGTGGTCGACGAGGCCATCAGGCTGAAGTCCCACAATGTGGTAGGAATCGGAATCGGGGGCGACGAACGAAAGGCTGGGCCGGAGCAGTTTCGCGATGTCTACGAACATGCCGCGAAGAATGGCCTGCGATTAACGGTTCATGCCGGCGAGACGGTTGGGCCGGAGTCGATCTGGGGTGCTTTGCGAGAACTCAAGCCGGATCGCATTGGACATGGGCTGCACGCCATCGACGATCCGGAACTGGTGCGCTATCTCGCGGAACAGAAAATCCCGGTCGAAGTCTGCATCACCAGCAATGCTGTTACTGGTTGCTGCCACGACATCGCAGAACATCCCGTCCGAAAGCTTTTCGATGCAGGCGTGCCGGTGGTGCTGAACACCGACGATCCCGACATGTTCCACACGACCCTCAACAAGGAATACGAGATCGCGCGCGACATCTTCGGCTTTACCGACGCCGAGCTTCGCGAACTGGCGCGGAATTCCTTTCGGGCGTCTTTTCTTCCTGAAGACAGGAGGCGGGAACTGTTGACCGGGATCTGAGAGGTGGTCCGTTTCCCTTTCTCTTCTCCGTGTCCTCAGTGCTTCCGTGGTGAAATGCTTTATTCTCCGGCGACGGTCATCCCATCAATGCGCAGTGTAGGCGAGGCGATCGAGCTGCGAAATTCCAGGTCGTTGCCGATCTCGGAGATATTGAAGAACATGTCTTTGAGATTGCCGGCGACGGTGATCTCTTCGACTGGGAACGTCAGCTCGCCGTTCTGAATCCAGAGGCCGCTGGCGCCGCGCGAAAAGTCGCCGGTCACGAGATTGACGCCAAAGCCGAGAAATTCGGTGACGAAAAGTCCATCCTTGATGTCGGCGATGATCTCGTTCGCGCTCTTCGTTCCCGGCTTCAGGAAGAAGTTGCCCGGGCCAATTCCCGGTGTCCCCGCCAGACCGCGCGAGGCGTTGCCGGTCGTCTGCAAGTTGAGCTTCTTCGCGGTGTAGGTGTTCAGCAGGTAGGACTTGAGAACGCCCTTCTCGATGACGACCGTCTTGCGACTGGGCACGCCTTCGGAGTCGAACGGACTTGTTCCGAAGCCGCCTGGCATGGTGCCGTCATCGATGACCTCGATGTTGTCGCCGGCGATCTTCTGGTTCAGCTTGTCCGTCAGGAAGGACGCGCCGCGATAAACCGAGTCGCCATTGACCGCTTCGAAGATGTGCCCGACCAGCGCGCCCGCGATGGTGTGTTCGAAGACGATCGGAACTTTTGCCGTCTTCACCTTGCGCGCGCCGAGACGCCGCAGAGTCCGCTTTGCCGCGATCTGGCCGACTTCCTCTGGCGACTGCAGCTTCTTCAGCGTATTCGCCACCGAGTACCAGTAGTCGCGCTGCATGGCAGTGCCTTCTATCTGCGCGATGGGCACAGCCGAGACCGAGCAATAGGAGCGCTGATAATCGCCAACAAAACCGTGGGAATTTGCCAGCACCTTATAGCCGATGGCGGCATCGAAGCTTCCGCCTTCGGAGTTGGTAATGCGCGGGTCGGCATCGATCGCGGCTTTTTCAGCACGCCGCGCGTAGTCGATGCGATCCGTGGTTGAAAGCGAATAAACATCTTCGTGGTAGAGGTCGAGATCGCCTTCCAGCTTGCCCAGCTGCGAGGGCTCGGGAATTCCGGCAAAGGGATCTTCGCTGGTAACTTTCGCCAGCCTTAGCGCCGAGTCCACCATCTGCTTGATGCCCGCAGGCGTGAGATCGCTGGAGTAGGTGCTGGCGGCGCGCTTGCCGAAGAAGACGCGAACGCCGATGCCCTTGGAGCCGGACTCCTTCAGCGTCTCTACCTCGCCGAGTCGGACGACGGTGGAGAACTCGCTGCCGTCCATGGCAACAGCTTCGGCAGCGGTCGCTCCGCCCTGCATGGCGCGGCGGACGACATCGGCTCGCAATTTCCCTGAGATCGGTTGAGGTTGTTCGTGGCTCGGCCTGGCGTTCTGCAGTTGAAACCGTCATCTGGATATTAGTCCTACCATGTAAGAGTCCCACAATGTGGGATTAAATTCATCTGTCGCCCCTGAAAGGGGCTTCGATATGAAAGACGTGCCGAACGATGAAAGACGCGCTGAACGCTGCCCTAACGGGGCAGCTCTTCCACCTATCCGCCGGTCCCGCCGACCGTCAGCCGGTCAATCTTGAGGGTTGGAATGCCAACGCCCACCGGCACCGATTGCCCATCCTTACCACAGGTTCCGATGCCTTCGTCGAGCTGCAAGTCGCTGCCGACCATAGAAACCCTGGTCAGCACATCCGGTCCATTGCCGATCAGAGTTGCGTTCTTCAAGGGCGAGGTAACTTTGCCGTCTTCGATCAGATAAGCCTCGGAGGCCGAGAACACAAACTTGCCATTGGTGATGTCGACCTGGCCGCCGCCGAAGTTCACCGCGTAAACGCCGTACTTGACGGAGCGAATGATGTCCTCGGGCGAGTCCTGACCCGCGAGCATGTAGGTGTTCGTCATGCGCGGCATGGGAATGTGCTGATAGCTTTCGCGACGGCCGTTGCCGGTATTCGGAATGCCCATCAGCCGCGACGACAGCTTGTCGGAAAGATAACCCTTGAGGATTCCCTTTTCGATCAGAACCGTGTTCTCGGTGGGGTTGCCCTCGTCGTCGACGTTGAGCGAACCGCGACGGCCCGGCATCGTACCGTTGTCAACGACCGTACACTTGTCGCTGGCTACGCGGCGGCCCAGCATTCCCGAAAATGCCGATGTCTTCTTGCGATTGAAGTCGGCTTCGAGGCCATGGCCGATCGCTTCGTGCAGCAGAATTCCCGGCCAGCCGGGACCGAGCACAACTTCCATCTCGCCTGCCGGCGCATCGCGCGCGTCGAGCTGAATGATCGCCTGGCGTGCCGCTTCCTTGGCAAAATGTTCGGGCGAAGCATCGCCCTGGAAGTAGTCGAGCGAGACCCGACCGCCGCCTCCGGCGCTGCCGCGAGCCGAACCCGACTCCTGCGATTTGGCAATGCAGAAGACGCTCATGCGGGCCAACGGCTGCGAATCTTCAGCAAAACTGCCATCAGAACCGATCACCAGAATTGTGCGCAGTTCGTCAGCATAGCTGACGCGCACTTCGTGAATGCGAGGGTCGAATGCGCGGGCGGCTTTGTCGGCACGCTGCACCAGATCGACCTTGGCCAGCACGTCCGCTTCCACCGAAGGCAGCGGCACGGGATACAGATTGTGCGCGGGCTTGTCGGTCAGGCCGACGATTGGTTGCTTCGCTGGACCGCGGGCAATCATCGCGGCAGTTCGCGCCGCGTGCAGAATGCGCTCGGGCGAGAGGTCGTCGGTGTAAGCGTAGCCGGTGCGCTCGCCCGAAAGAACGCGAACGCCGCACCCCACCGAGATACCCTGCGAGGCTGACTTCACCATGCTCTCGTCGAGCGATACCGAGGTAGAAGTTTGATATTCGAAGTAGAGGTCGGCAAAGTCGCCGCCGGCGGAAAGCGCGGCACCCAGATAGCGCTCGATGTCGGCTTGCGCCAGCCCATAGCGCTCAAAGAAAAACTTCTTGTCCATAGTCACTCTTGATTAGATGCCCGACGGCGCGCAAAGATTGCGGCGCCAAGCCGCCGCATTTGTGCGCGGAAAATAATGAGATACAGGAACCCGACAGCACGCGTTCCGGAATGTTCATTATCACATACAGCTGTGCTCGCCGAGGCTGAGCTAGCTGCCGGCCGGACTTACAATCAAACTTGGACATCCTGGTGCCAACGTCAAGTATTTCCGCCGAATCGCTGGTTCATTTGCTGGAGCAGTTTCTCGCTTCTGCCCCACACGCCCTTGCCATCGAAGACGGTGCCGCCCTGTTCGACTTCAGCTCAGCAAGATACTCCGTGTCCGGCGAAGGCAAGTGCGTCCTCCACATGTGGTCGGAGGAACGCAACACGGTTCGGCGCGTTCTCGACGCCGAGGTAAAAGATCGCTCCTTACGCCTGCAAGTGCTTCGCTTCGGACAGTCGCAGCCGAATCTGCTGGAGATCTGCGTGGACCGTGATCATCGCAACGGCACGGCAAAGCGCGCCGCGCGGGCGCGCTATCAATCGTTGTTAGAACGACTGCTGCGACGCGAGTATCCAGGATTCAGGTTGGACCAGGTCAGCACGAGCCCCGACTTGGAGCATTCGTTCAGCCCGGTTTACACGCGCGGC
Source organism: uncultured Acidobacteriaceae bacterium (assembly GCA_963697175.1). Classification (GTDB taxonomy): domain Bacteria; phylum Acidobacteriota; class Terriglobia; order Terriglobales; family Acidobacteriaceae; genus Bog-257. Next base: position 117,458 of record CAVONC010000003.1, on the reverse strand, counting down.
CTGTTGCGCGCAGGACAAAAAGTATTTGCGGTACTCGGCGTCAATTCTGAAGAGACCCAGGCATCGGTGGATGCGGCTCTCACCTTCGGTATTCTCTGGATGGACTACCAGCGGAAGCATCTGGCTGGGCGCGCGGTGGTGGAGGGGTTGAAGCTCTTATTGCCGCCGGGACTCTCGGAGATTGTGCGCCAGAGAGCAGCCAATCTGAATGCCGAAGCCGCTAAGTGGCAGCTCTACGAACTGGACGAGCGCTCGGAGACCTGTGAGTCAATCGACATAGCTGATAGCGGCAACATCATCACGCGGCTCACGCGCGCGGTTGATGTTCAAGCCGCACGGGAACGTTTTGCAACTTCCACTGCCCGTATGCACGCGCTGGTGCCGGATGCCGAAGTCACGGTCGAGTCTCCTTCTGAGATTGTGTTTCGCCTTTATGGGCTGGAGTTCGCGCGGGCGCAGATGACACCGGAAGCGGGTTCATTCCGCAATCGCGAGTCGATTATTTTTGGCGTCGCACCTGCCGAGTATGAACTCGACGAGAACAGCGAAGCGCTCTTCGGTGAACTGGTGCAGCGCATTGGTCAGGAGCGCCAGCCCGGCGGCTCGCACACCAACCTGTTCTTCCGGCTGGCGCCGGAGCGCTGGCTGGAAAGTCTCATTACGCGAGATGTGCGCGCGGTCGACGAGCGGCTGGATGGGCGTTTCGTCTATTCGCAGGTGCCGGCATTTGCTGCTGCCGATCGCGCCATGCTCGATGTGCTGACGTGTACGCTGGATGGGCGGCTTGCGATTCTGGAGCTGAAGGCGAATGAGGACATTCATCTGCCGCTGCAAGGGCTGGACTATTGGGTGCGGGTCCGCTGGCATCAGCAGCACGGCGAGTTCACGCGCAACGGATATTTCGCCGGACGGGACATTTCGAGCGCGCCGCCACTGCTCTACCTGGTCGCTCCGGCGCTGCGGGTTCATCCCGCGACTGATACGCTATTGCGCTATCTCTCTCCACGGGTCGAGTGGACGGTGGTTGAGATTGACGAGCGCTGGCGCGATGGGGTTCGCGTCGTGAATCGCAAGCACCCTGCGAAGGCCACCAGCTTCTGATTCTCTCGCTGATTTCTCACCACGGAAGCACGGAGCACACGGAAAAAGTCTTCTCTTTAAGAAGTCCTCAGAGGATCTTCATCTCACCTCTCACCCTTTACAAAAATTCCGTGTTCTCTGTGCTTCCGTGGTGAAACCAAGCGCGTCTTCCTGTTGCTCGCCGGTGCCACCGCATCCTATACAATCGAGCTTCTCATGATGAACCGGATGGTCTTTGCCAACGTTGTTCACCGGCCGTTTCGCACCATCATCAGCGTGGTCGCGGTGGGTCTCGAAGTAACCTTGATTTTGCTGATCGTCGGCATCCTGCTGGGCATGCTGAATGACACCAGCGGCCGCCAGGCAAGCCTGGGCGCCGACATCATGGTGCAGCCACCGGGCTCGTCGCTGCTGATGGGTATGAATGGCGCGCCGGTGTCCGTCAAGGTCGCGAACCGGCTGATGAAGGTACCGCATGTTATTGCCGCTGCTCCGGTCGTGACCCAGACGACGATCTCGAAGAGCCTCGAGGTGCTCTACGGTATCGATTTGCAGTCCTTCGATTCCGTGACGGGAGGCTTTCATTACCTTGCCGGCGGTCCCTTCCAGGGGCCGTATGACATGCTGATTGACGACTTGAAAGCGGCATCGGGCCACATTAAGGTCGGGGACACCGTGCAGGCTCTGAACCACGACTTTCGCATCTGCGGCATCGTGGAGCATGGCAAAGGCGCACGCAAGTTCGTTCCCATTGCCACGCTGCAGGACCTGATCGGCGCCACAGGCAAAGCGACCATCTTCTACGTCAAACTCGATAATCCCAAATATGCCGACGCGGTTGTTCAAGACATCAAGAACATTCCTGGCATGCAGCAGTATGGTGTGCACTCCATTCAGGAATATCTGTCGCTGATGACTTCGGCCAGCATTCCCGGGCTGAACACGGTGATTGATGTGGTGATTGGCATCTCCATGATCATCGGATTCATCGTGATCTTCCAGGCCATGTACACGGCGGTGATGGAACGCACGCGCGAGATCGGCATCCTCAAATCGCTGGGTGCAGACAAGCTCTACATCGTGAATGTCGTGCTGCGGGAGACGCTGCTGATCGCAATCGGTGGAATTATTCTGGGCATTATCTTCAGCTACGCCGCCAAGGCCGGCCTGCGGGTGCATTTCGAAACGCTGCCGGTGATGATTACCTTCAGGCTGCTGGTGAAGGCCTCCATCATAGCGCTGGTGGGCTCGCTGCTGGGAGCTTTCTACCCGGCGATCAAGGCGGCGCAGAAGGATCCGATTGACGCGCTGGCGTATGAATAGGGTGGAGCGTGTGTCGCGAGTGGTGTCGCCGCTGCCGCGGCGCGAACCGCAGATCCCTCGGTCGGGCTGAAGCCCTCGGTCGGGATGACAAAACATGGAGGGATCCGGGAACGCTGGCCTGAAGGCAGCACTACCCGATCTGTCTCTCGCAACGAGTTTTTCAGCAGGCCTGTAAAGCTATTCAGGCAGAAATCGAACAGACTGCACCGCTGAAGCGGTGCTCCACCCCGGTCTTCCTCTATTCATCGGCTGTACTGATTCTGCTTCTTGTCGGCGTGGCGCTCCAGGCCAAGTTGAATCAGCCGATCCATGAGTTCGGGATAAGAGATGCCGGTCGCCGCCCACATCTTGGGATACATGCTGATCGAGGTGAAGCCGGGGATGGTGTTGATCTCGTTGACGTACATCTTCCTGGTGCGCGGGTCCATCAGGAAGTCCACGCGCGCCATGCCGGCGCAGTCAACTGCTCGAAACGCTGCGACCGCGAGCTGCTGCACTTCCTTCTGCTTGGCCTTGCCGATTTTGGCCGGAATGATCGACTCCGAGCCTTCCACCAGGTACTTGGCGCTGTAGTCATAGAACTCCTTGATGGGCACGATTTCGCCGGCTACTGAAGCGATCGGCTTATCGTTGCCCAGTACCGAGCACTCGATCTCGCGCGCCTTGCCTTTCTTTCCGCCGACGCCTTCCTCGATCGACCAGCTTGCGATCGAAGCGCGAGGCCTCGTCCATTGCAGCGGCAAGTTCGCTGGAATCGTGAACCTTGCTGATGCCGACGGACGATCCGAGATTCGCCGGCTTCACGAAGACGGGATACTTCAGCTTACTTTCGATCTGCTTGCGAACTTGCTTCGGCTGCTCGCGCCAGTCGGCACGAAGAACCGTGACGTGCTTAACGATCGGCAGACCGGCATCGCGGAAGAGCCGCTTCATCACGTCCTTGTCCATGCCGGCGGCGGAGCCGAGCACGCCCGCGCCGACGTAGGCGATGTCGGCCAACTCGAGCAGTCCCTGGATCGTGCCATCCTCGCCGAAGGTTCCGTGCAGAACGGGAAAGATGATGTCGACATCGACGGGATTGACGGCGGCTCGAAGCTGATGGGCGTCGGTCTCGAAGGGGACAAGGGTGGAATGATTCTCTCCCGGCATCGGCGGCACAACCACGCCTTCGCCGCGGGCGAGAACAGCGGCAGCGGACGTTGTCTCGGGATCGCCGGCGCGCAGATGGCGAGCCTCAGGCGCATCTGCAGCCTTGCCCTTCAACAGGCGCTCGGCGTGTGCAGCCGTGACCCAGCGGCCTGCCTTCGTGATGCCGATCGGCACGACTTCGTACTTAGTCTTATCAATCGCGTTCAGAACCGAGGCCGCCGACAGCAGCGAGACCTCATGTTCACCACTGCGCCCGCCAAACAGCACGCCCACCCGGAGTTTCTTCATATCTCGATATTAGCGCCGGGAGCGGCTGTGAATAGTGACCAGCGAAGAACCTGTGTTTTCGTTTCGGCCCGATCAAGGCCCAGCCTCTTCTGCGAGACCTGCCGAAGCCTGCAAGGAAACCGCGCGCAGGATTAATTTTCTGTGAAACCGCATCGCGCAGCGTTGACCGCATCTGGACCGGTGCTCTACCATCCGTCACTTATGAGCAAGCCCGATCTGGACGCATTGCAGAAAGCTTACAAACAGGCGGTCGATCAATGGGTGGCCGCGATTCGCGCCGAAGAGGCGCTGGCTACTCCGGACCACTCCGAAACTGCCATGGAACACTGGGACAGTGCCGACTTCGCGGTACAGGACTCCCAGAAACAAGCCAAACAAGCGCGCGACGCGTACAAGGAAGGTCTGCGGAAGCTGCACTACGGAATCTAGCCGGCTGTATCTGAAAGTTGCGACCGCCGGCTGGGACGAGGCATCCACTGTCATAGCCCTCGACCTATGATTCCGGTGACCCCTCCTGCCCAGGTAGAAGTCGATTCCAACCGCCGCTACATTTCCGTCAACGACAGCGCCTGTGAGCTGCTGGGCTACAGCCGGCAGGAATTGCTGAGCCTTCGCATTGATGACGTCAGCTTTCCCACCGGCGCGCACGTCTCTCCCATGTACCAGCAATTTGTGCAAGACGGAAAGATGCAAGGCATCTTCGCCTTGAAACGCAAGAGCGGTGAAGTGCTGCGCATTCAGTTTGAAGCGGAGCAAATTGCTGGGTGTTCGCGCGCTACCTGGACGCATTACGAAGTCTGGAAAGACGCAGAGCGGTCAAGGCTCCGCGAGTAGCCGAAAACGCATCCTGGTTCTGGAAGACTACAGTGAGCCAATGCCGCGTTTGGCGACGTACATGGCTCGATCGGCGGCTGCGCAGAGGTCATCAGGAGTGCTCGCGTCGTCCGGATAGAGCGCGTACCCCACGCTCACGCCGGTGTGCACCAGGGCGTGTTCCACCTGTAATGGATCAAGTAACTCCGACTCCAAGGCCAGAGCCAGGGTCTGCGCCCCTTCCGCAGAAGTCACTTCGCTGACGATGGTGAATTCATCGCCCCCGGACCGCGCCAAGGTATCGGAGCTGCGCATCCGGCCGGAGAGCCTGGCGACCACCTGCTGCAAGGCGGCATCCCCAATGCGGTGTCCAAAGTTGTCATTCACTTCTTTAAAGTCGTCCAGATCCAGAAGCAGGACTGCGACTTTATGATTGTCGCGATCGGCACGAGCTAAGGCTTGCACCAGCCGATCCTGAAGTAGCCGGCGATTTGGCAGTCCGGTCAACGCATCGTGATAGGCAAGGTGATCGCTTTCCAGGATCTGATTCTCCAGCAAGGTGACGATCATGCCAACCGCTACCAGATACTTGGGAATGTTCCAGACCTCGGCTTCAATCCGAATTGACGGAACGACGGCAGCCATTACAATTCCGGCGGGCAACGTGAGACCCCAGGCGACAAAGCCGAATACAGTAGCCAGCACGCCCGCAGAAGCACGCCTCATGCGATACCAGTACAAGGCGGCGGCAGAGAAATTCAGCGCCGCGAGTATGGCGTGCATCCCGTATTCTTCCTTGCCGTAGGCGACAAGCCCGGTCAGCAGCGCCGCTACTCCAATCGATCCGAGAGTAACCAGGCACACATACGGCGTGATTTTCTTGTGCCAGGTGAACAACAGCACCAATATGGCCGTCAGCCACAGCACAATCAGGACGTAGTACAAAACTTTGGCTTGCACATCCCATAGCATCGCGCTCGTATACACGATCAGCGGAACACCCAGCACGAGCGTCAGCACCAGTTGCCGCAGACAGGTTCGGGCCTGCGGCGCCACCGAGACCACGAAAACCACGCTGGCCATTTCCAAAGCACACAATCCAACTAGCAGCTCAATCTTGGCCAGCAAATGAGGTTTGAAATGCGCGAAGTCAACCAGTGAGTGCAGCAAGATGAGAGACCATGCCGTCAGCCAGAGGCGCACTGGCTCCTTGATTCCCTGGCGGGATATGGCCGCAAACACTGCTACCAGTACCGCAAGTGCGATCAGTACCGGCAGGGCGTTGTAATGGAAATGCATGACCTGAGAAAGTCACTCCAGATAGCGGCGGAACTGGCGCGGCCGGATGTGCGATAGCGTAACGGAATCGCCCTGTCGCTGCAATGGAGAAGTGCGTCGGTGCGGGCAAGAAATAGCCGGAATGGCGAACTCGAAACCGACAACCGATAACAGACAGCTGCTCTTAGAACGCTCCGCCTCCGCCTCCGCCAAAGCCGCCGCCGCTGAATCCGCCTCCGCCACCACCCCAGCCCGAGCCGGTGCTGGCGGCGCGGGGAGCCGCAACGAAGGCCTGGTGCGCGTCCGTCGCCATGGAATGCATGGAGGCGGCAAAGAAAATGGGATTGAAGCCGACATAGGGTGTCGGCCCGACATACCACGCTGGAGGATTCTGCACGATCCCCTGGAAGGCCTTCGCCCAGTGATTCTCGATGCCCAGGACCATGGCGTAAGGCAGGATCTTCTCGAAGGTGTTGGGCGGCATGATCCTCAGCCGGTCGGCATCCACGCGGTTGATGAATTCCTGTAAGCCCAGAATCTCGACTTTGGTGCGTACACCCTTCAGCGATTTCGCCGGCATGATTCGCGCGAACAGGAACACAATTATCAGCGAAATAAGACCCGCGAGAATCACCATCCCGATCGAGGCGAGCACGTCCGCTATCTTGAAAACTTGCAGCAGCACAAACGGCAGCGCCGTTAAAACGACTCCGATGAAAACATAGGCATGGGCGGAATCGGGATCGACGGTGTACATCCCCTTGCCCCGCAATTGCGCCAGAATGTCTTCCTTGATGGTGGGAATGGCAACGTAGAACTGATTGCGCAGCTCCGACAATCGGATCTGAGTGGCGTCCGCTGGAAACATGTGTTTCAACATCACCTGCTCATGGGCTTGCAGCGAGCTCCAACTGCCCTGCGGCTTCAGCGAATGGAAGATGTAATCGCGATGCGAAAACAGCAGCATCTTCGACTCAACTTCCTCGATCTTGAGATAGCCTTTCACCGCCAGGTCTACCAGCGTCGAGGTAATGTCGCGGGGATGAACCGAGTCGTTGGTCAGCGCGCCGACCTCGGCCGGCGTCATGTCCTTGGGAGGGTCGTACATGGGCGCGACGGAGATGTCGGCCTTGGGATCGCGGCCCTTGGTCCACCAGAAGAAGAACATCACCACGAACGCCCACAGCGGCAGCAGCACGATGACATTGCTGCGAATGAACCACAGCGCGAAGGTCAACTGGCTGGGCTGCGTGAGTATGCCCTTGGTGATGTAGACATCGGCGGTCAGGCCCTCGCGCATTTCAAGCGCGTTGTTGGTGCTGACCTTGACCACGTTGCCGTTGACGACGGCCGTAGCATCCCGCCCCTCCGAGCCGTAGACGCCAGTGAAAGCCTGCCCGCGAAGATTGTTGGCTGCGTTCGGCGGAAACAGGATGATCGCCATCGCGCTGTCAATCGGGACAGGCCAGTCGTTGCCGGTGACGTTCCAGTAAAGCTCGTCGTGATCGTCGAACCAGCGGACGGCATTCTTCACGGTGTAGTTGATGTCGACGACCTTCGTCGTGTTGACCGCGTTGGGGATGTAGATCTTCAGATGGCGAAAGTCGCCCTGCACGCTGGATTCGTACTTCAGCTTATTGCCCTGGCCGTCGGTTACGCCGGTGACGGTGAGGAAGAGTGTGTAGTTCGAGCCATGGGGGCCGGGATATTGAATGGGAATGTCGCGGTAGATGCCGTGAAACTCGCCCTCAAAGGAAACCGCAAGGTTCTCGCGCACCGTCATGGTGCCGTCCGGCGCAACTTCCATGCTGCTGGAAAAGTTGGTGATGCGCCACTCGCGAGCGAAGGCGGGAAGCGCAGGATGCAGGCAAAAGAAGACGAAGATCCGAAGACTGCACTTAGCACTTAGCATTTAGCACTTAGCTATGAGCTTCTAGCCCCGAGCCGCGAGCTAGTAGCAGCTGAATGCGAGCTTAACTTCGACAGCACGACGACGACTCGAAGTCTGCACAGCTCTTGATTCCTCTGCTGAAATGAGACTCATTCTCGAAGACTCACCGATGCGCGAATTGGCTCGTAGCTCGTAGCTCGTGGCTTCCTCAGAACTTCACCGCCACCGGCTCCCGCTGGCTTGGCTCGGTGATATCGAAGAACTGTCTCTGCTGGAAGTGGAACATCCCGGCGACGATGTTGCTGGGGAAGCTCTGAATCTTGGTGTTGAAGTCGCGCACCACAGCGTTGTAGTAACGCCGCGCGTTCTGGATGGCATCTTCCAATCCGGTGAGCGAGCCTTGCAGCGACATGAACTCCTGATTCGCCTGCAACTGCGGATACGCCTCGGCCACGGCCAGCAATCCGCGCAAGGCATAGGTCAGCTGACCTTCGGCTTCACTCTTCTCCGCCGGAGTGCTCGCCGACATGGCGGCGCTGCGAAACTTGGCGACATTCTCAAACGTACCCTTTTCGTGCGCGGCGTAGCCTTTCACCGTCTCGACCAGGTTCGGGATCAGGTCATAGCGGCGCTTAAGCTGCACATCGATGTCGGACCAGGCGTTGTCGGCGCGGACGCGCAGTTGCACCAGGCTGTTGTAAATGCCGATCAGGGTGAAGGCGATAATCGCCAGGATTGCGATGATGACGATGAGACCGATCATTCACTTCTCTCCTCGCCGGTGCGGGAAAAGCAGTATCCGGCCCGAACCTGGCGTCAAACAGGGGTCGAGCGGAAGGTATCACAGGGCGAACTCAGAGGCAATTCAGGCTAGGCGATGCCGGTTGGCCTGATAGCTGGCAAGTTGCTGACAGCGTGTAGAATAGAGGCTTCGCGGGGCTGCGAATCGAGTGTGCATACCGCGGCATCTATTAACAGACGCCCAAACTAGACTCACCTATCTGAATCGACTTCCTGAGAGGACTGCACTTATGGGTACTACGATGACTCCCGCGCGCGAAGGAACGCGCACGGCTGTGACCATGAACAACGCTCCCATTCCCGAGCAATTCAAGAACGAACCTTCCATCGATTGGAGCAATCCCGAAAATACCCGCCGCATGCGCGCGGCGATCGAGAAAGTACGCCGCGAGCTGGGACGCGAATACGACCTGGTGATCGGCGGACGGCGCGTGAAGACGGAAGAGAAGACGCAGTCGCTGAATCCGGCCAAGCCGTCGGAGGTGGTTGGGACATTCTCGACCGCAGGCGCTGCCGAAGTTGAGCCGGCGATGCAGGCCGCGCTGAAGGCTTTTGAGACCTGGAAGTACAGCTCGGTGGAAGAGCGGACGAATCTGCTGTTCCGTGTCGCCCACCTGCTGCGCGAGCGCAAGTTCGAGCTGATGGCGTGGATGGTGTTTGAAGTCGGCAAGAACTGGCCAGAGGCCGATGGCGACATTGCCGAGCTGATCGATTTCACGGTTCTTTATGCCCTAGAGGCGTTGCGGCTGGCCAAGGCAGAAACTGTGGTGCAGTTGCCGGGCGAGCGCGACTGGCTACGCTACATTCCGCTGGGCGTCGGCGCGGTGATTCCGCCGTGGAACTTCCCGGGCGCGATCATGGGCGGCATGACGCTGGCGTCGATTGTCTGCGGCAACACGGTCGTTCTGAAGCCGTCGGGCGATGCCCCGGCCATCGCGGCGAAGTTCTTCGAGATTCTGGAAGAAGCCGGCCTGCCGGACGGCGTAGTGAACTTCTGTCCCGGTCACGGCAACAGCTTCGGCAACGCGGTGGTCGAGCATCCCAAGACCCGCTACATCGCGTTTACCGGATCGAAGGAAGTTGGTCTGCACATTAATCAGCGCGCCGCCGTTCAGCAACCGGGTCAGATCTGGATCAAGCGCACCATTCTGGAGATGGGCGGCAAGGATTCGATCGTCGTCGATGCGGACGCCGATATCGATGACGCGGTCGAGGGCGTGGCGAGTGCGGCGTTCGGTTTCAGCGGGCAGAAGTGCTCGGCGTGCTCGCGCGCGATTATCGACGAGCGCATTTACGACAAGTTCCTGCAGCGGCTGAAGGAGCGCGTGGAAAAGATCACGGTGGGCGATCCGACGCTCAACCCGAGCATGGGGCCGGTGGTCAACGAGAAGTCGATGAAGTCGATTATGGGCTACATCCAGAAGGGGCTTGCCGAAGGTGGCCGGCTCATCACCGGCGGCTCGCGCGCGAGCGATGCCGGCGAAGGGTACTTCATCCAGCCGACGGTGATCGCGGACGTCGATCCGATGGGGACGATTTCGCAGCAGGAGATCTTTGGGCCGGTGCTGGCGGTGATCAAGTCGCGCAATTTCGAGCACGGTTTGCAGATCGCCAACAACACCGAGTTCGGCCTGACCGGCGCGGTCTATACCACTTCGGACGACAAGATCGAAGCGGCCAAGCAGCAGTTCCACGTCGGCAATCTGTACATCAATCGCAAGTGCACGGGAGCGATGGTGGGCGCGCATCCCTTCGGCGGCTTCAATATGTCGGGAACCGACTCGAAGGCGGGCGGGCCGGATTACCTGCTGCTGTTCACGCAGGCGAAGTCGATTGGCGAGAAGATTACGAAGTAAGTGAATCGTGGTTCGTGAATCGAAGGCCGGGGCGAAATGCTCCGGCCGTTTTGTTTCGCCCCTCAGGCGCGAAACCTTTTCTTCGCGCCTCCATGTAAAGAATCCTATTTCGGATGGGGAATGATGGAGAGAATGATGTATTCGTCTCCTTCGATTTTGAAATAAAACCGCCAGCCCCTCGTTACCCGCGCCTGCCAGATGTCCAAGGTCTCACTGTATTTCTTGGCCTGCAGAGAGGGATGCCGGAGATTGGCCAGCAAGAATCGCAACTGCTTGGCGAAAGCTTTGCGGACGGTGGACGGGATCTCTGCGTAGTCCCTGTCCGCCGTGTTCGTAAAGCGGAGCTTCACTTGCGCCGCTTTCTCGCGTAAGGTTTGGCGCGCGCCTCAAGCGCTTGAATAGCTTGCCGCGATGTGGCGTATGGGCCATGTGTGCGGCCTTGTTTGAGGTCTTGCAGCCCTTCCGCGAGCCGCCGATCGATTAGCGTCTTGGGTGTGAACGTGATCTTGCCGTCCTCTACCGAGGCCTCCAGCAAATCGCCGATCTCGAGGTGAACCTGTTGGCGAATGTGCTGCGGAATGACGATCTGAAACTTGTGCTTGACGGTGACGACTTGCATAGCAGCTAGTTTAACAGTTGATCTGTACAACTGAAAGCGGACGGTGTTCGCTGTGCGGCCGACGTGTTCGGCCGTTTTGTTGACGGAATTATTCACCACGGAGGACACGGAGAGCACTGAGAAAAGCACAGCGAGAGAGTTGTCTGTGCGTGGGTGGTCTCTGTATGAATAACGTGCCTGGGTGCCCCGTTCTAGCCTGCTTTTGGCTAGGGCGGGGCCGTTCGCTATAGTATGGCTTCTTAGAGATGCTCAGCGAAGTCACTCGCGCTGCGGTTGCGCCGTCCGGGCCTACCACCACGCTCATCTACGACGACTGGTATCCGGCGATCCGGGCGTCAGAAATTCATGGCCGGCAGATGGCGAAGGCCATGCTGCTGGGCATTCCGTTGGTGCTGGGACGCAAATCGGACGGGCACTACTTCGCCATGCGCGATTCCTGTCCGCATCGCGGCATTCCGCTTTCGTATGGATGGTTCGATGGCCAGCAGGTGACGTGCAAATATCATGGCTGGGCCTTTGAGCCGGTGTCGGGGCAATGTCGCGAGATTCCGTCGCTGACGCAGCGCGACTCGCTCGATCCCTGCAAAATTTATGCGACGGCGTTTCCGTGCGAAGAGCGTGACGGACACGTGTGGGTGTATGTCCCACAGAGTGGGAGAGGGACGAATCTCCCGCCCCAGCCCAACAGAAGGCCTGGAACGGGGCACCCAGGAGTCTTCTGGATCTTCCGGCTGTGCCCGAGGTGCCCAAGTTCAGCAAGCGATTCCGCTCGGCACATCTCACGGCTGAGCTGCCCTGCAACATCGATCACGGGATCATTGGACTGATGGATCCGGCGCATGGGCCATTTGTGCATCAGGCGTGGTGGTGGCGATCGCGCGCCAGCATCCACGAGAAGGAAAAACATTTTGAGCCGATCGAGGGCGGCTTCCGCATGACCGCCCATCAGCCGTCGGCCAACAGCGCGCCATACAAGCTGCTTGGCGTTTACGGCCAGCCGATCACGACGACCATCGATTTTGTGCTGCCGAACCGGCGCTACGAGATTATCCGCGCGGGCGAGAAGTGGTTTGCCAGCCTGACGACGGTCACGCCGACGGTCGAGAACAATTGCCGCATCGATGTTTGCGCGGCGTGGAATGTGTTCCTCAATGTGCCGTTCCTCACGCCGATCGCGAAGTTCTTCGGACGGCGCTTTGTTGGGCAGGATCAGGTCACGATGATCCAACAGGCCGAGGGGTTGAAATACAATCCCAGCCTGATGTTGATTGACGATGCGGACCGCCCCGCGAAGTGGTACTTCGACTTGAAGCAGGCGCGACTGGAATCGCAGGCGACCGGTAAACCCATGCGGCATCCCATGGACGGCCCGGTAACGCTGCATTGGCGAAGCTAGACTCACCACTCTGCTGACCCGCTTAAGGAAGCTCTGAATAACTTGCCGGCCGCCGCTGGGGCTAGAGCCCCCATTTTGTTTTGAGCCGCTTGCGGCACGGCTAAACAGGCTGCTGAAAAAGTCGAGAAGCAGATCCCTCGTCGGCCTGAAGGCCTCCTCGTGATGACAAAAACAAGAGACTTGCAACGGCGCAGCTGAAGCTGCGCCCCTTCAAAACATTCCACAATCGACTTTTTCAGCAGCCTGTGAAGCCGTGCCCTTTCAAGGCCGGGACTAAAAGAGAGTCTCTAGTCCTCAAACAAAACCCCCTCCGGCGGACAGGGGCGAATTGCCACGTCGGAGGGGTTAGCCGTTATTACACGACCATTCTCAGGGTTGTTACAAAGTTGAACCCAGCGATTCGCAGCATGTTTCGGAGGTTTGGAAAACAGTCTTCGAAATTCGACACCTGCGTCCAAACGCCCCGCTTCCGGCGGATTGGCGTCTCTGTGGTCGACTCCTGGGCCGATCGTCGAAATTAGACCCTGTGCTCATGGAGCACAAGCCACTCCAGTGACAGCGGACGCACCATAATCCCACGCTTTCGAGACTGGACCGAATTGAACCGTCCCTCCATCGGTGCCAGGACAGGGCACTGAAATCATCCGGAACCACGGTTGTTACGCCGAAATCGGCGGGAACTGTGGTAAGTAAGTAGAAGAGTTTAGCGACAACTCGCGCTCGGCTCTCGGCATCCGTGAGGACGGGCAGGGACAATTTGGTGTACTGCGCGGTAGTTTCAGTTGAATTCAGTCTGGAAACTACCTACTATGAAATTTCGGCGCCAGGCCGAGTAACCAATCGGAGGAGCAAGCGATCTCCGGCAGCAAGTCATCTCACTTTCAGGAAACGCACGACATGTTGAAGCGCTGCCCCTTAGCTGCCATCGTTCTCATCGCGCTATTCGCTTGCTTCGGCGCCTCCGCCGCAACCATCGCCACGCACTCCAGTACAACCCATAAGCACAAGTCCACCCATCACGTCACCGAGTCGGCGACCGCGCAACACAAAATGGCGCGGATGCGGCACAGCACTGCGACAGCAGCGAGTCTGAATCGCGCCAGCCAGGTCGTGGTCTATCGCAAGCACCACTACTACGGCGAGCGCTTCTACGCCAGCTCGTTTGCCAATGACCAGGTGGAAGGCGACATCACGGCGGGCGAGGATCCGGTCGTGCGCGCAGCCGCGATTGAAGCCCTGGGCAATATGAATGGCACCATCGTCGCCGTCGATCCGGACAGCGGACGAATCCTGGCGATGGTCAACCAGAAGCTGGCGCTCTCGGCAGGCGCGCAGCCGTGCTCGACCATCAAGGTCGCAGTGGCGCTGGCGGCGTTGAGCGAGAACGTCATCACCAAGGACACGGAAGTTCCGCTGACCAAGTATTGGAAGGTCGATCTGACGACGGCGCTGGCGAAGTCCAACAACGCCTACTTTGAGGCGGTGGGACGCAAGCTGGGATTCGAGAAGGTCAGCTACTACGCGCATCAGTTTGGTCTAGGTGAGCTGGCCGGATGGAATATTCCTAACGAGCAGCTGGGAGTTTATCCGTCAACCGTGCTGGATGAGAAGCTGGGCGGAGTCGGCAAGATGTGTTCGTTTGGCGAGAGCATCTCGCTAACGCCTCTACAGCTGGCAGCGCTGATGGGTTCGATCGCGAACGGTGGCACGCTCTATTATCTGCAGCATCCGACGACGCCGGAAGAGATCACGAACTTCGCGCCCAAGGTCAAGCGCAGCCTGGAAATTGGGCCGCTGATTCCGGAAATTTCTGACGGCATGGCAGGCGCGGTGGAGTACGGTACGGCACGCCTGCTGCGGACGAACTTCATCGAAGAGCCAATCCTCGGCAAGACCGGAACCTGCTCCAAAGATGGCACGCGATTCGGTTGGTTTGGATCATTCGCCAATACGCAGTACGGCCGAATCGTGACCGTGGTTTTCCTCGAAGGCGGACGTCCGACCTTCGGTCCCAAGGCTGCCGAGCTGGCGGGAATCATGTACCGCAATCTCTATGATCACGACTTCTTCGCGGTGAAGACGCCAGCTACCTCGGCGCAGAAAACGACGGCTTCAGTAGTCGGCGCGCCGCAGTAGCAGTCTCCTAGACCTCCCGTATAGCAAGAGCCTCCACGAGACAGGCTGACCATATTTCGCCCCTGGCGCTGAATCATAATTTTATTGATATTTCTCTGTTACCAAGTAATAATGTAAGTACATTCAAGGGGGCCGGCAGATGGTCACCGTATCGCACAAAACTCAGGTCAAGGTTGCCGACGAGGTCTGGATTGTTGTTGCCCTATTGCACCGGGAACGGCCAAAACAATTGGAGTTTTCTGTGGAAGAGATCATGAAGCGGGCCGAACGAGAGGCCATCACCCGTTCGTTGCGACCTGGCTTCTATGTGCATGTTGTGCAGCATTGTGTGGCCAATCGTCCGCCAAACCCCGGCCGCTACCGTGTCTTAATGGAGACTCCGAATGGCGGGCGCCGTTTATTCCGCCGCGGCGATCCATACCACCCGCAACGAGAGGGGGGGAAAATTGAACCCCCTCCTGAGGACGTTCCAGAGATATATCGAGCTTTGATCGATTGGTACCAGAAGTGGTCGGCGTCGGGTCTCCAGGATAGGGTCGAGTCCGATCCGCTTTTGAAATTGCGCGGCTCAGGAAGGCAACTATGGGCACATGAACACGCAGACGAGTATGTACGCCGCCTTCGTGAGGGATGGGAATGAGCCGCGTCTTCTGGGACACGAACATTTATGTTTATTTGCTCGAGGATTACGGGATCCTGTCCAAGAGCGCGGCCGGGCTCCGTACCCGCATGCTGGAGCGAGGCGACCAGTTACTCACTTCCACACTAACTTTGGGCGAAGTGCTGGTAAGACCCTTGGAAGAGGGCGACCGGGTTGCCTGCGAACAGTATGAACGCGCTCTTACTGAAACCTCGGTATTGGTGGCGTTTGATGTAAGAGCGGCTAAGATCTATGCCGCGCTTCGCAAGGATCGTTCGCTGCGAGCTCCCGATGCGGTGCAACTAGCCTGCGCCGCGTCTGTCGGTACCGACCTGTTCGTGACAAACGATAGGCGGCTACAAGGAAAACAGGTGGCGGGAATTCAGTTCATCGTGCCGCTTGAACAGGTACCGTTGTAGCTATCTTACTTGGCGAAGGGCGAGGCCGACTGCGCCTGCAGTTGCGTCAGCGCATCCTGATAACGCTTTTTCGCAGCGTCATCCGGTGCTGCGCTCATCTTTTCATTGAGCCATTTCAGCATCACGGCGCGGGAGGGATGTGGCAAAGTATTCTCGGCATCGGCAATGCGGGTGTCGGTGTTTTCGGAACTGACCAGGAAGGCCACGTCCTGGTTGGAGCCTGGCGGCTCGCTGACGTAACCGTTGGTCATATCGTAAGTGCCCAGCAAACGATAGTGAACGGTGACAGTAAACTTGCCCGCTGTGGTGGACGCCGCCGGCATGTCGACCTGGTAACGTGCCACCACATTGATTTTTGAATAGTCGTGATTGGACTTCCACCAAACCAGCGGCTGGATTTTCGGCCAGGTTTGCGAATCCAGGGTGGCACCTTCGTAATCCAGCCGGCAATACTTTGAGACCAGCTCATGGATCTGAGCCGGCTCTGAGTCCTCAAGAGAACCTTTGCTCGGCATGGAAAACTGCGCCGACAAGAAGCCTGGGGTGCCGATGAGCACCGCAACCGCCAGCAGAACGCTGCGAATGGGCAACAGTGAGGATTGGTTCGCCATACGATCCATTGGGTTCGCCTTAAAGATTACACCCGGAGGCTGACCGGGCAAATTACGATCTGTTCTTCGTATCGAATTACGCGATGGAATTCCGGCAACAGAAGATGAAAAGTCCCCGCCGATTCCGAATGCTATAATTTTTGTTGCTGCGGTGGGTGTAGTTCAGTGGTAGAACTCCGGACTGTGGCTCCGGCTGTCGAGGGTTCGAATCCCTCCACCCACCCCAAGACTTCGGCTACTTGCCCGCCACGAAATCACTCTGAAATCAGTTGAAACGTTTCGGCATGGGCCAACTCCACAGAAATGTTTCCTATGCAGGAAGTCCATCCTAAGTAATCCAGCTCTTGGGCATAGGTTTTCTTGCGTGACACTGGTGAGCTTTGCCCTCAGAATGAGTGCCGCACTCTGCGGTCCCCGGGCCTATGGCGAATATCGACGCCAAACCGAACTGTGGGGAGCACGGTGGCTCGCTGCGAAGGGCAACGCCCTTTTTCTTTGAAACAGGAGGATGCTATGGACGGATTCTCGGTTCTATTCGTGTTTATTCTCGGTGTCGTTCTGGTGGTTGCGCAATTTCAGTTGTTCGCAATCAAGCGCTACTTGCACGATCTGTTACAACTGCAGCTGGCATTGCATGGGGTCACGGAGCAACCTCGCTTGTTATGCGTAGCTGAGGCACACCCGATGGAGCCCATGCAAGTTACAGTCGTCCAGTCGAGAACAACCGCCTCTGGAGCGTCATAGGGGGCTTGCGTTGCCGCCCCCGAATCGGAATAGGCGCTATGATCCTCACGGTGGTCGCGATTGGCAAGGAGGGTTGCTGTTATGGATGACGCGCACCGTAGCCCTGTTTCTCCAGACGTTACCGACACCAAGCTCTTGGTGAGGTGCACAGCGCCCGCTCTGGACCAAATCCTTGGCCTGCATTGCCGGGTGCTGGACGAGGGATTTGTTCGCGTTATCGATTACATGGGTAATGACTCAGCGATTGTGCAGGCCACCAAGGTTTCTGAGGCAGGCAAGAAGAAAAAGGCCAGCGATGATCGGGCGCTGATACGAAATCTTATGTACCGGCGGCACACCACGCCGTTTGAAATGTGCGAGATCAAACTTCATCTCAGAACCACCATGGATGTCTGGCGGCAATGGGTGCGGCATCGGACGGCCAGCATTAATGAGCATTCGACGCAGTATTCGATTGCCGATAATGTTCAGACGACAGCTGCAGGCCGATGGCGCGTCCACGCGTCAAGCACGCAACCGGGGCACGAAGCCTTCCTCCCTTTAGAACAGGGCCAGCATCTTTCGGCAAGAGAATCGCAGCTTCAGAAAGTAGCTCGTGAAGTCTATGAAGAGCGTATCGCTGCCGGCGTTGAGCGGGAGCAGGCGAGAAAAGATCTGCCGCTTTCAACCTATATCGAGGCTTATTGGAAGATCGATCTGCATAATCTGCTGCATTTCCTGCATGTTCGTATGGACGAGAATGCTCAACCCGAGATTCGGGCTTACGCGGAGTTCATAGGACGCGAGATCGTCGCCAGATGGGTTCCTTTGGCATGGGAGGCGTTTCTAGACTACCGGCAACAGGCACTTCTCTTGTCACGCATCGAGGCCCAGATACTCACCGCACTGATTGCGAATTCTCCCGAAGAAGCACAAAGGATTGCCAAGTCCGCAGGGCTGCTCAGCGTTGGCGAAGGCGGCACCATGACGCACAATCGGGAGCGGTCTGAGCTTGAATCCAAACTGCGCACTCTTGGTCTTACTCCTCCCTGGAACTGAAAGTAAGTCCAGACCATTTCGCTGAGGGCCAAACCCAGGCGCTGAGCGATGTGCGCGCGGCAGTGCTGCTCCTGGCGCCGTCGAAGATTGCGCCGCCTACGTATACCCGACGGCCCGACTGATTCGTCTTGATCGCCTCCTTCGGTGGGGAAATCTACACTTGGCGATGAGGGAATCTCGAGCAGAAAAGGGATTGTTGTCGCAGACAGGCGAGAACGCAAATAACCGATCCTCAAGCTCCCGAAAATACTGGCAGCTGAGCGCTTCCTGGTTACTGTTCGCCCCACCTGTGATCCATTTTCGGCGGATGCTCCAAGGTTTGCATGACGACGCAATACTGTTCGGTTTTCTGCTGCAATGCGCTTAACTGCTCCTTGGTTGCCTGCGGTGCGCGAACGTCGAAGATTACTCTGATGCTGTCAAATCCGACAGCGGCCTCTTTGGAAATTCCCAACGTTCCTTGCAGGTCCAAGTCACCCTCGACCGTAACATCTATGCTCTCGGTAGGTATGCCCATCGCGGCAGCTACCATTTGGCATGTGATCTGCGCGCATGCGGCTATGGCGCCCAGCAATAAATCTCCGGAGCAGGCACCGGTACCCGTTCCCCCGACGCCCTGGTGGGCTTGTGCCTTGTAGATCTCTCGGCCCAAATCCACCGAGCAGGTGATCGGCGCGTCCGTCTGGCTGCCGCGTGCCTTCAGGGTGATCCGCGAACTCGACGGATTTTGGCGATACTGCTCCTTCAATGGGCGCTGCAGAGTTCGAATGTCCATGAATTCCCCCGCGATTTTGAGTATTATAAGCCCATCCAGGGATGGTGCCGGCGTCGCGGCATCGATTTACGGATCAATTCCACGTGATCACGTAGCGTCGAGCAGTCAGCTTGGCTGTTCAACGTTGCGCCAATGAGGTTCATTGAGCCCGCCGCTGACGCCAGATTCCGTTCCGTCCACGTTGTCGCCGGGTATGCGCTTCGGCGCCTATGAAATCCTTGAGCAACTCGGCGCCGGCGGCATGGGCGAGGTTTATCGCGCCCGCGATGCGCGCCTGGGGCGTGAAGTCGCCATCAAGACGGTTTCGCTGCGCGATCGCCATTCGCAGGCGGAAGCCTTAACCCGCTTTAAGCTGGAAGCCTGTTCCGCGTCGGCGCTCAATCACCCCAACATCGTCACCATTTACGAGCTCGGTTGCGTGGACAACACGCACTTCATCGCCATGGAGCTGGTTCGCGGCGAGACCGTGCGGGCGTTGCTCGAGTCTGGTCCCATTCCATTGCGCAAGACAATCGCCATCGCGGCACAAGTTGCCGACGCTCTGGCGCGGGCGCACGAAATCGGGATCGTTCATCGCGATTTGAAGCCCGACAACCTTATGATTTCCGGGGACGGCGTCGCCAAGGTCCTGGATTTCGGCTTGGCGAAACTGCTGCCAGCCGACCACTCGTCCGATGCGGATGCTTCCACCTCCATCAGTAAGGACGGAGCCGTAGTGGGCACGCTTGGCTACATGTCACCGGAGCAGGCAAACGGGGGAAAACTCGATTTTCGTTCCGACCAGTTTTCGTTCGGGTCGGTGCTCTACGAGATGGTCACGGGAGTTCCTGCGTTTCAGAAGAAGACTGCTGCGGAAACCGCGGCTGCCATCCTGCGCGACGAGCCGGAGCGCATTGCTTCCCGAATGCTTCAGGCGCCGGCTCCGTTCATTTGGATCGTGGAGCGCTGTCTGGCCAAGGACCCGCAGCAACGGTACGCATCCACGCGGGATTTGGCCCGCGACCTGGCGGCGGTGCGCGACCGGCTTGCCGATGCACCCGTCTACCATTCTGAGCCTCGCCCCAGCAACCTCCCCGTGCCGCGTACCGCATTCATCGGACGCGAGCAGGAGGCGGCTGCGCTCCGCCAGCTCCTGGGCCGGGATGATGTGCGGCTTGTGACCCTCACCGGTCCTGGTGGCATCGGCAAAACGCGCCTGGCTTTGCAGGTGGCAGGCGAAATCGGACAGCAATTTCCATCCGGCGTCGGCTTCGTTTCCCTGTCGGTGATTGGCGAGCCCGGCTTGATTGCTTCCGCCATCGCGCAAACGGTGGGAGTGCGCGAGACCGGCAATCAGTCGGCGCGGGAAAGCCTGAAAGACTACCTGGGCCGGCTGGACCAGCCCATGCTTCTCCTGCTCGACAATTTTGAACACCTCGTCTCCGCTGCTCCGGTCATATCGGACCTGCTCTCGGTGGGGCCCAAGCTCAAGATCGTAGTCACCAGCCAGTCGCCGCTGCACGTTTATGGCGAACACGAATTTCCGGTGCCACCGCTGGCGCTTCCCGATCCCAAGTCCTTGCTGCCTCTGGATGTGCTCTCGCGTCTTCCCGCGATCGCGCTTTTCGTGGAACGCGCGCGGGCGGTGAAGCACGACTTCGCCTTGACCAATGAAAACGCGTCCGCTGTCGCTGCCGTTTGCGCTCGCCTCGATGGTCTGCCCCTCGCCATCGAACTGGCGGCGGCGCGCATCAAGCTGCTCTCGCCGTCCGCTATGTTGGCGCGTCTGGAAAGCTGCCTCAACCTGCTGACTGGCGGCGCCCGCGACCTGCCAACCCGGCAGCAGACTCTCCGCGGCACCGTCGACTGGAGTTACGGTCTCCTCAACCCTGCCGAGCAAACTCTTTTCCGCAGGCTTTCGGTATTCATCGGCGGATGTACGCTGGAAGCGGTGGAGGCCGTCTGTGATACCGCGGGCGATCTGGGTCTCGACGTACTCGACGGCATGGCTTCCATGGTGGACAAGAGCCTGGCGCAGCAGGTGGATCAGGCAGCGGGAGAAACGCGCTTCGTCATGCTTTCCACCATCCGGGAGTACGCCCTCGAACGTCTCGCCGCGAGCGACGATGTAGCTGCCACTCGCCGGTCCCATGCCGCGTATTACCTGGTGCTGGCCGAAGAGGGCGCTTTGGAAGCGGCGGCTCATCCCGAATGGCTCGATCGTTTCGAGGCAGAGCACGATAACTTCCGCGCCGCGCTCGAATACCTCATCAAAACCGGCGACGCTGACTGGGGCCTCCGCCTGGGCACAGCGCTGTTTCACTTTTGGGAGACGCGCGAATATCTTACCGAGGGCCGCGGCCGCATCGCCAGGCTGCTCGCGCTGGAAGGAGCTGCCGCGCGTCCGAAACTTCGCTCGCGCCTGCTGTTCTGCGCTGCCGTGCTGGCAGGCGAGCAGGGCGATTACACCTCTGCGCACCAATTGTTCGAAGAGAGTCTTGAGACTTGTCTGGAGTTAAACGATAACCGCGGGGTTGCAGTTGCGCTTAACGCTTTGGCGGTAAATGCTCGCGATCGTGGCGAACTCCCCACCGCATCCCTCCTGTTTGAAAGATGTGTCGCCATTTGGAGAGACGCGGGAGATCCAGCGGACGTGGCTCGTGCTCTCAGCAATCTGGCAAACGTGACCAAGCTGCAAGGCGACCCGGCGCGCGCCTCCGCGCTTTACGATGAATGCCTGGCGATGTTCCGCCAGGTGGGTGACGTGGCCGGTATCGCCTGGACGCTGAACTACCAGGGAGATCTGGCCCGGGAAAGCAACGATTTGACGGCTGCTCGTACCTTCTATGAGCAGAGCCTGGCAGCGTTCAGCCTGTCCCGGGATGGCTGGGGAATCGCCAGCGCCCTCTCCGATTTAGCCGGTCTTAGTTGGGACCAGGGTGACAATGACGAGGCCCGGCGGCTCTACGGTGAAAGCATCCAGATGTTTCAGAACCTGGGTCATAAGCGCGGCATCGCAAGGGTGCTGGAGTGCCTTGCCGCAAACGCCGCCGCGCAATCCAGCGCGGTGCAATCGCTGCACTTCGCAGGAGCCGCGGCCGCACTGCGCGAGCGACTGGGTACGCCGCTCACCCCCGCGGAACAACATAAACTGGAGAAGGTCCTGCAATTCGCCCGTCGCACCCTCGGCAATGCCGCCGGTCTGACGGCGTGGATGGAAGGCTGGGCCTTGCCCGTAGAACAGGCCATCCAGGAAGCGCTCGACTCTGGCGCAGGGCCCACTCTGCGAACTGGAAGCGAGGGATAATTCAACCAGCGCTGCTGGGGTCCATCATTCGCCGCACCGCCGAGATCCGATTCGCCGGAAAACCTCCGCGGCGTGCATGTTCCCGAACCGTTTCCTCATCCGGCGCCAGGTAGACGCAATAAACTTTATCGCCGGTGACGTAGCTGTGCAGCCACTTGATCTCCGGCCCCATCCCCTTCAGGACGTCCACCGATTTTCGGGCGACTTCCTGGATCTCCGCATCCGACAAATTCCCTGCGCCCGGGATTTCCCGTTCGATCACATATTCGGGCATGACCACCTCAACGAACCCGCTCATGGTAGCAGATTCGTAGGGTGATTCGAAAACATGCGTGGCCCGTGCGCAACACTCACCAGCACGGTTGAAGGCAGTAGCAACACGGCCAGTCGTTCACGTGCGCGGTATTCATGAGCGGATGAAGGACTACGGAGGTTAGATGTCATTTGATGAAAACACGATTTCGCTCATTGACCTGCAATGAGGGCTACGGGGATCGATTGAATTCTTCAGACGAGAGAGCAAACTGTGCCCGGCTCGCCAGTGGTCCATCGGGCATTAGTGAACCCCGACCTTGGGACGAATGAACGGCAGGAACAGCTCGTTCCCTGGGCTCAGAATAGTCTTCAGGTTCACCATGCGACGGGCGATGTCGCCGAAGGCATAACCTGTCTGGCTCAGTTTCGATGGGTCGGGAACCAATTCCTGACCGGGTGTGTCCAGCTGGCATTCGTTAATGCCCGGCAGGCAGCTATCTCCGCCAGGATTTCCTGAGGTCGCACAGCTGCCCGTAGTGGGCACACAGCCCACAAGAAAGGGCGAGAGCGCCGATGAACTTCCGGCTTTGCGGTTCACCACCTGCTGGAACTCCTGGTTATTCGTCTCCGCGCCATGGCACCCCTGGCAGGTGTTCACGGAAAAGAACCTTCTCGCGGCAGCCTCGTTTTTGCCGATTCCGGTGGCGTTCCAAAACCCATTAGCAGAGGCAATATTGTTGAAGCCATTGAATGCCGAGCCGCCAAGGAATGGGTGCCCTGACGGGAAGTTGTCGGGCACCTGCAGAGTTCCCTGGGTCTCGACGATTTCGGGATTAAAGGCGGAGATGTAGGTTGCGAGGGTCGCGGGGTTCAGTGGACTACAACTGGGAGGCGTCAGGACTCCATTCACCACAGTGAAGTTGCCCTGGCAATCAGGCTGGCCACCGGGGTTGAGTTCGCCGGCGGTGTTAAAGCTACCGTCGGGAGTCTGGGCTACGTCCTTCTCGGCGATGACATTGGGCGGACCATAGGTCTGAATGTAAAACTCCCTCTGCTCCCAGAAATTGCCGTTCTGCAGTTTCTCGTCGTGAAGCTCGAATTCATTGGTCCGGATGTGAAACAGGCAACTGTTCGGATGGCCGTTGGGATCGGTGC
Source organism: uncultured Acidobacteriaceae bacterium (assembly GCA_963697175.1). Classification (GTDB taxonomy): domain Bacteria; phylum Acidobacteriota; class Terriglobia; order Terriglobales; family Acidobacteriaceae; genus Bog-257. The sequence goes on along the minus strand of CAVONC010000003.1, from coordinate 93,905 downwards.
ACGAGGTTGCTTGCACCACCTTGTCGGTTATCGTCGATTCCAGCAGCGGGACGTAGCAGCCGTCGGCGGGGCAATTCTCATAGTCAAAATTATCTTTCGGGAGACTGTCCCACGCGGCGGCCCATTGCGGCAAAGTGTACGCAGGCGGGACGTGGAACTCGAAGATGATGTTGAAGAAGACATTCGGCGGCCCTTGTCCGCCCGACTTGTCCACGAAGCACTGTCCCTGAGAACCCACACCTGCGGTGACGCCGAATACGAACCTGAGCTCTCCGCCCGCGGTCTGGCCTGGCTGCCCTGACAAGTCGATGCGATTGACGATCGCATTCAATCGCACCGGCGCCTCCACTGAGGGGCAGTGTCCGCCGGCACAGTTGTTATTGGGCACGGGATCCTTCGGCCAGTTTTGCAGCAGTCCAGACATGCCTGACGACGGGTCCAGCGAGCTATTCCTTGGAATGACGACAAAGTTCGTATTGATCGTCTGGTTGTTTTGCCAGTTAGCGAGGAAAGCCTGCAACGCCTGCTCCGCTACTGGAACGCTTGTGGTGTTGACCACCGACATCCACAACTTCCTGAATGTCCACGCGCCCACGGGATTGCCCGGAACCTTCAGACAGGCGTCGTAGGTGCGCCCAAGTTGTCCGCCTCCCTGGCTTTCGACGCTCCCGTCCTCCACCACGTGGGGATCGACCACCATCAGCTCATGGCTCGGGACGACTGTGATGTCGTCTCCACCGGTAAGAATTTGGGGCGAAAATCGAACGGTCTGGTGCGATTGCAGAGCGGCCTCGATCGTCGCCGGATCGAGGAACTGCATCTTCTGCCTGCCGAGGAAAATGCGCCCCTGGTAAACCGGGACGACCGTGCCCAGGCTGGCCAACTCCTTGCGATGCTGCTGTTGCTTTACGAACACCGCCCAATCGAAGTCGACCTGGGTGGAGAACACGTTATGATCACTCCGCCGACCGCTGCAGGACCACCTGCTGACCACCCAACGTCATGGGGAACTGCGACCCCAGCTTGGCGACGACTGATTGCTGAAAGCGTACCGCCAGCGTGGTCTGGTTCATGTTGAGCGCCGGATTCGGCGGGGTCAGCGCAAACTCTTCGACCGTAGGCAGATAGGGATTCGCGCCGCCCATCAGCGTTGCGGAGACACGCTGGGCTGAGCTCTCATCGTCAGCCAGCAGAGTGGCGTCAGAAATTGCTGCGGCTCGGATCGATGCGTTCGCAATATAAGTCGCCGGCTGGGCAATGGAGGCTCGGCTTGCGGAACTCTGAGCGGCAAGAACGCTTCTCGCCCGAGCTCTAAGGCTTACGGTGATCACCGTGACCGACAGCAGACACAATGCAGCAATCCAGATTCGCTTGCGACGGTGCATGAAGGTGCTCCTTGGCGTCTGACGTGAGAGATTAGCACGCACCCTAAGCGGCGCAACTTAATTCTAGATTACGGTGTAAGAAGCTGATGACAATAGACTTAACTCCATTGCTCAAACATGGCGATATTATGCCAAGGACTCCTCGCGTTTGTGCGATCACACGAAGACTGGAAACACCACCTGAAGGGGAAGCCAAAAAGGAAGGAAGCACCTCGGCGTTAAATGCCTGCCTGAAAGACAGCCTGCTCACCTTCCCCCGAGCGAGCTAAGCTAATTCCTGTCAGTTGGTTAGACCGTAATACAAAATTAAGTTGCGCTGCTGATAGCAGGTGATACTCTCTCGCGGCAGATGAGCCTGTAACCAGGAGATCAGCATGGCCCGGCAGCAAACCGCAGTTTCGATTTTCGGCATAAACCTGACAGCGAGACCAGCGGCGCTCGTCGCACTGGCTGTTTTGGCGTCGACTCTCACGGTTGTTCCCGCCGCAAACGCCCAGACCTTCACCGTCCTGCACAACTTCACCGGCGGCCAGGACGGCAAGAACCCCCATACACGGGATTGACCATGGATCGCGCCGGAAACTTGTACGGAACCACAAGTTACGGTGGATACCAGGGCAACAACGACTGCAAGGACCTGGGTGGTTGCGGCGTCATCTTCAAGCTGGCGCGAGGCGGTACCGGCTGGGTGTTTTCCCCGCTCTACGAGTTCCAAGGAGTCTTCAACAACGGCGACGGCTCCATACCCTATAGCCCGGTCATCTTTGGCTCGAACGGCGCTATGTATGGAACCACGACTCACGGCGGCCTGGGTGACGGCTGCAACGACGGCTGCGGCACCGTTTTCAAGCTGACTCCCCAGCCCACCACCTGCAAGAGCTTCACTTGTTACTGGGTTGAGACGCAGATCAACCTTTTCAATAACACAGACGGCTATTACCCTTCGGGAACGCTGGCTTTTGATTCCGCCGGCAATCTTTATGGCACCACCGCGCGGCGGCGGACTCGACTTCGTACGGCACGATCTATCAGTTGGTGGCTTCTGCCGATTGGAAAGAGAATGCGCTGTACAGCTTTTCTCAGAGCGGCGCTGGTGGCCAAAATCCCGGCAGCGGCGTGACGATCGATCCGGCGGGCAACCTCTACGGCACAACCTTCGATGGAGGGGGATCGGGCGATTTCGGAGTCGGTCTTCCAACTGGACACGACACCGTCCGGCTGGATCCTGAACACGCTTTACAGTTTCAGCGAGTTCAATCTCGGATTCGGAAACGACTCCGGCGTGATTCTCGACTCTGCCGGAAATCTGTATGGAGCCACCATCAACGGCAACCCTGATGGGGACGCCTACGTCTACGAGTTGAGCCCATCCGGCAACAGCTGGAACTACACCACACTCTATATTTTCCCCCAATCTCTCGGAGGCGGCCCTGCAGCCGACCTGACGATGGACGCCGCCGGCAATCTCTACGGCACCACGCAAGGACTTGGTGAGACCAACAATCCCTGGGGCAATGTTTTCAAGCTGACGCCCTCTCAGGGGCGCTGGATCTACACCGACTTGCACGACTTCACCGGCGGTAGCGACGGCGGAGTTCCTCATAGCAGCGTGCTGATCGACTCGAACGGCAACCTCTACGGCACCACGACTATCGGTGGGGCAAACAACGATGGCGTGGTTTGGCAGCTCACGCCGTAAGGCGATTCTGCTCGGCAGGGAAATGGGCGTGCTATCCCACAATGTGGGATTAATAATTTATGTCCCACAATGTAGGACACGCGATTTTGCAAGATCGACAATGCCAGTCTTAGTGGAGGCCATCATGACATCTCACGAAGAACCTTGGGGCAGGATCGCAGCCGCAATGCCACTTCTGTTCCTCCTGCTATTTGCAGTTGTGGCCCACGCGCAGACCTTTACCGTCCTGCACAACTTCACCGGCGGGCAGGATGGCGCTAATCCTTACACCGGCCTGACCATCGATCGCGCCGGAAACCTATACGGCACGGCCGAGTACGGTGGTTCTCAGGCGAACGATTGCCATATAACCAAGGGCTGCGGCACGATCTTCAAGCTGACGCTCAGTGGCACAGGCTGGGTATTCAGACCGTTGTATCAGTTCCAGGGCTTCCCCAGCGGCGATGGCGCACAGCCGATGGGTCGGGTCATCATTGGAGCTGACGGCAGTTTGTACGGCACCACCCAGCAAGGCGGTGGCTCCGGGCAAAACTGCGGCGTCGGCTGCGGCACCGTATTCAAGCTGACTCCTCCGGCAACTTTTTGCCGAAGCTTTACCTGCAGCTGGCGGGAGACGCTGCTCTACAGCTTTGCCGGGACCCCCGATGGCGCTAGTCCGTCAGGCGAATTGGCCTTCGACGGGGCGGGAAATCTCTATGGCACAACCCAGAGTGGCGGAACAGGCGCTGAGTTTGGCGGAATCGTCTATGAGTTGAGTCCGGCTCAGGGCAGCTGGAGCAAGACGATCCTCTACAATTTTCCCCAAGCCGCGCCCTATGGCGGGGTGGTCCGGGATGGGGCCGGAAATCTCTACGGGACAACCAACTTCGACGGCGAATACAACTCCGGCTATGCCTACCAGCTAACCCAGTCGGGGACACTGAATAATCTTCACTCGTTTGGGGCCCCATTTGATGGCTTCGGCACTTATGGCGTGATCCTCGATCAAGCCGGGAACTTATACGGCGCCACCGGCAATGGCATGCACAACGGCGAACCCGACGCCTATGAGCTGAGCCCCTCCGGCGGCAACTGGACCTACATCATCCTCCACACCTTTGCCCCGTTGTACGGCGGTGGGCCGGGAGGCGCGGACCTGGTGATGGATGCTGCCGGCAACCTGTACGGGACGACGATCGGGGACGGCGAATCCGGCAATCCCTACGGCAATGTCTTCAAACTCACGCCCTCCAACGGAATCTGGATCTACACCGATCTGCACGATTTCAGCGGCGGCAGTGACGGCCGAAGACCTTTCAGCAGCGTCGTCATCGACGCCAGCGGAAATCTGTATGGCACAGCCTCGGAGGGTGGCGCTAACGGCGATGGCGTGGTGTGGGAGATCACGCCCTAGCTATGCCGTATGGTTGGAACATTTTGTTGCGCAGCGCGCAGAACCTGCGGAAGGAGACGATTATGCAGACGATCCAGCGTAGAACAGCTTTGGCCTTCACCAACCCTTTGTCAGCAGCCGCGCTGCTTGCAGTCGCGTTGCTGCTGATCGTTCCATCTCTCAGCCCGCCGGCGGTCGCCCAGACCTACCAGGTGATCCACAGTTTCGTGGGCGCCGGAGGCGGGGACTGGCCCTGGTCCAAGCTCACTATCGGTCCCGGTGGTCACATGTACGGAACAACCCTGTTTGGTGGCAACAACAAGGCTTTCGATTGCTACTACGGCTGCGGCATCGTCTACGACATTCATCAGCACAACGGAAGCTGGGATTTCACGACGCTGCATGAGTTTCTGATTAACGAAGGTACGAATCCACATAGTGGCGTGACCATCGGTAGCGACGGCGCGCTCTACGGCGTTACGTTGACCGGCGGCAAGCAATATTCCGACTGCGATGTCGCCGGCTGTGGCACGGTGTATAAGCTCCAGCCGCCGCCCAACGCACCACCGAACGCGACTGCCCCCTGGAACTTGAGCGTGCTTTACTACTTCACCGGAGGCAATAACGACGGCGGCGATCCAACCACTCCCCTGGTGCTGGATCAGAACGGCGACATGTACGGCGCCAATGGCGGCGGTCCGGATAATTGCGGCCTGGTCTTTCAGCTCAGCCGAAGCGGTGGCTCCTGGAATTTCAGCGAAATTTACAACAGCTTCTATTGCCCGGATGGCAACGCGGGCATCGACCCGGGAGGCATGCTGGTGGATAACCAGGGCAATCTGTACGGTGTCACCGGCAACGGTGGACACCTGAGTTGCCCCTACTCGGCGGACGGTTGCGGAACCGTCTTCAAGCTGACCCCAACCGATGGGGGCTGGGTGGAAAGCACGCTCTACGAATTTAACGCGGCGACCGATGGCGCCTATCCCGACGGCCTGGTGATGGACGCCGCAGGCAATCTCTACGCCGGCACCGAAACCGGTGGTCCGAGCGGTGGAGGCACGGTGTGGGAGCTATCGCCCTCCGGCGGTGGCTGGAATTTCCAGGTGCTGCACAGCTTTACCAGCACCGAGAATATCGCCGGCGTGGTTGGCCGCCTGGTGAGGGACGGTGGCGGCAGCCTCTATGGGGTCACGATGGCGGAGGGCCAGAACGGCTATGGCAACGTCTTCAAACTGACGCCGTCAAACGGCAGCTGGACCTACACCGACCTGCACGATTTCTGCGCTGACGGATATCCGTGCGTCGACGGAGCAGCCCCGCTGGCCGGGCCAACGCTGGACAGCAACAACAACCTTTTCGGCACCACCTATTACGGTGGCGACAGCAGCTTCGGTACGATCTGGGAGATCACTCCGTAGAGGTGGGTGACCTTTGAAGCGAGAGAGCATCCTCTCAGCCTCAAACACGAGCAGGGGGTACTGGCTCACAGTGCACCGGAGGCTGCGGCACGGTGTGGGAGATCACGCCGTAGAGGTCGGCGGCCATTCCAGCCAGTCAGCGAGATGACTGTCCCAATATCGACAGCACAACTAAGCCCATCGTTCCCGGATTGCTTGTGTAACGGCCTGACTGCGACCGCAAGACCAGCCGCGGCGTGCGTGACCTGCATCACACCCTTCCTTTCCTTTCCATGCTGTAATCTGTTGTTAACAAAATCTAAAGTTCGATTCGCGGAGGATCACTATGCCCAGCGCCACCGCCGTTGCACCGGTCCGCTACAAAGACGCAAAACTCACGCAGAAGAGGGAGCCTATTACTCCCAGTTGGGTGGGCCGTGTCCCCCAGCTCAAGCCGGCCCAGTATGCCGACGGCATGCCCATCCATAAACCTGAATACATCTGCTGCAAGCTTATCCTGCGGCCCAACAAGTTCCACTCGCGCGAGAGCTTCTTCGACTTCGGCAAGGTCTTTAAGGAGCCCGCCAAAGAGCACGGCGTAAAGTACACAACGGAAGGCTTCCTAGAGCAGCCGGTCAAGATCCGCGAAGTGCTGTTCGTTGATACCGCTGACTTCCGCTTGTACAACAATGCCTTCATTCTGCGCCGCCGAATCCCCTACAAGGACGGCTTCCCCATCGGCGAGCCCGAGATCGTCTTCAAGTTCCGGCACCCCGACTTGCAGATGTGCGCGGAAACCGACGTGCGGCCGAACATCCTCGGCGATCACCGCGTCAAGTTCAAGGTCCAGGCCCTGCCGCTGAAGGAGAAGCTGGGAGGCATCCGCCTGCTCTACTCCCACAACGTGCAGTTTCAGCGTTCCGCGATCGGTATTAGCCGGATTGGCCAGGAAAGCGCGTTAGACGTGGATACCATGGTCCGGGTCTTTCCCGTGCTCGCCCGAGTGAGGAAGCAGGCGGGAGAGAAGATCAGTTTGGTGAGCGACACCATTATCGAGGAAGTCCTGCAGGACATTGGGCTGCTCGATTTCGGCGACGGCCTCACCTGCAAGGCCAACGTGGCCATCTGGCGCACCCGCGGCGAGCACCGCCCGCTCATCGGCGAGTTCGCCTACCAGTTCCGCTTCCAGGACCGCGATAAACTCAGCAAGGACGCACTGCGCCGTACCGAAGCATTCTTCATCTCGCTGCAGTACGCCGCCGAAGACTACATCAACCTGGGGGCCACCAAGACTGCGACGGTATACCGCCTGCTGGGCAATCCGCCGAAGTCACACGAGTGAGTGTCCGGGCGCAGCTTTCGCGAAAGGCCGAGGCCCTCATGGATCGGCTCGGCCTCTCGTACGAGCGTCTTCTTGGATTCCGCTTCGCGGTGAACGTCTTTATTGCAGGCGCGATCGTCTGGTTCACCCTGCGACAAATTGGCGACAGCAGTCCGGCTTGGGCGCTCGCCTCCATGGTGGCGGCCTCCGACCCACAGCCGGAGGAGGCCCGCAGGGTTTTCCTGCACCGGCTGATCAACGTCATGGTCGGCTGCGTCGTTGGCCTGTGTTTCCTCATGTTGGGCCACGAAAGCGAATGGATGGTGCCGCTCGCGCTTGCCGTCACTGTGCTGGTCTCGTCCTACCTGGTGCGCATCAAGACGATGTGGCGCCAGGCTCCAATAACGGCGGCCGTGGTAATAGCTGCCGGCATTGTCAGCCACTCCGCAAAGATTGGGATCGGACGCGGCTTACACAAGGTCGCTGAGGTGGTCTTCGGCTGCGTGGTCGGTATCGTGGTGAGCTGGCTGATGTCGAAAGTTTGGCTCGTCCGTCGTTTGACTCGGTAGCGGATGGCGGTCAGGATAGCCCGATCAGCAGCCGATGGTATCGACCTCAACGCTTACGACGGATTTGTCACGTCGAACATGGCGATTGTGCCCCACATCGATGCCTCGATCGACGCCTTTGCAGCGGGGCTCACGCAGCTCATCCTGGACATCTCCAGCTACTTCGCGCTTAGACATGACGGATTCAATGCCTTGTTAGCAGCACATCGTAGCGCTTGATTGGCGATATCGCCTTAGTACTCATAAATCGTTTGACGCTTCGCGGCTCGGCTGGGAGTAGACTGCTCTTCATGGGAACCACGCCAGATAAAAACCTTTTTCGCGAAGTCCACCGAAGAGTACAGGACCTCAGAGACAAAGCCCGTAAGGGCCGGGACGAGGCCGCACGACACAGCCAGAAACTTGCCGAGGATGAGGCTCACAAGGAGGGCTTCGACCGGCCCACGATCCTTCCACCAGCAGGAGATGAGAACGGACCGCTATGACCCAATCTGCTCAGCCCGTGATCGGCAGAGGGTCACGTGTTTGTAAAATTTTGAAGTTCCTCCCAAGTGGAGATTGGCTGTCTTCGACGGGGGAATCAAGCTAACAAGCCCGGATAGAGCACCCGGGCTTTCACTATTTTCTCTTACTTTCACATGGTGTATTCGCCGGTACACGAATACTGCGAGCTGGCATCAGCAGCGCCGGTGAGCTTGCACGTGCCCGAGCCTTTGATGTTCTTCATCTTTCCCGTCCCGCCGCTGATCTGGTACTTGTTGGTGGCGGACTGCAAGGTTCCATTCTTCGCCGTTCCCGTAACTTGATAGTCGTAGAAAACTTTGTCGCCGCTGGATAGGGTCTCCACGAAGACGCCCCAGCTCCTCAGGTCGCCTGACTTTATGTCAGCGTGCTCGGAATATATGCCGCTCTTCCCGGTCGCGCCGCCAATGTCTCCATTGGCCGTGCAATTTCCCTGCGCCAGCGTCAACATATGGCCCGGCTGGTCGGGAATGGAAACACTCTGCTGCACTTGCGACTTCTCGCATTTGCCCGACATCGTCATTTTTGTTTGCGCCGAGCCCGTGGCAACGGCCATAGCAATCACCAAACACCCACACAGAATCCTGCAATTCATTCGCAATCTCCTCGCCCACTGCAGATCGGAGTTAACTTTATGAGAGGCCAGAATTGTACACCGCAGCTGCTCGTTTTCAGCATGGAATGCGCGAGAGCTTCGGACTGCCGCGCCCGGCCTAGCGATTGCTGCTGTGTGACGCGTCGCTCGCGCCCGGCGAGAGCAATTGTCCTCCGCTGATGACCTGTCCGGGCGGCGTTTGGCGCGGGATCTCGACCTGGTTTCGCGACTTGGCGTACGCGCGATAGGCGAAGATCACTGCGAGCAGCGGCGCGGCCAGCAGCAATCCCCAGAATCCGAAGATCAGGCTGAGCAGAATCGGCACGCCCAGCGACGCCCAGATGGGCACGCGCGCCGTGCGCCGCATGATCAGCGGCTGCAGCAGCAGGCCGTCGGTCAGGATGATCAGCCCGTACAGGATGAGCACGTACAGCACGCCTTCTAGCCCATCGCTGAACAGCGCGGCCAGCGCCGGCCCGAAGAACGCGATCACCGGACCGAAGTGCGGAATGAATTGCAGCCCAGCGGCGAGTAGTGCCCAGAACGGCGCCCACGGAACGTGCAGATACCACAGCCCGGCCCACCACAGCGCTCCGACGGCCAGCGAGTTATAGCATTGCGCGATGAACCAGCGCTTCAGCGCTCCGCCGGTGATGTTGATGTGTCGCGAGAATTGCATTATCTGTTTGGATGCGACGCCGTCCTAGCAGGCGCAGATCAATGCTACACTGCAAGCAGCTAGCTTCGAGCCGCGAGCCTTGAGCCGCGAGCTTCGAGCCGCGGCCCTGAGTCTTAAGGTATTGGCCGCAAGTAAGTTCTACAGCCTGGACCGTGATTTTGGCGCTTGCGTCGCCTTGGAGTTCTAAAGTCTTGCGAGCGAAACTCTTTATCGGCTCGGGGCTCGAAGCTAATTGCTAACTGCTAATCGCTAATTGCTTCTTTTATGAACTTCGGCGTCATCATCTTCCCCGGCTCCAACTGCGATCACGATGCCTATTGGGTGATCCAGCAGGTTGCCAAACAGCCGGTCACGTTCCTGTGGCATGACTCGGCCGACCTCCATGGCTGCGACGCGATCATCGTGCCCGGTGGTTTCGCTTATGGCGATTACCTGCGCACGGGCGCGATCGCCAAGTTCTCGCCGGTGATGGAGTCGGTGCGGAAGTTTGCCGCCGAGGGCGGACTGGTGATGGGCATCTGCAACGGTTTCCAAATCCTGTGCGAAGCCGGTCTGCTTCCCGGCGCGCTGATGCGCAACGCGGGACTGAAGTACGTTTGCAAGCCGGTGCACGTGCGCGTCGAGACGACGAACACGCCCTACACGCAGCAGCTCACGAAGGGCGAAGTGCTGGAGATTCCCATCGGCCACATGGAAGGTAACTACGTTTGCGACGAGCGCACCCTGGCCGAGCTGAAAGATCAGGACCGAATCGTCTTCCGCTATACCACGCCCGCAGGCGAGATCACGCCCGAAGCCAATCCCAATGGCTCGCTCGAGAATATCGCGGGAATCTGCAATGAAGGACGCAATGTGCTGGGCATGATGCCGCATCCGGAGCGCGCCAGCGAGCCGGAGCTCGGCATGACCGACGGCGCGCGGATCTTTCACTCGCTGGTGTCAGCGGCTGTCACGAGTTCACGCTAAGCAGCCATCCCCCAGCCACCCCCGAAGACTTGTCATCACGAGGAGGCCTTCAGGCCGACGAGGGATCTGCTTCTTGCGCGGAGTGGTTATGCACTGCGGGCGAAAAGCAGATCCCCCGCTGGCGCTCGTGATGACAACTCAAAGGCACGGTTCGATTCGGCGCTGAAGCTGTGCTCCCGACCAAAACAACTGACGATTTGTAACAGGGCACGACTTCAGTCGTGCCGAAACCGATCGACTAAAAAATTGGGCTTTAGCCCCTGCGCGCCATTTGCAGGGGCTAAAGCCCGAGTTCTTGGCCGCCCGGTTCGGCACGACTGAAGTCGTGCCCTGATACGAACCAAAACTCTCCGCGATGTCGCCGGTTTGAAGCCCGAAGCGCTTCCACCCCACTACAGCTTCTTCTTCGTCCAGTCCTCAATCCGGTTCAGCGCTTCCTGCAAATGCTCAATCGAGTTCGCCGTGCTGAAGCGCATATAGCCTTCGCCGAACGAGCCGAACGCCGTGCCCGACAATCCCGCCACGCCCACCTCGTCCAGCAGCGCGTCGGCCAGCTTCTTCGACGGCCACTTCGTCTGCGTGATGTTCGGGAAGGTATAGAACGCGCCCTTCGGCAAGCGGCATGAAAATCCCTTGATCTGGTTCAAGCCTTTCACGAAGACATCGCGGCGCCGCTGGAATTCCTGCCGCATCTTCTCCGGCTCGCTCTGATCGCCGCGCACGGCTTCCACGCCCGCAATCTGCGTGAACGTCGCCGTGCAGGAAGTCGAGTTCGTCTGCAGCCGTGCGAACTGCGCAGCCAGGTCGGCGCGCATCACGCCATAGCCTAGCCGCCAGCCGGTCATCGAATACGTCTTCGAGAAGCCGGTCAGAATGATGGTGCGGTCCTTAAAGCCAGGAACCGACGCAATGCTGTAGGGCTCGCCTTCAAAGGTCAGGCGGCTGTAGATTTCGTCGCTCAGCACCATGATGTCGCGATCGCCGATGGCCGCGGCAATATCCTGAACATCGCTCTTGGTGATGATGCCGCCGGTCGGATTCTGCGGCGAATTCAGAATGATCAGCTTGGTGCGATCGTTGATCAGGCCCTTCAGCTCGTTGACGTCGAGCCGGAAGTCGTTCTCCTCGCGCAGCGCAATCGGCACCGCCTTGGCGCTGAGGAAGTTGATCATCGACTCGTAAATGGGGAAGCCGGGATTGGGATAGATGACCTCGTCGCCCTCTTCCACCAGCGCCAGCATGGTGAAAAAGATGATCGGCTTGCCGCCGGGAACGATGACGACCTCTTCCGGCGTGACCTTGATGCCGCGCGAGGTGGAGACCTCCGCCGCGATGGCTTCGCGCAGCTCGGGCAGTCCGGCCGCAGGGCCATAGTGCGTGTAGCCGCTGCGCAGCGCATTGACGCCGGCTTCGATCACGTTAGCGGGCGTGTCCATATCGGGCTCGCCGATCTCGAGGTGAATGATGTTTTTCCCTTGGCGTTCCAGGGCGCGGGCGCGGACCAGGACTTCAAAGGCAGTCTCGGTTCCCAGCCGCGACATCCGCTTAGCGAGGCGCAGTTCAGTCTGTGTGGTAGTCATAGGCAAACCTATGGATTATACGACGAACAGTGGCCCGCCTGTCGCAAGCCTGCGACGGACCGCTGGTTAATTGAGCTTCAAGTGAAGAGCCTGTGCCAGCTTGCGCTGTTGCTGATCGAAGCTGTACAAGCGATCCGCGCCCAGTTCCAGCGCAGCGGCGATGTGCAGGAGGTCAGCCGTCCGGACGCCAATCCTCGCGGTTGTCTGCCGCGACAGCATTTGCCCCTGCTCGAATGCCTGGTCGGGCAGGGATTTCAGTTGAAACACTCCATCCTGCAGATCGCTAGTCAAAGCGTCCTACGAGGTCAATAGCGATCCCGGTCTTGCGCGATCAGCTCGGCGCCGGTAATAGCGAGCACCTTGTCTCCATAGATGGTCCGCAAGCGCCCGAGGAATGTCCGGCATTTGCCGTGCCTTAGCGTTGCGCTCAGGTACGAGGCGAGCGATCACTTGCTTCCGCTTGGTGATCTCGATTTCTTCGCCCTGGCGCAGCAGTCGCTCGATCTTCTTGAAGTCGTAGCGCAGCTCCGAAACCGACGCCTTTTTCATATGACACACCGTAGCATCACATTGAGCGCTGGGGCAATCGCTGGCTCCGCGTCAACGCTTCTACCGCCCGGCGCAGCACGTCGTAAATCGAACGTCTCGCCCACCATCTTCGCCAGCACATAGCCGTGACGGTGCAGCATCCTGACGCAGTCCACGTATTCGGCTCCGCCGCTGAAGAGTCCCTGATTTCCCACCACCGCGACGCGCGGTCCATGTTCTCCAAAAGCCGCCTCAACGTCGCTATCAGCCAGGATGGCGTATCTGCGGCGCCGCTCGGGCGCGAGATCATGTGCGATCCAGATGCCGAAGTTGTTTTCGAAGCCGGGATAGGAATCGGCCCGGGAAGCGAAGATGTAGCCCGGCCAGAAGCTGGCGACCTGCTCTCCCGGCGCGGCGACCTGGTCGATGGCCTTGGAGACTGCAGTCACCTGCTGCAGCGTCCAGTTGGGCGAGTCGGCTGCTCCCTTGATACCCGGAACTTCGCGGCCGTCAAACAAGTATTCCCGAAAGCTGAGATTACCGAATCCGATAAAGCCCGCTAACAACACACCGCAAACCGCGCCAGCCAACCGGAGCGTTCGCCGCGATTTCAGCGTAGAGAGAAAATCACTGGCCGAGCATACCGTTGCCACAATCAGAAAGGGAATGATCATGGAGAAGTATTGCAGCGAGGAAGGAGTGGGCAAGAGACAGATCACGCCCAGAGCAACCGCGATCGCGAAGGCCAGCCGCGAGGCATCGCGCCGCCTGCGCCACGTCAGGATCAATCCGGCCACGCAGCTGGCCGACAAAATGCTGAACTGACCGCCAGTGTGCGTGCCGGTAAACATCAGCCGCGTGATCCACTTCTTGTTTCCCCAATCGCCGATCAGGCCGTGCTCGGAACGTATCGCGTGGTAGCCGAGGTTGTTGAAGAAGAACGCGTCAGGCGAGGCGAAGAACAGGACGAGCGAAGGACCGAGGCCCACCACGAAGCCGCCGAGGAACCACAGGACAGCGGTGCGGCGCTCACGATGGCGCCACAGGATCCACGCCAGAAGAACTGGCATAAGGCCGACGACATAGGATCGCACGTCAACGCTTAGCCCGAAACATACACCCGCCAGCGCCATCAGCCAGCCCGGCGTCGATGCGGCCGGCCGCAACACGATCAGGTAAGCCAGGAACAGAAACAGCGTCGAGAGCGCGAAGGTCTTTACGATCGGGAACCACGCAAAGATCAGGCTGGCGGACGCGAACAAAAGTACGGCGGAAACTCCGGCCAGCCATTTGCCGGTCTCGCGGCAGACGTGATCGTAGATCAGTCCGCCCACCACTGCCGTCAGCAAGGCGCAGAAGACTCGAGCCGAGAACCATGATATGCCCGCCAGCTTCAACCACGCCGCGTAAACATAGGGCAGCAGCGGCGCCTGGGTGTAGAAGAAATCAAGATATGGCGCCTTGTGTTGCAGCACCAGGCGCGAGGCCAGCAGGTAGAAGCCTTCGTCGACGTCGATGAACCGATGTTGAGAGACGAACCAGAAGAAGCCGGCCTGGAGCAGGAAGACGGGAACAAACCACAGCCTGCAGCTTCGGTTCATTCCGCGCTCCGTGGAGGGGCCTTCGCAACCATCAATGCCATCGCGCAGCTATGTTAGATTCGCGTCCGGCCAACTGCCAGTGACGCAGGTCACGGTGTGGAGCAGCACTCAAAGATCGCGGTATGGCCCACCATGCGCACGACCTTGTAACCACTACCGCGCACCACCTCCATCGCAGCGTCGTAGTCGGGACCGCCGACCCACGGTCCCTGATTGCCAACGACGATCAGTCGCGCGCGATGAGAATCGAAAATCTCCAGCATCGCTGCCGGCGTCAGCAAGTGATACTCATCCTGCTGTGCCGGGCTGAGCTTGCGGGCGACCACCAGTCCGAAATCGTTTTCGAATCCGGGATACGGCCTGGCCTGCGAGACGAAGAGATATCCCGGCCAGAAGCTGATCACCTCTTCGCCCGGGCGGGTGAGCGAGTCGATCGCCTTCGACACTTCAGTTACCTGCGCCGGCGTCCAGTTCGGCGCGTCGGCCGGACCGTCAACGCCGGGCACCTTGTAACCGGTGAACAGGTATTGCCGAAAGGCGGGAAGTCCGAAGCCGATAAAGCTGATTAGCGCGACCGCGCAGATCCTCGTGCGCGATGCGGAGCTGACGCGGTGATTGCAGCGTCGCCAGATAATCGCTGACCGAGAGAACGGCAGCCACGATTAGAAACGGCACAATCATCGAGAAATACTGCATCGATGCCGGCGTCGGCAGGATGCAGACAAATCCCAGCGTCAGCGCGATCACGAAGGCCAGCAGCGCCGAGTCGCGCTTCATGCGCCGCGTGACCAACATGCCGAGACATGTGAGAACGAGCACGCTGAACTGAAATCCCGTGAACCGGCCGGCAAACGTAGCCATCGTCACGTGGATCTTATCCAGCCAATCTCCGATCAGGCCGGATTGCGAACGCAGCGCGTGATATCCCAGATTGTTAAACAGGAAGGCGTTGGGCGAGGCGAAGAACAGGATCAGCGACGGCACTGCTCCGATCGCAAAGCCAAGCACCGCCCATAGCAGCCGCGTTAGCCGACGCTGGGTACTCTCGTGCATTTCGAACCCTGGGCGTCGTCGCAGGATCCACCAGAGGAAGACCGGCGCGATTCCCAGCACGTACGAACGCGCGTCGACGCTGAGCGCGAAGAGGCAGCCGGCGATCGCTACCCACCAGCCCGGCGACGACTGGTTGAGCCGCGACAGAATCATGTAGGCGAGAAACAGGAACGGCGTCGCCAGCGGGAAGGTCTTCACAATGGGGAACCACGCGAAGACCAGGCTGCTCGACCCGAACAGAATCACCGCTGCAAGGCCGGCCAGCCACTTCTGGGTTTCGCGGCCAACGTGCGCATAAATCAGTCCGCCGAGCAGCGCGGTCTGCAGGGCCGCAAAGCTTCTCGCAGAAATCCACGACAGACCCGTCAGCTTGAACCACAACGCGTAGACATACGGCAGCAGCGGCGCTTGCGTGTAGAAGAAATCCAGGTACGGAGCTTTGTGGTCCAGCACCAGGCGCGATGCCAGCAGATAGAAACCTTCATCGCCGTCGATGAAGCGATGCCGCGACACGAACAGGAAAAATGCGGCCTGCAAGAGCAAAACCGGGATGAGCAGCTGCTTCCAGGTCCGCGTCATTTCTGATCGGGGAGTTTTTCGTGCTCGTGGCTGTCGGCGTATTCGATCTCGTAGTCGATCTTCGCCGAGGTCTGCAGCATGGCCGAGACGGAGCAGTACTTGTCCTTCGAGAGGTGTACGGCGTCTTCCATCGCTTTGTGCGCAACCTTGCCGCCGACGCGATAGATCAGCTTGACGGATGTGAAGATCCTGGGATGCTCTTCGCTGCGTTCGGCCTTGGCGCGAACTTCCAGGCTGGTGAAGGGCTCGCGCTTCTTGCGCAGAATACCGACTACGTCGACGGAAGTGCAGGCGCAGAGAGCGATCAGCACCAGCTCAACCGGGCTGCTGGCGGTCTTTTCCGTGCCGGCATCGACCACGATGGCGTGGCCGCTGGCCGCTTCACCAAGGAAGCGTTCTTTGTCAGTCCAGATTGCGCGCGCTTCGATCATGTTTAGCGGCTAGCTATTAGCAATTAGCGATTAGCGATTAGCAATTAGCCTTTGGATCCCGCCCATCGATCGCTTTGTATCAGGGCACGACTGAAGTCGTGCCCTGATACAAACCGCCTATCCCTACTTGTCCTTCGGCGGAGGACTGCTGGTGCTGCTTCCGCCGCTACCTTCCGGCTGCCCGTAAATCGTGTACTGTCCCTGCGGCCGCTTCAGCCGAATCGTGATCTCCTGCGTCGGCTGATTAATGTTGTAGTCGTCGCCGGAAGTCTGGAAGCCGGGCGCGATGACCTGTACCCGCCACGTGCCATAGGGAATCGCATCGAAGTGGGTTTTGCCGTCGGCATCCGACTTCAACTCGAAGCCGGTTTTCGCCTGCTTCTCATGCTTCCCCACGGGATGCAAAATCACCGCAGCATTGCGAACCGGTTTTCCGCTATCGTCTTTCAGCACGAGAAAACTGAGCATTGACGCCGATTCGTCGGCCTTCTTATCGCTGGCAATTAACGGCAGGCACAACAGCACTGTGACGAAGAGAACCGTTGGGAGACGCAACAACTTCATGCCGATATTCTAGGCAGGGTTGGGGTAAGGCTGCAAACTGGGATCTAACTCTGCGCCGACGAAGGAATCGGCAGAGCTGGCCTGCAGACGTGTGTCGCGGCTCGTGCCGCCGCTCCGCGGCTCGAACCGCAGATCCCTCGGTCGGGCTGAAGCCCTCGGTCGGGATGACAAAAAAAGAAGGAGCCAGAGGACCTCGGCCGTGAAGGCCAGCTCTACCGGGAAACATCAATCGTTGTGGTCCACCGTTACTGGCTAGACGGGTTCTGCCCGGAAGCGCTCTGCTGGGCCGTGGTGGAAGTCTGGGTCGTACTTCCCGAATCGTCGCTGGGCGTGCCGCGCTTCAGCGTGGGACGATCCGGGTCCTGCTCGTCAGGCGTGCTCGGGGAGTTCTGCGTTGAGCCGGCCGAGCTGTCGCTCGAATTCGGTTTCTTCAGTACAGGACGATTATCATCCTGAGGAGCGGAGGCGCTGGCCGTGTCCTGCGTCGTGCTGCTGCTCGAGTTGTTGCTGCCGCCGGTGCTTTTCAGCGTGGGACGCCCGTTGTCCTTCTGGCCCGATCCGTCGGTGGAATTGTCGGGGGTATCGCTGGTGCTGGTGCGCTTCAGCAGCACCGGACGCCCTGGTTCTCCAGCGCCGTGGTGCAGCCGGCGCCCCGTCTCGTAGCTGGCCAGCCGCGCCTTCACCGATTCGAACTCGCTGGTATCAACGACGTACTCCGGCCGATCAGGCAGATACTTACGAATCTCATCCTGCGCAGCTTCAATGCGCTCCACGTTCATCGGGTGCGTCGCGAACGCCTTGGCCACCAGGTTCGGCTTCTTCTTCTCGACATTCAGCTTCTCGAAGAACTGCACGAACGCCTGCGGATCGTATCCGGCAGCGTAGTCGTATTCCAGGCCCAGCAGATCGGCTTCGCGCTCGGCATCGCGCGAGAACTTCAGGAAGCCCAGCGGTATTGCCAGCCCGGCGACTTCGCTGATCGCGTACGCCACCGGCCCGCCGATGAAGATCAGCGGCACCGACGCCATGTTCCAGATCTGTGCCCGGGTCATGTTCTTGGTGGCGTGGCGCGCGCAAACATGCGCGATTTCGTGCGCCATCACGCCCGCCAGTTCAGCCTCGTTGTCCGCGGCTAGAATCAGCCCGCTGTTCACATAGAAGAATCCACCGGGCAGCGCGAAGGCGTTGACCTCTTCGGTGTCGAGCACCTTGATGATGAAGGGAACCTTGGCATCGGAGTGGCTGACCAGATTCTGCCCAATACGATTGACGTATTCGGTGATGACCGGGTCGCTGACCAGCTTGGCGCTGCCCTCGACCTCCTGTGCCAGCGATCTGCCCAACGCGATCTCGCGCTCGTAGGAATAGAAGTCCAGGCCGTTGCCGACGTTCCGCTGGCCGATGAGGTTGACGTTGTACTTCGACGGCAGGTTCGAGTCCTGCGTCGCAGGCTTGGTCGTGGTTGTCGCTGTTGTCGATGGATGGGCAGGCGTCGGGTTGCCCGCACTGGGATCGGAGCTTGAATTGGTTCCCGGCTCCTTGGACGCGTCCTGTGCGCCGGCTGCCTCGATCTGCGCCGCTGTGGGAATGCCTACGCTGGTGGCGTCAGGATGCGACGCGGGCGAGAGGCTGTCCGTACTGGATGAGCCGGATGTCGATTGATCTTGCGCCGCTGGATTGCTTGCCGCCGGAGATGCCGATTGGGTCGCGCTGGGGGTTGATTTGTCGGGAGCGACTTGCGCGGCGGCGAATGCGGGAAAACAGAGTGTGGCCGCCAGAACTGCGAGCACAATCTTCCACGCAACGGCAGGCAAAGAAGCGGCTCGATACACGCGGGGGACTGGCACGATCACACCTAACTGATTATCCTGCCAAACTCAGGGTTATGGGAACTATAAAGTTCGCCGCTGACAGAAAGAATTTCCTGATCGTAGACGAGTGCGGTCAATTCCCATAGATGCCCTTACTTGCGCAGAGGACGCCCAGTATCTGTCGTCCGAACAGGGAAGGCAGTGACGGGTCGGAGGACCCCTCATCTCGATTGGGGTCCTTCCATTGGAAACTGGCGTGTTCCTACGGCGCGAAGTAGCCCGAGATGTCCAGGATCAGGTGCGTCGTCCCGTCGGCATAAGCATCGGTCGAGCCATTCATGTTCGGCACGATGGCCATATTCGACGTAATGAACCCGTCATAGGCGTTCAGGGTCGAGACCACCGGCTGCGTCTGGCCGTCGGCCCACAATGTCAGATACCCCAACGTCGGACTCGGCACCACGGTCGCGTTGAACACATATCCCGCAGCGCTGGCTGGCGGCGCGCACTGGCTGCCGGCGATGTTCACGGTCCGCTTGCCGGTGAACGGCTGGCCGTTGTTGTTGCGGCTGTCGTAGACGCGGCAGGGAGTGACAGTATACAGAGAGTAGCCGCCCTGCCCGGGCGGCGCGAAGTAGCCATTGGTGTCGAGCAGCAGGTCGGTGTTGTTGTTGTTGGGATAGAAAGCGACTTCACCGCTCGTGCTGGCGGGCACGATCGCCGCATTCGCCACCACGGTTCCCGTGTTGTCGTTGAGCGTCGAGACCACCGGCCGCGTTCCGCCCTGGGGCCAGACGGTAAGGTAGTCCAGCCCGCCCGGTGCGGGAGCCACGGTAACGTTGAATGAGTAAGCTGCCGCGTTGCTCGGAATGCCGCAATGTCCCGAGATTGGGTAGTCCCGTTCCTTGCCGGCGGGCAAAATTCCGCCGTCTTTGTTGTTGCGCGTGTCCACAATGCGGCACGGGGTGAGCGGATAATACTGCAGCGTCTGCCCGCCCGGCACTTCGAAGTAGCCGTTGATGTCGAGGATGACATCGGTAGTATCCGTGCTGAAGACGCTGACGGCGCCATTGGTTCCCGCCGGAATGATGGCGGCATTCGCCTTGATGCGGCCATCCGGTGAGTTCATGGTGGAAACCAGCGGTTGAGTCTGGCCGGTGGGCCAGATGGTGAGATAGTCGATGTCCTCATGCGGTACCGCGGTAACGTTCAGCGAGTAGGCAGCGGCGGTGGCCGGGATGTTGCATCCGCCCAACTGGGGAACCACGAAGGACTGCGCGGTGCCGCCTAGAATGGGGTCGTGCGTCTGACGCGTGTCGACCACCCGGCAAGGCGTTACGGGAACGAATTGCACCCCAGTCGCGGCCATGCCGCTGAAGCGGAAGACCGTTCCTTTCTGGTTGGCACCGCCTTCGGCCGTGGTCCCATAAAGATTCCCATCCGTGGCTTGTATCATCGGGCCGTACGGCGTCGCCCCGTCGGAACAGTTTGATAGCGAGCAGAACTTGTAGGCGGTAGTCACTGCTCCGCTGGGAGTGACCTGGAAGATCACGCCACCGTTGCTGATTCCGCCAACCTGGGTGGTTCCGTAGAGATTCCCGTTCGTTGCCTGCACCAGACCGGCAAGAGGCTGGTAACCGTCCGGGCAATTGGTCTGTTCGCAGAAGCTGTACAGTGAGGTCAGGCTGCCCGCTGCGGTCATCTTGAAGACCGTGCCGCAGCCGGTGCTGCAATTCGAACTCCCGCCGCCTGCCGTGGTTCCGTAGAAGTTCCCGTCGCTGACTTGCACCAGCGCACCCCACGGCCTTGAGCCGTCGGCGAAGGTGAAGGTGTGCAGAAGGGTATACGTTCCGGACGACGTGATCTTGAATACCGTTCCGCATCCGGTTAAGCAATTGGTGTTTCCGCCAAAGGCTACCGTGCCGTAGAAGCTTCCATCGGTGGCTCGGATCACGCCGTCGTAAGGGTACTGCCCATCGGCGCAATTCGACTGGGAGCAGAACAGGTAGAGCGTCGTCAGCGTGCCGGACGGCGTTACCTTGAAGACCGTGCCGCAGCCGTTGTTGGGGTTGCAGCTCAGATTGCCGCCCTGGAGAGTTGTGCCGTAGAAGTTTCCATCTGTGCTTTGCACCAACGTCCCGTGAGGGTAAGAACCGTCCGTGCAGCTGCTACTTGCGCAGAAACCGTACAGTGTCGTCAGCGTGCCCCCGGGCGTGATTCGGAAGATCGTGCCGTGGTCGGTCGGCCCACCCCTGGCGGTTACTCCGTAGAAGTTTCCATCGGTGCCCTTGACGAGACCAGTGTAGGGCTGGAATCCATCGCTACAGGGCTGCTGGGGACAGAATGTGTAAAGGTTCGTCAGAGTTCCACTGGGGGTGACTTTGAAAATATTGCCCCGGTTGTTGGGACCGCCATAGATCGTCGTGCCATAGAAGTTTCCGTCATTGCCCTGCACTAACGCCCCCATGGGCTCATTGCCATTGGCGCCATTGAAACTGGCCAGTGTCGTCAGGGTCTGCGCCGACGCCACGATAGCGGTCGCAGCATAGAAGAACAGGAGAGTGCAGGACGCTAGTATGAGGTTGAAGTCGCTGAGGCGTGTCCGGTTTGCGAAGCCCATGTCTTCCTCCCGAAACGGTCCACCACGACCGGGCGTTACCCACTGAGCAAGAAGTACTACAACTACGATCGCACGTGAATGGAGACGAATGTTATCACCACCTGTAGCGAAAAAACGGATTCCTGCCCAAAAAAGTGACGAATGCGAGCTGAGGAGCTTCCAGGGCGCATGTATTTCGGAACGCTTGTCGGCAGGAATCAAACCTTCCCGAGAATTGAGAGCCCCGCCCTGCTCGCATGCTGTCGGTCGAGCCAGGTGGGAATTCCGCGAGCGGTTAGTGGCCTTACGGCCCGAAGTACCCCGAGATGTCCAGAACCAGATGCGTCTGTCCCGCTGCAAACGCGTCCGTCGAGCCATTGAGGTTGGGCACAATCGCCATGTTCGAGGTGACGAATCCGTCGTAGGCGTTCAGCGTCGAAACCTGCGGCTGCGTCTGGCCGTCCGCCCACAGCGTCAGGTATCCCATCGGACCGTCGGTCGGCACCACCGTCGCATTGAAAACATAAGTCTGCGCAACACTCGGTGGCGCGCACTGGCTGCCTACTACGTTCACCGTCCGCTCTCCCTGGAACGGCAGCCCGTCGCCTTCGCTGCGGCTGTCGTAAACACGACAGGGGGTCACTTTGTAAAAGTAGAGGCCATTCTGTGCCGGCGCCGCAATTGGCCGTTCACATCGATGATCACATCGGTCTTGTCATAGGTGAAGACGCTAACGTCGCCGTTCGCCGCCGCGGGCACAACCGCCGCATTGGCCACCACGGTCGCGGTGGGATTATTCAAGCGTTGAGACTAGCGGCTGCTTCTGGTCACTCGGCCATATGGTCAGATAGTTCAGCGACAGACCAGCAGGATTGGGCACCACCGTTACGTTGAACGAGTATGCCTTCGGCTGGTTCGGCAGTCCTTGGAAGCAAGGACTCTTCGACAGCACCGGCAAGTCGCGGCTTTCCAGGTTGCCGAACGTCGGCGGCCCAAGTCCTTGAGGCTGAGTCGATCCTTTGCGGGTGTCCACCACTCGGCACGGAACCAGCGGATAGAACTGCAACGTATCAGTGCCGGTCTCCGCAAAATAGCCGTCGATATCGAGGACTACATCGGTGGTGTCGGTGACGTAGACGCTGATGGGCCGCCCAGGCCAGCCGGTACAATCGCGGCATTCGCCTTGATGCGGCCGTCGGGAGAATTCATGGTCGAGACCACAGGCCGGGGTTGTCCGGTGGGCCAGATCTCGAGATATCCCAGTGGGCCATGCGGCACCACCGTGACGTTCAACGAATACGCGGCAGCGCTGGCCGGAATATTACAGTTGGGATTTTGCGGCAGGTCAAAGCTGCGCGAGGTGTTGCCTGGAATTGCCGGGCCGCCGAACGGGCCGTCGGGGTTACGCGTGTCCACCAGGCGGCACGGCGTCACGGGAACCAGATACTGTCCCGGCGCCAGACTGTAGACCGAGCCTGCCCCCGACGCTCCACCCGAATTGGTTGTGCCGTAGAAGACGTTGTTCCCCTGCAATAGCCCACCATACGGGCCTGACCGGCTGGAAGGTGTATAGCGTCGTCAGCGTTCCCTGCGAAGTCATTCGGAAGATGGTCGAAATTATCGCCGTTGTGCCATAGAAGTTGCCGTCGGTCGCTTGAATCAACCCGGCAAATGGGGCGGAGCCGGTAGTTCCATCGAAATTGTGCAGCGTGGTGAGCGTGCCACTTGACGTAATCTTGAACACTGTACCGGCACTAGCGGATCCCCCCGCTGATGTTGTCCCGTAGAAGTTCCCGTCCGTAGCCTGTACCAGCTTGCCGTAGGGGTGCGCCCCGTCGGTGCCGCTGAAGCTGTGCAGCAGGGTAAGCGTACCGCCGGTCGTGATCTTGAACACCGTGCCGTCATTCTTGGCTCCGCCGTTGATCGCTGTCCCGTAGAGGTTCCCGTCGGTGCCTTGGTCAGGCTGTCGTAGGGTATGGCCCCGTCGGCTTCGGCGAAGCTGTAGAGCGAGCTCAACGTGCCGCTGGACGTGACCTTAAAGATAGTCCCAATCTGATTGGTCCCGCCGAAGGTCGTGCTTCCGTAGAAGTTGCCGTCGCTAGCCTGCACCAGCCCCGACCAGGGTTGACTGCCGTCAGTCACACCAAAACTGTGCAGCAGGTCACCGTCCCCGCCGGCGTCATCTTGAAGACTGTGCCCCAGGAGTTGGCTCCCCCTCCGGTAGTTGTGCCATAGAAGTTTCCGTCCTTGGCAAGCACCAGTCCAGCGCCTGGATTTCGGCCGTCATTGTCGCGACGGTGAAGTTATGCAGCTCGTCAAGACTCCGGTGCTGGGATTGACCTGAAACACCGTACCTGCGTTGCTGGTTCCGCCTTCATGGTTGTTCCGTACAGTTGCCATCTGCGCCCTGCACCAGCGTCTCGAAGTACGGCCCAGTCCGTCGGTCCCGTTGAAACTTAATATCGTGGTCAGGTTTTGCCCGACGCAGCCACGCCGCTGCAACGCAATAGCTAAACAGCATGACGCGATTTTCAAAAGCTGGATTTCCGACGTCTCGACTGCAGCTCATCGATTCCTCCCGTAGTCTTGCGCTGCCACTGCAGCCAGTACCGCTCGCTAGTCCTTTTACACAAACTTCAGCGCGCATCACTCTTATCAAATGGTTGAGCAACAGATGTATCACTATTCCAATCGCAACCCGTTTGTTGCACCCACTTTCTCTGCTCTCTCCCTTCGTTGCCACCACTCTCGCCGTACAGCGTTCTATAGCCTTTCCTGGACATTTTATGTAAGTGACTGTATCTAAGTAAGATAACGAGATCATTGTCGAGATATGAGCGCATCACGCTCATGCTGCCTATTGACAACCCGTGATTCGCGCGGTTATATTAGCACTCGTGAGAAGTGAGTGCTAACACGGTTTGCGCTCCCACTCCTCAAAACCTCGTTATCCCAAAACTTCATTATTTCCGGCTGAAGCGCTGAAGTCGGCGCCAAGCTGGAGCAGTGAGCAGAAAATCCAGACTGAATTTCAAGAAAAGGAGTTCGACGAATGTCTACCAAGCTGACTCCCCTGCACGACCGCATCGTGATTCGCCGCGTTGAAGAGGCGGAAACCACGCGTGGCGGAATCATCATCCCCGACAGCGCCAAGGACAAGCCGCAAGAGGGCGAAGTGATCTCCGTGGGCCGGGGCAAGAGCAACGATAAAGGCGAGACCTTCCCGCTGGATGTAAAGGCGGGCGATCGCGTCCTGTTCGGCAAGTATGCCGGCACCGAGATCAAGATCGACGGCGAAGACTTCCTGATCATGCGCGAGGAAGAAGTCCTCGGCATCCTGGAAGGCGCCGCCAAGCCCAAAGAGCACGCGGCGAAGAAGTAGCTCTAGCCGCGAGTGAGCCAGTTGCCAGTTGGGCTATGCCAGCTTGAAGCATCGGCAGCAAGCTGTTCGCGCGCAATTCGCGACGGTGACAGAAGTTGTAGCGAGTCACGAGCCCACGGAAGCTCGGTAGCTCACGGTCTAACTGACAACTGGCAACAGCTCTTTGAAAATTCACTAGGAGAAGAAACAATGGCAAAGCAAATTCTGCATGGCGAAGAATCGCGCCAGTCGATTCTTCGCGGCGTGAATGTTCTGGCGGATGCGGTAAAGGTCACGCTCGGTCCCAAGGGCCGCAACGTCGTGATCGAGAAGAAATTCGGTTCGCCGCTCATTACTAAGGACGGCGTCACCGTAGCCAAGGAAATCGAGCTGAAGGACCCGCTCGAGAACATGGGCGCGCAGATGGTGCGCGAGGTCGCTTCCAAGACCTCCGACGTTGCCGGCGACGGCACCACCACCGCGACCGTTCTGGCGCAGGCCATCTATCGCGAAGGCGTCAAGACCGTTGCCGCCGGCGCGAACCCGATGGCCCTGAAGCGCGGCATCGAGAAGGCCGTTGCCGCCATCTGTCGGCACCGTCGATGAAGACGGCAACCGCAAGGGCTCGGCGCTCGACAAGTTCTCGCAGAAGGTTACCGGCGACATGATCGCGCAGGTCGGCACCATCTCCGCCAACAATGACGAGACCATCGGCACCATCATTGCCGAGGCCATGAAGAAGGTTGGCAAGGACGGCGTCATCACCGTGGAAGAGTCCAAGACGATGGAGACCCAGCTGGAAGTCGTCGAAGGCATGCAGTTCGACCGCGGCTACCTGTCTCCCTACTTCGTCACCGATCCGGAGCGCATGGAAGCGGTGGTGG
Source organism: uncultured Acidobacteriaceae bacterium (assembly GCA_963697175.1). Classification (GTDB taxonomy): domain Bacteria; phylum Acidobacteriota; class Terriglobia; order Terriglobales; family Acidobacteriaceae; genus Bog-257. The sequence goes on along the minus strand of CAVONC010000003.1, from coordinate 68,406 downwards.
AGAACGCCTACATCCTCATCCACGAGAAGAAGATCTCCTCGATGAAGGACCTGCTTCCTCTGCTCGAGCAGATCGCCAAGGGCGGACGTCCGCTGGTGATCATCGCCGAGGACGTGGAAGGTGAAGCGCTGGCGACCCTGGTCGTCAACAAGCTGCGTGGCACGCTGAACGTCGCGGCCGTCAAGGCTCCGGGCTTCGGCGATCGCCGCAAGGCCATGCTGCAGGACATCGCGATTCTGACCGGCGGCAAGGCCATCACCGAAGATCTCGGCATCAAGCTGGAGAACGTCCAGATCGCAGGATCTCGGCCAGGCCAAGAAGATCACCATCGACAAGGACAACACCACCATCGTCGAAGGCAAGGGCAAGCACACCGACATCGAAGGCCGGGTGAAGGAAATCCGCGGCCAGGTCGAGAAGACCACCAGCGACTACGACCGCGAGAAGTTGCAGGAGCGGTTGGCGAAGCTGGTCGGCGGCGTTGCCGTCATCAAGGTCGGCGCGGCTACCGAAACCGAAATGAAGGAAAAGAAAGCCCGCGTTGAAGATGCGATGCATGCCACCCGCGCTGCGGTGGAGGAAGGCATCGTTCCCGGCGGCGGTGTTGCGCTGATGCGCTGCGCCGAGGCCATCGAAGCGCTGAAGCTGGAAGGCGACGAGAAGATCGGCGGCAACATCGTGCGTCGCGCACTGGAAGAGCCGCTGCGTCAGATCGTCATCAACGCCGGCGAAGAGGGTGCTATCGTTGTCGGCCGCATCCGCGAAACGAAGGAGCACAACTTCGGCTACAACGCGCAGACCGATAAGTTCGAAGACCTGGTCAAGGCCGGCGTCATCGATCCCACCAAGGTCACGCGCACCGCGCTGCAGAACGCCGGCTCGATCGCGGCCCTGATGCTCACCACCGAAGCCCTGGTCTCCGAGATTCCGGAAGACAAGAAGGAAGCGGCGATGCCTCACGGCGGCGGCGGCATGGGCGGAATGTACTAAAGGCAGCAATTAGCCATTAGCGATTAGCTAAGAGCTAGAACAACCAAGAAACGGGTGCCCCACTCAAGCGCAGTTTGCTTGAGTGGGGTTTTTGATTTTCGTGACAACTGACACTGACGACTCGGTTTCATTGGGTGCCCCGTTCTAGCCTTCGCTTGGCTAGGGCGGGGCATTTGTTTTGCCGACAACCGACAGCCGCCCTATTAGATGTACAATTCCGCCATCGTTACCAGACGTTCAAACTGATTCAACCACCCCTGCATTCCAGGGAAGGAAAGGACATCCCATGAAGAAGATGTTGGTGTTGTTTGGAGTACTTATGCTGGCCCTGCCGCTCGTCGCGCAGATGGGCGACAACATGAAGGCCGGAGGCGGCGTCGCTCAGGCGGTTACGCAAATGGAGCAGGCGTGGGCGTCGAACTCGAAGGCGGGCAACGTCGACGCAGTCGCTGCCAACCTGGCCGACAGCTTCGTCGAGCTCGACAGTGATGGTGGCCTCTACACCAAGGCTCAGATGCTGGACCGAATGAAGGGCGCGAAGTGGCAGATGAACGAAGTCAGCAATATCAAAGTGACCGTTCACGGAAATACGGCAATTGCGACCGGCTCATGGCAAGGCAAAGGTACATCGGCCGGTAAGTCGATCGACCAGAAGGAAAACTGGGTTGATACCTGGATGAAGATGGCGAACGGCAAATGGCAGTGCGTCGCCAGCGCCAGCGCCATGACCAAAATGTAGTCGTCACACGATCCACAAATCCAGATGAACTTGGTGGCCTGGTGCCCCAGGTTCGCCCTTCGGTTGGGCTAACCTGGGCCGCAGAATCTCGGATGCCCCACCCAAGCTGGTTTTGCTTGGATGGGGTTTTTGATTTTCTGACAACTGACAACCGGCAACTGACAACTGCTTTTTCACCACGTGTAGTGCACGCTATACGTCACGTTCTGCTCGCCATCCGGTGGGATGTTCGCGGTGAACTCCACCGTGTGGCTGTCCTTCTTCACGTAATCCGACGTTTTCGACGTGATCGTCCAGTTGTCGCAGCGATACAGGTGCTCCACCACCTGCACCGCGACGGCTTCCTTCTTGTGATTGCGCAGGTTGATCACGTAGGTCTCGTCGATCCAGCGTTGTGCGCCGTCCGTCCGGAACTCGGTGCGCGTGCGCTCGGCCACGATGTCGAACGCGTTGCCGGTATAAACCCGCAGCGTCTCATCTTTCGGCGTGTGCTGAATTTCATTTTCGCCGATGAATTGCAGCCGGCCATCGCTATCGCGGCGGTAGAAGCGCATCCGTCCGCGCGGCAGCGGCATGCCCAGATGATCCGCCTCCGAGTTGCGAAACTCGCGCATGATGTACACCTGCTTGTTGCTGGTCACGCCGATGTTGGGCTGCTGAAACTGATATTCCCAATTGCTGCGCAGATTTTCCGGCAGCATGTAGCCCTCGTAGATGTACAGCCGCTTCGACGGAATGCCGTTCGCGCGCAGAAACTCCACCTGCTTGGTCTCGCCATTCTCCAGCGTCGAGGACCGTTGCAGGCTGTAGAGGTGATATTCGTCCAATGCACTTTCCTTGACTGCCGCTCCTATCAGCGGAGCTGCCGCGGTCACTTCGACAGACTGCGCCGTACTCCACCCTTGCTGCTGCTTTACTTTGTTTACCTCGCCTGCCATCAGCTGCAGCCGCGCGTTCTCGAAGGTATGGCCGCTGTGGTTTTGCAGCGTCACCCAGCCGACTCATGTCCAGCAGATCGCCGTTTTCCGGGGCGACCACGTTATAGCTGGCCTCCCATGTCAGGCCAGCGGTAATGTAGCTGAGTTCGGCGGCGAGCGACGCGCTGCGGTCCGATTGCAGCAGCCAGTTCAGCGAGGGCTTCAGCAACGATTCATTTTGCAGCGCAGGAAAGATCGGCGTACCGGGCAGTCCAAACTGAATCTTGCCGTCGAACTCGACAATCGTCTCGCCGGAGTAGCCGCAATTTCCGCCATAGCAGCCGTTGCCGCCATACATCGGGCCGCCGGCGCGAATGATCTTTCCGCGAACGATCTGGCCCGCTGCTACCTGAAATTCAATTTCCTTGCCCTCATAGGCGCGCAGCAGGTTCTGCTGCGACGCGATGTCGGTGCGGTAGTTCTGCTCCAGAATGCTGAAGTGCAGCTTGCCGGCGGGATCGCGCAGCATCACCGAGCTGGGCTCAAGAAACGAAGTCACGCCCTCGAAGCTAATCTGATTTATTCCGCCAGTGAGTTGCAAAGGAATGTTTTCGCGAACCACCGCAAAGTCCTGGTTGTAGATGGTGAGCGATGGCGCCGAATTTTGCTGACACCATCCGATAGAAGCGAACAACAGAAAGACCACCGCCCAGCGTCGATACATTGCGGCCTCCTGCGAAGTGCGTCCAAGCGCAGGCACAGTCTGCCTTCAGCCCTTCGGTTGCGCTTCGCAGCAACCGGCCGCGCTTGTTCTCACAAGAAGAACGGTGGCGGTTAGCAAATTTGCAGAAAATTATTGCGGTTTGGGGAGCGCACTTGACCACTCCAGCCACCAGCCACTGACTTGGTGCTATCCTTAGCCAGAGTTCGCCATGATTCAGCACGAACAACTCTTAAAGCGCATCGCCATCGATCCCGATGTTTGTTTCGGCAAGCCGTGCATTCGCGGACATCGCATCTGGGTTTCGCTGATCCTCGACCTTCTCGCCGAAGGGGCCACTACGACCGAGATTCTCAAGGACTATCCGCAACTCGAGGAGGCGGACATCCTGGCATGTCTTGCCTACGCTGCAGATATGTCGCGGGAACGGTTCGTTGATGTGCCGCTAGAAACCAAACCTTGAAGATCAAACTCGACGAAAACTTGGGAAGACGAGCCTTCCAGCTCTTCCAATCCGCTGGACACGATACTTCTTCGATAGCCAGTCAGAACGTCTGCGGTGCAGCAGACGTCGATGTCATTCAACTCTGTCGCCACGAGGAACGCGCACTCGTCACGCTGGACTTAGATTTTGGAAACCCGATGCGATTCCGGCCGTCGAACTATTGCGGGATCGCGATCCTTCGCCCATCGAAGCCGCTTTCCACATCACATCTGGAGGAGCTCTGCGTCACTCTACTGGAGGCCTTGGGCCGCGAGGACCTCTACGCAAAGCTGTGGATCGTCGAAGTTGGCCGAGTGCGAATCTATCAGGAAGAGACCGATTAGCGGGCGGGCATTCGTTTGAATACTCCGTCTCTGCGCGCTTTTTCTAGCTACCGACCACTAGCCACTGTCTTTAGTGCTTGATCGCCCACATCACCCACGCCGCCACGATCACTCCACCGATGAACAGGGCGAAGCAATAGGCTCCGTATTTGAACATGTCGCGCGAGGTGTTGCGCTGCGTGATGCCAAAAACGGTCGACGCGCAGATCGCGAAGATCAGTGCGGCGTTGAAGTGTGAGAGTTCGAAGGTCATGGTTAAGAAATCGCTTTTCGCCTTTCGCTATTCGCTCTTCGCCGGATGCTAGTCCGACGTTTGTAGCCTTCTGGCGAACAGCGAAGAGCGAGGAGCGGCATTACGGTTTTTTCCCGATCGCGATGTGGTGAGCGTCCACCGCGGCGATGATATTCAGCAGTCCGGCGACCACGATGTACTTCGTCCCATAATCCGCCACCGCGCGATGAATGTTTCCGATGCCCCAATCCATCGCCCGCGCCGCAAAATACAGCAGACCTGAGCCCAGGTCGCCGATGAATCCCAGGATGTCGAGCAGGTCTCCGGTGTTGAACGAGTACACCTTGCCCTGCATGCCCAGCCCGAAGAAGAACATCACGAACACCGATGCCATCAGCAGCGCGCCGCGAATCCAGCGGCGCTGGATGAAGTGCCCCAGGCCAGGCAGGAACCATCCTGCCAGCGGCGCAATCAGCGCCATCGAATTCGTCTGCGCCGCGTCCTTGCCCGAGCGCGACATGGTTGCTGAGTTTTGCGGATTCGCCATCAGATGAGCACCAACTCGCTCTGGATCCGGCCGGTCACTTCGCCTTTGCCGCCGCGCACCATCATATTCACTTCGCTGCGCACGCCGAACTCCGGCAGGTAAATTCCCGGCTCGACCGAGAAGCAGGTGTTGGGCAGGATCTCGCGATCGTCCTTGGTCTCCAGATTATCAAGATTCGCGCCGTTGCCGTGGATGTCGTTGGTAATCGAGTGGCCGGTGCGATGAATGAAATACTTGCCCCAGCCTTTCGCGTCGATAAACTCGCGCACCGCCTGGTCGACCTCCCAGCCGTGAATCTTCTTCTTGGCCTCGAACGCCTGCTGCACCTTCTGAATGCCCACGTCGCGCCCGCCGCGCACCACGTCGAAGATCTCGCGCTGCTTGTCGCTGGGCGTGCCGACCACGCCTGTCCACGTAATGTCGTAGTAGACGGAATTTTCCGGTTTGGCGCAGCGTGCCCAGATATCGAGCAGCACGAAGTCGCCCTGCTTGATCGGCGCGGAGTTCGCGGAACTCGGCTCGTAGTGCGGATCGCCGCTGTGCTGGTTCACGCTGACATTCGGCGGATCGCACGTCTCCAGCCCGTCGCGCTGGAACGCTTCCATGATCCACTGCTGCATCTCGAATTCGTGCGTGCCGCCGTTGCGCGCGCGCCGTCCGACTTCCTGGAAGAACGCCGCTGTGATCTTGTCGACGCTATCGCGAGCTTTGAAGTGCGACGCGATCTGCGCTTCGCTGAGCGTCGCTTCAAATCGCGCCACCAGGTTCGCCGAGCTGACGATCTCCTTGCCAAAGCTGCGGAATCAACTCCAGCATTCCCGCGTCGACCAGCGAGATGTACGGAATCTGGTTATTGGGCGAGTACTGCATGGTGACGCGCTTGTACGGCTTGAGCATCGTCTCCAGGTTTTGCCACAGCTCCTGCCACGCCGAGTACTCCATCTTGCTGCCGGGCAGCGAGTCGAGATGATGGCTCTCGATCCGATGATTTAGCTTCACCGGCTCGCCTTGCGCCGGAATCACGTAGAACCAACGGCGCGTGACCAGCATGTTCGCCGGCAAGCCGAGTACGCGATAAGCAATAGGATCGCGATGATGATGATCGTAGAAGAGCCAGCACTCGTGGCCGCCGTCGCGCAGCGCCGCTTGAATTTCTGGGAGATTCATTGCGAATGTAATTGTAAATGACAATGGCAGTTGGAAAGGAAGCGACTAGCAATTAGCAATTAGCAACTAGCCACGACCCGCCAGCTCAGGGCTACGAGCTACGAGCCGCGAGCCATGCCGTGACCCACTTACCATAAGCCGTGAGACTCAACCCGCCGGACTCGATCAACGAGCCTCGTGCCGCAGAGCCTCGCGGTAGCATAATCTCGCGCCTCGGGCGCAGCATAAGAAAGCCCACCGCTTCAGCGGTGGGACGGCAATCGCAAGAGACGAGTCCCTCGGGGACGGCACAACGCCGTCACACCATCTACGCGCCGGCCGCTAGACGCTTCTTCCCAAGCACCCGTTCGCGCGTCTCCTCCGGCAGCGTCTCGCACGCGGTGCGCAGCACCAATCGCGGCGCGCGCTCCCGAATCGTCATCAGATATCGTACCGTCTGCTCCGGATTGAACTTCGCCGCCTCGCGCAGCAGCCAGCCCAGTCCCTTCTGCACCATGTCATCCTCGTCGGCTAAGAGCATCTCGGTGATGAGCTGAACGTGAGCGAAATTCTTATGCTGACGCGTGCTGTGAATCAAGCTGACGGCTGCCGCCCGCCGATGCCAGCGCTTCTTCGACTTCGCCCAGCGCGGCGGCCGCGTCAGCAGCGACTCGTCACGAGCGATCATCGGGCCCAGCAGGTATTGCACCAGCCCATCGTGGTCAGCCCATGTGCTCACGCGGTCCAGCCAGCTCTCGAACATCTTGAACTCGCTCTTACCGAACTCGCCGACCACACCTTGCAGCATCAAGACGGCGAATACTTTTTCCTCCAGTACCCGTCCGCCAAACAGCTGGTCCGCCACCTGCAGCAGATACGGCAAGTCGTGCTCCGCAAGAATCGTCCGCCGAAAACGCACCGCGAGTTTGCGCAACTCGGCGGTATACCAGCCACGCGATTTGATTTCGTGTTTGAAGAAGCGCTGAACTTCCTCGGTGTGCGGCGCCGACGCACCGTCCTGGAGTACACGCCGAATATGGGCAGCGATGTAAGCGGGATTCTTTGGCATAAAGGTAGTGCGGCGCTTCAGCGCCGCGTTCCATGCGGAAGGATAAATTGCTGCGGGTGGAGTCGTCATCTGTGACGATTTCACCTCCGGTCCAGGCGTAGATTGACCTTTGCCGGAGGCTGAGTCTGTGGCAATCACGCTCCCGGATGCACCAGCATCCAGATTCCCAGCGCCAGGATAATGCTGGCGACGATCATCCGAAACACATTCTGCGGAATGCGCCGCAGCATCCACTTGCCCGAGAGCGTCCCGACCACCACGCCAATCGTCGCGATCGCAGCCGCTGGCCACTGCGCGCAATCTGACGCCACTGCAGCGCCGCGTACACCGGCATGCGAAAGACATCCACCAGCAGCGCAATCGCCGTCGCCGTGGCGACGAACGCATCGCGCTGCAGTCCGAATCCCTGCAGCGCCGCCGAGCGAATTCCGCCCTGATTGCCGACCAGTCCTCCGAACATTCCCGACAGCGCTCCGGCAACCCATCCCGTGCGCTCTGCCGAATCGCATTCGCGCAGCCAGTCCCGTGATGCCCATGACTCCCGCGAACACCAGTAGCGCCCCCAGCACGTATCCCAGCACCACACTGCGCAGCCAGATGTGCAGCAGCGCGCCGACCAATCCGCCGGCAGCACTGGTGATGCCGAAGCTCCACAGCACGTGCCGGTCGACGTGCTGGCGAATCACAGCGAAGCGCAGCGCCGTTCCGATGAAATGGGGAATCGAGACGATCGCGACGGCCAGCTTCGTCCCGATCGACGCGGCCAGCAACGGCGTGAGAATGCTGCCGATGCCGAATCCCGAGATCGCGGCAATGGCGCCGGCAACGATTCCTGCGAGCGTAAGCAACAAGCTGTGGTTCATGCGGTACAGACTAGCAAAGGCGCTACCAACCTCAGGCGTAAATGAAGCCTGATGTTTCATCCCGATTCGAGCCCGCTTGCAGCGGGCGTGTGGAGGGACCCTACGGTCGCCCGGACTGGCTCAGGATAGGGGTCCTTCGACTCCGCCCTTGCGGGCTCCGCTCAGGATGACACCCAAAATTACGTCAAGGCGCAAATCTATCCCTCTTTTCCACCTCTTCCACAGACCGCAGCCGCCGCCCCGAACGCATAAAATAGAAGTAGCGATGTCACAACCCGAATTCGTCCACCTTCACCTTCACACCGACTACTCCATGCTCGACGGCGCCTGCGAGATCGAGCGCCTGGTCGGACGCGTGAAAGAGCTCGGCATGCCCGCGGTCGCCATGACCGACCACGGCAACATCTTCGGCGCGGTCACCTTCGTCAACGCCGCCAAAGAAGCGGGCGTCAAGCCCATCCTCGGTTGCGAGCTTTACATCTGCAAGAAGGAAGATCATCGCGCCTCGCCCGAAGGCGACAGCTACAACCATCTCATCGTTCTCGCTGAAAACGATCTCGGCTATCGCAACCTGGTCAAGATTGTCTCCGAAGCCTCGCTGCACGGCTTCTATTACAAGCCGCGCGTGAGCAAGAAATTTCTCGCCGAGCACTCGCAGGGACTGATCGCCCTCTCCGCGTGTCTGAAGGGTGAGGTCGCCGAGAATCTTGTCGAAGGCAAGTACGATGCCGCTCGCGAGGCCGCCTCGACCTTCACCGACATCTTCGGCAAAGGTAATTTCTATCTCGAAATTCAGGACCAGGGCGTTCCCGACGAGCAGCGCATTCAGTCGAACCTGCTGAAGCTCGAACAGGATCTCGGTCTGCCGCTGGTCGCGACTAACGACAGCCACTACCTCTGCGAAGATGACGCGCACGCGCAGGACGTGATGGTCTGCATCCAGACCGGCAAGTCGATCAACGATACCAACCGGCTGAAGTTTCACGGCAATCAGTTCTTTGTGAAGACTGGTGCGGAGATGGCGAAGGTCTTCCACGGCTATGAGCGCGTGCTCGCGCGCACGATGGAGATCGCAGAGCGCTGCAATATTCGCCTGGAAAAAGTCCACGACCCGTTCCCGCAGTTCGTCGTACCCGATGGCTATACGCTGCCGGATTATTTCGAGCACGTCACCCGCGAAGGCTTTGCCAAGCGGCTGAACATCCTGCGCGAGTTGCAGGCCATGGGGCGGCTGAAGCACTCGCTCGACGATTACGAGAAGCGCCTCACGCGCGAGATCGAAATGATCCGCCAGATGCAGTTCTCGGGATATTTCCTCATCGTGTGGGACTTCATCCGCTACGCCAAAGAGCGCAACATTCCCGTTGGCCCGGGCCGCGGCTCGGCTGCCGGATCGCTCGTGGCCTACGCGCTCTCCATCACGGACATTGATCCTCTCGCCAACGAGTTGCTGTTCGAGCGCTTCCTCAATCCCGAGCGCATCAGCATGCCCGACATCGATATCGACTTCTGCATGAATCGCCGCGGCGAGGTCATCGAGTACGTCACCCAGAAGTACGGCCGCGATCAGGTAGCGCAGATCATCACCTTCGGCACCATGGCCACCAAGGCCGCCATGAAGGATTCCGGCCGCGCCATGGACATCCCTTACGCCGAAGTCGAGCGCATCGTGAAGATGGTGCCGCCGACGCTGAACATCACCATCGACCAGGCGCTGAAGGATTCACCAGCCGCTGGCCAGTGCTTACGAAAACGAGCCGCAGACCAAAGAGCTGATCGACACCGCGAAGAAGCTGGAAGGTCTGGTTCGCAACGCCGGCGTTCACGCCGCGGGTGTCGTCATCGCGCCGCAGCCGCTGACCGAACTGGTCCCGCTGCATCGCACCAAGAACGAGGAAATCGTCACCGCCTACGACATGAAGGCGGTGGAGAAGCTGGGCCTGCTGAAGATGGACTTCCTCGGGCTCACCACGCTCACCATCATCGACGATGCGCTGCGACTGATCGAGCAGACCCGCAACCATCGCATCGATCTGGAGAAGCTCGCGCTCGACGATCAGGTGACCTACGAAAAGGTCTTCCACACCGGATTGACCTCGGGCGTCTTCCAGTTTGAATCGCATGGCATGCGCGACGTGCTGCGCCGCTACAAGCCGACCGTCGTCGAAGATCTCACCGCACTGAACGCGCTCTATCGCCCCGGCCCTATTCAGGGCGGCATGATTGAAGACTTCATCGAGCGCAAGTGGGGACGCCGAAAAATCGAATACGAGCTGCCCGAGCTGGAACCACTCCTGAAAGAGACGCTGGGCGTCATCCTCTATCAGGAGCAGGTGATGCAGATCGCCAACCGATTGGCGGGCTACTCGCTGGGTGAGGCCGATCTGCTGCGCCGCGCCATGGGCAAGAAAGATCCTGAAGCCATGGCCAAGCAGCGCGAACGCTTCGCGCGCGGCGCAACCGAGCGCGGCTTCAACGCCAAGAAGGTCGAGAAGCTCTTCGACCTGATGGAGCAGTTTGCCGGCTACGGCTTCAACAAATCGCACGCGGCGGCGTATGCGCTGCTCGCCTATCAGACCGCGTATCTCAAGACGCACTATCCGGTCGAGTTCATGGCCGCGCTGCTCACCTCCGTTTCCGGCAGCACCGACGATGTCGTCAAGTACATCAACGAGTGTCGTGAGATGGGCATTCCCGTCGAGCCGCCCGACATCAATGTGAGCGACGCCTACTTCACGCCGCACGGCGAAGCGATTCGCTTCGGACTGGCTGCGGTGAAGAACGTCGGCCACAACGCCATTGAATCCATCGTCGCCGGGCGCAAGAAAGACGGCGCGTTCCGCTCGTTCTATCAGTTCTGCGAGACGGTCGATCTTCATCTGCTGAACAAGCGCGTTGTCGAGTCGCTGATCAAGAGCGGCGCGATGGACGCGCTGGGCCGCCGCGCTCAGCTGATGGCCGTGGTCGACAGCGCAATGGAGCACGCGGCGAAGGAGCAGAGGGACGCCGCACTCGGCCAGCACGGCCTCTTCGGCGTATTCCAGCAGGACGAAGAAAATCACGCCACCGAGAAGCCGCTGCCCAACACGCCTGATTGGGACGAGCATCAGCGCCTCGGCTTCGAGAAGGAGATCCTTGGCTTCTTCATTACCGGGCATCCGCTGGAGAAGTATCAGGACAAGCTGGCCGACTTTCACGCGCTCTCGACTACCGACATCGGCGAGTTGAAATCATCCACCGGCAGGGACGAAGTCCTCGTTGGCGGAATTCTGAAGGGCATTCGCGTCGCGAAGTCGAAGAAGGGTGATCTCTACGCGCAGGGACAGCTTGAAGACATGAACGGCTCGGTCGATGTGCTGTGCTTTGCCGAGCCGTATCGCCGGCTGGCGGATCGACTGAAGCTCACCGTTCCCGTGCTGGTCAAGGGCGGCGTGCGCGTGGAAGAAGGCTCGAATCCGAAAGTTATGATTGGCGACATCACGCCGCTGGAAGACGCGCAGCCCAAGCTGCCCACGCACTTGCGCATCAAGGTACCGTTGGAAAGCGCGTCCACAGCCACGATTGACGATTTGCAGATGCTGTGCCGCGAGCGCAAAGGCGAGGCGCGCGTGCTCTTCGATCTGGAGCGCAAAGGCGACTTTACGGTGGTGATGGAGGCGGAAGGCTATAATGTGTTGCCGGACCGGGCATTCATCAGCCGCGTGGAAGAGCTGTGCGGCCGCGGCAGCGTGCGCGTCATCAATTGATTAGAAGTTGTCAGAGTCTTTTCACCACGGAGGCACAGAGAGCACGGAGTTTCTTTACCTCCAAGCTTGACTCGGTGTCCTCCGTGCCTCCGTGGTGAAGCACGTCGCTTTTTCGCGAACCGAACTGTTGTGGCCGAGGAAACCCAACTGACGCCTGCGCAATCCGGAATGCTGTCCGCCTTGGACTTCTGGATCTACGCGGCAGAAGCGATGTTCCGGGCCGCAACCAAGCAAAACGACCCCAATATGGAAGCTGCTTCCAAAGCGCAAGAAGAACTCCAGCGAATTGAAGAACAGATTCAGCAACTGCACGCCGCCGCCGGCAACAATCAGGAGGCGCAGAAGCAGTTGATGGCGCTGCACGAGCGCGTCGAATCGCTCAAGCGGCAGATCTCGGGCGAACTGACGGCGTGGGAGCGCACCGAGCTGGCGCGGCATCCTAACCGGCCGTATCCGCTCGATTACATTGAGCGCATCTTCTCCGACTTCAGCGAGATTCATGGCGACCGCTCTTTTGGCGACGATCCCGCGATGATCTGCGGCATGGCGCGGCTTCGCGGTGGCAGGGAAGTGCTGGTGCTGGGCACGCAGAAAGGTCGCGACACCAAGCAGCGCGTCCATCGCAACTTTGGCCAGCCCAATCCTGAAGGTTATCGCAAGGCGCTGCGGGCGATGAAGTTTGCCGAGAAGTGGCGACGTCCGATCATCTCGCTCATCGATGTCGTGGGCGCGTATCCCGGACTGGGCGCGGAAGAGCGCGGACAAGCCGAAGCCATCGCCCACAATCTGCGCGAGATGGCGCGGCTGCAAGTTCCGTTCATCGCCATCATCACCGGCGAAGGCGGCAGTGGCGGCGCGCTGGCGATTGCCGTTGCCGATCGCGTGCTCATGATGGAGAACAGTATCTACTCGGTGATCTCGCCCGAGGGCTGCGCCTCAATCATGTGGCGCGATTCCAGCAAGAAAGATGTTGCAGCGCAGGCCCTGCGCATCACCGCGAAAGATATTTTGCAGCTCGGCATCTGCGACGACATTATCCCCGAGCCGCCCGGCGGAGCACAGCATGATTACGATGCCGCGGCCAATGCGGTCGCCGATGCCATCGAGAAGCATCTGTCTGTGCTGGAGAAGTTGCCGGTCGATCAGCTGCTGAAAGCGCGTTACGACAAGTTCCGCAACATGGCGCAATACTTCGCGGTCGAAGGCGCGCCGGCGTAAATCATTGCGGCACTTTCCTCGGTGGCTCGGCCTCTAAGCTCGTTGCCACTGCATTCGCCACAATCGCATTGCCCGCCCGCGAATAGTGCTCATCGCCGAAGATGAAATCCTGCATATACCAGCACCCCGCCTTGCCCGGCGGGCACGCGTTCTTTGACCGCAAAGAACTCCGGAAAGACCGTAATGAAGCGTTCGCACTTGCCATTACACCAGTCGCGCCACATGGTCACCTGGCGCGACTCCACTTTGTCATGCGCAACCTGCGCCGGCCACGGATAAACCACCACGCTGATGGGAATGCCGCGCTGCTGCAGTTCCTTCCACAGCGTAGTCATCTTCGATTCTTCTTTTCGTAGCCCCGCTTCCAAGCCCAGCGGCGCATATCCGATTTCGTATGGCTCGCTGTCGGAGACCGGGCGATAGGTCCACGCCGACCGCTCCAGATCGAACAACGGCCCATGTCCCACATTGAGGGAGTAGAGGCCGTGCTTCACCGCGAGTCGCTCGAAGTAACTAACGATGCTGTTGGTGATCAGCAGATGTTTCGTGATGAACTCCCGCAGGTTCGTCCACAGGCCGCCGTTGTGAACGATCTGTGCCGGGCCGTCGACCGCGCCCATCGGATTCTTGTCCTGATAAAACGCGGCTTCATCCTGCGCGTCCGACATGTCGATGAAGACGATGACTTCATCGAACTTCACGCCCTTCTCGATCAGTTGCCGCGCGACGTTCAGGTAATTCGATGGAGCGTAGCTCTCCACCCCGCCGTTGAGAAATTCGTATTGCGGAAAGCGCGCCGCGATCTGGCCGACATAGGTATCAGGCCACGCACTCATGCCTTCGGTGAAGGAGTCACCCAGCAGCAGAATCCGCGGCTGCGAGGTGGTAAGCGGAACTTGCCGCACCGCCTGATCGCGAAAGCCAAGGTTGTTGGTCGCGAAGGGATAGGAACTCTTGCCCCAATGCCGCTCGCAAGTGCAGTTCGCCTGCAGCGAATGATGTCGCACCGGATCGGACTTGAAGCAGGTCCCCTGTGCACTGGTATCCGGACGCGAGCGCACGAGGAATGCGCTGTACGCGGCGTCGAGCAACAGGAAAAGAAGCACGCAGATCGCGAATGAGACGAGAAGCAGCAAAACGCGCGACGGGCGCGTCGGCAGGTTTTGCTGTGGAGGAGGATCAGTCTGCGAGGACTTCACCGCGCCGGGTTCCAAACAAGTTCCTTCCCAAGAAGAGCTGTTAGCTTTCAGCAGTGCGGCTTCAGGTTACACGGCGCCGTGGAGAGCGATCAAGACAGTGCAGGGGCTAAAGCCCGTTTCTTATTGCAACTCTTCGGCACCACTGAAGTCGTGCCCTGACACAAAGCGAATCTATCAGAGAGCCGCTAGTCCGCGAACGACCGAAAGCTAATTGCTAACCGCTAAATGAAGACCCACACAAGCCAAAGAAAGGCTTGTGTGGGGCACCCGCTGCTTTACCGCAACTCCTCCATGCACTCCTCCAGCGCCTCGCGCGAAGGCCGTGTGACGCTCTCCGGCAGCGTCGCCAGCGGACGATCCGTCATGTTGATCATGTCGATGAAGTTCGGCGCCGTGGTGTTCACATACAGCACGCCGGTCAGCACTTCATCGGCATCGTGCGATTCAATCAGCTGCTTCACGGCTCCGACTTTGTCAGTCGGATCGTAATCGTGCTCCAGCTTGCGCAGTCGTAGCGACGACCCGTCGTGCATGGTGACGTTGAGGCTGGTGCCCTCTTCGTAATCCACGGCGATATCGTGGAAGTGGGGCACGAAGTCCATATCGTGCAGCGGTTCTTCGTGGTCTTTTACGAACTTGTAGGACTTGGTCGAACCTTCGTGATCGTTGAAGGTGGTGCAAGGCGAGATCACATCGAGCATCACTGTGCCGCGATGCGCGAGTGCTGCCTTCAACATGGTGTGCAGCTGCTTCTTGTCGCCGGAAAAAGAGCGTCCGACGAAGGTCGCGCCCAGCATGATCGCCAACGCGCAAGTGTCAATCGGCGGCAGATCGTTGATCACGCCGGTCTTCAGCTTCGAGCCGATGTCGGCGGTCGCGGAAAATTGTCCCTTGGTCAACCCGTACACGCCGTTGTCCTCGATGATGTAGACGATGGGCAGATTGCGCCGCATCAGGTGAACGAACTGCCCCATGCCGATGGACGCGGTATCGCCGTCGCCGCTGACGCCAATCGCCACCACCTTGGAATTCGCCAGCACCGCGCCGGTCGCTACCGATGGCATGCGTCCGTGAACCGAATTGAAGCTGTGCGAACGTCCCATGAAATAGGCCGGCGTCTTCGAGGAGCAGCCGATGCCCGACATCTTGATGACGCGCTCGGGCGCGATGCCCATTTCGTAAAACGCATCGATGATGCGCTCGGAGATAGCATTGTGGCCGCAACCGGCGCACAGCGTAGTCTTGCCGCCGCGGTAGTCAAGCACGGTGAGCCCGATGCGATTGGTTTTCGGTTGCGGGGTTGCGGGTTGCGGCGTAAGGGTGGCCGCCATTTATTTGCCCTCCTGGGAAATGATCTCGTCGGTAACGGAGCGCGCGTCGATCGGCAGTCCGTTGTAGTGGCGCACGCTGCGCAGCCTGGCGATGTCGGCGACCGCGATGTCGAGCTTCAGCAGTTCCATCATCTGGCCGTCGCGATTCTGATCGACAACGTAAACGCGCTGGTGCGCGGCGATGAACTCATAGGTCTCACGGGTGAAGGGATAGGCGCGCAGCCGCAGATAGTCGGCCTTCATGCCGTATTCCGTCTGCAACTGATCCAGCGGCTTCGACCAGCGCGTGATGTGAGGTGCCATAGGCGACGATCCCAATCTCGTGGCCTTCGTTGCGAACCAACTCGGGCCGGGGAACCAGCGTTCGCGCCGTCTCAAACTTGCGCGCCAGCCGATCCATGTTATTGGCGTAATCGTCGGGACGCTCGCTGTATTGCCCCTTCTCGTTGTGACCGCTGCCGCGCGCGAACCATGCCGCATTGGCATGATCTGTGCCGGGCAAGGTGCGATAAGGGATCGCGTCGCCGTCGACGTCTTTGTAGCGCGCGAATCCGCCCAGGCGCTCGAGATCCTCCGCCGACAAAACTTTGCCGCGCTTCTGCGGCTTGTCGGGATACTGGAATGGCTCCGACATCCAGTTGTTCATGCCGAGATCGAGATCCGACAGCACGAATACCGGCGTCTGCAGCTGTTCTGCGAGGTCGAAGGCATCGCCTGCCATGGTGAAACATTCCGCCGGAGTGCTGGGAAGCAGAATGGGATGCTTGGTGTCGCCGTGCGAAAGCCGCGCGACGAAAGAGATATCGCCTTGCGCCGTGCGCGTCGGCAATCCCGTCGACGGCCCCACGCGCTGGATGTCCCAGATCACGCCGGGAAGCTCGACGTAGTAGCCGAGTCCGGCGAACTCCGACATCAACGAGATGCCTGGGCCTGCGGTCGCGGTCATCGAACGCGCACCCGCCCATCCTGCGCCCAGAACCATGCCGATCGCAGCCAGCTCGTCTTCGGCTTGAACGATCGCGAATGTGGCCTTGCCGTCCGGCCCGATGCGATAGGCCTTCATGTAGTCGATCAGGCTCTCGACCAGCGACGAGGAAGGCGTAATCGGATACCACGTCACGACCGTCACTCCGGCGAACATCGCGCCCATGGCGGCCGCGGAGTTGCCATCGATGATGATCTTCCCGGCATTCTCGTTCATGCGCTCCATGAGGAACGGGTCAGCTTTGGTCAGCGAAGTCGCCGCGTAATCGTAACCGGCCTTGGCGGCGTTCCAGTTCAGCTCCGCCGCTTTGACCTTCTTGGCGAACTGCCGGCGCAGCGCTTTCTCCACTTCGGCCATGTCGAGGTTGAGCAGCTTGGCCACCACCCCGACGTAGACCATGTTCCTGCACCAGCTTGCGCAGCTTCGACTCGGGGCAGACGGCCGCGGTGATCTTGTCGTACGGAACGGGGTAGAAGATCAGGTCGGAGCGCAGTTCGTTCAGCTTCAGCGGCTCGTCGTACAGCGCGACCGCGCCCGGCGTCAGCGACAGCACGTCTTCGCGCGCGGTCTCCGGATTCATGGCGATCAGAAAATCGATCTCCTTCTTGCGCGCGACGTAACCCTTCTTGCTGGCGCGAATGGTGTACCAGGTGGGCAGTCCGGCGATGTTCGACGGAAACATGTTCTTGCCGGAAACCGGAACGCCCATCTGAAAAATCGTGCGCAGCAGGACCGTGTTCGCGCTTTGCGAGCCTGATCCGTTTACGGTGGCAACCTGGATGCTGAAATTGTTAATCACGGGTTCGCGCACGGCACCGTGTTCGGCGTCGTGCACTGCAAACTCAGTTGTGGCCATCAATACCCCTTACTGAATGGATGAGAACGGTGGGGATAACGTTCCATTATAGGGTAGATGGCAGGGCTTGCGCAGTTCCTGCTTGCCGGAACCGCTACAATCTAAGGTACAATCAGGCACGGTCTTTTGCGCAGCGACAGACCCCTTCTGGTCTGCGCACCAGTCTGCACTATTGGGGAGAGCGATATGGGTTTCGTTAGAACGACGGGTCAGCGTTTCAGTACCGCCGGACAGCTGTTTTCCTTTTTCTGGAGCAATAAGCGCTGGTGGTTGACCCCCATTCTGATCACGCTGGCGGTCTTTGCCGTGTTGCTGATTCTGGCTCAGAGCTCCGCCATCGCGCCGTTCATCTACACGTTCTTCTAAGGAAAAGCGCACGATGTTGCTCCATTTCATTAAGCTGCATTGGCGGACCGTCCTGGCCGTCGTCGCCCTCGCCGTCGCAGTTTGGTTCTGCTTGCCGGCTGCATTGCGGGCGAAGATCTCGGAACGCTGGAAGAAGTTTGGGCATGCCCTGGGCAACTTCCAGGCTCGCATCCTGCTGACGCTGATTTATTACGTGCTGATCCTGCCCTTCGGACTGGTGGTACGCGCTTTCTCCGACTCCATGCACATGAAGAAGCGCCCTGAGAAATGGTTCGACCATCCGCCCACCCCCAACACGCTGGAAGAGGCCAGGCGCCAAGGCTGACATGAATATCCTGGGAATCTCCTGTTATTACCACGACGCTGCCGCCGCGATATTGCAGGATGGCAAACTCATTGCCGCCTCGGAAGAAGAGCGCTTCAGCCGCATCAAGCACGACTTCAGCTTCCCGCATCTCGCTATCCAGTTCTGTCTTGAGAGCGCCGGCATCAAGGCTGCCGACATCGACTACGCGGTCTTCTATGAGAAGCCGTTCCGTAAATTCGACCGCATTTTGATGAGCGTGCTGCAGACCTATCCGCAGTCGTACAAAGTGTTTCGCGAGTCGATGATCACGTGGATGATCGACAAGCTGTGGGTAGGCTCGAAGATTTCGGCCGAGCTGGGAATTCCGACGGAAAAGATTCTGTACTGCGAACATCACATGTCGCATGCCGCCAGCGCATTCCTGTGCTCGCCGTTTGAAGAGGCCGCGGTGCTCACCGTCGATGGCGTGGGCGAGTGGGTGACGGGCACGTGGGGCGTCGGCAAAGGCAATCAGATCGAAATCAAGCAAGCAGATGATGTTCCCGCACTCGCTGGGCCTGCTGTACAGCGCGTTCACCGCGTTCCTCGGCTTTGAGGTGAACGAGGGCGAATACAAGGTGATGGGCATGGCGCCGTACGGCCAGCCGCGTTACGTCGAGAAGGTGTGGAAGATCATCCGGCAGGAGGCCGATGGCTCGTTCTCGCTGGACATGGATTATTTCTGCTTCCAGCACTCGACTACGCGGACCTTCGCTAAGAAGTTCGAGCAGCTATTCGGCGCGCCGCGGGCGCCCAAGCAACTGTTCTTCACAGAAGATTCGGGATTCCCGGAGTACTTCGGCGAAGCGCCCTCGAACTTCCACGAGCTTTGCAAGCTGAACCAGCACTATGCCGACATCGCGGCCAGCATCCAGCAGGTGACGGAAGAAGTGCTGATCACCATGGCGCGTCAGCTGCAGAAAGAAACCGGCCTGAAGAACCTGTGCATCGCCGGTGGCGTGGGACTGAACAGCGTGGCCAATCATCGCATCCTGCGCGAGACGCCGTTCGAGGACATCTTCATTCAGCCTGCAGCGGGCGACGGCGGAGGCGCGCTGGGCGCGGCTCTCTGGGCCGACAACATGCTGCTGGGCAATCCGCGGCGCTTCCGCATGGATCACGCCTATTGGGGCAAGGGCTATTCGGATGCGGAAGTTCAGCAATTTCTGACGGAGAACGACATCCCGTTCCAGCATGTGGGCAACGAGGACAAGCTGCTGGATCTGGCCGTAGAGCGCCTGCAGCAGGGCAACGTGATCGGCTGGTTCCAGGGACGCTTCGAGTGGGGACCGCGCGCTCTGGGCAATCGCAGCATCATCGCCGATGCTCGCAATCCGCGGATGAAGGACATCGTCAACACCAAGATCAAATTCCGCGAACCGTATCGCCCGTTCGCGCCGTCGGTGCTGGCCGAGCGTACGGAAGAGTTCTTCGAAATTCCGAATGCCGTGGAGCAATATCCCGCGCGCTACATGCTGTATGTCGTGCCGGTGCGGAAGTCGAAGTACGATGTGCTGCCGGCGATCACGCACGTCGACGGCACGGGCCGCCTGCAGACCGTTTTCGAGGACGCCAGTCCTCGCTATCACGGCCTGATCAAGCGCTTCTCGCAGGCGACGGGGGTTCCGGCAATTCTCAATACCTCGTTCAACCTGAAGGGCGAGCCGATCGTGAACACGCCTGCCAATGCCTTCAGCACCTTTTATCGCAGCGAAATGGACATGCTGTTCCTGGGAAATTTCGTGGTCGAGAAGGAACGGCTGAAGCAGAACCGGCAGCAGCTCGAGGCCGAGCCGGTGGAAGCGAAGTAACTCACGGATCGAATAACCACAGAGACACGGAGACACAGAGATTTCAAATCTGTCTTAGTATCGCCGCGGCCGAACCTGAAACCTGCGCTTGCTTCTCTGTGCCTCTGTGTCTCTGTGGTGATCAGCCTTCCTACCCCAGCGACGCGATATCGATTACGAAGCGATACTTCACATCGCTCTTCAGCAGGCGCTCGTAGGCTTCGTTGATCTTCTGAATCGGAATCATCTCGATGTCGGCGGTAATGCCGTGCTCGCCGCAGAAATCCAGCATCTCCTGAGTTTCGGGAATGCCGCCAATGCCCGATCCGGCGAGCGTACGTCGCGCCGCAATCAGGTTGAAAGCCGCGATGGGCGCGGGCTTCTCCGGCGCGCCCACCAATACCATTGCGCCATCGCGCTTCAGCAGGTTCAGGTACGCGTTGATGTCGTGTTCGCCTGACACTGTATCGAGGATGAAGTGGAAGCTGCGCACATGCTTGTCCATCTCCGCCTGATCCTTCGAGATAACCACGTGCTGCGCGCCCAACCTCTTCCCATCGTCCACCTTGTGAGCGGAGGTAGTGAACAGCGTGACTTCCGCGCCAAAGGCGCTCGCCAGCTTCACCGCCATGTGTCCCAGGCCGCCGAGGCCGACCACGCCAACCTTCTGACCTTTACCAACCTTCCAATGGCGCAACGGCGAATAGGTCGTGATGCCGGCACAGAGCAGAGGAGCGACGGCGGGCAGGTTGAGATTGGTGGGAACTTTGAGCACGTAGTTTTCATCGACGACGACTTGCTTCGAATATCCGCCGTAGGTCACGCCGCCGGTGTGCTTGTCGGGGCTGTTGTAGGTGTAAACGGCTTCAACGTCGCAGTAGTTCTCCAGTCCGGCCTTGCAACTCTCGCATTTGCGGCAGGAATCGACCAGGCAGCCGACGGCAACCAGATCGCCCTCTTTGTGTTTGCGAACATCTTTGCCGACTTTGCCGACGCGGCCAACGATCTCGTGGCCGGGAACTGCCGGGTAGACCGTGGGCATGAAGCCTTCCCACTCGTTGCGTACGGTATGAAGATCAGAATGACAGACGCCGCAGTATTGGATCTCGATCTGCACATCACTTGGACCGGGGTCGCGGCGGTTGAAGGAAAAAGGAGCCAGCGGTGAAGTAGGAGATTGCGCTGCGTAAGCCTTCGTTTCGAACATGATGATTGGATGTTACAACAGGCTTTCAGTCGCATCGATCTGTGCCAGTCGCATCTTGACCATTCTCTTGACCAGGGCGGCCGGCAAGGGCTTATTCACCGGAAACTGAATCGTGCCCTTCGCGATCGTGTAGTTCTTCAACTCGTCCTTAAACGCCTCAATCACGGCGTTGGTGGGGAACAAACTGCAGTGGTTCGAGAAGGCCGCATACCACACCAGCACGCCCTTGTACTTGAAAGCCGGAATGCGGTAGCTGAGGACCTCGGTTGTTTCCGGGGGCACGACCGAGCGAATCGTTGCCCGAGTCTTGCTTAACGTTGTGCGCGCCGGCTCGGGAACAAGCGCCAGATACTCGTCGACAGTTTGCGGGGCGCCCGCACTCGTGGCGCCGGGTTTATGCTTGCGAGCTGTCCCTTTTTTCACGGCGGCCATGCTACAGGAACCTCGATTCGAAATTCACTCCAGCGTTCTCAATGCAAGATGTTATGAAAGTGCACGCCGAGGAAGTATGGCCAGAGAACAATGCCGAAGACGCCTTTGATGAAATCCAGATGCAGAAAGCCAATCGTGAAAAGCCAGCCGACAAACCACAAAACGCCACCAAAGGTGTGCTGTTCGATCTTGATCTTTTCCATACGTTCTCCACGGACATCCTGTTGCACGGCGTGACCTCGAAGGAAAGTAAGATGTGGGTAGACTTCAGGGAATTTTCGCACTATCGCGGCGTTTTGTCAGTGCAGAAGATTTGCCTATTCAATCCAGAGTCGGCTTTAGCGGACGACAGGCCTGTCGCGGGCTGAAGCCGGCTCTGGCGAGGAAATAAACGGATTACCGGCACGACTGAAGTGTCTGCGTGAGAACCCTGTCGTCCCCGGGGGACTCGAAGCTCTGCTACCATTCACCCAGCGCTGAAGCGCTGGGCTTTCCTATTTCGCGCCCGAGGCGCTGGTTGGGTGGCTACTTAACCAGCGCGACGTTTCACCACGATTTTGTGAACTCAGTTCTCACGCAGACACTGAAGTCGTGCGCTGTTACAAAACGCTCGCGGGACGACTTCTTCAGCGGCCTGTGAAGCCGCCTGGCCGTTGGAAATAGCGGCCGACGCGACTCTAAACCCCGCTCTACCGCGACGCCACCAGCGATTCGTAGAACTCTTCCAGCTGTCCGATGGTTTTTCCGACTTCGAAGTTCGCAACGCAGCGCTGGAAGCCTTTTTCTCCCATGCCGGCGCGCAGCTCTTCGTTACGCAGAAGTTCGATCAGCGGCTTGGCGAAGGCTTCGGGAGATCGCTCTTTGACCAGATATCCGGTTTCTCCTTCGACAATCTGATCGCGATTGCCGCCGACATCGATGGCCACCGACCGGCAGACCTGCGGCCATGTACTCCATAATCGCGTTGGAAAATCCTTCGCTGATAGACGTCAGGCATCCGATCGACATTCGCGCCAGGCAATCCATGACTTTGCCTTCGCCCTGGGTAAAGAAGACGCGGTCGCGAATGCCAAGCTCTGACGACAGGTCGCAAAGCTCTTGATAAAGCTCTCCGCGTCCCGCGAGGAGGAAGGCGGCGTCATCGATCTCATCAGCAACAATTTTCGCCGCGCGCAGAAACAGCGCGTGGTCTTTCACAGGACGCAGATTCGCCACAATCCCCACCACGCGCGCGTTCCTGGGAATGCCCAGCCGGTCGCAGGCCGTCGGATCGCCCAATCCACGGCTGAACTTCGTCATGTCGACGCCCTGATAGACAACGCGCACGCGGTCAGGAGCGAGGCCTTCGGTCTCGTCAGCAATGCGTTTAGCTTCGATAGAGTTTGCCATCATCGCGTTGGTGCGAAGGTTCATCAGTTTGAACAAGGCTTTGTATCGCGGTGTGTACCAGTAGCCGGTATTCAGGCGGCTGGTGATCACGATGCGATCGGAGCCAAGCGACGTCAGCACCGCAAACAGCCCGGTCTTGTTCATGTACCCGTGGGCGATCTGGATGCGATGTTGCCGCAGATACTGGCGAAACCGCCGCATCTGCACCAGTCCGGACCAGGAGTTTACGCTGGGGGTGGGAAACACTGCGATGTTACAGACGCCTTCCAGACTTCGCAGTTGAGGGCTGTCTTCCAGGCAGATGACATGAACGTCGAATCGGTCTTTGTTGAGTCGTTTGGCAGTTTCAACCACCTGCCGCTCGGTTCCGGCATCGAGTCCCACAGTGTCAGACAAGAGGCAAACGCTGATGCGGCTCCCACGTTGTGGGATACGACCCGCTTGGGTTGGAGCGGCTGTCATCCCGCCTGAGCTTGCACCGGGTTCTGAGTCTGCCGCCATCCCTGAGGATTTCCTTTGCTGATGCGAACCACGTTGCGATCGACCGTACCGGCGGAGCGGAAGAACTCCAGCGTCGCCTGGTCGTACCACTCCAGGGAATGGTAACGCGTCAGGTTGGAGTTCAGCTCCAGATGCAGAACTGCCGCCGTCGCGCAGATACGTCATCGCATCCTGCACGAAGAACTGCCACTCCGCAACGCCCCACTCATCCGGCTGTTCGTGGCGATTGAAGCATATCCAGAAGGCGGTGATTAAGTCGAGATCGCGCAGGGGAAGCGCCATCGGCTTGTAGCGCTCGATCAGCAGCGCAGAGACGCGGTCCTGGAGGGATAGTGCCGCCAGCAGTTCGCGGTAAACCCGCTGCTCGACCGGCGTCATCACCGCAGCGGGAGCGTCGATGCCGTAGCACTCGTGACCGCAGGCAGCGGCGGCGGCGAGGAAATAGCCCGGTCCGCAGCCGATGTCCAGAATCCGCAACGGCTGCGATTGGTGCAGTCCCAGGCTGCCGACGCGGTTGACGTTGAACGGAACCCAATAGGCGTAGTCGGCGTACTTGGCGGCGCAGGCAGGATCGCGTTCCACCACCGGAGCCATCTCCCGCGCCAGGCTCTCGATCCGCTGCAAATCAGCGTTCTCGCAGACGCGCGACGTCAGACCCCAGAGCGCGCGGGAATGATAGCGCCAAAGACGTCCCCAGGTGCGCGCGACTTGAACGCGGTCCGGCGAGGTGCGCGACAGCAGGGAACGAGCGATCAATCCCAGCATGGAGGGCGATGATGCGTGAGCGCGTGTTTCGGTCATGCAGCGGCCGGTTCGGCCGCCACGGTCCGCGCCTCTCGTAGATCCTGCCATTCTTTCCGAGCGGCCATCTGGAACGCCATGGAGAGGCCTATGATGGCATACACAATTCCGCCATACGCAATGCTGAGGAAGAACGCTCCAATGGCGGCGATCAGCACCGCGATCTGCACGAATAAGGCGGCGCGCCGGACCATATAGATGGGATATCGGTCACGTATTCGCGAGAGCCCGCGGTAGGAGCGCCACATGGCAAAACAGTAGATGAAGAGGCCGACGAAACCGCACTCGCTGGAGAGTTCGGTGTAGGAATTGTGAGTGTAGTGCCAGACGCCACGCTGACCTTTGGCCATGGCTTCCTTGGCTTCGCCTTCCATGAACATGCCTGGTCCGACGCCGAGCAGTGGGTGCTCGAAGGTCAACTTCAAGCTTCGTTCCAGCAGAAACCTTCTGGTCGCAGCCGAATCGGCCGCCTCCTGCGATACCCCCGACGAGGCGTTGAAGTAGGTAGTGAATCGCTGCTGAATTTCAGGAGGCAGCAGCACGGCGGAACAAACGAAAAATATGATGCCGCCGGCGATGAGGGTGATGCGCTCCTTGGCGGTAGCAAAAATCAGGAAGAACACAGTCGCGGCAGCCAGGGTCAGCAAGCCTGACCGGGAACCGGTCTTAGCGGCGCCGACCAGCAGAGGTATGAGGGATAGAGTCAGCACCACCTTCATGAAGCCGCGCTTCCTGGAAGCGGAGAAGACAATCAGCGGCAAACCGATAACCAGGAAGAGCGCCAGGAAGTTGGCGTCGGAAAGCGTATCGTTGCCGGTGCCGAGTCCCAGACGGTTGCTGCCCTCGCGGCCACCGCCGATGATCACCGACAGCACGCCGACTGCAGCTTCCGCCAACGCCATCGTGTAGACCACCCGATAGACGTCCTCAATGCTGCGGACAAACGCGGCCATGAAAAAAATCAGAGCCAGCGCCTGCAGGGCCAGCGTAAATTGATCCCACGCGCCGCCGCGCCACACCGCAAAGGGCACGCAAACCAGCACCCAACCGGTGAACCACGTCATCGCCCGGCCGATATCGGACTGGAAGACCATCTTCCACGACTTGGTGATGATCATCCCGGCCAGCAGCAGCGGCTGCAGCATGATGCCGAAGTGCAAGGCCGGAACCATCTCTGGAATACGGCTACAGTAGAAGAACAAGTAGACGAGCAGAATGTAGTGAAACGGCTTGTAAAACTCGGGACCCCGTTTGCCACGGACCTTCCGGACCACCTTGCGCTCGGGCGCCGGAGTGCTGGCCTCAGGCTCCAGCACGGCGGTTTGCTGCAGGGCGTAGTCGTCCACCACCGCCGGTCCGTTCATTTTCTGGATTGCGGATAAATTCACTTAGTCACCCCATCTGCTCGTAATTCCACGGATAGCTCTTTGACCACACGGGCGGGATTGCCGACGGCAACGACCTGGGCAGCCACCGGCCGGACAACAACCGCTCCCGCGCCAATGGTGGTACCAGGCCCAATGTCAGCCATTATGATGGAAGACGCGCCAATCCAGCAATCACAACCTATCTCGATCGGCTCGAACTTTCCCTCATCGGCACCGGTAATCCGCCCTTGGGAATCGCGGCTGTGCTGCTGCCTCCCACTTAAAACCTGCACCTGCGACGCAATCTGTGTCCGGTCGCCAATCGAGCAGTTGCCCAGAATGCAATACGACCCGATATAGACGCCCTGTCCCAGCACGGCTTCGGGATGGGCAAAGAACGATCCGAACGACACTCGGCTATACAGCGAACACTTCTTCAGCGTCAGTTTGTAATAGGCAATGCGGTAGTAGTCTCCCACGATGCCGGGAACCATGGACGCCGCATGGGCCCCGATGTTGAACATCGCCGGGAACTTGCCGAACCCCGCCAGCGTCGCCGCAGGCAACGCCAGCGCCAGGAACAGCCCGTGCATAACAGTCTTGAATGTACTTTTCATTCCCCGGCGTGCGGAGCTGGCTGGGGGAAAGCCGCAAAGAAGTATAGCATTGGAATTCAAGCGTTTGGGCGAGAATTGTGCATTTTTTTGCAACTATAATCTGGGGCTTCGATCGAGTTGGAAGGGTACCCGAATCCGGGTGCCCAATGTCTGGCCCGCCTCCCGAACTGGGAGCGAATCAAGTACCGACTTCTTAGATCTGGGTGCCCCGTTCTGTCATCCCGAGCGAGCGGAGCGAGTCGAGGGACCTGCTTTTCGCCAACCCTTTGGCTAGGGCGGGGCTTTCCGTCACCGCTGATCGGATAAACTGCCATCCATGCGCGTCCTGTATTTCTCGCCGCGAATTGCCTGGCCCATCATCTCGGGCGCGCATTTGCGCGACTTCTACTTCGCGCAATATCTGGCGCAGAAAGCGCAGCTCACCTACATCGGGCTGGTGGCCGACGACGCCGGCAAGCAGGCGGATCTCCTGCGCCAGCAACTCGGACACGACGCGCAGGTCATCGCGCTGCGCCGCGATGCGACCTATCGCCGAACGAACATTCTCCGCGGCCTGATTGGCCCCACGCCGCTCAACGTCCTGAACTACACCTCGCCGCGCGTGCTGGCCGAAGTCGATCGCATCCTGCGCGAGCAATCCTTCGACACCATCCAGATCGAGAGCATGCACCTCATCGCCTACGCCCGGCGCATTCGGCAGCTGGCGCCGCAGTCGCGGCTCATCCTCGACTGGCACAACATTGAGTCGGAGATCCTCGCCCGCTACGCCGAGAACGATTCCAACCCGCTGCGCGCCTGGTATGCGCGGCGCACCTCGGATCTTTCGCGCAATGTCGAGATCGAACTCCTGCGCCTCTGCGATGCCCACACCGTCTGCAGCGGGCGCGAGCGCGAGGTCCTGCATCAGCGCGTTCCCGAAGCTCGGATCGAAGTTGCCGGCAACGGCGTCGATTGCGAATTCTTCGCCGCCAACTCCGCGCCCGATCAGCCGCGCAACGACGTGCTCTTCATGGGCCGCATGGATTATCACGCCAACATCGACGCTGCGCTGTATTTCGTCAGCAAGATCTGGCCGCTGATTCACGCGCGCCGGCCCGAGCTGCGGCTGGTTATCGTGGGAGCGCAACCGGCCAAGCCGATTCTCGCGTTGCGCGAGCAGGGAATCACCGTCACCGGCACAGTCGACGACGTGCGCCCGTATTACCAGAGCGCGCTGACGTCGGTTGTGCCGCTGCGCGTCGGCGGTGGAACGCGGCTGAAAGTGTTGGAAGCGATGGCAGCGGGCACGCCGGTCATATCGACCACGATCGGCGCGGAAGGTCTCGAGGTCACGCCCGGTCGCGATATCCTGATCGCCGACTCGCCCGAAGCCATGGCCGACGCCGTGGTTTCTCTGCAAGCTGGAAGTGCGCAGTGGCAGGAGATCGCCGCCAACGGTCGGCGATTGGTGAAAGCGAAATACGATTGGTCGGTAGTCGGCGAAATTCTCTGGCGCCTGCACATGGAGCAAGTTGCGATGGGGACGGCGTGCCTCAAAGCCACGTGAGGCGATTTTGGAGCGTTTTGTGTCAGGGCACGACCTTTAGTCGTGCCGTCAACTTACCTGACTGGCGCCTGAGCCGGCTTCAGCCAGCGGCACGAACTGCCACCTCTGCAGTTTCAGCAGCATGTTCACTCGTGCCATAAGTCCCTTATTTTCTTATCGTGAGCCGCTTCAACCCGCGCAAACATCCCCCCGCCACGACTGGCCCCTGGGACGTGTCCCGGATTCGCGGCCAGGTTCTGGGATGCCAACTTGGGTCTATTGCAGATTTTCTTACCAGTAAGATTCTTGCAGAAATCTTACTTTACTTACTTTTGCAAAAGTAAGAAAATCTTACCGGCGCACGCGGCATCGGAAGCCGTCTAGCACGCCACCTCAGCTACAAAGCGGCGGTATTTCTGTTAACCGCAGCGGCACGCTGCCGTCTACCAATTCCACAAAGGCGCGTCTCCGATATCCTGTTCTATGTGCACCGCAAGCGTCGTCTAGTCCGCCTCACCGTCTTCGTTATCCTCGCCGCCGGCGCCCTCTTCCTGCTCTCCCGCGCAGGATCATTTCTCGTTGTCGACGATCCTCAGCCCTCCGATGCCATCGTCGTGATGGAAAGCGCCGGCGACACGCCTGGCTATGACCGCGCCGTCCTTATGAAGAGCCAGGGTTATGCGAAAACCATATTGCTCGATGCGGGCATCAGCCATGACCTCTACGGTCGCTCGGAGCAGGAACTGGCGGCCGAATATCTGGTTCGCACCGGCCAGCTTTCCACGCAAATCTGTCCCACCACCGGCGGCACGTTGTTTGACGAAGCCTTGGATGTGAAGCGCTGCCTCGATCGCATCGGGGCACGCTCGGCCATCCTCATGACCTCCGACTTTGAGACCCGCCGCACGCTCGACATTTTCCAAAAGCGGCTGCCGCAATATCGATGGTCGGTCGCCGCGGGCTCCACGCCCTACCACTATGCCGAGGCCTACTGGAAACATCGCGGCTGGGCCAAAACCGTGCTCCAGGAGTGGGAAGACCTGCTCTGGTGGAAGCTGATGGAGCAGCATCGCAAGGACTTAGTGCTACGATAAACCCATTTCTTTCATACCTTTGCATCGTAATCTGAAATTAAGTTGACCCACGCGACGGGTTGGGGCTAATCCTAAGTCTCAACCCGTCGTCCCGCCGCCGAAGCCGTCGGCCGGAACCTGGGATTCGTTCTCACTGGCAGGACAAAGGAGAATATTGCCATGAACCCGCTCGCAAGCGCGCCCGACCGTATCGAGAGTTTGGACGGCGATCAAGGCCGGTATTTTCGTTCTGGTGGTGACGGCGGTCGCCGCGCACGCGCAAACGCTCACTGTTCTGCACGAATTCACCGGCGGCGCTGACGGATCGAATCCTTACTCCAGCCTGGCCATGGATCGCGGCGGAAACCTGTATGGGGTCGTACCTTTCGGCGGCAGCCAAGGGTGCGAAACCCAGAACGGAATCGGTTGCGGCACCGCCTTCAAGTTGGCGCACCGCGGTACGGGATGGGCCTTCTCCACGCTGTACGAATTCACCCAAGGCGCCGGTGGCTCCATTCCAGTCGGAACGCCCTTCATTGCTTCCGATGGGACGATCTACGGCACGACGGACGGCGGCGGCAACTTGAGTTGTCGAGACACATTCGGCGACGGCTGCGGCACCATCTACCATCTGCGGCCCCAGCCCAACTTCTGCGCTTCGTTTTCGTGCCCATGGAACAACACCCTCTTGTATACCTTCACCGGAGGCTCCGATGGCAACGATCCCTTGGCGGGAGTCGTGCTCGATGGAGCCGGCAACATTTACGGGGCGGCCTACGGCGGCGGATCGTCAAAATTCGGCGTAGCCTACGAGCTCTCGCCATCCGGCTCCGGCTGGAGCGAGTCAACGATTCATACCTTCACTAGCGGCAGCGATGGTGCCTATCCCGCAGGCACTCCCATTCTTGACCGCAGCGGCAATCTCTACGGAACGACCTACCTTGGCGGAAATTGCGGCGGGGCGGGCTGCGGAACAGTCTTTGAACTCACGCCCTCGGGCTCGGAATGGAATGAGAACATTTTGTCCAACCTCTCCGAGTCGAACGGCGGCCCGCAGGCCGGGCTGATCTTCGATACCCAGGGCAATCTTTATGGATCCAGCAGCTTCGGGAACGGCGTTTTCGAGTTGAGCCCTTCCGATGGCGGCTGGATCACCACGACTCTTTATTCCGACAAGTCGCTGGATTTGCAGTCTTTCCGCAGCCCGGTGACACGAGATTCCGCCGGCAATCTTTATGGAACCTCCGAATTCGGCGGCCAGTCAACGTGTACTGGTAGTGGTTGCGGCTTTGTCTACAAACTGACGCCGTCTAACGGCGGCTGGACCTTTACTCAGTTGTATTCGTTTACCGGCGGCAGCGATGGAGGGAATCCGATTGGCGGCGTGGTGCTCGATGGCAACGGCAACATTTACGGCACGGCCTTTTCCGGTGGAACCCATACCTGCGGTTCACATGGGGTGCGGCGTCGTGTGGGAGATCAGCTCAGTAGGCAGTTGCCACTCACGAGCCGGCCGGAAGCCAGGCCCACTCCTACAATGTGAGGGTTATGCTTCTTGGGGGATGAACTCCCACAATGTGGGATATGGCGAGGTTCTATTTCGTCCGGCTCTCCAGTATCTCCTGGTAGAAACTGACCAGGGCTCGCCGGTACGCCTGAGGTGTGTAGTCGGTGGCAGCGCATTCTTTGGCGGTAGCCGCAAAACGCTGGCGTAATTCTTCATCGGTAAGAACCCGCAGGATCGCCCTGGCCATTGCATCAGGACTGCGCGGCAAGACCATCAATCCTGTGGCATCCTGTTCCAGAATTTCCGGAATCCCGCCGACTTGGTTGGCGACAATCGGCAATCCTGCGGCCATTGCTTCAAGTACCACATTGGGGGATCCCTCACTGTGGGATGGCACGGCCAGCACGGTAGCCATCGCATAATACGGAGCCATATCCCGCTGAAAGCCTGCCAGCTTGATGCGCTGCTGCACTCCCAGTTCCGACGCCAGATGCAACAGCGCGTCCCGCTCCGGCCCATCTCCGACAATCACGACGCGAAAGCGCGGCGCTCCCGGCAGCCCGCTAAGAATGGCTGCCGCGCGAATCAGATCAGCATGACCTTTCTCCTGCGAAAGCCGGCCCACAGCCAGGACCACAGCTTCATCGTCGGCGATGCCCAGCTTGCGCCAGGTGCGCTCGACCTCTTCTGTTGGCGGCGCCACGAATGGCTTCACCGCATTGTGCAGGATCGTGATCTTGTCCTTGCGTACTCCGAGTTTCACCAGCTGGTTGGCAAACGGCTGGCACACGGTCACCACGCGATATGCGCCCTTCAGCGACCACCGGTCCAGCTTCGTATAGGTCTCGTCCAACTGGCTGGTTGCGGTGTAGCCATGATTCCACGCAATCCAGGGATACTTGCGATGCAGCCTGGTTAGCCGTACCAGGAAATGCGACTTCACATTGCGCGTCTCCAGAATGTCCGGATTGATCTCCGTGACCACGCGCTTCAACTTTCCCAGGACCCCCGTGTCCCATCGCCGGCGTTCTGCAATCGTCGACACAGCAAGACCCGCTTCCTTGGCCGCCATTGCCAGCGCGCTTTCTTCGGCTCCGCGCTGATAGGTGACGAGCGTGACCTCAACCGCCGGCAAGTCTTCTTCGGCATGCGCTGCCAGCTTTCCGAACTCGATGACATTGCGCGCCGGCCCGGTTACGGCTGCATTTTCGATGATGGTGAGGACCCGGATGGGAGAACGCGTCACTCTGATCTTTGCTCCTGCAGCGATGGCGCAGGTGCAGCGGGCGGTCTGCCGCGTATTCTTTACCACCACCCGCGCGGGATTGCCCATGGCTACGCAGTACGGCGGAATATCGTTCACCACCACGCTGTTGACGCCGATGATGGCGCCCTCGCCGATGGTCACGCCTTTCATGACAAAAACATTGTGCCCGATCCACGCGTAGCGTCCGATGCGCACCGGTTTTACTTCCTCCGCATCCGGCGGCAGATCGGCAATGCGCGCCATCGCGTCGCGCGGATGCGCGTCGGTATCCATGAAGCGCACGCCGGATGCGACATTGATGTCGTCCTCGAGCACGATTTCCTTGTTCACGATGAAGACGACATTGTGCCCAAGGTCGACGCGGTTGCCGATGACCAGCTTGGGTTCATCGAAGAGCCGCCCGCTGAAGATGTCGATCTTGCCAAAGAAGTTGACGTCGTCGCCGATGTAGATTTTGGCGTGGCCGAGGATGAACGGCAGCCGCCACACGCGCAAGCGCTTGCCCACCGAAGAGCAGCGGCCGCGAAAGAGCGGCTCGACCAGCAGGTAACTGTACAGCCAATGAAAGCCGACGGACGCGGTCTGCCAGGCGTTGTAACAGAATCCGAGAAACGGATTAAAGAAGCCGGGCAAAGGGAGGTGGCTCGATTCCACACGGCGCGCAAACTTACGGATGCCGCGAAAGAACGGCGTCTCCGCGCGACGGAATTTCAGCAGCAGGGAAGGCATGGATTCCGTTTCCAGCTTAGATTACTTTGGCCGTTGAGGTAGCGGCCATTTCGTGGTCGTACCAATGCTGTCATCCCGCAGATTCTCTTCCAGCAACTCGACCAGCAGCTTCTCCGCGGTGATTACCCACGCGATTCTTCTTCCGCCGAAGGCCACCGCCGGCTTGGGCCGCTTCGCGATCACCGCACCGCGCGAACGAAACTCGCCAAGCTGCTCCTCCAGGTCGGCAACTTCATAACAGACATGGTGCAGCCCGCCACCTTGTTGCAGAAACCGCAACACCGGCGAATCCTCACCCGCCGGCTCGACCAGTTCGATCTGAGGATCTCCCGCTCGCGTCGTCAGAAACGCGACTTTCACCTTCTGCAGCGGATCGTGAATCACGCGCCCATCCCACGTTGCCGCCAGCGAGCGCACGAATCCCGGCATCGCCTGCTCGATGCCGGCAACTACAAATCCCACATGATGAAGTCGAAGCGGCGCGGCCATCAGGCCACCTGAAGGCGCTTTTGCAGATAGGAATAAACCTTGTCAAACGAATCCAGGTCGGCGAGATCGTCCAGATCCATCTCGAAGCCGAACTCATCCTCAAGGACATTCATCAGCGTGATCGCCGCCACCGAATCCCACGCGGCCAGCGTAGCAGTCGATGCCGTCGCGATCTCCGCCTCCGGCAGATCGGGAAAAACTGTCTGGAAACAATTGGTCAGCCGTTGCCGGGTCTCATCCATGAGTTTCTGCTCTCCTCATCTCGCGCACCTCATGATACAGCGGCGGGCACTTGGCCTCGAACTGCTGGCGCGTCAGGCGAAAATCCGATTGCGGCTCGTCACCGAGAAACGTCGCGAAGAACTCGCGCAGCGGCCCGTTCTTCGCAGTCGGCGTAAAGCGGAATTCGATCTCGCTCGCACCAGTGGTGTCGAACAGCATCTTCAGTGTCTGATGCTCGATGCGCCGCGCAAACGCGCGACAGCTCATGACCCACGCCTCGATCGCCAGTGTCTTGGCGCCGTCGAGTTTTCCTGCGACTGCCGCGATTGTGCCCAGCGGTCCGAACTTGTCTTGGTAACTCACCGCCGCCAGCACCGCGTTCTCGTCCGATACCAGTTTGTGCCAATCCGCCTGCGTGTAGCGCTTGCCGTTCAAGTTGAACTGATTCGTCTTGTTGACCAACTCCAGCACGCGCGGCTTCACCGGCGGCTGCGAAATCAAATGTAACCGCCGCGCCAATGTGCTCGAGGAACGTCTCCGGCGCTGAAAGTCCGGAAGCCTGCTCGCGGAAAGCCGCGCCCTGGCGAATGCTCTCGAGCCGCAGGGCGTCATCTTTAGAGACTCGCTCCTTACCACAGCGATCGCGAAGATGCCGCAGCATCGCCAGGAATGCCTTGTGGTCGTTCTTGGGGAACAGCACGCATTCGATGCCGGGGTGAGCCGCAGCCACTTCGGCCGAGTTCCATGGGGCTGTCGTCGACGAAGATCACGCTGTCGGCTGCGATGTTCCACGCCTCCAGAATGCGCGCCACGCTGCCCGACTTCGCGTTCCAATGCACCTCGATGGGAAACACCTGCTCTGGTCGGAGCAGCAGATCTTTTCGCTCGAACGCCTTCGCGACAACCGCGGGATCATTCTTGCTGGCGATGCCGATTAAGCGTGCCCGAATCGGCGAGCGACGCAAGCAGCTTCTGATACAGCCCGTGCACATGCGCATGGCTCGCGAGATCCCACGTGACCGCGTCAGCTCCGACCTCGCCGACGATGCCGTCCCACAATGTGTCATCCAGGTCGGAGATGATGCCTTTCTTCGGCGCCGGCGGGACCAGCGCCAACGCCAGCAGCGACGCCAGCTTGTCCGCGTGCTCGGTCGTGTAAGGCAAGCCGGTGTAGAGATCGCTCTTGAGGTCGTGACGCTCTGCTGCTGTTGACTCCTGCGCCAGCCGCTGCGAGTTGATCACAGCAATGCGCCCGCCTTGTGCGATTGCAGCGGCGAAATGAAGCACGGCAGTCTGCAGTTCTAATTCGTGCTCTGAAGCCTGCCATCCCGGCGTGTGAAATATCGGCGGCAGTGCAAGCGTCGGCAGCGATAACGCCACTCGCGGCCCCGACGGAATTCGCGCCAGCGCAGCCGCAATGCGATCCAGCATCACTCGCGCGCTGGAGACGATATCGCTCGCGGCCGCCAATCCCCAACTTCCCGCGCTGCGATAATCCAGACGAGCATCAAGATCCGACCACTCCAGCGCGACCGCCAGCGCATCAGGAGACGCTGCATCGGAGAGACTTTCCAGCGTCCCCGCCAAATTCCCATACAATCCAGACGCGATCGTTACTTTGCGATCCGGCAGCGCCTTCTGCAGGTGCGCTGCCAGAAATGTCTGCAGGTGCAAAGGAGTAAATCCGCAGGCAAGCGTGACCGCAAACGGCCGGGCATCACGGGGCGCACTTTGCGTGATCCTCAGGGCTTCGGTAATGGTCACAGTGCGGATACCTTAGGGGCTTGGTTGGATGTGCAAACGCCGCATATTTCGTGGGCGTGCTGGATACGGACGCGACTGATCCCAATCAATATATGCAATCGTCAAACTGCACGCAAGAAGGGCGGGCGCGAATGCCATTCCGGGCTTACGCCAAGAGCTCGCCGTCGAAATCCAACGCAGAAAAGGTGAGCCCAGTTAGAATGGTACGCAATGAAATCTCTACAGCGAATCGCCATTGTAGGTGGCTGCGGCCACGTGGGCCTGCCTCTGGGCATCGTACTGGCCAGCAAGGCCGGCCTGCAGGTCGACCTGCTCGATATCGATCCTGCCAAAGTTGATATGGTCAACTCCGGCGCAATGCCTTTTATGGAGCGCGGCGCCGACGAACTTTTGCGCCAGGTCGCCGGCAAATCGCTGAAGGCCACGCTCGATCCTGATTGCATCAAGTCGGCCGATGCCGTGATCACGGTCGTGGGAACGCCCGTCGATCGCCATCTCAATCCCACGGTCGGCGATGTCTATCGCAGCATCGACGCGCTGCTCGATCACATGCCCGACGGCGCGCTGCTGGTCTTGCGCAGCACTGTCTATCCCGGTGTCACCAAGCTGGTCTATGAGCGACTGCGCCGGCTGAATCGCCATATCCTGCTGGCGTTTTGTCCGGAGCGTATCGCGGAAGGCAACGCGGTCGAGGAGCTCATCAAGTTGCCGCAGATCGTTTCGGGATTCGAGCCTGAAGCAACTGCCGCTGCCAGCCGCTTGTTTGGCTTGATCGCGCCTTCGCTGATCGAACTGACCCCGCCGGAAGCCGAGCTGGCCAAGCTCTTCACCAACGCCTGGCGCTATGCGAATTTCGCGATTTCGAATCAGTTCTACATGCTGGCGCAAAGCCGCGGCCTCGACTTCTATCGCATACACGACGCGGTCACGCGCGACTATCCGCGCATGCGCAGCTTCGCAAAAGCGGGATTCGCCGCCGGCCCGTGCCTGCTGAAGGACACGCTGCAGCTCGCGGCCTTCTCGCAGAACAATTTCTTCCTTGGTCACGCGGCCATGCTGATCAACGAAGGCCTGCCGATGTTTCTGGTGGAACAGCTTCGGCCGTTCGATCTGGCGAACAAGCGCGTGGCGATCCTGGGCATGGGATTCAAGGCCGAGTCCGACGACAAGCGCGACAGCCTGTCGTACAAGCTGAAGAAGCTGCTCGAAGTGGAAGCGCTCGAGGTGCTTGTGCACCGATCCGTATGTTCCCGACGCCGGCCTGGTCCCGCTGGAGACGGCCATCCGCAAGGCTGACATTGTGATCGTCGGTGCGCCGCATGCGATCTATCGCGACCTGGAGATCCCAAGCGAGAAGATTGTTATCGATCCGTGGAATTTCTTTCCAGCAAGAGAGCTGGCATCGGCAACGGCGTAAGGATTTCGCGATTTCGAACTTTGGCCAAATAACCCGCTCCCACAACTCACCATCTTCATGGAGGATTCGCTATGAAGGCCTTTGTTGGAGCGGTTGTAATCGCATTTGCGTTGTTGACATCAAGTGGCTCTGCGGCTGCACAATCTCCGGCTGCCTCCGCCAAAGCCGCCACTGGAAATTCGCACGGAACGTTCACGGTTGAGTTGGTGAAGGCGCTGGATTCCAAGAAGCTTAAAGAAGGGGACGCAGTTGAGGCCAAGCTTACCGGGGGTATTACTCTGCCCAACGGAGCCAAGGTCCCTCGCGGTGCAAAGGTGTTCGGGCACGTCACTGAGGCGAAAGCCCGTTCTAAGAGCGACTCGCAATCTTCGTTGGGAATTTCCTTCGACAAGATTGCTTGGCACGGCGGCGAAGACACGCCAATCCACGGGGTCATCCAGGCGGTGGCTCCAAATCCAAATGAGGAAATCTCTACCGGGGACTACATTGGCTATGGGGGTTTGAACGAAGCAACCGAGAAACCTCCAAGGCCCGATACTCGTCATGACCCGGTACCGATTCTGAACGAAAGATCGCAAGGCGTGCTGGGGATTAAGAACATGCAGCTTGGGCCGGCGGGCGAGCTTACATCTACCGGCAAGGACGTGAAGCTCGATAGCGGCACGCGAATATTGCTCAACGTGACATGCCGACGATGAAGTAGGGCCCCATCACTACATGCCATTGCGACTCTAAACTAGGACCTTTACGCGATCTCATGAAAATACTTGTCACCGGCTCGGCCGGATTCATCAATGGTTATCTCGTTCAGGAACTGCTTGACAACGGCTACACCGTCGTCGGGCTCGACAACTTCAGCAAGTACGGACGGCTCGAGAAGAGCTATGACCGTAATCCCAACTACCGCTTCGTGGAAGGCAATGCGAAAGATATTGACCTGCTGAGCGAGTTGCTGGAAGACTGCGATCACTTCGTCGCGTCCGCAGCCATGATCGGCGGCATCAGCTACTTCCACGAATTCGCCTACGACCTGATCGCCGAGAACGAGCGCATCACCGCTGCCGCCTTTGACGCGGCGATCCGAGCCCACCAGCACGCCAAGCTGCAGAAGATTACCGTGATGTCTTCCAGCATGGTCTTCGAGAACACCAAGGAATATCCGACGCCCGAAGGCGCGCAGCGCCGCTGTCCGCCGCCCAGTTCGACCTACGGCTTCCAGAAGCTGGCGACGGAATACTTTGCGCAGGGCGCATTTGAGCAATACAAGCTGCCTTATACGATCGCGCGGCCATTCAACTGTGTCGGCGTTGGCGAGAAGCGCGCGCTGGCCGATCGCGACATCATGAGCGGCAACGTCAAGCTGGCCATGTCGCACGTCGTGCCCGACCTGGTACAGAAAATCCTGAAGGGCCAGGACCCGCTGCACATTCTCGGCAAAGGCAACCAGGTGCGCCACTACACCTACGGCGGCGATCTCGCCAAGGGCATTCGCGTCTGCATCGAGCACCCGGCCGCGATGAACAACGACTTCAACCTGTCGACGCCGGTGCGTACCACGGTGCTCGAACTCGCCGAGCTGATCTGGAACAAAATTCACGGCGGCAAGAAGCCGTTTCGCTACGTCAGCGATCCGCCGTTCGAATATGACGTGCAGGAGCGCTCGCCCGAAGTGAGTAAGGCAAAGGAAGTTCTCGGCTTCGAAGCGTTGACTCCGCTCGATACAATCCTCGACGAGATCATTCCCTGGATCGAGGAGCAGATCAGCGTTGGGCAGATGTAAGGAAAGCGATTAGCAACTAGCAATTAGCGACTAGCTTTATGACAAGGCACGTTCAGCTCTGTCATCCTGAGCGAAGGCGGGTCCGCGCAGCGGACTCGCCGCAGTCGAAGGACCCCTATCGTTAAGCCGATGCGTTACTGTGATAACTGCATGTACGCTTGTCTAGCGAAGCCCTGACTCAATGCCCTCGCCTCCGTCCCTCACCATCGTGATCCCCGTCTACAACGAGGGCGCGAACTTTCGCGCGCTGTGGGGCGAGCTTACGTCCAGCATCAAGACTCCGTTCACCGCGCTTGTGGTCTACGATTTCGACGAGGACAACACGCTGCCGGTCGCGCGGGAGATCATTGCCAGCGGTGAGACGCGGCTGACGCTGCGCAAGAACGCCTATGGCCGCGGTGTCACCAACGCCATCAAGAGCGGACTGGAAGCGGTCGAATCAGGGCCGGTGCTGGTCACCATGGCTGATCTGTCGGACGAGATGACGGCGGTCGACAAGATGTACCAGCTCTACCTGCAGGGCTTCGACGTGGTTTGCGGCAGCCGCTACATGAAAGGCGGACGGCTCATCGGCGGGCCATTTTTCAAACAGCTTATGTCGCGCGTGAGCGGCCTGACGCTGCATTACTTCCGCGGCGTGCCCACCCACGATGCCACTAACAGTTTCAAGCTGTATGACGCGGCGATGGTTCATGATGTCAAGGTGGAAAGCGTCGCCGGCTTCGAACTGGGACTGGAGCTGACGGTCAAGGCGTTCCTCAACGGTTACCGCATCGCGGAAATTCCCAGCGTGTGGCGCGACCGCACTGCCGGCACGTCACGCTTCCGCATCATGCAGTGGCTGCCGCATTACCTGAAGTGGTATTTCTACGCCTTCCAGCCCAAGCGGCAGAGCCAGCGCCCGCGCACGCGCGAATTGAAAGGGCACGGCTTTAGCCGTGCCGGCGCGCACCCAAAGGACTTGGCCTTTAGGCCCTGAGGCGAGGCTCCCTCGGCGGCTAAAGCCGGATTTTCTTCCAGTTCCAGCGGCACGCCTGAAGGCGTGCCCCTTCAAAGCGTGCAAAACGTCTCATCCAATGGCCTGAATAATCTTTGCCAGTTCTTCGGCCTGATGCTTTGCATTGAAGTTTGTCCGGAACCACTCATTCGGCGCCGTCGCCGTATTCGGCAGTCGCAGGAACTCCAGCATCTTCCGGTCGGCGTCTCAGCCGAATCTTCCGTGTAGATACACACATGTGCCGCGGCTGCCTTCTGCAAAATGTCTTCTACGGCCGATGACCGCTGCACCAGCGCCAGGATCGGCCGGCCGATGCACATGTATTCGAACAGCTTGCCCGGCACCTGAACATTGCTTTGCGGCTGAACCAGCAGCAGCGCATCGGCTTCTTCCAACAGTCGTTGCGCTTCCGGGCGCGGCACCAGCGGCCGCAATTCCAGCCAGCCATCTCGTTGCGCATTGGCGAAGAGCGCTTGATCGAAACCGGCCTTGGCATCGGTTGCGCCCAGCAGAAGAACTCGCGCCGAGGCCGCCTCAGCGACGCCGGCTGCCCGCAAGCGCGCCAGCGATTCGACCACAACATTCGGATTTCTGCCGTGATAAAGCCCGCCGGCATGAACGATCAGCTTGTGCGTGCGTGGCGGAATGTCGCGCGCGTGTGGCACGTCTTCGGGATCGAAGCCGTTGTAGATCACATGCAGCTTCTGTTGCGCCCAGGGAAATTGTTCGCGCCACACGGCCGCTGCCGCTTCCACGTTGGCAACGACCGCACTCGCATTACGGAAGGTGCGCTGCTCCAGCCGCGGAATCCAGAAGCGTATCTGCCGCGACAAAAGCTCAGGCGCAGTCCCGCCGATGGGATCGCGGAAGTCGGCGATCCAGGGAATTTTCTCGTTGGAGCGAACGCGAAGCCCCGCCGTGATGGTGCCGGTCGGAGGATATGTGGAGTAGACGACAAATCGCTCCTGCGCATGGTCACGAACGATCTTGTGGCACGCGGCAGCGGCCTTGCGCGCCCAGATGAAGCCACTGTGCCCGGGAAACATCATCTTGCGGATCAGCAGCTCCTGCCAGCCTTCGAACGACAACCGTCCCTTCGGACCCTCGTCCCAAACCTCGCGCAGCTCATCGGGAATGAAAGTCGTATCGACAGCATCTTTGGGCTGCGGCGATGCGGTGACGACGTGGCAGCGATAGCCCATCCGCTGAAGATATTTGCGAAAGCGAAACGGCCGCATCCCGCCGATCTCCGGCGCGGGCGGGAAGTGATAGGCAATCATGATGAGATGTGGCTTGGCGTCAGGCACCGCTTCGATTGCCTCGTGGGTGAGAGGCAACAGACTAGCAGAATTCATCTCACGCGTGGTCGGTTACAATGACGCAAGCTGCCGGCTGTCGCGAAAATCTTTTTCACCACAGAGACACAGAGGACACGGAGCTTGTCTTAGAAAGACCTCAGTGATCTCCGTGCCTCCGTGGTGATTTTGATCTGCATGGGCCGGAGATGATGCGACGTATTTCTCGTGACGAATCCAGGAACTCCAATCCGGCTGGCGATGGTCGCCGGCGCACGCCCCAATTTCATGAAGATTGCGCCTTTGATGAAGGCGCTGGCGGGCGATCCCGGCTTCGAAACCATTCTGATTCACACCGGCCAGCACTATGACGACAACATGTCCGGCCAGTTCTTTCGCGATCTCGGCATTCCTGCGCCGCAGCATCACCTTGAGGTCGGCTCGGGAACTCACGCGCAACAGACCGCCGAAATCATGCGGCGCATCGAGCCGGTGCTGGAGCAAGTGCGGCCACGGGCGGTGATCGTCGTCGGCGATGTGAACTCGACGGCGGCCGCGGCGATGGTTGCGAAGAAGCTGGGCATCGATGTGGTACACGCGGAAGCCGGCTTGCGCAGCTTCGATCGGTCGATGCCGGAGGAGATCAACCGCATTGTCACCGACTCGATTACCGATCTGTTTCTGGTGACCGAAGAGAGCGGCCGCACGAATCTGCTGCGCGAAGGAGTTGCGGCGGAGCGGATTCATCTCGTCGGCAATCTGATGATCGATTCGCTTCAGCAGCATCTGGAGCGCGCGCGTAGCTCCGACATTGCGGACAAGCTTGAAATTCGCGGCAAGCCCTATGGTGTGGTCACGCTGCATCGTCCGGCGAATGTCGACGACCCTGCTGCTCTCGGTGAGATTCTGGGCGCTCTTGGTGTGATCGCGGAGACGTTGCCGCTGTTGTGGCCGGTGCATCCGCGCACGCGGGCGCGATTGAACTCTGGCGACCTCGCGCTGCCGGACAGTATTCGTCTGCTCGAGCCGTTGGGATATCTGGATTTTCTCAGTCTGGAAGCCGGCGCCGCGCTGGTGTTGACCGACTCGGGCGGCATCCAGGAAGAGACAACGGTGCTGGGGGTCGATTGTCTTACCTTGCGGGACAACACGGAGCGGCCGGTGACGATCGAGTTGGGAACGAACCGCCTGGCAGGCACCAAGCGAGCGACGATTCTGGCGGCGTGGGAGGAGACGAAGCGCTCTCCGCGCAACAAGCAAATTCCGACCGCTGTGGGACGGGCGGGCCGGCGAGCGCAGCCGCGAGGTGCTGCGCAAGTTCTTCGGGGCTGAAACAATTGTCGTCAGCGCGCGAGTGTCGTAGGATGGCAGATACTCAGAACCCGGGCTGGTATTCGTGACCGCACAATCCAACGCTTCAGCTGCCCCACTCAACCAATCTTTGCAGCAACGGCTCTCGCGAGGCTCGCATATTCCCGCGCTGGATGCGGTGCGCGGCGCCGCGGCGTGGCTGGTGGTGATGGGCCACACCTTCGGCCCGGCGGCGCTGGGACGCATGGCCGTCTCAGTCTTCTTTGTGCTCAGCGGATTCCTCATCACCTGGCTGCTGGTGCGCGAGTCCGAATCGACCGGCAAGATCTCATTGCGCGATTTTTATATCCGCCGCACGCTGCGCATTTTTCCAGCGTTCTACGTTTTCTGGCTGGTTTGCATCCTCGCGGCGGTGGTGCGTCACGCTAATATTCCCTGGGGAGAAGCGTGGTCGTCGTTCTTCTATATGGGCGACTACTACAGCGCCCTGCATGCGTCGCATATCCACCAGATCATGGGCGTGACCTGGTCGCTGGGAGTGGAAGAAAAATTTTATCTGCTGTGGCCGGCAACGTTCGCGTTTCTGCACCGCAATCCGCGCACGCTGTTTCGCTTTACTTTGGGCTCGATCGCGGCGATCTGGCTTTATCGCATCGTCATGTGCCTGGCGTTTTCGCTGCCGCCGGATTATCTGCGCTACGCATTCGAGTCGCGCTTCGACAACATCCTGTACGGCTGCGCGCTGGCGCTGGGCCTGAAGCTGATCAAGATCGAGCCTCTACTGACCGCCGTAAACCGCTTCAAACTGCTGCCCTTCGTCTGCGGTGCGGCGCTGATCGCGATGGCGGTGTTCGAAGACAACTTCAGCCTGCGGTTCACTTACATCTTCGGCATGGCGTTGATGTCGATGCTGGTGGCAGTGATGCTGATACAGCTAGTCTTCCTGGGAGCGATACGGCAGTGGCGCTGGCTGGACCATCCTGTGCTGCGATTCTTCGGTCGCATCTCCTATTCGCTGTACCTCTATCACATCGTGGTCATCGCCCTGGTCGACCACTTTTTCCCGCACCTGCGAATTCGCCTGTCCTATCCGCTCATCTACGGCGGATCGACGGCGGCAGCCTATGCTTCGTACGTCATCATCGAGCGGCCATTCCTGCGGCTGAAGCATCGCTTCGAGGTGGTCGCGCCGGCGGCAGAATCACGGACGGTGGCTCCGCCCTTCAAGGCGCAGGTTGCGGGCGCCTCAGACGTAGCATCATAGAAGCCGCTTACAAGCAGGGCGGGGCGAGAGGTCGTTCCTCTATTGCTGCGGCGACGCCGTGTTGATGGGTTTGCCGGCGCTGGTGTGTTTCTCCTCGCTCGGCACCGTCGAATGAACGCCAACCACGGGTGCGACCTTTTGCGCGGTTTTCAAATCGCTCTCGAGCCTGGGCAGCGTCTGGCTCGCCCAACCATCCCCCTTCGTCGCTTCCTGTTTGAACCTCGACAAGGCCGCCTGATCTTGGTTCAGCATCGTCTTCATATAGGCCTTGTCAAACTCCGCGCCCTTCAGTTGTGAGAGCGCTGCGAAAGTGTCCGAGTTTGTTGCATCGAGCGTGTTGGGCAGCACCACAGCCTGCTGGTTGGCAATGTTAAACAAGTCCGCTTGCGTCTTGCCATAGTCGTTCAGTATCTGCTGGGCGAACGCTCGCACCTGCTCGTTTTGCGCGTTTTGCAGCGCCAGGTATGCCAGATGTATTTTCGCCATGGCGTCCTGCGCAACGTCTTTCATAAATTGCGGGTTGGCGGTTGGAAACACGCCATTGCTGTATTGGCCGCGGTCAGCCGGTTGAGATATCTTATTGCCGTATTGGTCGTACTCGGCCGCGTTGCCTTGCGCAAAGCCAAGTGCCGTCAACAGCAGCGTTGTCGTGGCGACCAACAGACTCCGTCCCAAGGTTTTCATCGCCGTCACTCCTTTTAGGAAAACGTCAGGGTATGACTTTCAGCCATAGCCTGCACCAAGCTCTTCGGACAGCATAAATCCTCTACCGCCGTGCCGTCGCGTTCATCTGATCACTCCTGTTCATGGCCGCATTGCGCCGTGCGAGGGGACGTGCTCCGGCCGGAGCCAGAGCCAGGCGTGCTACTCTTGAAACGCGCTGGCTGCAGGTGTTTGACCGGCATTGCCGGCGGGGATCGCCGCTGTGAAAGATCAGGTTGTTGGGGGCCATGAGGCACATGCAGACTGCACCGAAGGTCGCGGGGACATTCGAACTACTCAAGGAAAAGATCGAGACGAAGACGGCCAAGGTCGGCATCGTCGGATTAGGTTATGTCGGCTTGCCGCTGGCGACCGAGTTCGCTAAGGCCGGCTTCACCGTCGTCGGGATCGATGTCCTGGATGCGAAGGTTGCGGGCCTGAATCGTGGCGAGTCGCATGTGCAGGATGTTTCCTCCGAGGAAGTTGCCAAGCTGATCGCCGAGAAGCGCTTCAGCGCCACCACCGATTTCTCTGTCGTCCGCGATCTCGACACCATCAACATCTGCGTCCCCACGCCGCTGCGCAAAACCAAAGATCCGGACATGAGCTTCATCGTCTCGGCGGTGGAGCAGATTGCCAAGCACTTCCATCCCGGACTGCTGGTGATACTGGAATCGACTACCTATCCCGGCACCACCGACGAACTGCTGCTGCCGACCTTCGAAAAGCTCGGTTACAAAGCCGGCAAGGATTTCTTTCTGTGCTTTTCGCCGGAGCGCGTCGATCCCGGCAATCCGACCTATCAGACCTACAACACGCCGAAAGTTGTCGGCGGCATCACGCCGGCCTGCACCGAGATGGGCACGCTCTTCTTTTCGCAGGCGCTGGAGAAAGTTGTTCCCGTTTCCAGCACGCGCGTTGCCGAGATGGTGAAGCTGCTGGAGAACACCTTCCGCATGATCAACATTGGCCTGGTCAACGAAATGGCTTTGATGTGCGATGGCATGGGCATCAATGTCTGGGAGGTGATCGACGCGGCGGCAACCAAGCCGTTCGGCTTCATGCCGTTCTATCCCGGCCCGGGACTCGGCGGACATTGCATTCCCATCGATCCGTTTTATCTGTCGTGGAAGACGAAGCAGTCGGGCATCGAGGCGCGCTTCATTGAGCTGGCCGGATACATCAACGGCAACATGCCGCACTTTGTGGTCGACAAGATTCAGACCGCGCTCAACCACCACAGCAAGC
This sequence comes from uncultured Acidobacteriaceae bacterium, assembly GCA_963697175.1. GTDB lineage: Bacteria > Acidobacteriota > Terriglobia > Terriglobales > Acidobacteriaceae > Bog-257. The sequence continues at coordinate 23,613 of CAVONC010000003.1, read as the reverse complement.
CGGTAAACGGCGCGCGCATTCATGTGGCTGGCGTCGCCTACAAGCGCAACATCGACGACATGCGCGAATCGCCGGCGCTCGACGTGATCCTGCTGCTGAAGAAACGCGGCGCGGTGATTTCCTACAGCGATCCTTACGTGCCGCATCTGCGGCTGGATGGGATGACGCTCGATTCGCAACCGCTGCTCGAGTCGGCGGCCAACGCCGATTGCGTGGTGATCGTCACCGATCACTCGGATTTCGATTATCGGGGGTTGTTGGGGTCGTCGAAGTTGATTGTCGATACGCGCAATGCGATGAAGGCGTTCAAGTCGGAGAAGATTGTTCGGCTGTAGCGTGGGTTACGATTCCCAGGCCCGACCAGAGCGGTAGGTTTTAGCCTCCTGGGGCGGGTGATTTCACCTCGTCGAGGGCCCCCAGTCGGGAGTCGGTAAGTGAATTCGACTGGAACCGATGTGCAATTATTTGCACATCATGTGACTAACCTCTTGCGCTTTCCGAAATGAAAATTTATAAATATCTGTTTATCAGCAAGATATAGTGTGCACAATTTTGGCAACTCGGCTAAACAATTGCACATACCCCTAAAGTCCTAGACTGCAATCAAGGAGTAATTCGCCTGTGGCGCTTGCTGGCACCAAGACGACGGGTCCTGCCCTGACACAACCGGTAACAGAAGAAGTTCTGCCCGGCAGTAAACCCCCATCACAGCCCTTCTCGGAAAAACTTTTTTCCTTTTGGCAGACAGTGAAACCCTTCGGCTGGCAAGGTTTGCTGCTGGTCGGCGTTCTGGGGTTCCTGTATTGGCCGGTGCTCAAGCTGCTGGTCTGGCAATGGTATTACGATCCCGATTACGGACACGGGTTTCTGGTGCCGCTGCTTTCGGCATTCCTGATCTGGCAGCGGCGCGGCAAGTTGCGGACGATTGCGGTGCGGCCTTCGCCCTGGGGCATGGTGATCGTGCTCGGTTCGATGGGAATGCTGGTTCTGGGCAGCCTGGGAGCGGAGTTGTCGCTGGCCCGATTGTCGATGCTGGGCGTCATCTGCGGACTGATCGTCTATTTCGCGGGCGGAGCGATTTTGCGGGCGATGGCTTTCCCGATGGCATTTCTGTTGTTTGCCATTCCGATCCCGACGGTGGTGTACAACGAGATTGTTTTCCCGCTGCAGTTCGTGGCTTCGCGCTTCGCCACCAAGATTCTGGAGACGCTGAACCTGTTCCCCATCATGCGGGAAGGCAATGTGCTGGTGTTGCCGGGGATGCGTCTGGAGGTGGTGGAGGCGTGCAGCGGCATCCGCTCGCTGATGTCCTTGCTTGCGTTAGCGGCCGGTTACGGATATCTTGTTGAACGCAGCATTCCGGTCCGCTGGTTGCTCATTCTAGCCATGGTACCGCTGGCCATCATCAGCAATGGCACGCGGGTTATGATCACCGCCCTCATGGCAAATTACATAGGACCCAGAGCGGCAGAAGGATTCATGCACGAGTTTTCCGGTTGGGTGATCTTCGTGGTCGCCACCATTTTGTTTCTGCTATTGCACAACCTGTTCACAAAGATTCGCAAGAAGCTTGGTTGGTATGAAGAGGACCAGGCGCCGGCTAGCGCTGCCAAGGTGGCGCAATGAAGGCTGGGGTGCGCTACTGGCTCATGGTGGCAGTGCTGCTGGGAGCGACAACAGGAATGGCTTACCTCTCGCATGGTGAGTCCACGCCTCCGGCAAAACCGCTTTCGCAATTTCCGGATCAGATCGGCTCGTACTCAAAAGTGATCGAGTGGCCACTGGACAAAGAGACGCTGGACATCCTGAAGCTCACCGACTATCTGAATCGCGGTTACTGGACGCCGGGAATGAACCGCGATCTGATGGGACTTTATGTCGGCTACTTCCGCAGCCAGCGCACCGGCGCCTCCATCCATTCGCCGAAGAATTGTTTACCCGGCTCCGGCTGGAATCCGATGCAGGCGACGATTTATCAGCTGCCGCTGCCCGATGGACGCAAGGTGCCGGTGAATCTCTACATCCTGCGCAAAGCTTCCGACGAAGAGCTGGTTCTTTACTGGTACCAGTCGCACGGCCGCATCGTGGCCAGCGAATACTGGGGCAAGTTCTATCTGGTTTATGACGCGCTACGCTTGAACCGCACTGACGCCGCGCTGGTGCGCATCACCACACCTATCGAAGACGGTGATGAAGCGACGGCGAAACAGCGGGCACTTGGATTCGCGACGCAAGTTGCAATGGACGTTGAACAGATTATCCCTCGGTGAACTCAGGGAACTCAGGAGAAGTCATGCGGAATCGTTACACCGTTTCAGTTGTCATGGCTGTGCTGGCCGTCGCTCTCGCCGGTTGCAGCCGTAATCCCGATGTCGCCAAAAAGAAGTATCTCGAAAGCGGCATGAAGTACATGGACCAGCAGAAGTATGATGCTGCCGCCATCCAGTTCAAGAAGGCCATCCAGATCGATCCCAAGTTCGCCGAGGCCCACTACCAGCTCGCCGAAGCGGATATGAAGTTGAGCAAGAACCAGGAAGCCTTCAAGGAAATGAGCCAGGTGGTGGAGTTGGATCCTAACCACCTCAAGGCCCGGATCGCCGTCGGCGGCATGTACGTAGCCTCCGGTCATAACTTCTATGGCAACGCGGAAGAGCAGGCCCGCTACGTCATTGACCACGATCCCAACAACGCGGAAGCCTATCTGCTGCTGGGCAATGTGCTGCTGGCCGAGAAGCATCTGGACGATGCCCTTGCCGCCTTCAGCAAAGCGATCGCGCTCAAGCCGAACGATCCCAACGCCTACCTCAATCGCGGGGCTGCCTACATCTTTATGAAGCAGGATGAGGCTGCGGAAAAAGACTTCCGCCAAGTCATCACTATCGACCCCAAGATGATTCAGGCCTACACCAACCTGGCCGGCTTCTACATGTACAAGAACGATCCCAAGCAGGCCGAGGAAGTGTATCGCATGGCAATTCGCAACAACCCCGATTCGCCGGTGGGGTATCTGCGTTTGTCAGGTCTGCTGTTGCAGGAAGGCAAGAAGGCTGATGGCGAGGCGGTGGTTCAGCAGCTCCGCGAAAAGCAGCCCAGCTCAACTGAAGTAGCCTCCGCCATCGGCGACTACTATCTCGCGGCGCGCAATCCCGACGCTGCGTTGAAGGAATACGAACGCGGTCTGACCTACGATACCAAGAACCAGCAGTTGCAGGTCCGCCTGCTGGAAACCATGATCAATATGGGCAAGACCGATGAAGCGCAGAAGACGGTTGACCGCCTGCTGAAGGAAGATCCAGGTGATGTCACCGCGCGTCTGACCAACGGTCGCTTGCTGGCCATCAAAGGCAACACCGCCGAAGCGACGACTGTGCTCCGCCAGGTGGTGAAGGACGCTCCCGAAAGCCCGCAAGCGCATTTTGCTTTGGGTCAGGTACTGCGCCAGACCGGCGACATTCCGGGCGCCAAGAGTGAATTGCAGGAAGCCAACCGCATTCAGCCCAACAACCCGATGATTCTGCAAGCGCTCGCCGAAGTCTATCGCGATACCCGCGACTTCGACACCGCCCGCGAATATGCGGCGCGCCTGCAGAAGCTGAATGAGAACAATCCCATGGCGCATTACCTGGACGCCACCATCGACCTTGGCGACCGGCAGTACGACAAGGCCCTGGCGGAGTTGCAGGAAGCGCAGAAGGCGGCTCCCAACGATCCCATTCTTTACGTCAACATGGCCTTTGCCTATTCCGGGCAAAAGAAGTTTGCCGAAGCGGAGAAGTCGTTTCAGCAGGCCCTGCATCTGTATCCGACTTATGATGCCGCGATGGCCAACTACATTGCGCTGATGTTCGCCACCAACCAGGCGCCGAAAGGACTGGCTTTGGCCGGTCAGTATGCGGCTGCCAACCCGAAGCGGACAACCGCGCTGTTCATCTACGCTTCGGCGCTGGCCACCTCGCATAAGTATGATGAGGCGCTGGTCCAATATCAGAAGGCGCTGCAAGTCGATCCCAAGTCCGCCGCAGCTTACATGCACATTGGCCAGATCTATCTGGCGACCAACAAGCTGGATATGGCACTGGATTCCTTCCAGAAAGGCCTTGCTCTGCAGCCTGGCTCTACTTCCATCAACAACGCCATTGGCAACGCCTACATGCAGAAGGGCGATCTGAAGCAGGCCGGCAAGTATTTCCAGGCCAGCCTCTCGCAGAACGCTCATGACGCGGTAGCCGCCAACAACCTGGCTTGGGTCTACGCCGAGGAAGGCGAAAACCTGGACATGGCGCTCAGCCTGGCAACCCAGGCCAAGCAGATGAATCCCGACCTGATGGCCGTCAACGATACGCTTGCCTGGATCCAGTACAAGAAGGGCAACTATCGCGTCTCGGTTTCTCTGGCGGAAGATGCGGTCAAGAGCGCTCCTGAAAACGCCGGCTACCGCTATCACCTGGGGATGGCATTAAGCGGTGCGGGCGAAAAGGATCGCGCCAAGAGCGAATTGCAGAAAGCCTTGCAGCTGAACCTGAAAGGCGTGGACGCCGATGACGCTCACAAGACGTTGGCATCCCTGCAATAGCTGAATCGACTTTCACCGTTAAGGCACAGCGCCGGCGGCCTGAGGATCTTCCATCAGGCCGCCTTTTTTTCGCGCGCAAGATTAGAGACAAGAACGAATCAGCCCACGAGCTTGCGGTTTGCCGCTTAACTGTAGTTAACTAAGATTTGGCCGCCGCACTATGATCACGGTTTCCAAAGAAGATTACCTCAAGGCAATCCTCGAGGCGGAGGGCGAAGGCGAGCAGGTCATCGCCGCGCGCCTGGCGCACTGGCTTGCAGTTTCCGCCCCAGCCGTGACCATGGCTCTCCGCCGGCTCAAACGCGACGGGTTGGTTCTGGTTCGTCAGGACGGGCGAGTAACTCTCACCGCTGCCGGTCGCAAGATCGCCCGGCAACTGGTCATGCGGCATCACCTTATCGAGCGCATGCTGCATGAGATCTTCGCCATGGACTGGTACAAGGTCCACGACGAGGCCGAGCGCCTGGAGCACGCCGTCTCCGGTGACTTTGAAGCCATGCTGGCGCGCAAGTTGGGGCGAGGCTCGCCTTGTCCCCATGGCAATTCGTCTACTCCCGAGCCTCCACGGGCGAAGCGCAAACGCGGATTAGTGCTGCTCTCCGAGGCTCAGCCGGGCAGCACTTATGCGGTGCGGAGCGTTTACGAACGCGATCGTCAGCTGCTGGAGTTCCTCGAGCACAAGGGAATTCGCCCGGGCGCATCCTTCAAAGTCAATGCCCGCAACTATGACGGCACCATTTCCCTGATCGTCGATCGGCACAGAGTCGATCTCGGCAGCCCAGCAGCGGAGAAGGTATGGGTAGCAAAGTCGCAGTAGTTTTGAAGAGGCTCTGTTTGACCTGAGCACTACCGGAGTTTTGAAGGGGCGCAGCTTTAGCTGCGCCGTGCAGGCGCTCTATTTTTGTCATCCCGAGGAGGCCTTCAGGCCGACGAGGGATCTGCTTCTCGACTTTTTCAGAGCGCCTCGTAACAGGCCCGACTTCAGAGTGTGAGTGAGAAAGAGTGTGAGTGAGAACCACCATCCAATTTCGGCAGTGGAGTACGACCGCCGAGAATCGAGCGCCGTAGGCGCGGCGTCATGATAGCCCAGGACGGAGCCGCAGGCGGAGTCCTGGGTAGGGTGGCAAATGAAGCCGAGTCCCCCGGGGACGGCACGGTTCTCGCGCGGACACTTCATTCGTGCCGAAACAATATCACCAACGGCCGCTTGTCATGTCTCAGGCGCGAGATTCTTATTAACCTCAATTAACTCCCCCTGCTATACTCCAATTAAATCTCGGCATGGGATCTTCCCGCCCACGCCTCGGCCCTGCATCACTGACTTTGTTATGAATCGCCAGACCATAGATCCAACCGAGCCGGAATCGCGCCAACTCGTCATCGATGGCGCGGCCGGACAGGTGTCGCTGGAAGGCTTGCACAGTTCGGTTGCGGTGCCGCACCAGCAGGCTAGTTTCTGGAAGCAATGGCGCGCCTTCACCGGCCCGGCAATCCTGATCAGCGTCGGTTACATGGATCCGGGAAACTGGGGCACCGACCTGCAAGGCGGCGCGCAATACAAGTACGGCTTGTTGTGGGTGATTGGAGTCGCCAGCCTGATGGCGATCTTCATGCAGGTGATCGCTGCCCGGCTTGGCGTCGTGACCGGCAAGGATCTGGCGCAATGCTGCCGTGACTGGTATCCGCAGTGGACGCGCTGGCCCAACTGGCTGATGAGCGAAGTGGCGATCGGCGCCTGCGATCTGGCTGAGGTCCTAGGAAGCGCCGTCGCGCTGAATCTGTTGTTTCACATTCCCTTGTTTTGGGCCGTCATCATCACCGGTCTGGATGTTCTGCTGCTGCTCGCGTTGCAGCGCTTCGGAATGCGAACCATTGAAGCAGTCGTCCTCGTGCTGGTAGCAACGATCGGGTTTTGTTACTTCCTCGAGATCTTTGTCCTGCCGCAAACCAAGCCCAGCTTTCTGGAGATGGGACGCGCGCTGGTCACGCCGCACTTTCAGCAGGCCGGGATGTTGTATGTCGCCATCGGCATCATCGGCGCCACCGTGATGCCGCACAACTTATATCTGCACTCGGCGCTGGTGCAGAGCCGCAGCTTTCAGAAGGACGAAGCCTCGATCCGCCGGGCAATCCAATTCAATGTCATCGATTCCACAGTTGCATTAACCATCGCGTTTTTCGTCAACGCCGCCATCCTGGTGCTGGCCGCGACGATCTTCTTCGGCAAGCACAGCGTAACCGTCTCCGGCGGGCAGGTGATTACATTCAGCGCCGACAGTGACTGGATTCGTGTCGCATTTCTGACTCTGGCGCCTCTGATGGGCGCGGCCGCCGCCAGTACGCTCTTCGCCATCGCGCTACTGGCCAGTGGCCAGAGCAGTACGATCACCGGAACGCTGGCCGGACAGGTTGTGATGGAAGGCTTCATGCGCTGGCGAATTCAGCCCTGGGTGCGGCGGCTCATCACCCGCGGGCTGGCCATTCTGCCGGCTGTTCTCATCATCGGGCTGCGCGGCGACAGCAGCGTTACCGATCTGTTGATCCTCAGCCAGGTGGTGCTGGCATTGCAGCTCCCGTTTGCCATGTTTCCCTTGCTGCAATTCACCAACTCCCGGCGGCGCATGGGCGAGTGGAAGAACGGTTGGTTTTTGCTGATCACCGGTTGGACCAGTGCTATCCTGATCTGCGCAATTGACATCTACGGCCTGCCTGAATCGCTGCGGGCCGCCTGGCAGGTCGTCACCGGCAGGTGATGGCCGGTTCTCTCGGCCAAACATCGCGCGATTACTCTGGACGCGCAAACTTTTTACCACCGAGCACGACCACCATGTACGACAAGATTCTCGTGACGTTAGACGGCACGCCCACCGACCGTGCCATCATCGAGCACATCAAGCAGTTGGCCAAGGAAATGGCGAGTCGAATTGTTCTGCTGCACGTCGCCGACGGATGGGCAGCGCGAACCTACGGCTCCGATGCCGTCAGCCAGGAAATCAACGACGACACCCGCTATCTCGAAAGCGTCCGCGTGGAGTTTCAGGATGCCGGAATTGCTGCGGACTCGGAGTTGGCCTACGGCGATCCTGCCAAAGAGATCATTCGTTGGGTCAAGCAAAAAGGCTGTGACCTGGTCGCCATGAGCACCCACGGTCACCGCTTTCTGGCTGACATCTTCCTCGGCACCACAGCCACCCAGGTGCAGCACAGCATCAGCGTGCCCGTCCTGTTGTTGCGAGCCAAGTAGCCGCTCGATTGCCGGATCAAGTCGTTGCGGCAAACGATTCTTCACCAGAAGAAGCTGCTCCCGGCACCACTATCTAACCCGTGAGACGGCCTATCCGAGCCGTGCTCTGTACCACCTGCCGGTGATGGAGGCGTCCTTTGCAACGTGTTAGAATTTCAATGAAATACGCCGCGAGAGAAGCTTGTCTTGATTGAAATAGCGCCTTCCATTTTGTCCGCTGATTTCGCTCGCCTGGCGGAAGATGCTAACGCGGCCCTGCAAGGTGGTGCGACCCTCCTGCATGTCGACGTGATGGACGGTCATTTTGTGCCTAACATCACGATCGGTCCCCCGGTGGTGGCCTCGCTGCGCAAGGCGGTCGATGTTCCTCTCGACTGCCACCTGATGATCGAAAATCCCGATGAGTACATTCCCGCGTTCGCCGATGCCGGCGCGAACTGGGTCACGGTTCATCAGGAAGCTTGTGTTCATCTCAACCGCAGCCTGCAGTTGATTCGCAGCCACGGCATGCGGCCCGGCGTTGCCATCAATCCCGCCACTCCGGTTCAGACGCTCGGCGAGGTTCTGGACATGGTGGATCATGTGCTGGTGATGTCGGTCAATCCGGGCTTTGGCGGCCAGACATTTATCGCCCGCACGCTGGAAAAGGTTCGCAAGCTCGCGACCATGCGCAATGCCAAGGGCGTCGACTTTCGCATTGAAATCGACGGCGGCATCGACTTGGAGACCATTGGCGCCGCTGCTCGTGCGGGAGTAGAGATCTTCGTGGCCGGCAGCCATGTTTTCGGAAAGAGCGATCCGGCGAGCCGGGTGCAAGAATTACTGAAAGCGGCGCAGGAAGCAATGTTACAGCGCGCGTGATTCGCGTGATCAAGTGCTTGGCCGGCGGTTGCAAGTGAGTCGGCCGGCTACGTAGGATTTTCATAAGGTGGTCAGGATGTTTCGTCGCGTACTTATAACCCTCATCGCTGGATTCTTGTCGGCATCGTTGTGCTCGGTCGCCCAGAATTCCTCCGGTGTCCAGACTCAAACCACAACCACCACAAGCCCCAATCCCACCGGGACCGGCCAGACCACATCGACCACGACCACCATATCGAAGCAATCCAGCAACAAGAAATCGAAGAAGAAGAGCAAGAAAGCCCAGAACCCAATCGCCAATGTCGATTCCAAGCAGCCTGACAAAGTACTCTTCGACCGCGCCATGGACGCCATCAAGCATGCCAAGTACGATGTTGCGCGCCTCAGTCTGCAGACCCTGATTAACACCTATCCCGACTCGGAATACATTGCTCGCGCGAAACTGGCAATTGGCGATTCCTGGTACCAGGAAGGCGGCGCCGCAGCCATGGCGCAGGCCGAGAGCGAATACAAGGACTTCATCACCTTCTTCCCCAACATGCCGGAAGCGGCTGAAGCGCAGATGAAGATCGCCAACATCCATTTCAGCGAAATGGAGAAGGCTGACCGCGACCCTACTCATGCTCGCCGTGCTGAGGAAGAGTATCGCCAGATGATCCTGCAGTTCCCCGACAGTCCCCTGGTCCCGCAGGCCAAAGAGCGCCTGCTGGAGGTGCAGGAGGTTCTGGCGCGCCGGGAATACCTGATTGGTCACTTCTATTACTTACGCGAGGACTTTCCTGCGGCGATTGCCCGGCTCAAGTCTGTCACCGACACCTATCCGCTCTATAGTGGCGCCGCTGATGCGCTTTACGAGTTGGGTAATGCGTACGAGAAGGAGATCGAGATCATCCGGCGCACCAAGCTGCCCGAGACTGCGAAGGGTACGTTGATTAAGCAGTATTCGAAGGGAGCGACCGAAGCCTATGACCGTATTCTGACCCGCTATCCCCTCGAAGCTGCCAGCAGAGATGCCAGGAAGCGCCTGGAAGCCATGAAGCAGTCGATTCCCAAGGCCACGCCGCAAGCCATCGCGGAAGACAAGGCCGAGATCGCCAGCCGCGGTAATTTGGGTCATATCGGCAAGGTCATGGAGAACTTCCACCGCGGACCCGACGTCTCTGAGGCGACGAAGATTGGCGAGCCGACTCTGGTCGATCCCAAGCAGGCCAGCGCCCCGGACATTGTGCGCGAGGCTAATTCCAGTGTCACCAGCATTTTGAGCAGCGCCGGGGTCGGCAACACCGTGTCGGTTGAGAAAGTCAACTCAGGTGCGCCGCCGGCTGCCAACGCTCCTATTCCGCATTCCGACGCGACCCCGGGCACCAGTTCAGCTCCGCCGGCAGCTGGCGACAGCGCCAATGGCACCGCACCTCCTCCGGCGACTGCTAACACGGAGATGAAGAATGACCTGGCTCCTGCCCCTGGCAACAATGGACCGGCGCCGGTGCCGCCTCCCACCCAGGTCAACGATCTCGCCAATGCGCCGGCGGGCACGAGTCCGCCCGCAAGCAACAGCCCGGCTAATGCCTCCAGCAGTTCTGCCCAGCAACAGGCTCCCCCTGCTGACTCAAGTACGGAGAGTACGTCTAAGAAAAAGAAGAAGAAGCACCTGCTCTTCTAAATCGATGAAAGGCTGGCTTGGAGCGTTTTTCGCGATGCCGTCGCATGTTGAAATCAGCCCGGCAAGCGGTTTGCACGTAGCTTGCCGTTGTGTTAACCTCAATGTTTGTCCCGGCTGGCAGGGAAGAATCATGCTGGTTCGGCCATACGTGTCGGATCACGCAGGCTGGCGTAGCTCAGCTGGTAGAGCATCTGATTTGTAATCAGAGGGTCGGGGGTTCAAGTCCCTTCGCCAGCTCCAGAATCAATACCTTGAGCGCGCCCGCGAGGCGTAGCAGGAGCAAGCCAAACGAGACGCGCAGCTCTCCCGGAGAACTGAATCCAGCAGCAGCTTCCCAATCGTAAAACGCGCGGAAGGTCGCGCGGCTGTTGCCGAGTCTTGCCGGAGTTGCGAAGTTTGGTTGGGTGCGTTCTTTGATAGCAGGACTAAGCGATTCCGGGCCTCGGCAATCCGGCTCTCCAAGGTTGCAGAGAGCGAAATGCTCGGTCGAACTGGGGCCTCCGACTGGCCGCCATAGCCTGCCCTGAGCGAAGCTGAAGGGCGCTGGTTGGGGTGGGAATGTGCACAGGTGGCCGAGTGGTTAATGGCAGCAGACTGTAAATCTGCCGCTCCTTGCGAGCTACGGAGGTTCGAATCCTCCCCTGTGCACCAGCTTTCCGCTGGTCAACTTGATTGGATCGAGTGACGTGGTGGGTGCGAGTGTTCGAGCGCCAACGATCCGAGTCCCGCTTGCGGGACGGAAGAAGATAGCCCAGCGCTTCAGCGCTGGGAAAGCTGCAATTAAGAGATTGAGCCCCTTCAGGGGCGGCAGTGATGAACAAGTTTATTGTGGCTATGGGCGTGTACGCGGTGTTGGCCGCCTTGGCCTGGACAACACTGAGCGATCCGAAGTTCAAGTTTGCAACGTTGGCGATCCTGGCGTTGTTTGCGATTCGAACCTGGTCGTGGAGCAAGAAGCTGGAGAACGAGCAGCGCGAGCACCACGACGACTAAGCGCCGAGCGAAAGTGGATTAGCCCAGCGCGGAAGCGCTGGGTACGAGCGGAAAACCAGGTACGAGTCCCGTAGGGACGGCATAGGCGGGAGTAACTCAGTGGTAGAGTCACAGCCTTCCAAGCTGTTGGTCGCGGGTTCGATTCCCGTCTCCCGCTCCAGTTTGAAGGTACAACGCAAGCTGATGTAGCTCAGTTGGTAGAGCACTCCCTTGGTAAGGGAGAGGTCATCGGTTCAATCCCGATCATCAGCTCCAGAGTTTAGAGGCATCGGCTTTTCGATCTATGACTACTGTCGAGCGAGTTCCGTTCCAGCAGGCTGATATTGCGATCGAAAATCCGACCGAGTTTGAGCATCTGCGATCGGCGTTTGCCAGAGCCTTTGCTCCTGGGTCGATCGAAAGCTGGCTGCGGTTGCTGAAGCGCAAGAGCGTTGCGATTCGCGACTTCCATCGCGTTTTGCGCGAGAGGTTGCTGGAACAATCGGACCGGGTGCTGGCGAACGGCGGGAAGTCGTCGCAGCAACTTTATGACGCGCTCACGGTCAGCGATCAGGCCCAGATGCGTGAGTTTTATTTGACGATGCTGGAGGCGGTTGATCTGCCTCTGCGTGAGAAGTACAAGAAACTTTACCGGTACTCATAAGGCAAAGAGACATGGCGAAAGAGAAATTTGATCGCAGCAAGCCGCACGTGAACGTTGGCACCATCGGTCACATCGATCATGGCAAGACCACGTTGACGGCGGCCATCACCAAGGTCCTGCAGAAGCACAATCCCAAGATCGTGTTTCGCTCGTTCGATTCGATCGACAACGCGCCGGAAGAGAAGGCGCGCGGCATCACGATCGCCACCGCGCACGTGGAGTACGAGACGGCGAACCGGCACTATGCCCACGTCGATTGCCCCGGCCACGCCGACTACATCAAGAACATGATCACCGGCGCAGCGCAGATGGATGGCGCGATTCTGGTAGTCGCGGCGACCGACGGTCCGATGCCGCAGACCAAGGAGCACGTGCTGCTGGCGCGTCAGGTCGGCGTGCCCTACGTGCTGGTGTTTCTCAACAAGTGCGACGCGGTGGAAGATCCCGAGCTGATCGATCTGGTCGAGATGGAAGTACGCGAGCTGCTGAGCAAGTACCAGTTTCCGGGCGACGATGTGCCGGTAATTCGCGGCTCGGCCTTGGGAGCGTTGAACGGCGAAGCGCAGTGGGAAGCCAAGATCGACGAGCTGATGGAGGCGGTCGACAAGAACGTGCCGCTGCCGGCGCGCGACATCGACAAGCCGTTCCTGATGCCGATCGAAGACATCTTCTCGATTCAGGGACGCGGCACGGTGGTCACGGGCCGTATCGAGCGCGGCAAGGTGAAAGTCGGCGAGGACGTTGAGATTGTCGGCTTCCGCGAGACGCGCAAGACGGTTGTGACCGGCGTGGAAATGTTCAAGAAGCAGCTGGACGAAGGCATGGCGGGCGACAATGCTGGCCTGTTGCTGCGCGGCACGGCGAAGGAAGACGTAGAGCGCGGCATGGTGCTGGCGAAGCCGGGCTCGATCACGCCGCACACCAAGTTCAAGGGCGAGGTTTACGTGCTGTCGAAGGAAGAAGGCGGGCGGCACACACCGTTCTTCAAGGGCTACCGGCCGCAGTTCTACTTCCGCACGACGGACGTGACGGGCGTGGCGACGCTGCCGGCGGGTACGGAGATGGTGATGCCGGGCGACAACGTCAGCCTGGAGATCGAGCTGATCACGCCGGTTGCGATGGAAAAGGGCTTGCGGTTCGCAATCCGCGAAGGCGGACGCACCGTGGGCGCCGGCACCATCAGCGACATTATTGCGTAGGACGGCTTTAGGCCGTGAGCTCTGAGCTGTGAGCTAACACAGCTCCCGCCTTTTCTGGAAACGGGGAGGACGAGCGCCCCCGGGTTCGGCGATGTGATCGCGTTTCGGGCGCGGGCGCAGCGGGTTTGGTAATGTGACCGCGCCTCGGGCGCAGAACAAGAAAGCCCACCGCTTCAGCGGTGGGTAGACGGACCTAACGGTTCGAGCCCCTTCAGGGGCGGCAGATGTTAGCCCAGGACGGAGTCCCGGGTAGGGTGGAATTAAAACCTGAGCCCCGGCAGGGCGTCACGAATTCTCGGCGAACGTAACTTCGCCGATTTCCACGCTTCGACGTGGACAAGCTCTCACGGCTCATCCGTGAGATAGACTAAAAGGAAGCGTCAATGCCTCGAGAGATTGTTACGTTGCAGTGCGGTGATTGCAAGAATCGCAATTACTCCACCACCAAAAACAAGAAGACCACGACGGGCCGGCTCGAATTCAGCAAGTTCTGCCGGACATGCCGCAAGCACACGTCGCATAAAGAAGTGAAGTAGCAGTTAGCATTTGGCACTTAGCATTTAGTAGCTGGTGCCAGGCCGGACTTTTGGAACTGGTGGGAAAAGCTAAGAGCTAACGGCTAATTGCTAATTGCTGCTTTTTACAGGGGCGTAAGCTCAACGGTTAAACTGCCGGTCTCCAAAACCGGACTTGGGGGTTCGAATCCCTCCGCCCCTGCCAGATTTTCCGACGGCCGGCGGCAAGATTGAATGCAGTACAGGCGCGGGAAGCGCCGGAAAAAGGTAGCAGATGGCGAAGTCAGCAGCGATCGAGGGCGTTGGCGATAGCAAACTGGGAACGCTGAAGGCGTGGCCCCAGCGCGCGAAGAGTTTCTATAACGACGTGCGCACCGAGATGCGCAAGGTCACCACGCCGTCGCGCAAGGAAGTACAGGGCACGACGTCGGTGGTCATCATCACGGTGTTTCTATTCGGAGTTTATTTCTATGTTGTCGATACCATCTTCGGCAAAACCCTGGATCACCTGCTGAAGACGCTGAGCAGCCGCTAATGCGCGGAAACATGACAGAAGAAGAAATCAAATCGGAAAATAACGGCGCCAAGCCCGAAGCGAACTCGGAGCAGCCGGGTGCGGGCACTACTGCTGCGCCTGAGGTCGAGTCTGCCAAGTCGCAAAACCCCAATATGAAGTGGTACATCATCCACACCTATTCGGGCTTTGAGCGCAAGGTCAAAGAGTCGATCGAGTCGCGGGTGCGCGCCTATCCGGAGCTGGAGCACAGAATCGGCCGCGTGCTGATCCCGACCGAGTCGGTTACCGAGGTTCGCGGCGGCAAGAAGTACACCAGCGAGCGCATGTTCTATCCCGGCTACGTGCTGGTGGAGATGGACATGGACGACAACGTCTGGCACGTGGTCAAAGGCACGCCGCGGGTGACGGGATTCGTCGGTACCGGCCAGCAGCCCACGCCGCTGTCGGACGACGAAGTTCAGCAGATCGTTTACCGCGTGGCCGATAGCAAAGAGAAGCCCAAGCTCAAGGTCAAGTTCGAGAAGAACGAGTCGGTGCGCATCAGCGAAGGGCCGTTCGCCAGCTTTACCGGCGTGGTCGACGAAGTCAACGAAGATCGCGAGACCCTGAAAGTCATGGTCACCATCTTCGGCCGCTCGACTCCGGTGGAACTCGGCTTCGGACAGGTAGAAAAAGTTATTACATAAACGCCGCTCTTCGCTTTTCGCCGCTCGCAATTCCTGCGATGAATTCTGGCGAAAAGCGAAAAGCGAGCAGCGAAGAGCGAGTCAAACATGGCAAAGAAGATTACCGGTTCGGTGAAGTTGCAGATTGCGGCGGGCAAGGCCACTCCGGCCCCGCCGGTTGGTCCCGCGCTCGGTCAGGCGCAGATCAACATCATGGAATTTTGCAAGCAGTTCAATGCGAAGACCAGCGCCAAAGAGCTTGACGGCCTGATCATTCCGGTCGTCGTGACGGTGTACAGCGACCGCACGTTCTCCTTTATTACCAAGACGCCGCCGGCCGCGATTCTGTTGAAGCGGGCTGCAGGCGTGGCCAAGGGTTCGGGCACGCCGAATAAGGACAAGGTCGGCAAGGTGACCGAAAAGCAGGTGTTGGACATCGCCAAGCAGAAGATGCCCGATCTGAACGCAGCTTCCATCGAAGCGGCGGTGAAGAGCGTGAAGGGAACTGCGCGCTCCATGGGTATCGAAGTAACGGCGTAGAAGCCGCACTTGGCACTTAGCATTTGGCACTTAGTCAGTTTCCGATGGCGTGCGAATTGTTGGTCGGAAACATCGGAGCAAGCTGTAGAAGGATCCGAGCGCCGGGAGGCGCGGAGTCAGCTTAGCCCAGGACGAAGTCCTGGGTAGGATGAGTTTTTCACGCCCGAGTCCCTTTAGGGACGACAGGCTATGGGAATAATCGCAAACACCACGCTTGTCCAGGTTAACGGATCAGGGTGGGAGATGAGGAAGAACGAATGAAAAAGGCTGGAAAGAACATCGAAAAGGCGCGCGCCGAGGTGGAAGCCAAGTCGTATCCACTTCAGGACGCGGTGCCGCTGCTACAGAAAGTGAAATACGCCAAGTTCGACGAGACGGTCGACTTGACGATGCGTTTGGGTGTCGATCCCAAGCACGCCGACCAAATGGTCCGCGGAACGGTTGTTTTGCCGCATGGCCTGGGGAAGTCGAAGAAGGTTCTGGTGATCGCTAGCGGTGAGAAGGTGCGTGAAGCGGAAGCTGCCGGCGCTGACTTTGTCGGCGGTGAAGACATGGTGGAGAAGATCCAGAAGGAAAACTGGACCGATTTCGACGCCCTGATCGCCACGCCGGACATGATGAAGTCGGTTGGCCGGCTGGGCAAAGTCCTCGGACCGCGCGGTCTGATGCCCAACCCGAAGACCGGAACTGTGACCTTCGATGTTGCCTCCGCCGTGAAGGAAACCAAGGCCGGCAAGGTCGAATTCCGAACCGACAAGACTGCTCTCGTGCATGTGCCGGTTGGCAAGATTTCGTTCCCGCCGGAGAAGTTGGTGGAGAACGCCGCCACCGTAATCACCAGCGTGATCAAGGCGAAGCCTTCGGTAGCCAAGGGCAAGTACATCAAGGGTTGTTATCTCAGCTCGACGATGGGCCCCGGCGTCGCCATTGACATATCGGCGGTAGAAGCGGCAGCTCGCGGCTAGGTTTTGAAAGGGCACGGCTTTAGCCGTGCCGCTACGGGCCGGCCTTTAGGCCCTGAGGTTTGGTCCTCGCGAGCTGAAGCTCGCTCGGGACGAGAATTTAGAAACATCGTTCGGCACGCCTGAAGGCGTACCCCTTCAAGAATAAGGATTCGAACATGGCCGTTACTAAAGCAAGGAAGATCGAACAAGTAGAGCAGCTCACCAAAGAGTTCCAGGATGCCAAGCACGGCATCGTTGGCACCTTCGCCAAGTTGACTGTGGGGAAGGACTTCGAGCTGCGCAAAGTGGTCCGCGGCGCGGGCGCGCATTATCGCGTCATTAAGAACACCTTGGCGGAGCGTGCAGCGAAGGGTACTTCGATTGAGGAAGCGGTGAAAGACCTCGCCGGAGTTACCTCGATTGCCTACACTAGCGGCGACCCCGTCGCGCTGGCCAAGGCGCTCAGTAAGTATGCCAAGGACAATCCCGAATACACCTTCAAGGCGGGCATCGTCGAAGGCCGCGTTATCGCCATTAAGGACATCGATGCGCTGGCCAGCATGCCGTCGAAGGACGAGCTTTATTCCAAGCTCCTGTTCCTGATGAACGCTCCGGCACAGCGACTGGTGACGGTAATGAATGCCGTTGGCCGCGACATCGCGGTCGTCATCAACCAGGGCGTGGAGAAGAACAAGTTTGGTGGAGCGGCGGAAGCGCCTGCTCCAGCCGCAGCCGAGCCTGGCGCCGGTCGAAGCGCTCAGGCGAAGAGTTCGACGGCCTAGGTTTTCCTGGCCTTCAGGCCAGCGTCAGCGGCGCATTTAATTCGAACGAGGAACCCGAAGTTCGGGTACGTGCTGAGGCTCCTCTACCGGCCAGTCGCTGGACGCGGCCCAAAGGCGGTCAGTCGATCACGGGTTTGGAGGCGAAAGCCTCCGGAGAGATTGAGTTATCCGTTGTGAGGGGTGCTCCCTGGGCGAGTCTGGCGCGCGGGTGACACATTGGAAACCTCAGAAACGGGAACGAAATCAACACAACGAATAACGAATAGGTGGACAAAGACATGGCGGATCTGCAGCAGTTGGAAGAGCAAATCGTAGGACTGTCGCTTCTGGACGCGGCGGCCCTGGTGAAGAAGTTGGAAGAGCGTCTCGGCGTCTCGGCGGCGGCTGCGGCCCCGGTCGTGATGGCGGGCGCGGCCGGCGGCGGCGCTGCGGCTGCGGCTCCGGCAGAAGAGAAGACAGAATTTACCGTCGTCTTGACTGCCGTTGGCGCGAACAAGATCAACGTGATTAAGGCTGTCCGTGAAGTCACCAGCCTGGGCTTGAAAGAAGCCAAGGACCTGGTGGACGGCGCGCCCAAGACCGTGAAAGAGGGCGTGAACAAGGAAGAAGCCGAGACCATCAAGAAGAAGTTTACCGAGGCAGGAGCCACGGTCGAAGTCAAGTAGTTCAGCATTTGGGTGCCCCATCCTTCTCGCCTGGTTTGGCGAGAGGATGGGCGTTTTCACTCCGGGCGCGCTGACCGGAGTCTCTGGCCGCTGCCGCCTGCGCTTCTGCGGGGCGGCGGCTACGTTCTTCTCCACGTGTGAGCGCTCGTGGGGAAGTGCGATGAAGCCGAGGAAGCAAGCGGTTCTCGCAGCGGGGAGCCGCGGAATTCCCGGGCATCGGCGAAAGCTGGAGTCCTTTTTGGAGCTTCAGCATCAAAACAGGTTACGCGGGCGCTGGCCTGTCCGAGGATCGTGTCAGCTCAGACGCGACGGCAGGTTGGACGAAAACAAGGCCTGAAGATACTGGCGCGGGAAGCTATAAACATCAAGGTGCAAAACGCACCAAGATCCCAAGCCGATTGGTTATGGGATTGCTGGACGCCTCGATCGGCGCTCACGGGGACCTTTGTCTTCGCGGGCGCAGTCGCTTTTTCACGCAACAACTGCACCCAAGGTCGTTCTTCTCTCTACTTCTCCATGTGCGACGGCGCGCGCTCGTCACACATCGCGCAACGGTTTGCACGGCCCATGCTGGCCGGTACTGATTAGGAGCTTTATACATGGCGCAACAGAAAACTGCCAACCGAAATCGCTTCGATTTCTCCAAGATTCCGGCGACCATTCAGATTCCCAACCTCATTGAGGTTCAGAAGCGTTCCTACGACCGCTTCCTGCAGATGGATGCCCTGCCGAGCGAACGCGACGATGCCGGCCTGCAGGCGGTCTTTCAGTCGGTCTTTCCCATCACCGACTTCCGCAACGTCTCGCAACTGGATTTTGTCGAATACGCTATCGGTAACTGGGAGTGCAAGTGCGGCCACCTCAAGGGGCTGAACCACCTGCGCACCACCTGCCGCAATTGCGGTGCGACGGTCAAGACCGACCCATTCCACTTGGGCGATGTGCTGTGCAACAAGTGCGGCACCTATAACGCCAATACACCCGATTTCTGCAACAAGTGCGGCGATCCTGTCGGACTGCAGTTGAAGTACGACGTGGCCGAGTGCGAAGAGCGTGGCATGACCTATTCCGCTCCGCTCAAGGTCACCATGCGCCTCACCATCTACGACAAGGACGCCGAGACCGGCAATCGCTCCATCCGCGACATGAAGGAGCAGGAAGTCTTCTTCGGCGATATTCCGCTGATGACCGCTAACGGCACCTTCATCATTAACGGCACCGAGCGCGTCATCGTCAGTCAGTTGCACCGTTCGCCGGGCGTCTTCTTTGAGACTGCCAACAACCGCACCTACTTCCTGGGCAAGATCATTCCTTACCGCGGTTCGTGGGTGGAATTCGAATACGACCAGAAGAACATCCTCTACGTGCGTATCGACCGCAAGCGCAAGTTCCTGGGAACCATCTTCCTGCGCGCTCTCGGTCTGCGCTCCGATGAAGAGATCCTTCGCACGTTCTATACCGTCGATCGCATCGCGATCCGCGACAAGGCGCTGTACTGGACGCTCGAACCCGGCTCCGATAAGCCGACCAACCTGCTTGGCATGAAGCTGGCGCACCGTATTGCGACCAAGGGCGGCGAAGAGATCGCGCATTCCGGCCGCAAGGTTACGGCAGCAGTGATGAAGGAGATTCAGAAGCACCGCATCTCCGAAATCGAAGCTGATCATACAGACCTCGAAGGGGCATTCGTCGCGGCGGACGTAGTCGACATCAACACCGGCGAAGTTTTGCTGGAAGCCAATTCCGAGCTGACCGCCGACAAGCTGTCGAAGATGATGGAAGCCGGTGTCGCCGAAATCCACGTGTTCTTCCCCGAGCGCGATGACGTTGGCACGGTGATCAGCGCAACCCTGCGTCGCGATTCCGTGAAGCAGCCGCAGGAAGCTCTGATTGAGATCTACCGCAAGCTGCGTCCTGGCGATCCGCCGACGCTCGACACCGCGACGGCGCTCTTCCACGGCATGTTTTTCGATGCCCGGAAATACGACTTCTCGCGTGTTGGCCGCCTGAAATTCAATATCAAGTTGTTTGAGAGCGAGGACGCTACCAATCTGGACAATCGCACCCTCGAGCCGGACGACTTCTACGGTACGATTCGCTACCTGCTGAAGTTGCGTCGCAATCTCGGTTCGGTGGACGACATCGATCACCTCGGCAACCGCCGCGTGCGCGCGGTGGGCGAACTGCTGGAGAACCAGTTCCGCATCGGCCTGGTCCGTATGGAACGCGCCATCAAAGAAAAGATGAGCGTCTACCAGGAGATGTCGACGGCCATGCCGCATGACTTGGTCAACGCCAAGCCGGTGATGGCTGCTATCCGTGAGTTCTTCGGTTCGTCGCAGCTCTCGCAGTTCATGGATCAAACCAACCCGCTGTCGGAGATTACGCACAAGCGCCGTCTGTCGGCCCTTGGGCCGGGCGGTCTGTCGCGTGAGCGTGCGGGATTCGAAGTCCGCGACGTTCACCCCACGCACTACGGACGTATCTGCCCCATCGAGACGCCGGAAGGTCCGAACATCGGTCTGATCTCGTCGCTGAGCTGCTATGCGCGCATCAACGACTACGGCTTCATCGAGTCGCCGTATCGCAAGGTGAAGAACGGCCGCGTGTTGGACTTCCTTAGCGTGGTGAACGCCGGCGATAGCGAGTTCCGCGTCGGCGATCATGCGGAGAAGGCCGAGATCGTCAAGATCAACAACGACCTCAAGGAGCGGCGCAAGAAGCCGATCGACTTCGAGCCGTATTCGTTCTACCTCTCCGCATGGGAGGAAGATCGCCACGTCATCGCGCAGGCCAACGCCGAAATCGATGACAAAGGCCGCATCGTGGCCGAACTGGTCAACGCCCGCAAGGCTGGCAACTTCGTTCTGGTCAGCCGCGAAGAAGTCGACTACATCGACGTCAGCCCCAAGCAACTCGTTTCGGTCGCTGCATCGCTGGTGCCGTTCCTGGAGCATGACGACGCCAACCGCGCGCTGATGGGCGCAAACATGCAGCGTCAGTCGGTGCCCTTGCTTCGCGCACAGGCGCCGCTGGTCGGCACGGGAATGGAAGGCGTTACCGCTCGCGACTCCGGCGCCGTCGTGCTGGCTCGCCGCAGCGGCATCGTCGATTCGGTCGACTCCGAGCGCATCATCGTTCGCGTTGAAGGCGAGCATCATCCGATGCAGCTTTCGCGCGAGGTGGGCAGCGACATTTATCAGCTCACCAAGTTCAAGCGCTCGAATCAGAACACCTGCATCAACCAGCGCCCCATCGTGAAGAAGGATCAGCGCGTGGCTAAAGGTCAGGTGATCGCCGACGGCCCTTGCACGGACATGGGCGAACTGGCGCTCGGACGCAACGTCCTGGTCGCCTTCATGCCGTGGCGCGGTTACAACTTCGAGGACGCGATCCTGGTCTCCGAAAAGATGGTGAAGGAGGACTATTACACCTCCGTCCACATCGAGGAGTTCGAGATTGAGGCGCGCGACACCAAGCTAGGTCCGGAAGAAGTCACGCGCGACATTCCTAACGTCAGTGAGTCGGCGCTGCGCGATCTCGACGAGAGCGGCATCATCCGCATCGGCGCGACCGTAAAGGCCGGCGACATTCTGGTGGGCAAAGTCACGCCCAAGGGCGAGACTCAGCTCACGCCGGAAGAGAAGCTGCTGCGCGCCATCTTCGGCGAAAAAGCCGGCGATGTTCGCGACGCTTCGCTCACTTGTCCTCCGGGTATCGAAGGCACGGTGGTCGATGTGAAGATCTTCTCCCGCAAAGGTCAGGAGAAGGACGAGCGCGCCAAGTTCATCGAGTCCGAGCAGGTGGCGAAGCTGGAGAAGAACCTGGCGGACGAGATCCGAATCCTCACCGACGAGCGCTTGAAGCGCCTGGAAGCGCTGCTTGGCGGCAAGGAAGTTCTTGCCGACCTGCACGACGAGCGCACCAACAAGCGTCTGCTCACCAAGGGCGTGATGCTCGATCGCGACACCATCGAGCGCATCTCGACCCGCAACCTGAAGCGCATCAAGTTCGCCGACAAGGATCCGCGCATCAACGAGCAGATCGACGAAATCGAGGAGATGACCTCGCGCCAGATCGACGTGCTGCGCAAGATCGTTCGCGAGAAAGTCGAAAAGCTGCAGAAGGGCGATGAGTTGCCTCCCGGCGTCATCAAGCTGGTGAAGGTTTACATCGCCATGAAGCGCAAGCTGAGCGTGGGCGACAAGATGGCCGGCCGCCACGGCAACAAGGGCGTCATCGCTCGCATTCTGCCTGAAGAGGACATGCCGTACCTCGAGGACGGAACGCCCGTCGAAATCGTCCTGAACCCGCTGGGCGTGCCAAGCCGTATGAACGTCGGCCAGATTCTGGAGACGCATCTCGGCTGGGCCGGCTTCGCGCTTGGCCAGAAGATCAGCGAATTGCTGAAGGAGAATTCGAAAGCCGAATTCTTGCGTAAGCAGTTCAAGGTGCTATTCAAGGACACGCCCTTCCTTGACAGCAGCATCCTCAACCTCGACGACGAAGCACTCGAGCGCTTGGCCGACGGCATGAAGGATGGCGTCTACTTCGGCTCGCCGGTGTTCGACGGTTCCAAGGAAGGCGAGATCAAGTCGCTGTTGGAAGAAGGCGGCTTGCCGACTTCGGGCAAGGCTTATCTCTACGACGGCATGACCGGCGAGAAGTTCGAGCAGCCGGTCACGGTCGGCTATATCTACATGCTCAAGCTGTCGCATCTGGTCGACGACAAGATCCACGCGCGTTCCATCGGGCCATACTCGCTGATTACCCAGCAGCCGCTGGGCGGCAAGGCTCAGTTCGGTGGCCAGCGCTTTGGCGAAATGGAAGTGTGGGCGCTGGAAGCTTATGGCGCCGCCTACATCCTGCAGGAGCTGCTCACCGCGAAGTCCGATGACGTTTATGGCCGCACCAAGATTTACGAGGCCATCGTCAAAGGCGAAGCGGCGATTGAGCCAGGCGTGCCTGAATCGTTCAACGTACTGATTCGCGAATTGCAGTCGCTGTGCCTCGACGTGGAGCTGATCAAGACCGGCGAGCGGAACAAGCTGCTGGTTGCTCCGGAAGCGCCCGTCGCAGCGGATTAAGCGCCTTGAAGGGGCGCACCTTGAGGTGCGCCGAAGAGGCTCGCTTAGGAGCCGGCCTTCAGGCCCTGAGGGACATTCCCTCAGCGGCTAAAGCCGGGTCAAAAGGAAATGTAACGGCACGCCTGAAGGCGTGCCCCTTCAAAGAATCTGAGGACTAAACAATGTATCGCTCGAGTCCATTTGATCTCGGAAATCCGATCGCCGATTTCGACGCCATCCGCATCAGCCTGGCTTCGCCGGAAAAAATCCGCAGCTGGTCGCACGGTGAAGTCACCAAGCCGGAGACGATCAACTATCGCACCTTCAAACCGGAACGCGATGGCCTGTTCTGCGCCCGCATCTTCGGTCCGGTCACCGACTGGGAGTGCTTGTGCGGGAAATACAAGCGCATGAAGCACCGCGGCGTCATCTGCGACAAGTGCGGCGTGGAAGTCACGCTGTCCAAGGTTCGCCGCGAACGTCTCGGTCACATCGAGCTCGCTTCTCCTTGCTCGCATGTGTGGTTCTTTAAGGGACTGCCCAGCCGCATCGGGCACATCCTCGACATCTCGCTGCGCGATCTGGAGTCGGTGCTCTACTTCGAAGCCTACGTCGTGGTTGAGCCTGGTGACGCGCCGGTCAAAGAACGCGAAGTCATCAAGGACGAAACCAAGTATCGCGAACTCGATCTGGAGTTTCGCGCCAGCGGCTTCAAAGCCATGATGGGCGCGGAAGCCATCAAA
>CAVONC010000002.1:90000-205630 GCA_963697175.1 uncultured Acidobacteriaceae bacterium | reverse complement strand
GCGCATGGCTGAAGCCGGGAGCGCTGGTGAATGCGGTCGGCGCAGTGGGAACGAAGAATCGCGAACTGGATGACGCGGCCATGCGTGGCGCCGTGATCGTAGATTCCCGCGATGCGGCGATGAAGGAGTCAGGGGACATCTTGCTGGCCAACGCAGAGATCTACGCTGAGCTGGGCGAGCTGCTGGCTGGAACGAAGCCGAAGCCGGAGGCGCAGGTTACGGTGTTCAAGTCGCTGGGATTGGCGGTGGAAGATCTGGCTTCGGCCAAACTGGTGCTGGAAGCATTGGAGAAGCGGGGTGATGTTAACGACAGCCCATCGCAATCCTGATCTTGTCCGCTATCTGCGTTTCCGCAAACTGTCCCCAAGCCCGATCTTCTTCTACGTCTTTGTCGCTCAAGGAGTCGTAGTAGTTGGTGATGCCGGCCGCGATCTGAAGCCGCTCTGGTTGCTGCTGCCTCTCCTGCCGGATTCTTGCCATAGTCAAATCTAACTTACTACACGATTCACGATCAGGTATTATTCGCCGGCGAGGAAGTAGGCTCCGTAGCGGCGGCCCATGCGGTAAGTCAGGCGGGCATGGCAACGGTAGGCGGCTTCGCCTTTCTGGTGGAATTCGAGGATGACGATATCACCGACGTTCAGCTCCGATTCCGAATCGAAAGCGACACCGCCTTCGCTTAAGTCGGTGCAAACTGCTTCATTTGCCTTGTCGACTAACACGCCGTAGGTGAGGATTCGCAGAGGGATTCTCAGGGTTACGCGTTCCCGGCGTCGCCGATCGAATGTGGGCGGCAGATCGGGAAAGCTACTGGCGTGTTCGCTGGGCAGGTTCTTCATGCGCGCTGATCACCTAGAGCGTTGCAAGAAAGCTATCGGCCAGCAAGGGCAAAGACTTGATTGGCCGATGCGAGGCGCTCGGTGGGCACCTTTTTGGGAACAGTTCCAGATTGGCGCCGCAGCCGCCTGCCATGACCTGCTCTACAATGCCAAAGCATGAGTCCTAAGTCGGAAGAGCTGTTACGCCCGCGCGATGCCGCAGTAGTTTTGGGCATCAGCTATGCCAGCCTGAAACAGTGGATCTACAAGGGCAAGCTGCGGACCGTAAAAACGGCGGGCGGGCACCATCGCATCCCGCAGAGCGAGATCGACGCCTTCCTCTACAAGTCCCTGGGCAAGCAGCCGGCGGAGAGCCGGGCGAACTTCCGCTCCATCAGCGGGCGCAATCAACTGGTGGGCCGGATTGTGGAAGTGCGGATTGAAGGGCTGGTAGCGCAGATCAAGCTATCGATTGGCGGACAGCACATCACGTCCATCATCACTGCCGATGCCGCGCGCGAGATGCGGCTGAAGCGCGGAGACAAAGCCGCCGCCCTGATCAAGTCGACGGAAGTGATGATTGTGAGGGTGTAGGACAGGTCTAAACAGCGTTGTCGGTTGTCAATTGTCAGACGCTCGGCACCCGCAAAATCCCCACCCTAGCCAAAAGACGGCTAGAGTGGGGCACCCGCAGCGGCGAACAGGTTGTCAGAAAAATCAAGATGCCCCGGCTAGCCAAAACCACGCTAGAACGGGGCATCCGTACTTCAATCACAAAAGATTTGATCGAGATGACATGGGGTGGCCGGCCGAGCACCAGCCACCCCGAGCCGCTTACGGTAGGTAGTAGCGGAAGGATGTGAAGAACATGTTGTCGATTGCGCTAGGCGTGGAGAAGGCACTGGGGTAAGGAGTCTTGCTGCCAATGCCGGCCCATGCGGTCTTGGTCACGTAGGAGTACTGCAGGCCAAACTGCAGTCTGCCCTTGGGACCATTGTAGGGTTTGTACCAGAAGCCGAGGGTGCCTTCCCAGATGTCCTTGGTATCGGCGGTGCAGTTGGACAAGCCACCGGGATCGAAGCCAGCACTGAAGGCGGTGCTGGGCAGGGTCTCGATGCCGCAACCATAGCTGGCCGCATTGAGGGCGCCGTAGCCGATGGTCTGCAGACCCTTGGAGTTCAGGTACGCCTGACGGCCGTCATACTCGACGCCGCCGTTGCCGTACCAATCCCACTTAGCTGAGTGATACTCGATCGTTGCCAAACCCTGGGCATTGTTGATTGGTTGGATGTAGCCGCTCGAACCGATGGTCGCATCCGCAAGTCCGGCGGTTCCATAGCGGCCGGTACCCTTGCCACCCAAGCCGTGCAATCCGAAGTCAACCCGCTTCTGAGCGAACGACCAGCGAGCGTTGGCGCCGCCGCCGCCGCCCCATGTGGAACTGTTGTAGGCGCCGGCTGCAGTGGGCGTAGTCGCTCCAGCATTGGGGAAGATGCGATCGCGGAACGGTATTCCGAGACCGAAGATCTCATAGTGGCCGAAGCCGGGTTGGAAAACCAGCTTGGCGATCAAGTCGGGTGAGGGGTTGAACGAGTAGTTCGCCAGAGCGCTGCAGGTGGTGACTGGAGCACCGGTGGAGCTGACTGCGGTGGTGCAACCACTGATCCCGCCGTTATACAGACCGCCCCCGTTTCCGGGTGAACCGACCAGGAACGAGCCCGCGGTGTTGCCGTGAGCGGTAAGCGTTTCCTGGGAGTTTTCGACGGATATTCCCGCCCAGACCTTGTTGTTCCAGTTCTTGGTCACGCGGAAGGCATATTGACGCGCCCAGCTGAAGCCGACGGTGTACTGCGGGTCGATGGTCATGGGAAGGGCTTCGGTGCGATTGTCTTCGCCAATCTTGGTTTCGGTCACCAAGCTCCACATCTGGCCGCCGGTGAAGCTCCAGCCGCTGGTCAGAGCAGCCTGACCCCAAACCTGCCGCTGACGCAGGACGTAAGAGTTACTTTCGTTGTTATTGGAAGTGACGCCGGCGCCGAGGAAGTCGGTCTCGACGTAACCCGTCATGGTCATGTTGTCGAGCTTGCCCTGGGCGAGCATGGAGACGCGTGACTGACGTCCAGATCCGAAGAACTCAGACATGTGCGCCTGCGAGGATCCGAAGTAGGGGATCGAGTTGAGGGGCGTGTTGATGTCGGCGCCCAACGCACGCTGACGCCACACAGTTTCAGCCGCCAGGAAGCCTCCCGGAGTAATGGTGATTCCTTTGTAGTGAATCGCCAGCGGGCTTTCCAGCGCGGACACCCGCTTCTGCGTTTCCTGGAGCTCATTTACGGTGTTGCCGGAAACCGTTTTCAGGTCGGCAACGTCGTGCTGCAGCGCGCCAACCTGGTCGCAGCAACCCGGCGCCGGGGGCGCGGGCGGCTGAGGCGCGGGCAAGTTAGCAATTTGCGACTGGAGCTGCTGGATGGCCTGATCGCGAGCGGCGATCTGCTGTTGCAGCTGCTGAATCTGTTGCTGCTGCGCCGAGATGGCGTCCTTCATATCCTCCAACTGCTTGGAAACCGGAGCGGAACTGCTGCGGGCTTTGGGTTTCGAAGTCTGAGGATCGGTCTGCGCAAATACGGTTGTGGTGATCAGAAATGTGAGGGCCAGAACGAGTAGTCGTTTCATTTTCTCTCCTGAAAAGCAACAGCTACGCGGAACATCTACAACAAGGGCATACGCCGACAGACAAGTACACCTTCACCAAAAGAGGCGTGGAATAGTCAGCGAAATCCTAAGTGGGGGAAGTTAAAGATTCGTGAATAGAAAGTGAAAGTTCCGCGAATAAGGCTGTTGTTCAACAGGTTGCAGAGGATAATTGCGGCAGCTTCCGGGCGCTAACGAGCCGATTTTTCTGGTTCTTGCAAATTCAGGTGGTGTCCTAAACGTAACGAAATTTGAGACACCGCAAGTCGACAAGGTTTCATCATCCTGTAATATTCCTCATCTATGCTTCCGCAGAACACGTGTCGGCACGAAGTGGATGAAATCGGTTCAACGTCGTACGGCATTTGCGGACTTATCGGAACTTGAGAAAATCTACCGCCGGAGGAGTTATGCGTAACTTCGTACCCAGCCACAGCTATTGGGTTTTGCTCGCAGCTTTTCTGATTGCCATTACGGTTTTCATGCCGGCCACGAGGGTTATGGCCCAGGACAACGCAGCTTCTATGCAGGCCCACTTCCCGCCACTGTCGGCGCAGGCGCAGGACCTGATCCAGAATGTGAAAGAGATCTATTTTCCTTTTGACATTTACAGTCGCGTGGTGAATCCGGCGGTGCTGACGGCGGACGGAACGTGGCTGAGCCAGAACACCGGTTCGCAGATGTGGATTCAGGGTTACGCCGACATTCGCGGCGATATCTTCTACAACCTGGTGCTGTCGTACCGCCGGGCGCAGCACGTCAAGGCGGCGTTGATCAAGAGCGGCGTCGACGAATCGCGCATTGGCTTTGCGACGGGCTGGGGCAAGCTCTATCCGGCGTGCAACGGTAGCGATGAGGCCTGCTATCAGCAGCAGCGCCGCGTCGACATCGTGCCGCCCGACACCATGTAAATCTGGTTTCGGGTAGTGCGGCGCTTCAGCGCTGCCCAAAAGCGGGCCTGAAGGCCCGCACTATCCGACATCCGGCGACGCCGAAACAGCGGGTGTGAGGGCCCGCACTACCCAATATCGCAGGGCTTAGTCTCGACTGAGGCTTGATAGCCGGGATATAATCAAGCCTGCCCGTATCTCCTCGAAGCGGTTGGAGGCGGAGGCATTCTTGTGTGTCTTCGCTCCGCGAGCAGGATATCGGTACTCGTCATAACGTCATCGTAAATCTGAGGTTTCCCCCATGTCAGGCCATTCAAAATGGGCAACAATTAAGCACAAGAAGGGCGCGCTGGATGCCAAGCGCGGCAAGATTTTCACTCGGCTAATTAAGGAAATCACCATCGCGGCGAAGAGCGGTGGTGATCCGGAAAAAAATCCGCGGCTGCGCGGAGCTGTGGCCGCGGCCAAGGCGGAGAACATGCCGGCCGACAACATCAAGCGAGCGATCCAGCGCGGCACCGGCGAGCTGCCGGGCGTCATGTACGAAGAGGTTACGTTTGAGGGCTACGGGCCGGGCGGAGTTGCGATCCTGGTCCAGGTTTCGACCGACAACCGCAACCGGATCGTGAGCGAGCTGCGGCACACGTTCAGCAAGAACGGCGGGAACATGGGCGAAGCCGGCTCGGTGGGCTGGATGTTCCACAAGAAGGGCGACATCATCATCGCGAAGGCGGCAGCCAAAGAAGACGACTTGATGAACCTGGTGCTGGAAGCCGGCGCCGAGGACCTGAAGGACGACGGCGAAAATTGGGAGATCCTCACGGATCCCTCTGCCTACGACGGCGTGCTGGAGGCGTTGAAGACGGCGGGCATCAAGACCGAGGTTGCCGAGGTGGCGATGGTGCCGCAGAACTACACTAAGCTGGAGGGCCATCAGGCCAGCACCATGATCCGGCTGCTGGAAGCGCTGGAAGACAACGACGACGTCGAGCACGTCTACTCGAACTTCGACATCGACCAGAAGCAGCTGGAGGAAGTGGCCGGGTAGGGGAAGCAGCCGTGGGCTGTGAGCCATGGGCTGTGATCTACCGGCCGTCAGTGTGAGTTTTGATTAAGCAAGAGCGGCTCCGCTGAGAGCCGCTTTTCTAGTTTGGGACCGCTCTGGTCAGACTGCCCTGCGACCGGTCACCAGGTTAATGATCAGCACGATCACGGCTAAGACCAGCAGGATGTGAATCAGGCTTCCTGCGATGTGAAAACCAAATCCCAACAGCCACAGAACCAGCAAAATCGCAAAAATCGTCCAAAGCATTGAATGCCCCTCCAAGCCAGCAATCTGGCGCTGGAAGTAGGAGTCCGATTTCCTATACAGGAGTTGTACGCGGACTGGAAGTCTTGAGGAAGCGGGCAAATACCTCGTTCGAGAGCAGCCGGCCTTGCGGAGTGAGACGCAGACCCGCGGCGGTCTTTTCCAGTAATCTCGCGTCTATAAGCTCCGCAAAGATAGGCGCATAGGCTTCGACAACATTGCTGCCAAACTGCTGCTGAAGCGCGGAAAACGAGATGCCGCGATTCAGGCGCAGGCCGAGAAAGAACGATTCCTCCAGAGCGGCTTCGCGGTCGACCAGGCTGCGCGCGGCCAGAAGTTGTTGCATGCGAGCGGCGTGATTCCCGGCAGAGGAATACGTTTCGAGCGAATCGGGAGTTGCGAAGCGGACAGCTTCGATGCCGCGGGCGTTGAGTTCGGCTGTGGCCGGCAACATGGAGTGAGCGTCCACGCCAAAGCCGATGTAGGGCTGGCGCGTCCAGTACTTGAGATTATGGCGGGAATCGCGCAGGCCGATTCCGTGTGTCACTGGTCGCGCAAAGTTCGAGATTTCGTATTGCAGCACTCCGCCTTGTTCCAGCCGCTGGCAGGCGATGAGATAGAGGTCGGCGGTGAGATCATCGTCGGGAACGAAGTGCGCGTGATAGCGGCTGCCACCCGCGAGCAGCTCGTTGCCGAGACGAGAGTCTTCGTCGACCTCCAGCATGTAAACGCTGACATGCGGCACGCCGGTGGCAAGGGTTTCGCTGAGCGAGAAATCCCAGCTGTCGACCGTCTGATGAGGCAGTCCGGCGATGAGATCGATGCTGAGGTTGCCGATGCCGGCGGCGCGGAGACGGGCGATATCGGCCAGGGTCACGGCTCGCGTGTGTAGCCGGCCGACGGACGAGCATTCCTTATCGACCAAGGATTGCACGCCGAGGCTGACGCGATTCACGCCACCAGCGACCAACGCTTGCAGAATTTCGTCGGTGATGGTGCCCGGCGCGCATTCGACGGTGATCTCGGCTGAAGGCTCGACATCGAATGTATTGCGAAGTGTTTCGAAGATTTGTGCCAGCTGCTCGGGCGCAAGGACTGAGGGCGTGCCGCCGCCGAGGTAGATGGAATCAACTCGGCGATCGAGGACGCCTCCGAGTTCGCGTGCCGTCGCATCGGAGGATTCAATATCGGAGCAAACCTGCTGCACATAGCGATCGAATAGCGCGCGCGAAAACACTCCTGAAGCAAAGTTGCAGAAGCTGCACTTGCTGCGGCAAAAGGGGACCGAGATGTAGGTTCCGGAAGGCAAGCGATTAGCGATTAGCAGTTAGCATTTGGCACTTAGCAAAAGCACCCCGAAGCGGTGCATCGGCAAAAACGAGAGCAGATCGCGCCGAATCACATTCCATGATAGCTGCCATTGATTTCCTTTTCAGGTGCATATGATTCTACTTTTCAACAGCAACGATGTACGATGGCAGAAGCTGCTAATTGCTAATTGCTAACTGCTAACTGAACTGCCAGTTGCTAAATGCCAACAGATCCGTTCAAAAAACGCGTAGTCATCACCGGAATGGGCGTGGTCAGCCCGAACGGCATCGGGAACGAGGCCTTTTGCCGCGCTGCGCTCGCCGGAACCAGCGGCGTGCGGCGCGTGACGAGTTTTGACGCGAGCGATCTGCCGGTACAGATCGCCGGCGAAGTACAGGGCTTCGACGAACTTGCCTGGGTTGACGCGCACGAGCGCAAGCATGTCTCCCGCGTCGTGCCGCTCGCGCTGGCCGCATCGACGGAAGCGCTGCGCGATGCCGGAATTGAGACATCGCAGCTCTCGCTGGCCCAGCAGCGCGAGATCGGAGTGGTGCTCGGCTCGGGCGGCGGCGCGCAGGAATTCTCCGAAGAGCAGGTCAGGCTGTGGCTCACGGGGAAGATCAAGCAAGTCAGCCTGTTCTGCATTCCCAGCGGCACCATGGGCACGCTGTCGAGCGAAATCAGCATGCGCTTTGGATTGCGCGGGCATGAGCCACGTCATCACCACCGGCTGCACCTCGTCGACCGATGCCTTCGGTTACGCGCTGCGGCAGATTCAGTTCGGCTTTCTGCCCATGATGCTGGCCGGCGGCGTGGATGCGCCGATCGCGCCCGGCATCATGAAGGGCTTCACGCTGATGAAGATCATGACCGCGGCGTGGAACCATGCGCCGGAGCGCGCGTCGCGGCCATTTTCCGCCGATCGCGATGGCTTCGTGGTGGCCGAAGGCTCGTGGATGTTCTTTCTGGAAGAGTATGAGCACGCGCGCGCCCGGGGAGCGAAAATCCTGGCCGAAGTCGCGGGATACGGTTCAACCTGCGAGGCCTTCCATCGCGTGCGCCTGCAGGAGTGCGGCGAGGAGCCGGCACGCGCCATCCAGATGGCGATGGCGGACGCCGGCATAGCCGCCGCGGACGTTGATTACGTTAACCTGCACGGCACATCGACGCAGCTGAACGATCGCATTGAGACCCGTGCCTTGAAGCTGGCCCTCGGCGACAAGGCGCATGCGACGCCAATGTCGAGCCTGAAGTCGCAGATCGGACATCCGCAGGGAGCGTGCGGGGCAGCCGGGATTGCGGCCACGCTGGTGGCGATGCAGCACCGGCAGATTCCGCCGACGATCAATCTGGAGGCTCCCGATCCGGAGTGCGATTTGGATTATGTTCCTGAAGCCGGCCGGGTTGCGGAGATCGAATACGCGGTGTGCAATTGCATCGCGTTCGGCTCGAAGAACTCGGCGCTGGTGCTGCGGAAGATCGGCTGAGTTAAGGAAACCAATTAAACCTGTGTCGCCCCTGAAGGGGCTCGACATCAACTACTGCTCCATACCCAGCGCTTCCGCGCTGGGCTAATTACTTTCGCCTTTGCGCGGCTACTCGGTGGAACTACAAGATTCTGGGGCTGCATCTCTCCTCTGTGTGCCACATCCAACCTTGCATGGCTCAGCTAAACATCATGCGCAAACCGCTCCTTTCTGCCGCCCTGAAGAACAAGGCCGTTACCTCAGTGGATGTGCGGGAGATTACGTTTCAGCCAGGACAGGAGACAGGCTTGCACAAGCACCCTTGCCCGGTGTTCGGCTACATCGCCGAGGGCGAGGCGGTGCTGCAGGTGAAAGGCGAGGCGCCGCAGCATCTGCCGGCCGGCTCGGCGTTTTACGAGCCCGCGGAAACGGTGATTCTGCGCTTCGACAATGCGTCGACAGAAAAAGGGATGCGCTTCATTTGCTTCTACCTGCTCGAGGGTCAACAGGAGCTGATCGAAATGTTGCCGCAGCCGGCGGCATAGACCACCGGAGCATATCCCCCGAAAGTACATGTACTTTCGTAACTTGACGAAATCGCACAGGCGGATACGCTGGTAAGTTGGGACCAGTGTGCCCAATGGCCGGCGACGAGACTGTTGCACCGGTCACGAGGTCTTTGAAAACTTTAACCGAAGCGATTTGTAAGTTGTTGAGAATGGTCAAGCCAGTGGCTCTAAGTCCTGCGGAGTGTAACACTTCGGGGTTAACTCCTTTAGGAACTGGACTTTACGAAGTAGTTTTTGCTTAAAGTCCTGGCGCTCAAGACTTTAGAAACAGGGGGGCGGCGCTGGCTGCGATTCGCGTATCGGCTTGGAAGAGCCACTCACTTTCCGTCGGCTGTTCTGGCAGGAGAGTGGTGTCGCAACACACGCCGCCGCTCCGCGGCACGAACCGCAGATCCCTCGGTCGGACTGAAGTCCTCGGTCGGGATGACAAAATGGCCGGGGCGCTGGCCTGAAGACCAGCTCTACCACCTCCGGCTAAAGCCAGCTTCGGGAGAGGAATGATGCCGCTGGGGCGCGCAGCTCTCCCCCAAGAGTTTTCCATCGTGCGGCCGGTTGAGCTCGTCTATATGACTTACTGCGTCCGCTTACAATCACTTAGGGGCCCATGGCGATTCAGGAAGAAGAGGTATTAGGCAAGGCATACGATGCCAGGCTGATGAAGCGCCTGCTGACGTATCTGCATTCGTATCGCTGGCAGGTCGCAGTGGCGCTGGTCGCGATCGTGCTGAAGGCGGGCGCCGACGTTCTGGGGCCGTACCTCACCAAAGTTGCCATCGACAAGTACCTCGCCAGCCACACCGAGGCGCATTCGCTGCTGGATCGCTGGCTCAGTCCTCGCCCCTTGACCGGTATCGCGCAGATCACGGGGATGTACATCGGCCTGCTGCTGGCCAGCTTCCTGTTTGAGTTCACCCAGACCTACATCATGCAATGGGCCGGGCAGAAGGTGATGTTCGATCTGCGCAGCCAGATCTTCCGCCATCTGCAGCGGCTGCATATATCGTTCTACGACAAGAATCCCGTGGGCCGGCTGGTGACGCGCGTGACCAGCGACGTCGATGCGCTGAACGAGATGTTCACCGCCGGCGTGGTCTCGATCTTTGAAGACATCTTCGTGCTGGCGGGGATTCTGGTCATCATGCTCAACATGAGCTGGCGACTGGCGCTGATCACCTTCGCCGTGCTGCCGCTCATCTTTTATGCGACATCGATTTTCCGGCGCAAGGTTCGCGACAGCTACCGGCGAATTCGCGTCGCGATCGCCAGGATCAACGCTTACCTGCAGGAGCACGTGACCGGCATCGTGGTGCTGCAGCTGTTCAACCGCGAGAAGCGGGCGTACGAGCGATTCGAGAAGATCAACCAAACGCACATGGACGCGTTCAAAGACGCGATCATGGCGCACGCTGTGTATTACCCGATTGTGGAAGTCTTGTCGGCCGTCGCCATCGCGTGCGTGGTGTGGTTCGGCGGCAACGAGGTGCTGCGCGGATTTGTCACTCTCGGCGTGCTGGTCGCCTTCATGCAATATGCGCAGCGATTCTTCCGGCCGATTCAGGATTTGAGCGAGAAGTACAACATCCTGCAATCGGCGATGGCGTCGAGCGAGCGGATCTTCAAGCTGCTGGACACGCCGGCGGAGATTGTTTCGCCGGCGAATCCGAAGATGCCGCAAGGAGCCGGGTCGCATCGAGTTCGATCATGTGTGGTTCGCCTATCGCACGCTGGCGCAGGCTGCGGCGGAGGCCGCCAGCAAGGGCGAGAAGCTGAAGGTCAGTGATGCAGTCGCGCCAGATTCGGTAGCGGAAGTCGAGTATGACTGGGTGCTGCGCGACGTATCGTTCACCACTGAGCCGGGCGAGACCGTCGCGATCGTCGGCCACACCGGCGCGGGCAAGACGACGATCATCTCGCTGCTGCTGCGCTTCTACGATGTGCAGAAAGGCGCGATCCGCATCGACGGCGTCGACATTCGCGACATGGAATTGAGCGAGTTGCGGCGGCGTTATGGGGTCGTGTTGCAGGATCCGTTCCTGTTCTCGGGAACGATTGGCGGCAACATTCGCCTGGGCACGCGCTGGATCGAAGACGAGTCAGTGGAGAACGCGGCCGAACAGGTGAACGTCGCCGATTTCATCCGCTCGCTACCGGCCGGCTTCGACGAGGAAGTGAAGGAACGCGGCAGCACGTTGTCGACCGGACAGAAGCAGTTGATCTCGTTTGCGCGAGCGCTGGCGCACAATCCGAAGATCCTGATCCTGGACGAAGCGACCTCGAGCGTTGACACGGAGACCGAGTTTCGCGTGCGCGAGGCGCTGACGCGCATGGTCGAAGGACGCACGTCGATCATCATCGCGCACCGGCTGAGCACGATTCAGCGCGCCAACACGATCATCGTGATGCACAAAGGCCAGGTGCGCGAGATGGGTTCACACCAGCAACTGCTGGCGCAGCGCGGGATCTACTGGAAGTTGTACCAGCTGCAGTACAAAGACCAGGAGATTCCCGCGGCGCTGACTTTGCCGACAGAGTATTCCACGCCGAGCGTGCAGGCCTCGGCGGACGATTGATCTGCCAGCTTAGTTGTGTGCCTTGGCAGTTGAGTGCTGCGCAGGCGCTAGCGAAGGCGCGAGCACAGTCGGAACGGCGATGCTCGACCGCAGTTTCGGAGCCGCCTTAGACGCCGGCGTTATCTTCGCTACTGCCGGCGCTGGTCGTTTCGCCAGCTGATCATGCGCCTTCACCGCAGCAAAGACCTTCGTCTTATCGGCCATGCGAATCTGCTCGTAGCCCTTGCGACGCGCGATGATGCGATAGTCGAAGCCGACGCTGGCCTTTCCGCCGCCCAACTCGCGCACCTCAAAGCTGCCTGCGGTTTTGTTAGCGACGTAAAGTCCCTTGCAGTCGCCGTTGGGAGTGAGGAAGACGTGATACTCAACTCCACTGTTGACGGTTTGGGCAAAGGTCGCTTCCAGCTGCACGACTGCGGAACCGTTCGCCAACTGACCCGAGCCGATGTCCTCGAACCAGTTGTCTGGAGCTTCCACCGCATAGAGCGCCACCATGCGCGAGCCGTTGTCTACCGGAACAACAGCGGACTTGGAGCCGTTGCACTCGAGGTTGCCGCTGACATCCATCAGGCAGGTTCCGTCGTAGCCGGTGCCGTGCGCGATCAACACCGGGCCTTGGAAGTCGGTGTGCTCATTGTTCTCGAAATCCGCGGTTGCGATGTTGTTTGCCTTGTTGACGCCTTCGATGGCAATGCCGTTGTCGTTGGTTCCTACCAGGCCGACGCCGCCGTTTTGATTAGTCGCTCCCCAAACACCGACGGGGCTTTCGCTCACCGTGGTCACGCTGCCCTGGATGCCGACTGCAAGCACCGCGTAACCATCGGAGCTCTGGGTCGCGATCGCCGCGCCGACAGCGTTTCCCGTGGTACTGGCGTTGTTTGCAAAAATGGCCGCTCCATCCGGACTGTTATTGACGGCCTCCACCGCATAGTTGGTTCCGCTGGTGGCATTGGAGACAGCGTAGACTCCGACGCCGCCCGAGCTGGCGGTAGCTCCCTTAACGCCGAAGTTGGCGCCCGTGGTGGCAAAGGCATTGCCGAGCACACCAATGCCCGATGTGCTGTCACTTTCTCCGGAGACACCAATCGCGTTGCCGGTTGTGCCGGAGTTGCTGCCACCGACAGCCACGCCCTCGGGACTGGCGGTCTCGCCCTCGACGCCAAAGCTGTTCCCCGTGGCGCCGTTGGCCTTGCCATAGAGACCGACGCCGGTTGGACCATCGGTTGTGCCCAACACGCCAACTCCGCTTCCGTTGTGGGAGGTGTCAGCGCCGTAAACTCCGAAACCAGCCGAGGAGTCGCTGGTACCCTGTACGCCGATGCCACCAGTGCCGATGGCAACGCCAGCGATGCCAACCCCCTGTTTGCTTGCCTCCTGCCCGACAATTGCCGACTCATTGACGGTATCTTTGACGCTCAAGGAATAAGGAGGAGTCGTGGTACCAATTCCAATGTTGTTGCCGGATTGGTAGATCACCGAAGTGCCCAGGTTGGAGCTGCTGGTCCAGACGGGGACGTAGTTCGTGGTGCCGCTGCCGCCCACCGCGGGCGTCTGCTTGCTGTTCGTGGTCTGGGTCG
The DNA here is from genome assembly GCA_963697175.1 of uncultured Acidobacteriaceae bacterium. Taxonomy (GTDB): domain Bacteria; phylum Acidobacteriota; class Terriglobia; order Terriglobales; family Acidobacteriaceae; genus Bog-257. The sequence goes on along the minus strand of CAVONC010000002.1, from coordinate 192,429 downwards.
TGCTAACGCTGCTGACGCTGGCTGCCGCGCCCGAAGCACCGGTCGGCGCGGACATGTACGCGGATGGCGGCTTCCCGCCGAAGGTCTCGGCATCGGCAGCCTTCAGCGCGTAAGGCACGCTCAGCAGCATGACGCGCGACTGCTCCGCCTGACCCTCCTGCCGCACTCCCAGCCACTGCGCCTGTGCCGTGGCGAACAGCTCCACCGGCAAGCCTTCCAGTTGGGTTGCACCAAGCTGCACCGTGTAATGTCCCGCCTGATCCACCTGCACGTTCTGTACCTCCGACCACAGCGGCGCTCCGCCTGTCTGTTCGGAGTAGAGAGAGAATGTCAGCCCGACAACTTTGGTCGGCACGCTGGTGACCGCGCCGGCAACAGCCCCCGCGTTCGCGCCTTCCCGCACGGCGGATTCCACCTGGGCCTCATTCGCATTGAAGCCCGGGATCGTGCTGCTGAACTTCACCAGCCTGGGCACTTGAGCCGCCGCGCTATTCGTGGCGACGGCAGCGGATTGGTTGGTGGCTTGCGAGGGACTGCTGGTACTTTGGGCCGCCATCGAGACCAGAAACGACAAGACGGCAACAACGGTGCAGACGAAGCGGTGCTTCATGGGATCTCCTGTGACGCAATCGGTTGAGAATTCAGAGCCGGGCCGAGGAACTTCGTCGCGACCCTTGGGGAGCGGAGAGTCACACGGCCAGATGAACTCTCGCGCCGATCCATAGTCCAACCCTTGTCTTACGAGAGCAAGGGACATTAAGGGACATTTCGGGGCATTAAGTATTCAGGAGCTGGATCGGAAGGACAATAGGGAAAAGGTGGCATCGCACAACCACCAGAGTGGGTCGAGTCGCGAGTGTGATCCCTGGGAGGAAGATCTAGTACGCACATCACATCCAGGCCGCCGACGTTTTAGCTAGTCTGCAGACAAGCCCAGAACTCGGTTCGGACGAGGTGGCGACGTGCGCTGTTCGATTCACTGCTGTGCTCTCCTGCTGTGTCTGGCAATCCTGAGGCCAATGTCCGGCTTCGGCCAGACACTGGATGTTTGGTCGAACGGGGGCGAGCATCCGGTTCCGCTCAAGGCAGGCACCGCCGACACTCAATGCACCGAATGTCACGCTGCCATCGCCAAAGGCAAGTACGTACACACTGCCATGATCACCGGTTGCACCACCTGCCATCAGATTCGGAACAAAGGCGGCGTTACTCACGTGAATCTGGCCGCTCCAGTGACTCAGCTTTGCCTGACCTGTCACCCTCTGTCGAAAGAAAAGACTCTGCATCTCCCGTACCAGAAGGGCGACTGCATTGTCTGCCATTCACCGCACGCCAGCGATTTTCCCAACCACACCTGGGCTTCGACCCAGGACATTTGCCTGGGATGTCATGCCGCCGCGCGCCTGAAGGTCGACACCAAACAGAAGACCGCGACTGTTCCATGGGGCATCACTGTAACCTTAGCTCAGGTGCAGGGATTGCAGTACCTGGGCTTGAACGAAACTCTCACGGCCAATCATCCAGTAGCTGGCCATCCTGTCTCGGGGCCGAACACGGCTCTAGGGCCGAATGCCCCGCCGATTACTTGCCTCTCTTGTCACCACGCGCATTCTTCGAACTTCGCTCATCTGTTGCCGAAGACGCCCCCGGATCCAGGCATGCCGCTTTGTAAGAGCTGCTCGCTCTGTATCGATTGCCATCGCAGCCTGTGAGCACCTGTCATAATCAAGTGTGCGAATCCTGATCTCCGCCGGCGAGGCTTCTGGCGAGTTCTATGGCGCCGAGTTGATGAAAGCTCTGCGCCGGCAAGTGGCTCCCGGTACCGCCATCGACTTCTTTGGCGTAGGCGGCGAGCAGATGCGCAGCGCCGGATGCGACCTGCTGGTTGACGCGCGAGAGATCGCCGAGGTCGGCATCGTCGAGGTCATCAAGACACATTCCCACCATCTATCGCCGCTTTCGCCAGGTCGTTCACGAAGCCGATCGGCGCCACCCCGACGCGGCTGTGCTCATCGACTTTCCCGACTTCAACCTGCGCCTGGCTCGCGAGCTTCACGCGCAAGGAGTGCCGGTCATCTATTACGTCAGCCCGCAGCTGTGGGCGTGGAAGCAGCGCCGCATCGAGCGCGTTCGCAAATACGTGAACCAGATGCTGGTGATCTTTCCCTTCGAGGAGAAGTTCTATCGCGAGCGCGGCGTCGCGGCGAAGTTCGTCGGACATCCGCTGGCCGACTTGCCCGCGCCCTCCCTCAGCCGCGAGCAGTTCGCGCGTGAATACAACCTGGATCCGGCGAAGCCGTGGATTGCCCTGCTCCCAGGTAGCCGCCGTGCCGAAGTCGCTCGGATCCTTCCGCTGCTCTTGCAGGCCGTGCAACTTCTCGGCCCAGACTACGTTTACATAGTGCCGGTTGCTTCCACGCTCAGCGAGGACTGGATAACTTCGTTCCTGCGCGAATATCATGGGCCGCCGATTACCTTCGCTCGCGATTCGCGCGCCACGCTGCTGCACGCGCGTGTGGCTGCCGTCGCCAGCGGGACCTCGACGCTCGAAGCTTCCCTGATCGGCACGCCTTTCGTGATGGTCTATTGTGTCGCGCCGCTCACCTGGAGGCTGGGCCGCCGTCTAGTCAAGGTAGACCGTTTTGCCATGGTGAACCTCATCGCGGAGCGGGACGTCGTGCCCGAACTGGTTCAAGCCGACTTCACGCCGCAAAGGCTGTGCGACGAATTGCGAATGATTCTCCCTGAAGGCCCGGCACGGACGGCGATGATCGACGGTTTTCGCGATGTGCGCAAGCGTCTGGAACCTGCCGAACCGGGAGAAAATGCATCCGAACGGGCAGCTCAAGCCGTACTGAAGATAGTGGAACACGCGCACCCGGCGTTGGCTGGCGGTCCGAGCCTTACGACATGACCACTGCGGTTAGGTTGCGGGAAAACCAGTCGGCGAACGGCCGGCCTCTAGGCAAGGGCGGTTGAACTAGCCCTGAGTGAGTTCAAGCTTTGTTGTCGGCGGAGTAGCAAGGAGCTGAAGAATCGAGCGCCGTAGGCGCGGCGTCAGCTTGGCCCAGGACGGAGCGTAGCGGAGTCCTGGGTTGGGCGGAAAAATAACCAGAGTGCCCCGGGGACGACACGGTGCTCACGCCGACACTTTAGGCGCGCGTCCATGACAGTTGGGCGTGCGTCCAGGCCAGGATTGATTCTTCCGAGCCGGACTTTACAGGTTGCTGAAAAACTCGTTTCGTACGCTTTGTAACAGGGCATGACTTCAGTCGTGCCGATAAGCCGTTTATTTCTCTTACCCGAGCGGGCTTCAGCCCGCGAGGGACAAGCGTTTGTGACTTTTTCAGCGCCCTGTTTGGCCGGCGACACGGCGCTTCCACCGCGGATTTTCTATAATTGTGCTTAGTTGCAGAGCTGGAGTTCTCTTCTCAATGCGTAATGCGGCAAGCTCCCTGGGACGCCTACTACTCGGCGTGTCTCTCTTCGTCTCAACCTGCTTCGCGGCCGAGAAGCCGCGCATTCAGGTTAACGACTACATCATTCACGTGGCCGTGACGCCGCAGAATCACCAGCTCAAGGCCCAGGCTCGCGTCAAATTCACCGCCCTCGAAGACATCAACATCGCCACATTTGAGCTGCACAACGCGCTTCGGCCAACGCGCGTGATCGACACCAACGGGCAATCGCTTCCCGTCGAGCGCGTCAGCTCCGATTCCACCGTCCGCATCTCGCTTCCGGCCACGCTGACCAAGGGTTCATCCGACACCTTAATCTTCGAGTACGAAGGCGCAATTCAGTCCGGTGACGATAGTCCTGTACCTGGTCTGAAGCTGGCCTACGTCGGCGATCCGATCACCTATCTTCTCTACGCAGGCCGCTGGTTCCCCATGGTCGGCTACGGCACCAATCGCTTCACCGCGACCATCAGCGTAAGTGTGCCCGCCGGATACACCGTAATCGCCAGCGGCAAACAGAGCGCCGCCCCCGCCGAAGTGCAGGAGAAGGTTCCTGCATCACGCAAAGGACAACCCGCAGATACCCTCACGCGCCTGGCCACTCCCGCGCGGCGGCCAGACTCTCACCTTCACCTATGAAGACCGGCCGAGCTTCCCCGGAACTGTCATCATCGGCAAGTATGTGCAGACCAAGAGCACCGAAGGCGGCCTGAACATCAACGTCTACACCACGCCGGAGCACAAGGCCGCGGCGACCAATTACGCCGATCTTGCCACCAAAGAGTTCTTCTTCTTCACCACGCTGTATGGTCCGTCCTACAACCAGAACCTCAGTGTGGTTGAGTTGCCGGACGATACCGTGCCCTCCGCATGGGCGCCGGAGATCGCCGCCCTGGCCGGACATCATTTCACCGAGAAAGGTAATTACCGCCTGCTGGCGAACACGATTTCGCATCAGTGGTTCGGCACGATGATTAGCCCGGCCACGAAAAACGACTGGTGGATCACCGACGGAGGAGCGCGTTACTCCGAAGCGCTCTACGTCGAACACGTCGCCGGCGAAGCTGGATTTCAGGAAGTCACCAAGGATATGTCGGTCGGCGCGCTTGCGTACGTGTCCGTGCCGCTGGCTGACATCGGAAGGCTGGATTCTTTCTCGCCGGAGTTTCAATCACTGGTCACCGACAAGGGCGGCATGATCCTGGCGATGCTCGGCTGGGTCATCGGCGAGCAAGCCTATGACAAAACCATGCGGACGTTTTTCTCGCAGTACTCGGGGAAATCGGTCACGGTCGACGACTTCCGCAAGGTCGCCGAAGAAGCCTCCGGACAGCAGCTGAACTGGTTCTTCACCCAGTGGCTCGACTCCACCGGTGCACCCGAGTTCAAGAACAAATACACGGTCTATCGCACGCAGAAGGGCTTCCGCGTGGTCGGCGAAATTTCGCAGGACATGGATTTGTTCCGCATGCCGGTGTTACTGAGAATCGATACCGACGGCAAAACCGAGAGCAAGCGCATTGAAGTGGAGGGAACGAACTCGGCTTACTCGGTCGATACCTTCGGCCGTCCGCGCCGCATCACCATCGATCCCAACAATCAGGTGCTGCAAAATTCGCAGGATCTCCAGGTGCGAACGTCAATCATGCGCGGGCAGCAGGACGTCGAGCAAGGCGACCTGACCGAAGCGCTGAAGGAATATCAGAAGGCGCTCGACATCAACCGCAACAGCTCGCTGGCGCACTATCGCATCGCCGAAGTCTTCTTCCAGCAGCACAACTACCAATCCTCGGCCAATGCCTATCGCGAGGCCCTGAATGGCGACGGCATTCCACGCTGGACCGAAGTCTGGAGCCACATTCAGCTGGGCATGATCTTCGACTTGACCGGTCAGCGCGAGCGCGCTACCAACGAATACCGTCAGGCGCTACAGACCAACGACAACACGCAGAACGCCCTCGATACCGCCCGCAAGTATTTGCAGTCCCCGTATAACCCACAAAGCAGCAGCGACAAGCCAGGGATGTAGCAATCAGGCTTCGTGTCAGTCCACGACTTTAGAGGCTGCTGAAAAAGTCGATTGTGGAATGTTTTGAAGGGGCGCAGCTTCAGCTGCGCCGTTGCAAGTCTTTTGTTGTTTGTCATCACGAGGAGGCCTTCAGGCCGACGAGGGATCTGCTTCTCGACTTTTTCAGCGGTTTCTTTAGTCGTGCCGAGAAGCCGTTTATTTCCGTTCTTGAATCGGCTTCACAGCCTGCTGAAAAATTCGGTTCAGAGAGCGGCCGACTGCCGCTGTCGAGCCATCGCTAATCGCAGCGCTCAGAACCGAGTCCCGCCCCGCGGGACGGCGACAAGATAGCCCAGCACGCAGCGCCCGGTTTTGGCGCGGAGTGCTGGGTCAGTCGGACAAATAACCAGAGTCCCCCGGGGACGACATAGTTCTCTCGCAGACTCTTCAGTCGTGCCGAAAGATCTGTTGAATGAATGGGCTTCAAGCCGACGTCCCCGGCTCCTTCTTTTTTCTTGTCATCCCGACCGAGGGATCTGCGGTTCGAGCCGCGACAGCGGCGACACGAGTCGTGACACAATCTCTTCAGGCCAGTGAAAGGTCGGCCATGGTTTTCGGGTAAAGTCGTCCCTTCAGGCCGGCGTCGGCGCCCGTCTTTTTGTCATCCCCGGCGCAATCGAGGGACCTGCTCTTCTGCGAAACTCTTACCGCGCCAGCTTCAGTCCGCTCAGTTGCGCATCTCCCACATTGTGGGACATCAACAATACCTGAAAAGTCTCGCCCATCCCCGCCGGCGAAATCAGATGTTTGAGCTGCAGCGCAACCTTGGCTCGCTCCTGTGGGAGCTTGCAATCCTGGAACGCATCCGCAAATTCCGTCTCTTCGCCGATCCCGATCAGGAATTGCGATTGCGTAACTAACCCCAACGCATCCAGGCCACACTGTTCGCCGCGCGCACGTAATGCAGTGAAGTTGACGTGCGCCGTGATGTCCTGCTCTCCGGGAGCTTCGTACGGCGAGCTGCTCGCCGTGTGCTGGCGATAGCACATGATGGTGTCGCGATGACGCCCGGCAAGCTGCTCCTCGCGCGTGTAGCCGTAATCAATGAGGATCAGGAAATCCGCGCCGGCCGTGGAAAACACTTGCGATGCGCTCCATCCAGTCTCAGCGATAGCAGCGGAGCCTCCACCCGCTCGCCTTCTTCCGGATGGACGCCGTAGCGATCCAAAGATTCGTTCTCCGCCGCGGACGGAGCAACAAACGTCTCAACGAATCGCCCATTTTCGTAGCCGACTCGCACCGACCCACGATGGTCGATGACCTCAACCGGCAGCGCATCGAAGAACTCGTTGCCAAAGACGATGATGTTGTCGCCCACGCCGGGTGCCCCACCCTCCTCGCCTTCTGTTGGCGAGAGGGTCGGAGACTCCAACACCTCACACTTACCGCCGGCAATGTGCTCACTCAGACGTTCACGCAATTTCTCACGCAGGTGCTCAGACTGCTCGACCAGCAAATACTTCAGCGCGCGCGAGAAATCCGGAAACTGCTTCGCCGACCAGTCCAGCACATCGCGTGCGAACAACCCTCGCCCCGGCCCCAGCTCGACCAGATCAACGCGTGCCGGCGAATCCATTGCCCGCCACATCTCTTCGAACTGCCGCGCCAGCAACCGTCCGAACACCGCGTGCACGTCGCTGGAGGTGTAGAAATCTCCCGCCTTACCGAACTGCTCCCGCGCCCGCGAGTAGTAGCCAAGCTCAGGTTCGTACAGACACAGCTCCATATAGCGCGAGAACGGAATCGGGCCATTACGCGCAATCTCATCGGCGATTCGCTTTCGCAGGCTGACTTCTTCCTGGCCGGTAGTCACAGCTTGCCCTCGCGCTCCATCCGCTCATTCTCCTTGCGATGTTGCGGCGTGCGAATGAACATTTCCACCAGATAGTCATGCAGGCAGTCGAAGACCTGGCGCTGGAAGGTCCACTCAAATTGCGGATCGTCGAGGTCGCGCGGATGCAGATCGAAATAGTAGGTGTGCACTGGCGGGTCGCTGAAGCGCGGGCGAATGATGAACTCAACACCGTCACCTTTGGCGCGCGCGTCGAACTCGACCAGCGGATGCTGGTAAAGCCGTAGCTGTTGTTGCACGCGCTCCAGGCGGGAAGAAGTCACGGGGCGATTGTAGCAACCCAGCCTTGAAGGGGCACGGCTTCAGCCGTGCCGTCATGGTGCTTGGCCTTTCCAGGCTGGTGAAAGAATCGATTGTGGAATGTTTTGAAGGGGCCCAGCTTCAGCTGCGCCGTTGCAAGTCTCTTGTTTTTGTCATCACGAGGAGGCCTTCAGGCCGCGAGGGATCTGCTTCTCGACTTTTTCAGCAGCCTCTTTAGCCTCTGCGGGGCGTTTCCCTCAGCGGTTAAAGCCGGACTCACTGCTTGCCCGCAACCGAGTCCGTTACTACTGACTGGCCAAGTTCCGTTTGTGATGCTCTTTCAAGATGCAGCAATCCATCACCACGAAGACGCCCGCCTGGCGCGCTTTTTCGGCCGCCTCTTCGTGAATCACGCCCTCCTGCATCCAGATGACCGGTGCCTTGATCTGCAGCGCCTGTTCCACAATGTCCGGCACGAATTCGGGCCGCCGAAAGACATTCACGATGTCAACCTTTTCGGGGATATCGAGCAGCGAAGCGTAAGCCTTCTCGCCTTCCCAATCCGCGATGTTGGGATTCACGGGAATGATGCGGTATCCCTGTGACCGCATGTAATGCGAAACCCCGTAACTCGGTCGCAGCGGCGAGTCGGTGAGGCCGACGACCGCAATTGTTTTTGCCGTCTTCAGCACCTCGGTGATGCGTTCGGATTCGGTGGACATTCGCGTTCCTAAGTTGAGCGAATCGATCGTACCTGCAGATTATAGGGGTCTTTCGACTTCGCTCGCCCTGCGGCTCGCTGCGCTCAGGATGACACCTCATTGGGGTCTAGCGAAAAGCGAAGAGCGAAAGGCGAATCGCGATCTTACCGGCAACCGACAACTGACAAGTGACAACCGACAACCGACAACTGCATCACCCCAACGCCTGCTCCAGATCCGCGATCAAGTCCTCAACATCCTCGATGCCGACCGATATCCGCACCATGCCGTCGGTCAGTCCGATTGCTTTGCGGCCTTTCTCACCTATCGCCGCATGGGTCATCGTAGCCGGATGCGAGATCAGCGTCTCGACGCCGCCCAGCGACTCGCCCATCGTACACAACCGCACGCGCTTCAGCAGCCGCTTGGCGTTCGATAGTGAGCCCGTCTCGAACGTAATCATTGAGCCGAAGCCCCACATCTGGCGGCACGCCAGCTCGTATTGCGGATGGCTCTTCAGTCCCGGATAGAAAACTTGCTTCACCTTGCGATGACCGCTGAGGAAGTCGGCCATGACGCGGCCGTTTTCGTCGTGCTGCTTCATGCGCACGGCGAGCGTCTTGGTACCGCGCAGCACCAGCCAGCATTCGAACGGCGACATGATCGCGCCCGCAGCCTTCTGCACAAACGCCAGCTTCTCCGCCTGGTCTTTGGTTGTGCAGACCAGCACGCCGCCAAGGCCGTCGCTGTGGCCGTTGAGAAACTTCGTCGTAGAGTGCATGACGATGTCGGCGCCAAACTGGATTGGCTGCTGGAAATACGGCGACATGAAGGTGTTGTCGACTACGACCTCGCAGCCGCGCTTGTGGGCGATCGCACTGACGGCAGCGATGTCGGTGAGTCCCATCAGCGGATTGGTCGGCGTCTCGATGTAGACGTAGCGCGTTTTTTTGCGGATCGCACGCTCGACATTGCGCGGATCGGTCGAATCGACGTAGGTGAACTCGAGGCCGAAGTTCGTCATGATCTGATCGAACAGCCGCGGCACTCCGCCGTAGAGGTTGTTCGAAGCGACGATGTGATCGCCAGCCTTCATCAAGTGGCAAATCGCGCCGACCGCGGCCATGCCGCTGGCGAAAACCCGCGACGCAATGCCGCCCTCGAGCGAAGCCAGATTCTCTTCCAGCCGCGTGCGCGTAGGATTGCCGGCCCGCGAGTAGTCATAGCCCTTCGTCTTGCCAAGCTCTTCCTGCGCGTAGGTCGAGGTGGCAAAGATGGGAGGAGCTACCGCTCCCGTGGACAGGTCGGGTTCGTTCCCGGCGTGGATGGAGCGAGTGGAGAAACCAGGGAGATTCTTCTTCATAAAGATCTATTTCACCACGGAGGCACGGAATACACGGAGTTCGAATCAATGAAAAGCGCGGAGCGCGAAAGTAATTAGCCCAGCGCGGAAGCGCTGGGTAGGCGACAAAAACTAATCGGAGCCCCTTCAGGGGCGATACATTCCGGCCGGTGCCTCACGAAGTGCCGCCCCTGAAGGGGCTTCGGCTTTCTTTTTATCGTCAACCCAGCGCTTCCGCGCTGGGCTAATCACTTTCGCCCTGCGGGCTTTCGGCTTCTGCCCATGCGAGGCGACTTCTAAACAAGAGGGAAAGCTCCGTGTCCTCCGTGCCTTCGTGGTGAATCAATGTCCTTCGTTGAAGTGGAAGATGTCTTTCGAAAGATAGCGTTCCGCCGAGTCCGGAATGATCGTTGCCACGCGCTTGCCCAGACCTAACTTCCGCGCGATGCCGATCGCTGCGAAAACATTCGCTCCCGCGCTCGATCCCGCCAGCACGCCTTCGATCGCTGCCAGCTTCTTCACCATGTCGAAGGCATCGTGATCGTTGACGGCGATGATCTCGTCGGCGAGCGAGCCATCGAATGTCTTCGGGATGAAGCTGGCGCCGATGCCCTCCACTTCGTGCTCGCCTTTCTCGCCGCCTCCCAGCACCGAGCCTTGCGTCTCGACCGCGATCGCCAGCGTCTGCGGATTGCGTTCTTTCAGATAGCGCGCCACTCCGGTAAACGTGCCGCCGGTGCCGCAGCCGATGACGATGGCATCGATCTGGCCGCCCATCTGCTCGTAGAACTCGCGCCCCGTGGTTTCGTAGTGAAAGTCAGGATTGTCCTGATTTTCGAATTGCCCGGCGATGAAGGAATTGGGGGTACGGGCGGCGCGTTCCTTGACGTACTCGATCGCAGCCGACATGCCACCGTCGCGAGGGGTGCGAATCACCTCAGCGCCAAGCGCCTCCATCAGCGTGCATTTCTCCTGCGAGAAACCTTCGGGGACGGCGAGGACCGTTTTGTAGCCGCGGCCGCCGGCGATCAGTGCCAGCCCGACTCCGGTGTTGCCGGCGGTGGCTTCGAAGATGGTCGCGCCCGGTTTCAGGCGGCCATCACGCTCCGCTTTCGTGATCATGCCCAGCGCGGCGCGGTCCTTGATGCTGCCGCCGGGATTCAGGTACTCGAGTTTCGCGTATACGCCGGCGCCTCCGGCGGGAGAGAGCTTACGCAGGTGAAGAATCGGAGTGTTGCCGACCAGTTCCGTAATCTCGTCGGCGACGTGGATTGAGGCCATTTCAGCAGTCTTCATGAGGCTATAAGAACCAACCGACAAGGTTACGTGATGGAGAATCGAGCGGTCAAACGACAAGGAAATCAACCTTTTGTCACCCAGGTCTGGAAAAGAGCGACCCTTCGACAAGCTCAGGGCAGGCTCTGCGGCACTTATTAGTCGTGGTGGAAATAGAAACGGCTGCCGTCCAAGTCCTCCACAGTGAACTGGCGCAATCCCCAGGGCTTCATTTCCAGAGCATCACAGCAGCCTCGAACGGCGGCGTCCGCTTGCGGAAGAAGATCGCGACCTTGCTGCGCGAGAGCCCTTGTCGGATAAAGCCATCCGATTAGTCTCCGCCGCCTTCCACGCCGCCGAACGCCTTCAGCGCGGTCGCCTCGTCCGGCTCGATCTCCAGCACCAGGTGCAGCTTGGTGATCTGCAGCAGATCGTGCACCCGCGGGCTTACCTCAACTAGCTTCAGGTGGCCGCCTTGTCCGCGAACCGTGGTGTAGGCCTTCACCAGCTCGCCCAGGCCGGAGCTGTCGATGTATCCCACGTTGTGGAGGTTGAGCAGAATCTTCTTGAAGCCCTTGTCGGCCATTTCGCGCATCATCTCGCGCAGCGCCTTGCTGCCTTCGCCGAGGGTGATTCGTCCCGTCATATCGACGATGGTGACGTCGCCGTCGTGGCGCGTGGTGATCTGCAAGCGGACCGGCGCCTGCTCCGGAATGCTGACGCCGAGGCGATTCAGGATCTCGTTGGCGACCTTCGCGGTCTCCGGCGTCTCCGTGCGCACCACCACCAGGCTGCGGCCTTCGGCCAGCACTTCGCAGAAGAAGCTCACATCCTCGGAAGCCTTCTCGGCGTGGGGATCCGGCGCCGTGGCTGACTCCGCTGCGCTCTTGCCCAACATCGAGCCGGCGCCCATGCCTGCCAGGCCCAGCAAAGCAGCCGCGCCGATTCCGAGCGCAGCCACCTGGCCGACGCCAGGAACCATCAACAGAATGGCCGCGCCCACACCGGCCGACATTCCGGTGGCGAAGCCGACGACTCCGCCGAATGTGGTTCCCCAGTGCTTGACGATGGCCTCGCCGTTGCTTCCTGACCGGGTCAGGAAGACGATCTCCTCCGGCGGCACCTGGCGCTCCAGAAGCTCCAGCAATGCGTTCTCAGCGCTGCCGCGAGACGAAAACACCCCGATGACAGTTTCCACGCGAAACCTCCGTATGAAGTGCAGAAGTAGCTTAAACGAAAGAGCGTCTTCGACCAGCAGAAGCCATGATCGCAGCTCAATCCAAAATGGGGGAAATTCTACACCGTTTTCCTTCGCAGTGATTGTTGTCACCCACCGGCAGATTGTCAAACCGTTTCGGCAAACAGAATCCGTCTCGTCCGGCCGAAGCGACGGTCAGGTACGCGGCAACGTCCCGGTTTTCCCGCCACCTATCCCAGGCAGCCGGATCGCGTCTGTGGCAGATATGCGAGTCCTGCTACATTGATCTCGGAGCCATAGCATGACCACTCGACGATTCGCTCTCGTGCAGCTTGACGTTTTCACCTCGCGACCGCTGGAGGGCAACCAGCTTGCGGTCTTCACCGACGCGCGCGGCCTGACCGACGACGAGATGCAGAAGCTGGCGCGCGAGACCAATCTCTGCGAGACCACCTTCATCCTGCCGCGCGATCCCGCCATCGAGCGCGTCGAAGGCCACAAGGTGCGAATCTTCACCGTCAACGAAGAGCTGCCGTTCGCCGGACATCCCACGCTGGGCACCGCCTGGTATTTGCAGCAGCAATCCAGCGCGGAGGAAGTCGTGCTCGATCTCAAAATCGGCAAGATTCCCGTGCGCTTCGAGCAGCGCGACGGGCTGCTCTTCGGCGAGATGCGGCAGGCCGAGCCGCAATTCGGCGCCACCCATCCGCATGATGTTGTGGCCGGCGTGCTGGGCGTTCCCGTTTCCCAACTGGACGAGAACCTTCCCATCCAAACCGTCTCGACGGGCATGCCGTTCACCATCGTGCCTTTCCGCTCGCTGGCGACGCTGCAAAACTTGAGCATCGGCTGGAATCAGATGGCTCCCTACCTGGCGACCATCGGCAATCCGGCGTTCTTCTACTTCGTCTGCCGCGAGACCGTCAATCCCAACGCGACGCTGCACGCGCGCATGATCTTCTACAACGGCGAAGATCCCGCCACCGGCTCTGCCGCGGGCTGCTGCACCGCATGGGCGGTCAAGCACGGCGTGCTGGCGCCGGAATCGCAAGGCTTGATCGAGCAGGGACTGGAGACGCGGCGCCCCAGTTTCATTCACGTGCGCGCTGCCAAGTCAGGCGAGACGATCGCCAATGTGCGCGTCGGCGGTAACGTGGTGCAGGTGATTAACGGAGAAGTTACGATGTGACTTTTCTGAGGATATCCTGTGTGCCTCTAAGAGCCGTATCCAGCAAGGCTTTCACAAGATTCGCCAACCTGAAGATCACCACGCGCGGTGCGATTTCCGAGGCTCTTCGCCAGAAAAATTTTTCTGCGTATTTGACCTTCGCAATACTTGTTTCGCGACCGCGACGGTCGTACTATCCGGAACGCGCTACTCTCTCGGCGCAACCAGAAAAATTAACTCGATGACCATCGTCCGCAGCCGGCTTTCCTGGTTTGGCCGGATGCGGCGGCACCCAGCATTTCCACAGGAAGCTCGGTGGGAGGTAAATGAAACCGAAACGTACGATTCTCTGCGTTGATGACGACGAACGCTCTCTCTCCGTTCGTAAAGTCTTACTCGAGACACGCGGCTATCGCGTGCTCACTTGCTCCGATCCAGACTGCGCCCTTGACCTCATGAAACACGGCGGTATCGATCTGGTGCTTTCCGACCTGATGATGCCCAAGCTCAGCGGCGCGAAACTTATCAGCCAACTGAAGGCCATTTCACCCGGAACTCCAGCGCTGCTGTTTTCCGGATGCGTCAGCTGCTGTACGGAAGACCATCTTGCGGATGCCTGGCTGCCGAAAGGCGAACTCGCTCCCATGGAACTGCTGGAGCGCATTCGTGTGCTCCTGATACGCAAGCGTGGCCCTAAGCGTCCCATTATCCTTCCGCAGCAATTGGCATCCTGAAGGAACGCGCGCCTCACAGAACACAACTCGCATCACCAAGCCTGAGCAGGGAGCGGCATTCAACGCCGCTCCCGTACTCCTTCTGCCGCTGGAGTCGTGCCTTTCGGCCTAGCGACGGGGTAGTCGCTCCAGGAACTCCCCACTAGCTGGGTCCGATGCGGTGGGGAATGATGGTTATCAAGGCATCGCCCACGATGACATCCAACCCGATCGGCAGCCCGTAAACATTGATCTGATTGATCACCAGCTCCAGGCTGCGCACCTCTACGCTGGGCGGATATTGCGTGTAGATGATCCGCTTCAGGTACAGAGTGCCCAGTCCTGCCAGCGAGACGCTGGTGTTGTTGGGTATGTCGTCGGTGATTTCCGGATGGCCGCTCACCGATATTCCTACGTAGCTGTCCTGCCCGGTCAGGCTCGTATCGGCGTTCTGGTCGATGGAGGCGTCGACCTGTGCGACCATCACGCTTGCGGTGACGAATCCGTTCAGCAGGTTCAGACCCTGTATTGTCGATGTGTTTTCCCCGCTGGAGAAGGTTGGTGTCAGATTCGACTCCACCGTATCGGTCAGTGTGCCACTCGCCAAAATGCCGGGCAGATTGGCGCTCAGCTGTGAATTGCTGAGCACCGTGCCACCGGTGCCCAGGCAGGGCAGCACCTCGTACGCGCTCGGTGATGACGCCAGTATTCCTCCGCTCACCTGCGTTCCATAGGAATCGCCGCTGATAATCCCCGGAGCGTACACGTTGTACATGCCGCTGGTCGCGTTGGAGACGATAACCTGCGTTCCGACCTGCAAGCCAAGCAGATTGCCCACCGTGACGTATACATGAATCATGTTCACGCTGAGGGTAGCGTTTTCGCTGCCGATGTTGGAGCTTTGCTCGTTGAGCATCACATACCCCAGCAGCGGCAAATTGATACGCGTGTTGGCCGGTACCGAGCCGTTGTAGACCTTTCCCAGGACGTACAGATTGTTGAAGCTCGATCCTGCAGCGCTGACCTGAAAGTTGCCATTGCTATCGATGGTAGTGCTGCTCATGGCTGTGATTTGTTGCGCGGTGATCAGGCCGCCAAGCAGGCTGATCGAAGTGGTGCTGGCTTGGGCTTGCGCCTGCTCGTACGAATCCGACACGTTGGTAGTCGCCGCGCCGCCGCTGACCAGCGGCAGCAGAGTCACTCCAGCGGCCGTGCCGGTGTCGTTAAATGGTTCTTGCGATGTGCCGCACAGCCCGGCCAGAGACGCCGGTGCGGTTTGACCAACCAGAAGGGTGTTTCCCACAAAAGCATAGGTTCCATAGGCCGACGGCAGATAGGACTGCGTGTTGCTTTGGGCGAAGCTGTTGACGGTCGCAAATGCTGTGATCAGCACTGCGGCGGCGGCAAGCAATGAGCGAAGACATGACCTGTTTTCACTTACGGCGTTTCTTGGGTGGAACATTTGATCGCCTCCTCATTTTCTTAGGTTCGGGAGTTCCAGCCTTTAGCTCTGCCAACCAGTCCGTCATGACTGTGCTCTGCAAGTGGAATCTCGAGTGGCTGCGTTTCGAAGTTCGTTGCGCGGGTTCGGTAAGGCGCAGATTCGCACCAGCAGCGGGTGCGGCGTGACGGCAAGGCTTCAGACGACTGGCGGTTCAAGCGAAGTACCTCGTCTCCGTGTCGCTAACTCGTGGAGCCCAAGACTTCTCGTAGACCGGGGGACCCTGATGGATGAGGTCGATCAAGGTCCTCGCCGGTCCAAATTTGTGGGCAGCCAGCCGAGGTTGTAATGGGTGCTGGATACCCGGTTATAACGTCGTTATAGGTATCCCGGCTCACTCGCGTGGCCTCGTGAATGAGCCGGGGGTGTTTAGTTTTCCCTTGGACCCATCACGGCTCGCTGGCCGGAATGATTGTGATCTGCGCGTCGCTAATAATGATGTCGGCGCCTATCGGCAAGTTATAGGTGTTGGTCTGATTGATAACCAGTTCAATCATCCGCATCTCGGTGCTGTCCGGGTTGGGGAAGTTGGAGATCAGGCGCTTGAGGTAAAGGGTTCCAAGGCCCGCAATCGACACCTGCGTGTTATAGGGAACACTGTCGTTGATCCCAGGATAACCTGCAACCGCCAAGCCGGTGAACGATCCGACTCCGGTTTCGAAAACTCCGCCGTTACCGGCGATGGTTGCGTTTACCTGACTATAGATCACGTTAGCGGTGATGAGGCCGCTCAGGAGATTCAATCCTTCGACCTGAGAAGTCATCTGACCTTTGGAATACGGATTGGTGAGATCCGATTTGCCGGTGTCGGTGACGGTACCGCTAGTTAGAACGCCAGCTATGTTTACGCTCACCACCGAGTTGGTAAGCACTTGTCCGACAGTTCCAAAGCAAGGCAGGCTCACGGGCGCGGTCGGACTAGAGTTGATGAGCGTGCTGCTGACCGAAGTCCCGAACGAAGTGCCGGTGACGATCCCGGGCGCGAAGGCCTTAATCATGCCGCTGGTAGCGTTGGAGACGATGATCTCAGTGCCCACCTGCAGTCCGAGCAGGTTGCCGGCCACCGTGATGTGGATGTCAATCATGTTCACAACCAACTGCCCCTGCTTGCCGTTAATGGCGCTGGTCTGCTCATTCAGCACCACATAGCCGAGCCCAATCAAGTTGACATTGGTGTTAGGCGCCGGACTGTTATACGGAATTCCGGCAATCAGCAGGTTGGTGAAACTGGAACCGGCTGCACTGACTTGAAATCCGCTGCTGGTCAGCGTGGTAGTACTGACCGCATTGAGTGCCTGGGCGGTGATTAGTCCGCCAAGCAGACTGACATTAGCCGTGCTGGCCGTGGCCTGTGCGGTCATGGTTGGAGAGCTGGATGCAGTGGTAGTCACCGCTCCCCCTGTCACGAGGGGGAAGAGATTGAGACCGACACCGCTTCCGTCCACGGTTTCATTATCGATGTCGGTGCCACAGGGCTCTTGCAGGCTAGCTACTCCGGTTTGCCCGACAATAAGGGTGTCTCCCACAAATGCAGTCGTCCCGTAGGCTGAAGCCTGATATAGCACGGTTTGTACGGAATACGGCGGCAGGGTTTCTGCGGCACCGCCAAAGGCGCTGGTGGCGGTTAAAGCAACGAGCAGCACGAGGGCCAGGCTAGTAGCGAGCAACCTGCATGCTTGTGACGATTTGCAGTGCGAGATGCGGCGTGCGTTAAACATTTTGCTGTCAGACAACATAGGATCTCCTCCTTGTTTTTCTCGAGGAACCTGCCTCGGCTCATCGGCCTACGCCGGCTGCGGAGATCGCAGCAATCCATTCGCATGGCTGAGAGTGGAGGGTTGTTGTAACGGTTTAGCGTCGACCGCGGGGTCCTGCCCGGAAAGAACCGTTCCGGCGGTAAATAGAGACAGAGTGACCGGGCCATTCGGCCTGACCTCGAGACCTATGGCGTTTTCTCCATGCCTATTCATGGAACCACCCCATCTCACTTTCGCAAGCTCTGTGAAACTTAAGCCCTGCGATAAGATTTGTCATGAACTGGAGAGCACCGGGGCCTGGTGGAGAATATGTTCTAGTGGTGCTCTAGACTTGTTGGATAGGATTTCTGAAAGCGGAATAGCCTGCAACCTGATTTGTGGATAGGTAAAGTGCGAACTTCTTGGTAGGACATTCCCCTAGCGCAATAGTCTAGTAACCAATTAGTTCGGTGAATATCTACAGTACCGTACCTGATAGAGTGGTTACCATTAATTTGTGGGGAATAACAGCAGTATCACTACTAAGAAGAGCGCAGGGAAACCGCCAATAGCTTTCTTATCAGCATCTTCTCTTTTCGCTTGATTCTGAACCGAGTGCATTCCCGCCCTGTAGTCAGAGCTTTCATTGCTGGTTTGTTGTCTTCCCGGTATCCACGCCGAAGTTACCTATTGGCCTCCCAGACGGTGAGAGATGAGAAACTGCCAGGCACTTACGGCCAGCTACTTCCTGGTAATTAGGATCCTGCGTTCCTGGTCTCCGCGCCGCTCGATTGAGATCATTGCGTCGCATTCCGTTTCGAAGCGGGGGAATTTTTCGCCCCACTCCAGCAGCACCAGGTTGCCATTTTCCGAGAACAGCTCATCCAGTCCGAGGGTATCAAGTTCACGCGGCGTGTCGACGCGATAGAGATCGACGTGGAAGAGATTGACGTCGGGGCCGCGATACTCGTGGATGAGGGTAAAAGTAGGGCTGGTCACATCGTCCTGCGAGGCGGCCTGCAAGACCTTCGGCAATACCTTTGACCAGCGTAGTCTTGCCCGCACCAAGATCGCCGCGAAGAATGACCATGCGTCATGCTCTTCAAAGTGAGGAGCAAGACGGCGGCCAAGCGCGATGGTTTCTTCCGCTGAATGCGTGGTGTATTCGTCTTCCACGATTGTCATCCTGAGCGAGCGCGCATGACTTTGCGCGCGAGTCGAAGGACCCCTAACGCAACCCAAGGGCTTCCACCTGCTATCCGATGCGGGTCATCTCTTCCGCAGCCCATTGCGTAGCGCGGCGGAAGGCTTCCGGCAGGCCATCAAGCAGATCGGTGGCAATCAGCGAGTGCTCGCCCATCTTCTCGCATGCGACGTCGCCGGCTAATCCATGCAGGTAGACCGCGGCGATGGCGGCGCGCGCGTAGTCGTTCGGCATCTGCGCGATCGCGCCGGCGGTCATGCCGGTGAGGATGTCACCCGTGCCGCCGGTCGCCATGCCCGGATTGCCGGTCGGGTTCACCCACGCGCTTCCGTCGGGCAAAGCGATGATGGTGCGATCGCCTTTCAGCACCAGCACCAGGTGATGATCGCGCGCGAAGCTGCGCGCAACGTTAAGGCGGTCAGCCTGAACCGTTTTGATCGAGATGCCCGCCAGGCGCGACATCTCGCCAGGATGAGGCGTGAGCACCAGCGGTCGCCGCCGGCCATCCAACAAATTCGTCCGGCCTTCGAATGCGTTCAGACCGTCCGCATCGACCACCAGCGGGACCTTCGTCTGATGCACGGCTTCGTGCACGAACTGCGCGGTCTCGGGATTCCGCCCAATTCCAGGGCCGATAGCGACGACAGTCATCGGCTTGGTGAGGTCGAGAAAACGGCCGCTCTCGGCGGCAGCCAACGCGATCGAGCCAGCCGAAGTCTCCGCCAAAGGCTCAGTCATGATCTCCGCAGCGAACGACGCCACGGCGGTCAGCACGCGTGCGGGAGTGGCGACCGTGCTCAGCCCCGCTCCCATGCGAAGGGCAGACATGCCGGCCATCGCCGCAGCTCCGGATTTGCCGAACGAGCCGCCCACAATCAGCGCGTGTCCGTACATGCCTTTGTTGCTGTCGCGGGGACGCGCCGCGAGCAGCGCGACAAAGTCGCGCGGCGTCGTGACCTCGAGGTTCAGGCTGGAGACGATCGCTTCAGGAGGCGAACCGATGGGCGCAACTACAAGCGGCCCGCGCGTGAGATTGCCGAAGACGTGCGCCGGACGCGGGGCCGTGAAGGTCACAATAGCATCGGCGTAAACGATACCTTCGCCACGCTGCGGCGTCATCGCGTCGGAGTCAGCGCCGGAGGGAATATCGACCGCGACGATCGGCTTATCGCTGCGATTCATCGCGTCGATGGCATCGGCATACAGGCCGGTCACCGGCGGACGAAATCCGGTGCCGAGAATCGCATCAACCAGCAAATCGCAATTGGCCAAAGAGCGCGACGACTCGCCGGCCAGTTCCGCCGAATTGGTCGCCTCGATGGGACGCAGCGGCAGCCGCTCGAACATTACCAGAGCATCGCCCTTTAATTCCGCTCGCGAAGCCAGCAGCAGAACTTCTACCACTCGTCCCGCACGATGCAGCTTGCGCGCAATCACGAAGCCGTCGCCGCCATTGTTGCCTTTGCCGCAGACCACGGTGACGCGATTCGCGTCGGAATAGTTTTGCAGGATGAATCGCGCTATCGCGCCGCCGGCATTTTCCATCAGCGTGAGCGAAGGCACGCCGAACCGCTCCGACGTTGCGCGATCGATGGCGCGCATCTCTTCCGCGGTTGTGATCTTCATGCGCGCTCCGCAGAGTGTTCCAACCGGCGCAAACCGTCCGGCTCGCCCATCGCGATCAGGTGATCGCCTTCGTGGATAACCTCGTCAGGCGAGGGATTGAAGCGCATCCCCGAACCTTCGCCTTTGATCGCGAGCACGATGACGCCCATCTCCTGGCGAATGCGCGAGCCTTCCAGCGTCTGTCCGGCAACACGCGAACCCGCCTGCACCTGCACCTCTTCGATCTCCAGCAGGCGCTGGCGATCCATGGCAGTGTCGAAGAAATCGACCACATGCGGTCGCATGAAAGTTTGAGCGATGCGATATCCGGCGAAGTTGTACGGCGAAACGACGTGATTCGCGCCGGCGGTGAGCAAGTGCTTCTCGGCCTCGTCTTCGCTGGCGCGAGCGATGATCTGCAGCTTGGGATTCAAGCTGCGCGCGGTGAGGATGATGTAGATGTTGGTGGCATCGGTAGTCGTCGACGCAACCAGGCCGCGAGCCCGCTCGATATGCGCCTGGCGAAGGATAGGAGCTTGCGTGGCATCGCCGATCAAAGTTAGCCAGCCTTCATCGGAGTACTGCGCCAGCTTCTCCGCATCAGTATCGATGACGACGAACGGCAGCGGCTTGCGCGCCAGTTCGCGCGCCGTGCTGCGGCCCACACGTCCCGCCCCGCACAGAATGTAGTGATCCGATAGCCGGCTGATCTCGCGGTCCATGCGTCTCCTGCCGAAAACCGATTGTAGCTCGAATTCCAGCAAAGCCTGCGTCGCGCCGCCGAAGAACAGCAGCACCAATCCGACACCGGCAACGATGACGAAGCTGTTGAAGATGCGGCCGACGTGCGACAGCGGATGAACCTCGCCATAGCCGATCGTGCTGATCGTGGTCAGCACCATGTAGAAGCCATCGAACCACGACCAGTGCTCGATGAAGTGAAACCCCGCCATGCCGATGAAGGTCAGGACGATTAGCGCGACGAAGATGATCTTCAGATTGAGGAGAGATTTCACCGCATTCATTGTGGCGCGGGCGGGAAGGCCTGCGCAAGACAAAGCCCTTAGGGGCGAACTTGGGCTGAGATTTCCTAATGGGCCTTATATCAGGGAATGGCTGAACAGGCTGCTGAAGACCCCAGTTCAGAATGTTTTGTGTCAGGGCACGGCTTCAGCCGTGCCGCAGCCGCCGGAAAAGAACCGGGCTTTAGCCCCTGCGTAAATTCACAGGGGCTAAAGCCCTTTCCAAACCTCGGCTATTCGGCACAACTAAAGTCGTGCCCTGACACGAAGCAATTGGTAATCGACACGGGCCTGAAGGCGCGCTCTCCCTATGAAGACTAGGACGAAACTAGTCGCCTGCGACCTTCACCTCATCCCGTACTGCCTGCTGCACGCGGCTGTGATGGCGGCCGTAGGTGTAGTAGATGACCATCCCGATAATCAGCCACACGATCAAACGAAGCCACGTCGCGGCCGGCAGGCTAGCCATCAGTCCTAGCGAAACGATGATGCCTAGAATCGGCACCACCGGAACCCACGGCGTCTTGAACGGCCGATGCAGGTCAGGACGTTTGTTGCGCAAGGTCCAGACTCCCGCGCAAACGATGACGAACGCCAGCAAGGTTCCAATGCTGACCAACTCGCCCAGTATCTCAATCGGAACTAAGGACGCGAAGATCGCGACGAAGCCGCCGACGAGCGTAGTCGAGATCCACGGCGTGCGGAAGCGCGGATGTACGGCGCTGGCCCACCGCGGTAGCAAGCCGTCGCGCGACATCGAGTAGAACACGCGCGACTGGCCCAGCAGCATCACCAGCATCACCGTCGCCAGTCCAAAGATTGCGCCAAGTTTCACCAGGAATCTGGCCCAGACAACTCCCGTCGCGTCGATTCCCACCGCAACCGGATCGGAAACATTCAGATCGGCGTAGGGGACGATTCCCGTCAGCAACCCGGCAACCAGAATGTAGAGAACGGTGCAGATAATCAGCGAGCCCAGGATGCCGAAGGGCATATCCTTCTGCGGATTCTTGGCCTCCTGCGCGGCAGTGGAAACGGCGTCAAATCCGATGTAGGCAAAAAAGATGACACTGGCCCCGCGCGCAATGCCTGACCATCCGTACTTGCCAAACGCGCCCTGATTCGGCGGGATGAACGGATGCCAATTCTGTTTGAGGAGGTCGGGATGCTGCATCGCGAAGAGTCCCGCAATCACGATGAACATCAGCACGATCGCCAGCTTCACGATGACAATCCCTGAGTTGAAGTTTGCCGATTCCTTGATGCCGATCACCAGAATAATGGTGACGAAAATGATCGCCAGAAACGCCACCAGGTTGAACAGGCCGGTCTGCTGCGGCAGCGAGTTCGGGTTGATGTGCTGGGCCGCAAGCATGTCCTTCATGCGCTCCAGGTGCTCCCAGTGGCCCTGGTAGAAGACGAGCTTCTCGCTGGGCGCGAGCGTCAGGCGAGGAGGAATGCGGATGCCGAAATCCTCGAGGAAGCTGAGCACATAGCCGCTCCAGCCGGAAGCGACAGTAGCAGCGCCGAAGGCGTACTCCAGGATCAGGTCCCAGCCGATGATCCAGGCGAAGATCTCGCCCAGCGTGGCATAGCCGTAGGTGTAGGCTGAGCCGGCGATAGGAATCAACGAAGCGAATTCCGCGTAGCACAGGCCGGCAAAGACGCAGGCGACTCCCGCCAGATACAAACGACAGGACGATGGCCGGACCGGCATATTTCGCGGCGGCTGAGCCGGTCAGCACGAAAATTCCGGCACCGATGATGGCTCCAATGCCAAGAGTAATCAGATTAATCGGACCGAGTGCCCGCCTGAGACTATGCTCCCCCGTCTCCGCTGCTTCCGCGGTCAACATGTCGAGGGGTTTGCACTTCAACAAATTCGACATTAAGCTTTGCCTCTTCTCAACAACTAGGCTTGTGTGCGCGCCTGCGAATTAAATTTCGACCACAGGAAATACACGGGAATCCCGAGAAGAACGATGATCAGGCCCGGCCACGTGTACTGAGGTTTGTAACGCAACAAGACTATATCAATAAACACAGCAATCACAATGTACATCGCGGGCAAAACCGGATACCCGATGGCGCGGTACGGCCGCGGCTCGTCAGGACGCTTGACGCGCAGCACGAACAGGCCGGCGATGGTCAGGATATAAAACACCAGCACTGCAAAGATGATGTAGTCGAGCAGCTGGCTGTAGCTGCCCGAGATGCACAGAATGCAGGTCCAGATGCACTGCATGGCCAGCGAGTGAACCGGCGTGTGGTAGCGGGGATGAAGTTTGGCTGCGCTGCGGAAGAACAGCCCGTCTTTGGCCATCGCGTAATACACGCGAGCGCCGGCCAGAATCAGCCCATTGTTGCAGCCGAAGGTGGAGACCAGAATCGCGAACGCCATGATCCCCGCTCCCGCCGAGCCGAACATCTGCTCCATCACGGCAGTAGCAACGCGATCTTCCGAAGCATGCTGGATGCCGCGCGCCAGAATTGTGGCGCCGTGCGCGTCGCCTTGCAGCGGCAGGACATTGAGGTAAACGAAATTCGCCAGCACGTAGAGCAGCGTGACCGCCGCGGTGCCGAAGGCCAGCGCGATCGGCAAGGTGAACTTCGGATTCTTGACCTCGGCTGCGGTGAAAGTAATGTTGTTCCAGGCGTCGGAGGAAAACAGCGAACCCGTTTGCGCGACCGCGAGAATGGTCAGCACGCCAACCAGGGTGATGGGACCGCCGACGCCGAGCTGCACCGGATGGAGCGAATGCCATCCCGCATTGCGAAAGTAGTTGGCGCCGAAATTTGCCGCAATCGCGTGCGCGTTGCGCCCCAGGAAGACGCCGAGCAATACCAATCCAAGCAGCGCAGCGGTCTTGGCGATAGTGAAGACGTTCTGTACCGCTGCGCCCAGGCGCAGGCCGAAGATATTCAGCACGGAGAGAAAGACCACGAGCAGAATGGCGGCCAGGTTCTGGGTGTTCAGGCCGACGTCCATGTTGCCGAGCACCATCGGTCCGATCGGAATGGGCGGCACATGCCAGAGATGAATCAGCCAATGCTTGGACGAGACCGACGGAAAGAAAACGCCGAGAAACTTGCCGAACGCGATGCCGACGGCAGCGATAGTTCCGGTCTGCACGACCAGATACAGCGTCCAGCCGTAGAGAAATCCCCAGAACGGTCCGAAAGCCTCGCGCAGGTAAACGTACTGCCCGCCGGCGTGCGGCATCATCGCAGCCAGTTCGCCATAGGCCAGCGCTCCGGTGATGGTCAGAAATCCGGTGAGCACCCAGGCGCCGATGAGCAGGATCGGCGAGTCGACCAGGCGGGCGATATCGGCGGAGACAATAAAGATGCCCGACCCGATCATGGAGCCCATGACCAGGGTGGTGGCGCTCAGCGGACCGAGACCTTTCACGAATCCGGCGTCGCTGGAAGCGACGGAAATGGTCTTTACGTCAGTAGCCAATGAACCTCAAAGGGGCGCACCTTCAGGTGCGCCATAATGGCCCCTCTATACTGTCATCCCGACCGAGGACTTCAGTCCGAGCGGAGGGATCTGCGGTTCGAGACGGGCGAGGAATCGTCGTCAGCTTACACCAACAGCCGCAAGAATTCCTCTGCAACTTTAGACGGCGAGGTGAGCAATTCGGCGATGACGGCGACCGAATCGGCGCCGGCATCGATCACCGAACGCGCGTTGGCGCGAGTGATCCCGCCGATGGCCACCAGCGGCTTCTTCGTAGCGGCGCGTGCCGCGCGAATACCGTCGAGTCCGACCAGGGGATCAGGCTTCTGCTTGGAAGAAGTCTTAAAGACCGGGCCAAAGGCGATGTAATCAGCCGGTCCCGCGTCGGCTTCGCGCAGCTGATCGAGATTATGCGTTGAAGCGCCGAGAATGCGACTTGGGCCAATGACCGCTCGCGCGCCTTCAGGCGAAAGATCGTCCTGACCGACGTGCACGCCACGGAAATCAGCAGCGACGCAGATGTCGGCGCGATCGTTCATGATCAGCGTGATTCCGTCATCGAGCACATGCCTGATTTCGCGCGCATGGGCCAGCATCTCGCGCGTAGAGCCGACCTTGCTGCGATACTGAATGAGCGTCGCACCGCCGGCGGCAAGATCGCGCGCGTAGTCGACCATCGCGGCGGTGGTGCGCAGCGGCGGAGCAAAGCAGGAGACATCAAGGATGGCGTAAAGCTTGGGTAGATTCATTTGTTGGGACGAACCAATTCACCACGAAAGCACGGAATACACGGATGGAGAAGACTTGAATAACCAACCTTTCGAATAATCGAGATCGCTGTCAGGAGAAGATGACTGCCGTCGAGGAATCTTTCTAGAGCACTCCTTTTCCGTGCCTTCCGTGCTTCCGTGGTGAAAACCTATTTGTGTTTCCCAGCAACCTGCTCCAGGAATCGCTCCATAAATTTGGTATCGAAGTTGCCGGCGCGGAAATCCGGATCGCGCATGATCCTCTGGTGCAGCGGAATGCTGGTATAGATCCCTTCCACCACGAACATCTCCAGCGCGCGTGACATGCGCGAGATGGCTTCGTCGCGATCGCGGCCGCGAGCACACAGCTTGGCAATCAGCGAATCATAGTAGGGCGGGACCACGCTCTCGGCATAGGCCGCGGTATCGACGCGAATGCCCGTCCCACCGGGCATGTTGAAGACCGTGATCTTGCCCGCCGACGGCGTGAATTTCTCGGGATGCTCGGCGTTGATGCGGCACTCGATGGCGTGTCCGCGGAAGTAAACCGGCTGCGTGATGATCTCGCTCAGCTTCGCGCCGGCCGCAATCTGTATTTGCGACTTCACCAGATCGACGTCGGTGGTCATCTCGGTGACCGGATGCTCGACCTGGATGCGGGTGTTCATCTCGATGAAGTGCAGGCTGCCGTCTTCGTCCATCAGGAATTCGACCGTGCCGGCGTTCATGTAGCCGATGCTGCTGAGCGTGTTCACCAGGATGCCGCCGATGCGATCGCGCAGCTCCTGGTCGACCTTTACCGACGGCGCTTCTTCCACCAGCTTCTGATGGCGGCGCTGGATGCTGCATTCGCGCTCGCCCAGGCTCATCACGTGGCCGTGCTCGTCGGCCAGCACCTGGAACTCGATGTGGCGCGGGCGCTCGATGAACTTCTCCATGTAGAGATCGCCGTTGCCGAAGGCCGCCGCCGCTTCGGATTGCGCCGAGTGGAATAGGTTGGGCAGCTCCTTCTCATCGCGAATAATCCTCATGCCGCGCCCGCCGCCGCCGGCGGACGCCTTCACGATGACGGGAAAGCCGACGGTCCGCGCCCACTCCAGCGCCTCGTCCGCCGACCCGATGATTCCATCCGAGCCGGGCAGAATCGGCACGCCCTGCTTCTTCATGGTGGCGCGCGCCTTTTCCTTTTCGCCCATCATGCGGGTGATCTCCGGGGGCGGCCCGATGAACTTGATGCCGCAGGCCTGTGCGACCTCGGCGAAATTCGCGTTCTCGCTGAGCAGACCGTAGCCGGGATGGACCGCGTCAACGTTGGCGATTTCGGCGGCGCTGATCACGGCGGGAATGTTGAGGTAGCTCTCGTTCAGGCGCGGTGGGCCGATGCAGATGGCTTCATCTGCGAAGCGAACGTGCAGCGAGTTGCGATCAGCTTCGCTGTAGATAGCGACGGCTTTGATGCCGAGCTCCTTGCAGGCGCAGATGACGCGCAGGGCAATCTCCCCGCGATTCGCAACTAGGATTTTCTTGAACATAGGTTTCGATTCACCACGGAAGCACGGAATGCACGGAAGGGAATTTGTTCAAGAGTTACTGTCTGGAATATCAGACTGCAACCCGTTTCATCGGTGGAGTGCCCGCCAGGCAATCCATTTGAAAACATTCCGTGCGTTCGGTGCTTCCGTGGTGAACACACAAGTGAGGGCATCTACTGCTTGCGGATGCCGAACAGCGGCATGCCGTACTCGACCGGGCTTCCATTGGCGACAAGGATTTTGGCGATGGTGCCCGAGACTTCCGTCTCGATCTCGTTCATCAGCTTCATCGCCTCGATGATGCAGAGCACCTGGCCTTCCTTGACCGCATCGCCGACCTTGACGAACGGCGGCGTACCCGGCGAAGGCGCTTCGTAGTAGGTGCCAACGATGGGCGACTTCACGATGAACAGGTCGGCGTCGGAGGCTGCTTCCCCAGCCGGAGCAGCAGCTGTCGGAGACGATGGAGCCGGCGAGCCGCTCGACGGTGCAGCGGAAGAGACACCAGGCGCTGTGGGGGCGGCCACCAGCGGCTGAACTGCCGCGATGGGAGCCACCTGTAAGACCGGAGCGGCCGAGCCTCCGCGCTTGACATGGACCTTCATGTCACCGCGTTCGAGTTCGAACTCGGTGATGTCCTTCTCCACCAGAAGCTCGATGAGTTCCTTGATTTCTTTCTGATTCATGCGATTTGCCGCGGAATACTAGCGGGCCAGCAGAATTCACAACCCGGCACCGGCTGACCCTGATCGAGACTGTAACAGCAAGGCAATCAGACATTATGAACGGTTGAGCGGGATTTGGAAAGCGCGCGAAGTCTTACAGGGGCAACCTCGCGCATCAGCCCGCGCTCTGCTTCTTTTCATCGCCTGGCCGTCCCGGCTCCTGGCCGGGATAATCGTAAACGCCGCGTCCCGACTTGCGGCCCAGCCGTCCGGCCTTCACGTACTGCACCAGCAGCGGCGCAGGCCGAAACTTCTCGCCCAGAGTTTTATGCAGATATTCAAGAATATGCAGGCGCGTATCGAGTCCGACCAGGTCGATCATCTCGAAGGGGCCCATGGGATGGTTCAGTCCCAGCTTCAGAGCCTTGTCGATGTCCTGCGCCGATGCGACGCCTTCCTGCAGCATGTAGAAGGCTTCGTTGCCGATCATGGCGTTGATGCGGCTGGTGATGAATCCCGGCGACTCCCTGATGACGACGACTTCCTTGCCCATGCGTTTGCCGACTTCGACGGCTGCAGCCAGGGTGTCTTCGGTCGTCTCCAGCGCGCGGACGATTTCCAGCAGCTTCATCTTGTGCACGGGATTGAAGAAGTGCATGCCGACGCATAGCGGAGCGCGGTAGGTCACGGAGGCGACCTCCGTCACGCTCAGCGACGAGGTGTTGGAGGCGAGAATGGTTGTCGGGCGACAAACTTTGTCCAGCAGGGTGAAGATCTCGATCTTCGATTCCATCTCCTCGGGAACGGCTTCGATGACCAGATCGGCCTCGCGAGCAGCTTGTTCGACAGACGACGCGTATTCCAGGCGGCCGAAGGCTTGGTCGGCATCGGTCTTTGTGACTTTGCCCAGCTCGACGGCTTTATCCAGATTAGAGCGAATCTCGGATTCGGCCTTGCGCAGCGCGGTCGGCAGGATGTCCTCGAGGATGGTGCGATAGCCGCCGAGCGCCGCGGCGTGAGCAATGCCGCGGCCCATGATGCCGGCGCCAATGACGGCGACAGTACGAACTTCGGCCATCAGCCTAGGCTCCCTTCTCCAGTTGCTCGACGACCCCGAGGAAGTTGGGGTCGGACTTGCGCATGTACTCGGCGAGCCGGCGCTTTTCCTCGGGAGTGATCAGAT
Organism: uncultured Acidobacteriaceae bacterium; assembly: GCA_963697175.1. Lineage (GTDB taxonomy): Bacteria > Acidobacteriota > Terriglobia > Terriglobales > Acidobacteriaceae > Bog-257. The sequence goes on along the minus strand of CAVONC010000002.1, from coordinate 163,754 downwards.
AGAGGCTGGCATTGATGCGGCGCAGCGTCGCGGCGATGTCGTCAACATAATTCATCATGCGGATGAGTTCACCAGTGGCCGTCATAAAAGTCCTTTCATACGAAGTGGGTACGAAATAATGCCAAGTCGATCGCAGAATGCAGAGAATTCGGCTGCGAGTCGGCCAATCGATTATTGTCGCTGCCGCTTCTGATTAAGTAAAGCGGGACGCGCCACTTGGGCAGCGATGGAGACAAAATATGCATCCAACCTTGCGACGGTTTAGCTCCAACAGCATACGTCTGCCTGAAACCGAAAGCCCTGCATGCAAACCAGTCCGACGGCGATGATGGACCAATCAGTTGAGCTCTGTGAATGCTTTGACAGGCTGGCCAGCGAGAAGCAGCGGGCGATTCCTCTGTCCACCTACCGGCTGCAATTCAACAAAGCTTTTCGCTTCGAGGACGCACGCGCGCTGATTCCCTATCTTTGGAAGCTCGGCATCAGCCACTGCTATTCCTCGCCCATCCTGAAAGCGCGCGCCGGCAGCCAGCACGGATACGACATCATCGACCACAATCAGCTGAATCCGGAGATCGGGACGGAAGACGAATTCCGGCGGTTGGCGACGGAACTCAAGCAGCGCGGGATGGGGTTGTTGCTCGACACCGTTCCCAATCATATGGGTGTGGGGGCGGGTGACAATCCGTGGTGGCAGGATGTGCTGCAGAACGGGCGCTCATCGCCGTACGCGGATTTCTTCGATATCGAGTGGGAGCCGCTGAAGCCGGAATTGTGCAACAAGGTGTTGCTCCCGATCCTGGGAAACCCTTACGGCGAGGACTTGGAGTCGGGCCATATCCAGGTCGCTCTCGCTGTCGGCAGGCCGATCGTCAAATACTTCGACAAAGTCCTGCCGATCGATCCGCAGACGATTCCGTTGATGTTCGGATCGGCGAAGGAGTTTCGGCAGCCTGCGGAAACCAGCAACGGCTCTGGGCTGGCGGAACTGGATGGGCTCATCAATGCGCTGGGAAAATTGCCGCCGAATTCGGTAGCCGATCCGGCAGAGGTGCGACGGCGGCAGAATGAAATGCCGGCGCTGCTGGAGCGCTTTGCGCAGCTCACGCGCGAGTCGCCGGAGGTGCGCGCACAAGTCGATCAGGCGCTGCGCCGGCTGAATGGAATTTCGGCTGACACGCGGAGTTTCGATCTACTGCACGAGCTGCTGGAGAAGCAGGCGTACCGGCTGGCGTTCTGGCGCGTGTCGGGCGAAGAGATCAATTACCGGCGCTTCTTCGACATCAACGACCTGGTCGGGCTGCGCATGGAGAATCCGCGCGTGTTTGCCGCGACCCATCGGCTCATGCGCAAGCTGCTGGCCGAGGGCCTGATCTCGGGATTGCGCATCGACCATCCTGACGGGCTGCTCGACCCGATGCAGTACTTCATGCGATTGCAGCGGCTGTATGCGGCAAGCCAGTGTCTGGGCGCGGATGCGACTCTTCCGCCTGCGTCAGACGGAATCGAGTTGGATGTGCACGCGGCCTTCGGTCAGCACGATGTAGCCGCGCAGAAAGCGCCGCTCTATCTGCTGGTGGAGAAGATTCTGGAGACGGGCGAGCATCTGCCGGAGCAATGGCCGGTCGACGGAACAGTGGGATATGACTTCACGAACCTGGTCAACGGAATCTTCGTCGATCGGCGCAATGAACAAGCCTTCACGAATCTGTATCACCGCGTCATCGATGACAGCGTTCGCCCGGACAGGCTGATCTACGAGAGCAAGAAGCTGGTGATGCGGCGGGCGCTGGCCAGCGAAGTGAATGTGCTGACCCACATGCTGGACGAGATTTCCAATCAGGACCGGCGGGCGCGCGACTACACGCGCGGCGTTTTGCGCGAGGCCATCCGCGAGACCATCGCCTGCTTCCCGGTTTATCGCACCTATATCGATGAACGCGGACACCCCAGCGAAACCGACCGCAACTACATCGAGCAGGCGATTGAATGTGCCAAGCGGCTGAATGGAACGCTGGCGCCGGCGGCATTCGATTTCCTGCGGAAGATTCTGCTGCTGGAAGGAAACGACACCGAGACCACCATCTACGGTTATCGCAAGCATCTCTATTTCACGCTGAAGTTCCAGCAGCTGACTGGACCAGTGATGGCCAAGGGTCTGGAAGATACCGCGTGCTACGTCTACGACCGCTTCATTTCAGTGAATGAAGTGGGCGGAACGCCGGCGGCCTTTGGAATTCCGGTGAGCGAGCTTCATCGCGCTAATCAGGAGCGAGCGAGGCGCTTTCCGAACTCGATGCTGGGCACGTCGACGCATGACACCAAGCGCAGCGAGGATGTGCGGGCGCGACTGAACACGCTCTCCGAGATGCCACGCATGTGGGGACAACACGTGATGAAGTGGCGCCGCATCAATCGCAAGCACAAAGTCGAGATCGCGGACGGCCGCATCGTTCCCGACAACAACGAGGAATATCTGCTCTATCAGACGCTGGCTGGAGCGTGGCCGCTGCGGATGGACAACGAAGAAGATCACCGGGCCTTCGTCCGCCGCATCCAGCAGTACATGGAAAAGGCCATGCATGAGGCCAAGGTCAACCTGAGCTGGCTCAATTCCAATCCCGAGTACGTTGCCGGAATGAATTCCTTCATCGAGAGGATTCTGACCCCCAGCCGGCGCGCCAAAACGAATTTGTTCTGGGACACGCTGCAGAAGCTGCTGTCGCAGATTATGTATTTTGGCTGCATCAACTCTCTGAGCCAAACTCTGCTAAAGCTGACTTCTCCTGGCGTGCCTGACATCTATCAAGGCGAAGAGATGTGGAACTTCAACCTGGTGGATCCGGACAATCGCCGGCCGGTCGATTTCAAATTACGGTTGCGCGCGGCTGATGAACTTCGCAGCCGGTCGGTGATGGAAGCACTACCAGCAATTTGTCACGAGCTGCTGCGGGACTATCGCGACGGGCGAGTTAAGTTGTGGGTCACGATGCGCGCGCTAAATTTCCGGCGCGATCACAGCGAGCTGTTTCGACTGGGACGTTATCTTCCACTGGAAATATCGCGCGGGAAAGAGGAGCATGTCGTGGCGTTCGCGCGTCAGCACGCGGGACAAACGTCAATCACAGCCGTTCCGCGGCTGAGCTTGACGCTGATGAAAGGCCATGAGGAGCCACCGATTGGAGCAGTCTGGGGCGATACCGAGCTAGCTTTGCCGCCGCAAGCAGCCGGCAAACGTTGGCGCAATATTCTTACCGACGAAGTGCTGACCGGCGGCCAGTCGCTGTTATGCCGCGAAGTGTTTGCCAGCTTCCCCGTTGCTTTGCTCGCTCTCGACTGAAGGCTCTTTCACGCAGGCATCGCGATCGGTGACCTCGACCAGCGCAGCCAGCTTCGCTGCCAGTTCGGGCGTCAGCGCTCCAGCCTTCAATCGCCACGTCCAACTGCCATCGATCTCGCTGGGAACATTCATGCGAGCTGAGCTGTCGAGCCCCAGCACATCCTGCACGGGAATCACGCACAAGTTGGCGACGGAGGTGAGCGCGGCGCGAATGAACGCCCATTGCACGCCATCCTCGCCGACGTTCATGTAGGTCGACACCAGTTCTTTCTCTTCGTCGGTCGCGGTGGCGTTCCACCAGCCGACCATCGTGTCGTTGTCGTGCGTGCCGGTATAGACAACGCAATCGGGCTCGTAGCTATGCGGCAGGTAGACGTGAGCTCCCTTGTTGCCGAAGCCGAATTGCAGGATCTTCATGCCGGGGATTTCCAGAGCCTTGCGCAGGTCATGCACCTCGCGCGTGATGTAGCCCAGGTCCTCGGCGATGAACGGCAGCTTGCCCAATGCAGTGCGCAGAGCATGGAAAAAGCCCGCATTCGGTCCTTGCACCCAGTGGCCGTGGACCGCGGTGGGCTCTTCGGCGGGAATCTCCCAATAAGCTTCGAAGCCGCGGAAGTGGTCGATGCGGACGATGTCGCAGGTCTCGATCGCCCAGCGCATGCGGCCAATCCACCAATCGTAGCCGCGCGCTTTCAGAGCGTCCCAGTCGTACAGCGGATTGCCCCAGCGCTGTCCGGTCTCGCTGAAAGCGTCGGGCGGAACGCCGGAGACGACCGCGGGTGAGAGATCTTTCTTCAGACGAAACAGTTCGGGATTGGTCCACACATCGGCACTGTCGTAGCTGACGAAGATGGAAACGTCACCGATGATGCGGATGCCGTGATCGGCGCAGTGGGCGCGCAGGTCGTTCCACTGATCGAAAAACGCGAACTGCATGAATCGCTCCGCGTCCAGCTCCTCGTGCAGTTCGGACCGCAGCAGGGCAATGGTGTCAGGATCGCGGCGGGCAACTTCGCGCGGCCAGGTATTCCAAGCCTGCTGGGAGAAGCGTTCGCGCAGAACGCCGAACAGGACGTAGTCTTCCAGCCACCATTCGTTGTCACTGCAAAAAGCATCGTATCGCTCGCGAGCCTCAGGCGGCGCAGAGCCCGCAAAGTTCGCAGCGGCCGCGCGCAACAGCGGCAGCTTGTGCTCGCGAACGCTATCGAAATCGACGGGAGAACTGCCGTCCGGAAGATTTCCTACCTGCTCTTGATCGAGCAGACCTTGTTCGGCCAGGCGCTCGAGACTGACCATCAGAACATTGCCGGCAAAGGCCGATGTAGCCGAATATGGCGAATTGCCAGCGCCAACCGGCTGGAGCGGCAGAACCTGCCACAGCGTCTGCTTGGCCGCAGCGAGCCAGTCGACGAAATCGTAGGCGGCCGGACCGAAGTCGCCGATTCCTCCGCGCGACGGAAGCGAGGTTGGATGCAGCAGAATGCCGGATGAGCGTTCAGAAAGCATGCAGTCGGATATAAGTACAGTGCAGAGCGAAAGCTCTGATGTTGTTCCCAATGTACAGCACAACCTGCGTGGTGCTGCTGACACAAAGCTGAAATGATTTTCTGAGTCCGTGGTCAGTAAGGTTCGTGGCTACAAACAAATGTGGCCAGCGAAGTCTGTCCGCTGGCCGTGTAATTTGATGCTAACGCATGGTTATGATCCCTCGGACGAGGTCGTCAGACGATCCATTTCCTTCTTGTTGACCTTGATCTTGCCCTCTTTTTCGAGCCGGTCGCGCAGATTTTCCACGTAGAGATCTTCATACTGCTCGCGTTTCTGCTGCAGCAGCGCCTCTTTGGATTTATCCCAGTCCTGCTTGATCTGCTCGGGAGTGGGTTCCTGGGCTTCGACAATCTTCAGCACAATTCCATTCTGGCCGCCTTGAATCGGCGCGCTGATTTCGCCGGCCTTCATGGTGAAAGCGACGGCGGCGGGACCACTCATGGCGCCGATGTCGGGCACCTGTTGCGTGCGGTCGACCAGTTCGCTGGTCTTGACGGTTGCGCCCACTTCCTTGGCCGCCTTCTCCAGATCATGATCGGCGTGGGCGCGGTCCGCGAGCTCCCGGACTTTCTGTTCCAGCAGCTGCTGCGCGCGCTGGTCCTTGAACTGGGCTTCCAGTTTGTCCTTGATCTGGTCGAAAGTCGGCGTCTGTGGTGGCTGAATGTCCGTTACCTGAAAAACCACGAAGCCGCTGGGCGTGCTGGCCAGGGCTGGCGGATCGTTTTTCTTAGCGCCAAACAGCGTGTTAGAAAAGTCCGGAGCCGCACCAACACCCGGAATCGGCTCGCCCTGCGTGATGAAATCGGTGGTGGTCACGATGAGATTTCTATCCGCAGCCGCTTTCTCCATGCCTTGGGTTTTCGCCAGCGCTTGAAGAGTATTGGCCACACTCTGCGATTGCGCCGCCGCTTTCTGCTGCTTGAGCACCGGCTCAATCTCGACCTTCACTTCCTCCAGCGGCTTCAACCGCGCTTCCTGCTTGGCTTCAACGTGAATGATGTGGAAGCCGTAGTTGGTGCGAATCACGCCCGTCGTCTGTCCCACAGGAGTACTGAAGGCCGCCTGCTCGAATTCCGGCACGGTGCGTCCGCGGGTCAGCGGCGGTAACAGTCCACCGTCTTTGGCGCTGCCGGGATCGTCGGAATCTTTCTTCGCCAGGTCAGCGAAGTTCGCTCCGCCCTTCAGCTGCTTCTCGATATCGTCAGCTTTGGCGCGAGCCGCGTCCACCGCTTTCTGATCGACTTTGCCGTTCGCGTCCGGCGTCGGCGTCTTGATCAGTATGTGGCGAACCGTCACCGTCTCCGGCAGGCGGTAGTCTTCCTGGTGCGCCTTGTAGTACTGCCTGAATTTCGTCCGGCGTGACCTGTACGCTGTCGGCGATCTTCTTGGAGTCGATCAGAATGTACTTTGCCTTGATCTTCTCCGGAATGGAGTTCGCATAGCTCTGCTTGTTGGCGTCGTAGAAAGCCTTGAGCTCGGCTTCGGTGGGCTTGATGTCCTTCTTGACGTCATCCAGCGAGAGCACCGCGTAGTCAAACTTCACCTTGCTGTCCTGGCGCTTAACTTCCGCGGTGATGTCCTTGTCGCTGACGGTAACGCCAGCGCCGACCGCAGTCAGCAGCTTGCGCGTAGCGATCTGGGCTTTCACCTCCTGCTCGAACTGCTGCACACCCATGTTGAACTGGCTGGAGATGAACTGCTCGTAAGCCTGCTGTCCGATGAAGTTTCCGCTCGGAAACAGCACCTGGCCGATCTGCCCGTCGTGCAGATAGTCGCGGAGTTCGTCATCGTTGACGCTCAGACCCATCTTGTCGGCTTCATACACCATCGCCTTCTCGGTGATCATGCTTTGCGCGGCGCGCTGCATCAGATAGGGCATAAGCTGTTCAGGGACGTTGCCCTTGAACTGCTGCTTGCCCATCAGGCGAGCCTGTTGCGCGACCTCGGTTACGCCGATCTCCTGGGTGCCGACTTTGGCCAGAACGCCCTGGGTCGTGAGCCCGCCGCCGAGATAGTCGCCGAACAGGCCACCAGGAACGAGGGTGATGACCATCATCACGCAGACGACCATCAGAATGCCGCCGAGCAGAACTTTCTTAAGGGGTCCAGGCTTTTGCAGAAAACGAATCATGCTATGGAAACTCCAGACGTGTAGGCTGAATCTTTTGATTATAAATCAGCGCGTAGTTGCCGGGGTGCGAGGGGCCAGGATTTGAGGTTAGGGATTTGGGGTTAGGGGTTAGAGCGCGCTCGGAGCTTTCTAGCCCCTAACCCCTGGTCCCTAATCCCCAGCCCCTGATCCCAATGCTCTCTGCTGCCGCTCAACCGCCAAAATTCCCCGCACAAGGTTGAGCACTTCCCCTCAGCGAAAGCGGGTGTGTTGTAATAATGGAAGTACTTATGTTGAAACGACCGCAAGGAGCACGCCGGCGCCTGCTGGCCTATAAACGGCGCTCCCGCGAACTTACGATGATCGCCAAAGGGTTGGCCTCGACCGACCATCCCATCATGGCCCAGATCATTCCCATTCGCCGCTGCAATCTCTCCTGCCAGTACTGCAACGAGTACGACGACTTCTCCAAGCCCGTGCCGCTGGAGATGATGAAGCAGCGCGTCGATCACCTGGCGCGGCTGAAGACATCCATCATTACGTTCAGCGGCGGCGAACCGCTGCTGCATCCCGACCTCGACGAGATCATCCGCCACATCCGCCGGTATCCCATCCTCGCCGGCATGATCACCAACGGCTATCTGCTGACCGCCGAGCGCATCCAGCGGCTGAATCACGCCGGGCTCGATCACTTGCAGATCTCGATCGACAACGTCATGCCTGACGAGGTTTCCAAGAAGTCGCTGAAGGTGCTCGACAAGAAGCTGCAACTGCTGGCCGAGCACGCCGACTTTCATGTCAACATCAACTCAGTGGTCGGCGGCGGCATCCACAATCCGCATGACGCGCTGGTTGTCGGCCGCCGCGCCGTGCAGCTAGGATTCACCTCGACCATCGGCATCATCCATGACGGCGATGGCCAGCTGCGCCCGCTGGCCGACGAGGAGCGCGAAGTTTTCACCAAGATGAAGGCGCTGGAGAAGCGCCACTATTCGCGCTTCAACTGGTTCCAGGACAACATCGCCGCCGGCAAGCCCAACGACTGGCGATGCCGCGCCGGCGCGCGCTACCTCTACATCTGCGAGGACGGCCTGGTGCACTACTGCTCGCAGCAGCGCGGCTATCCCGGGCATTCCGCTGGAGAAGTACACGGTCGCCGACATCCGCCGCGAGTTCCTCACCGAGAAGGGCTGCGCTCCCAATTGCACCGTCTCCTGCGTTCACCAGGTGTCCTACATGGATCACTGGCGCGCTCCGCAGACGCTTCGCGAGCCACAGCGGCCCGTCGACGTCGGCCAGCTGGTCCAGATCGAGTAGTAACTTGAAGTCATCTCATAAATCGTTCTCGGCTGTGTCAGGGCACGACCTTTAGTCGTGCCGATACCAATGCGTCCAACCGCCGGGCTTTAGCCCCTGCAAACTCAAGACTTCCAGGGGCTAAAGCCCAAGCCATTCATGAGTGGGATACGGCACGGCTGAAGCCGTGCCCTGACACAAGCATTTATGAGATGACTTCTTGCAGCCTCGCAGGCCGACGGATGACCTTCGGATTTGTGGGTCCGGGCCAATTCGGCGAACAGATAAGTAGCAAAAAGAAAATAGCTGGAGTCTGTATGACTCCAGCTACATGCTTCTTCCGTGTTCTCTGTGGTGATGATTGCCTTCGGCTGTTGGTGAGATCTACGCCTTAGGGTTCAGTCCGAGTTGGGCGAAGGTCGCGCGCAGGAACTTGTGCGGGTTCACCGGCGTGTCGTGGATGCGGACTTCGTAGTGCAGATGCGGCCCCGTGCTGCGGCCGGACAAGCCGACATACGCGATCACCTGTCCCTTGTGGACGGTTTGTCCATCGGTCACGGCAAATCCCGAGAGATGCCCATAGCGCGTCGAGATACCGTTGCCATGATCGATCTGCAGCATGCGACCATAGCCGTTGTAGAAGTCTGCGTAGGTCACGATCCCGTCGGCGGGTGCAATTACCGGCTGCCCATAAGTGCTCGAAATATCCACCCCGGAGTGGAACGCGCCTTCACCGTTGAACGGGTCAACCCGCTCGCCGAATGCTCCGGTGATCGGACCAATGACCGGCCACAACGTCGGAGCCGTTGCCGCGCTCACCCATTCCGACAGGCTGGTGTTGTGCGTCATTCCCAAGCCCAGGCCGGCCGTCGCCGCGCCCGTCAAAGCCGAGCTGCGCAGCGCATAGAGCTGGTCCATCGAGTACTTCACTTCGTCGGCCTGGACCGGGCCCTCGGTGGCTTTCATCAGCTTGGCGTTGGGCTTAAGGCCGTAGATGACGGAGACTTCATTGGCCAGCGAGCCCAGCGAGGCTACCTGGATGTCCTTCTCGCGGTTCACCTGCTCCAGCTGCGCGTAGCGCGTCTGCAGGGCCTTCTTTTCCAGCCGAAGCTGGTTGAAGCTGGCGACCTTCCACAGCATGCGGGTATACGACCCTGCCATGCCCGTGATCGTAAACATACCGATCAGCGCGCCCGCCAGGAACACGTAGAGGTAGTGAATGGGGATCGGGATCTTTCGTAGCTGGCCTTCCGCATCGCGGGCTACGAAAAGAATATAAAAGCGTTTACGCAAATGCAGACCCTCAGTAAAAAATGGTTCCGGAGGAGCGACCGCACGTTCTTATAAATATCCGGAACTTTACGCCTTGCTGGTCCGAATTGCTAACTTCGGGAAACCAGGAACGCCGCGGGCTTGACGGCCTTCCGCCGGCAGAAAATACAGCAATTCCACCGGATGCTCGGCTGGAATGATGAATACGCAATCAAACCGTAACAGAGCGGCTCCGGCCGTGTCAACAAAATCCGGCCTTCACTACAACTAAAGTCATGTAAACATTGTAGTTAACAGCACGGCTGCGGCGCGATAACCTGGCAGTTAACCGGTACTTTTGGGCGCTTTAGACGGGTGGTACGCTAATACATTGACGCCAAGTTAACGCCGAAGGCTGCCTGTGCCCCTGAAGGAAAAACCGCTGCTGCAACGGATCAGGCGAGCCGCCGCCCGTCACAGTCACGGAATTGGCCTCGGGATTGGCGACGACTGTGCCGTCCTCCGCCTGCCGCGGGGCCACGAGACGCTGGTCACCACCGACTTCAGCCTCGAGGGCGTGCACTTCCGCCGCGACTGGCATCCCGCCGGCTCCATCGGCCACCGTTGCCTCACCCGCGGGCTCAGCGACATCGCCGCCATGGGCGGGATTCCCCAGGCTGCCTTCCTCTCGCTGGCGCTGCCTGCCGACCTTCCGCAGAAGTGGGTGGACCAGTTCATCACCGGCCTGCTGAAGCTGGCCGACCGATACTCCGTCCTGCTGGCCGGAGGCGATACCGCTCAGTCGCCGCAGGGGATTATGGCCGACATCGTAGTACTTGGTTCGGTCCCGGCTGGACAGGCGATCCTGCGCTCGGGCGCAAAGCCCGGCGATCTGATCTATGTGACGGGCAATCTGGGATCGTCGCATGAAGCTTTGACTCACCTGCGCAACGGCGAGAACCTGCGGCCCGAGTCGCACCACAAGCACTTCTATCCCGAGCCGCGAATCGCCATCGGCCAGTTCCTGCGCGAGAAAAAGCTCGCGTCCGCGATGATCGATATCAGCGACGGCCTCTCCACCGACCTCGCCCACATCTGCGAGGAGAGCAAGGTAGGGGCTGTGCTCTACGCCGACGCGCTGGCCAACGTGGCAGCGATCAGCGCAAGAGAAGGAAGCGCGAAATACCGTGGCCGGAGCCGCGAGACCGCGACCGACGACGAAACTCGCTTTGTAACAGGGCACGACTTTAGTCGTGCCGAACGCCGCCCACCCATGACTCGGGCTTTAGCCCCTGCGGCTCTTGAATCCGCTCTGAACGGCGGCGACGAGTACGAACTGGTCTTCACCGCCGCGGGTGATCGCCGCATCCCGGACCACATCGCCGGCATTCCCATCACTCGCATCGGCGAGATCGTCCGCGGCAAGAACATGAAACTCGTCACCAACGGAAAATCAAAGCTCCTCAAACCCGCCGGCTGGGAACATTTTCGATAATGCCCGCAGGCTTTCACCCTTCCTGCCGCGCCCGCTATTTATAATCCCTCCCATGAATCTGGAACAGAAATTAGCCGAACTGAAGCGCCGCGACTCGCTGGCCGAATCCGGCGGTGGTGAAGAGCGCCGCGCGCGTGAGCACAAGCAGGGCAAGATGTCGGCGCGCGAGCGCATCGAATTCCTGCTCGACGAAGGCACCTTCGAAGAGACCGACAAGCTCGTCACCCACCGCTGCACCGACTTCGGCATGGAAGAGCAGAAGTATTTTCGGCGACGGCTTCCTCACCGGCTACGGCCGCATCGAAGGCCGCCTGGTCTTCGTCTTCGCGCAGGACTTCACTGTCTTCGGCGGCTCGCTCTCGGAAACCAACGCCGCCAAGATCGTCAAGATTATGGATACCGCGATGCGCGTCGGCGCGCCTGTCATCGGTCTCAACGACTCCGGCGGCGCGCGCATTCAGGAAGGCGTGATGTCGCTGGCCGGCTACGCCGACATCTTCCTGCGCAACGTGCTGTCGTCTGGCGTGGTGCCGCAGATCTCGGCCATCATGGGCCCGTGCGCCGGCGGCGCGGTCTACTCGCCCGCCATGACCGACTTCATCCTCATGGTGCAGAACACTTCGTACATGTTCATCACCGGCCCCGACGTCATCAAGTCCGTCACCCACGAGGAGGTCACCAAGGACGAGCTTGGCGGCGCGATGACCCACAATGAAAAGTCCGGCGTCGCGCACTTCATGGCGCACGACGACGCCGAATGCCTCAGCATGATTCGCGAGCTCTTCAGCTTCATGCCGTCCAACAATCTCGAAGATCCGCCGCGCAAGCCCTGCACCGATCCCATCGATCGCGAGGACGACAAACTCGACACCATCGTCCCCACCGAATCCAATCAGCCCTACGACATCAAGGACGTCATCACCACCGTCGTCGACGACAGCTACTTCTTCGAGGTGCAGGAGCATTACGCGAAGAACATCGTCATCGGCTTCGCGCGGCTCAACGGCAAGCCGGTCGGCATCGTCGCCAATCAGCCGGCATTTCTCGCCGGCGTGCTCGACATCAAAGCCAGCATCAAGGGCGCGCGCTTCGTCCGCTTCTGCGACTGCTTCAACATTCCCCTGATCACCTTCGAAGACGTTCCCGGATTTCTCCCCGGCACGCAGCAGGAGTTCGGCGGCATTATCACTCACGGCGCCAAGCTGCTGTTCGCGTTTTCGGAAGCGACGGTGCCGAAGATCACCGTGATCACGCGCAAGGCTTACGGCGGCGCGTACTGCGTCATGGCGTCCAAGCACATTCGCACCGACGTCAACTACGCGTGGCCGACCGCGGAGATCGCTGTGATGGGACCGGAGGGCGCGGTCAACATCGTCTATCGGCGCGAGCTGGAGAAGTCAAAGAATGCCGACGCGGATCGCGCGGCCAAGATCGAAGAATTCCGCGAGCGCTTCGCCAATCCCTATGTCGCCGCCGAGCGTGGTTATCTCGACGCGGTTATCCGCCCCCGCGACACCCGCCGCAAACTGATTCAAGCTCTGGACATGCTGGAGAACAAGCGCGACAAAAACCCGCCCAAGAAGCATGGGAATATTCCGTTGTAGGAGCTGTCAGCTCTCAGCCGTCAGCCAGAACACTGAAGAAACGAGCGCCGCAAGGCGCGGAAGATGATAGCCCAGCGCTGAAGAGGCTGTTACGAAACTCAGTTCGCTGTTGCATCGGTGGAACAAACCATCGGAAAACAGAGCGCCCTTGGCGCGTGCATGACAGCCCAGCACGGAGCCGAAGGCGGAGTGCTGGGGTCAAGTGGAAGAATTTCTCCGAGTCCCTCGGGGACGACAGAGTTTCGTAACAGCCTCTGAAGCGCTGGGCTAAGCTCTTTCGCGCCTACGGCGCTGGGTTTATCGGCCAAAGATCATCGCTCTGTTCCACCAAGATCTTGCAGATCCAGTTCTCACGCAGACAGTGAAGTCGTGCCCTGTTACAAAGCGCTCGCGGGACGAGTTTTTCAGCGGCCTGTAAGGTCGACTTCATAGGGATCCGTTGTCGGCCCGGCTGAAGCCGGGCCCTTCCGCCGTTCTAATTCTCGTTGTCGAATTGAAAATCCTCGCCGGGAAGAGCCGGAGCCATCTTCAACCGCTTCTGGATCTCCCCGAACTCGACCTGCAACAAGAACGGCTTGGTCTGGATCTTCGCCAGTTCATTGGCGCGCTTCTGCAACTCGGCTACTTTCTCCGGATACTGCGCCGCCAGATTGTTCTTCTCCGATGGATCCTGCGCGATGTTGTACAGCTCAACGACCTGCGGCAGCGGCGTGCGCCAGATGAGCTTCCAATCGCCTTCGCGAACGCCGGCGCGGAACGGCTCGATGTTGTAGATGACTTCGGTGCGCGGCGACGGCCTGCGATCGCTGATGACTGCCCACATGTCGATGCCATCCAGCGGTTGTTTGCTCTTGGCCATCGAGGCGCCGGCAAGGTTGATGAGCGTGGGATAGGTATCGACGACGTGCATGATACCGTCGACCACGGTGCCAGGCTGGATGTGGCCGGGCCAGTTGGCGAATGCAGGAACGCGCGTTCCGCCTTCGTAGAGAGTGCCTTTGCCTTCGCGATAGGGCCCGTTGTCGCAGGGAATGGTCGCCTTCGACATATCCTGTTCGCCGCTAAACATCGCATTGCGCGTGCCACCGTTATCGCTCTGGAAGATGATGATGGTGTTGTCGCGCATGCCTTTTTGTTTAAGCGCGGCGACGACGCGGCCGATCTGGTCGTCCATCGCGGTGATGCTGGCGGCATAGGCGCGGCGGCTGGGATCGGCAATGTTCTTGTACTGGTCGAGATATTCCTGCGGCGCCTGATAAGGCGCGTGTGGCGCGTTGAAGGCGAGGTAGAGGTAGAGCGGGATCGCGGTGTTGTGATTGTCGATGAGCTTGACGGCTGCGTTGCCGAGCAGGGTGGTCGAGTAGCCCGGTTCCTTGACCACCTTATTGTTGAGGTACCAGTCGGTGACGCCGTGCTGCTGGTGGGTGAAGTAGTCGATCTCGCCGATCATCGGCCCGTACTGGTAGTCGAAACCGCGCTGGCGCGGCCAGTACTTGGGATCGGCGTGTCCGAGGTGCCACTTGCCGATGATCGCGGTCTCGTAGCCGGCATCCTTCAGCGCTTGTGGCAGCAGGTACTCGTCGGTAGGAAGGCCCCAGGTGTGGCTGGAAGGGATGACCAGCGTCTGCAGGCCATAGCGGAAGGGATAGCGGCCGGTCATGAGCGCGGCGCGCGTGGGAGTGCACATGGGCTGCGCGTAAAACTGCTCCAGGCGCGCGCCATCCTCGGCCAGCTGGTCGAGGTTGGGCGTCTTGATGTCGGAGCCGTGATAGCCGACATCTTTCCAGCCGAGGTCATCGGCGACGATGTAGACGATGTTGGGCTTGTTGTCGGCGGCGCGGGCGAAAGTCGGCACGCAGATCGCCGCGGAAAACAGCAGCACAGCCAAGCCGAATAGCTTGAGCAGAGAGCTCCTCATTAGGGGACGGCTCCTCTTTGAAATAGGCGCAGGTTTTTTGGAAATGCGTGTTGAACGATAACACAGGGCGCGCGCGCGGGTTGCTAGCAAAACTATCAGCGGCCACGATAAGAAATGCCTGTCGTTTGCTGGTGATCAGGCACGCTTTCGCGTGGAGGCTTTTTTGGCGGAGCGGGATTTCTTGCGCGGCTTGGGCGTGTTTTTTTGCGACTCCAACTCCGCGATGCGGCGGCGCAGCTCGAGCAGTTCGGCGCTGGGCTCGGCGGGCTTCTCGGATGGGGTCGAGCTTTGAATGAAGTTCTTCATCATCTGCAGCGGCGAGAGCGCGGCCGACTGCATCTGGCTGAAGCGATCCTGCACCGAGCTTTGCACCTTCTGATAAGTATCGAACGCCGACTTCAGATACCAGAGAATGAATTCCTGGCCAACGTGATCGGTGGTGACGATGAGTTGGCGCAGAAGTTCGAGCGGGAGGCCGGCCGGTTGTCCCTTGGCATCTTCGAAGATGATCTGGGTCAGGGTGACGCGGGTGATGTCTTCGCCGGTGTTGGCATCGACGACCTGCACGTCCTTCCCATTTCGGACCAGCGCGCCGATATCTTCCAGGTTGATGTAGCGGCTGTTGGAAGTGTCGTATAGTCTGCGGTTTGCGTACTTCTTGATCACGATGGTGTCGGCAGCCACGGTTTGACTCCTCTGTTGCAGTGCAAAATATTTTCTACAGCCCTTGACAGCACAGCTTGAGAATACTACATTCTAGTTGATGCTGCACTGCAGCAAAATCATTGGAGGGAATCATGCCTAGGAATGGAAAACCCGAACCTGCCGCACACGCGGGCGATTCGTCGTTTGTTTCTCTGCTGTCCGGATGGGTGCAGCAGGGGGTAGAGAACTTCTTCGCCACACAACGGATTCTGGTTGACCTGGCGATGACCCAGAACGCAAATGCAATGAACCTGATCCGCAAGCGCTTTGCCAGTCCGGAGTTTTGCCCGGCGGCCATCGTGACCGAGCTGGCGGGTGAGGGAATGACCAACTTCATTGAAGGCCAGAAGCTGCTGCTGAGCCTGGCGCAGAAAGAGCACGAGATCGTGACCAACGGCGTGAAAGAGCGCGTCGCCGGCAACACCGCCGCGGTGGCGATGACCGAACTGATGCAGCGCGGCTTCGATACCTTTGTCGGTATGCAGCACGAGTTCCTGAAGATGGCCAGCAAGCAGACCAACACCTGGCTGAATGGGGTCAAGGCCGGCAAGGCCTTCGATCCTGAGGGACTGGTGGAGATGGCGCGCGAGGCCATGGAGACTTTCGTTCATACCCAGAAGAAGTTTCTGGATGTGATTGCGGAAGAGACCACCAAGGCGACCAGCGGCAAAGACGCGGTCCGCAAGATGAAGAAGACCGAGCTGTCCGAGCTGGCGAAGGAAGCTACCGACGCGTTCATCGACGCGCAGAAGAAGCTGATCGACGTTGCCGGAAAACAGGTGAACGCGAATATGCGTGCCGCCGGCCGCGCGGTCAATATGATCGCACCGTTCCCCTTCATTCCGATTCCCGACCTAACCCGGGAAGGGGTGAAGAGTTTTGTCACCGCCGAAAAGGCGCTGATCGATACCGTGATGCATCGTCCGGAGCATAAGAAGGCAGCCAAGACCGTAGCGCGCAAGCGTCCCGGCCGGACGATCAAGATGGCAACGGCGCACGCAGTGTAGGCAAAGTGGTCCTGACTTGTAAGGTGCATTGACTCCAAACCAGGAGCTAATCGGAGCACCGCTGACGTGCCGTCCTCCCAGGCGGCACGTCATTTTTGTAGCCACGAGCCAT
Organism: uncultured Acidobacteriaceae bacterium; assembly: GCA_963697175.1. GTDB lineage: Bacteria > Acidobacteriota > Terriglobia > Terriglobales > Acidobacteriaceae > Bog-257. The sequence goes on along the minus strand of CAVONC010000002.1, from coordinate 147,368 downwards.
AGCTGCGAGCTGCGAGTCGTGAGCCCGATCTCGTTCATACACAAGCTTCTTTCAAATTGGTGTATGCTCAAACTATCTTATGGCGCGCACCAACATCGACATCGACGAGGCGTTGATCCGCAAGGCGCGTAAACTCACCCGCCTCAAGACCAAGCGGCAGATTGTGGACAAGGCTCTGGAACTGCTGGTGCGTTCGGAAAGCCGCAAAGGAATTCTGCGCTATTACGGCAGCGGCATCTGGAAGGGCGACCTGAAGGCGGCGCGGAGAAACCGGGTGTGATTCTGGTCGACAGCTCGGTCTGGATCGACTTCTTCAGCTCCTCTCCTGGAAAAGCGGGAGGCGAATTGCGCCGCATGATCGAGGAGAGCGAACCGTTTGCGCTAACCGGAGTGGTGGTCAGCGAGATCTTGCAAGGCCTCACCAGGAACGTCGCTGAAATCGAGCAGTTTCTTGCCCAATGGGAACTGCTGGAGCCAACGGGTTTTCAGACCTATCGGACGAGCGGCTGCGATCTTCCGCAGCGCGCGCGGCAAAGGCATGGCCTTAACAACGATCGACACGCTTATCGCGGCCATTGCGCTCGAACATCACGCCAGCGTTTTCACTCTGGACCGTGACTTTTCCAGAATTGCGGCGATCACGGGTTTGGTTCTGCACCGCGTTGGGTGAGTCGGGATTGGGAAAGGTGATAAGCCTGCGTTGTACTCTCCCAGGTTTCGAAACTGATCGCTCAAGCGACGAACCGCAGATCCCTCGGTCGGGCTGAAGCCCTCGGTCGGGATGACAAATATCGGCATGACAAATGTCGGGATGACAAATGTCGGGATGACAAATGTCGGGATGACAAATGAGGATGGTAGTGACAAATCCGCGACGCCAAAAAATTCTTGTTGGCAACCTATGGCCGGTATCAATACACTAACTTCCCGGAAGCTGCCTCCGCGGTTACTCCTGCCGGAGTTCCCCCAGAGCTGAAGGGGCGGGCATTCCAAGCCAACGAAAGAGGAATCCAGCACCCGCCTATGGCACCGCCGCCCGTCGGCACGTTTCATCAAGAGAACGCCGAAGCTGACGTCACCATTTGGAAGGAAGCGCTGTTTGCCGCTGACCTTCTGCTGCTGCACGCGTCTCCGGTGTATTACGGACTCGGCATCCCGCGCGGCGACGGCTCGGCGGTGGTGCTGGTTCCGGGATTTCTGGGGACCGACGCTTACCTTTCGCAGATGCACTCGTGGCTGGGCCGCATCGGCTACCGGCCGTACTTCTCGGGAATCGGACTGAACGCCGAGTGTCCCAACCTTCTTATCCAGCAGCGGCTGCGGGACAACATCGACAGAGCGCTCTTCGATACCGAGCAGAAGATCCATCTCATCGGCCATAGCCTGGGCGGGATCATGGCGCGGGCGGTGGCGAGCCAGCGGCCGGACGATGTGGCGTCGGTGATCACGCTGGCCTCGCCGTTTCGCGGAACGGTGGTGCATCCCACGGTTCTGGCCGCGGCGGATGCGGTGCGCAAGCGCATCCTGGAAGAGCAAGGTCCGAAGGTTCTGCCGACGTGCTATACCGGACGATGTACCTGCGACTTCCTCTCTTCGCTGCGGCGCAAGCTGCCCGAGTCGGTGACGGAGACCGCGATCTACACCCACACCGACGGCATTGTCGACTGGCGTTACTGCATGACCGGCGATGCGAAGAACGATTTCGAAGTGCCGGGAACGCACATCGGCTTGGCGTTCAATTCGTCGGCGTATGCGATCATCGCGCGGCGGCTGGCGCTGGCGCGCGAGTAGGGTAACTGCAAAAACTGATCCGCAGTCCGCGGACCCGAAATTAATTCACCACGGAAGCACGAAATTCTTGGGAATGTCGACGCCGCGGAAAGAATTTGCGGTGTCGAGCCGAGAACTAAGACCGCATTTGCTCCTTGTGACAACACATAATGGTGAGAACAATTCTGTGTGGCAACAAGGACCAGTCGCGGGGCTTTGCAATGTTGCAATCCGATGAATTCCTGTTGTAGTCTGAAAAAGATTCAACCAACCCAACCTAATCTGTGCCGATTTGGGAATCCTCCAGAACATTTTCCCAGGTTGTTACTGATTCCATTCTGGAAAAAGGGGAAACTGAATTCAGGCCCTGCCGATCTGGGCGATCTGCCACGTCACGTGGCGATCGGCCTCCAAGAGCGGGAGCCAACTAATTTATTTGGCCGACTTCCCCGAACCTAGGGCGAGTGGCAAGGAGATTTTTTCATGCGGCCTAAGACTCTCTCCGCAGTTGTTATTCTGTTTGTTCTTCTAAGCGCTCTTACCTGTTTCTCACAACAAACCGAGGTCACACAGTTCGCCGCGTTTGGCGCCTATTCCTACTTGAGCACTCCGTCGTTGAATTTAGCTCAGCGCGGATTCGATGGCGACTTTGGTTATAACTACAAGAGCTGGCTAACGCTGGGTTTTGATTTCAGTACCTTCAGTGGCCACAGCACTCTGGTGCCGAACGATCTCAATCAGGCCACACAGGCGAAGTTGGCGCCGTTTCTGCCGTTACTCCCGCCCGGGTTCGTGATTGCCGTGCCTTACAACTCTTCCACCCAAACCTACGAGGGCGGGCCGCAATTTAATTACCGCCATTTTAAGCACGTTACGTTATTCGCACGTCCGGCGCTGGGAGCGCTGCACGCCAATTTCTCATCCACTTCGGGCAATCCGTTATTGCAAGAAGTTGTCAAGACCCTGCTGAATGGGAACCTGTCGAAATCCGACACGGTGGTGTTTTACGGGGTTGGCGGCGGAGCGACCTGGGAGATCAATCCACACTTTGGTATCCGCGCCACCGTCGACTATGCTCGCTACAATTTTTTCTCGAATGTGTTGGATGGTCCGCGAAACAGTGTGCGGTTCTCGGTAGGAACGAAGTTCGGGTTTGGCAAGAACATCATCAAGTGATATTTGGTGACAGTCGCATGATGGAAGCGCGTTCCTGATGAGGGACGCGCTTTTTGTTTTTGCGGGCGCGCCGGACTCGGGCTCACGCCCTCGTTACCATGTGCCGCCCCTGAAGGGGCTCGGAGGCATAATGGCGACTTACCCAGCACTCCGCGCCAACAGAGGGCGCTGCGTGCTGGGCTATCCTGTCGCCGTCCCGCTTGGCGGGACTCGGTTCGGCGTGATGCGGTCGGGGATGGCTTTCCTTTACGACGGCCGCGAGTTGTTCGAACGAGCCTGTACCTGGATTTACCGCTGATCGTCGTTGCGGAGGTCGGGCTCACGCCCTCGTTACGTATTGTGCCGCCCCTGAAGGGGCTCGGAGGCATAATGGCGGCGTACCCAGCACTCCGCGCCAAAGGAGGGCGCTGCGTGCTGGGCTATCTTGTCGCCGTCCCGCGGAGGCGGGACTTGATTGTGCGCGCTGCGGCACGCGTGGGTGCTGGCCTGAAGAGAGTGTGTCGCGGCCCGTGTCGCCGCTCCGCGGCTCGAACCGCAGATCCCTCGGTCGGGCTAAAGCCCTCGGTCGGGATGACAAGAAAAAGAAGGAGCAGAGAGTGTGTCGCGAATGGGTGTCGCCGCTGACGCGGCTCGAACCGCAGATCCCTCGGTCGGGCTAAAGCCCTCGGTCGGGATGACAAGAAAAAGAAGGAGCAGAGAGTGTGTCGCGAATGGGTGTCGCCGCTGACGCGGCTCGAACCGCAGATCCCTCGGTCGGGCTAAAGCCCTCGGTCGGGATGACAAGAAAAAACAAGGAGCAGAGACTGTGTCGCGAGTGGTGTCGCCGCTGCCGCGGCTCGAACCGCAGATCCCTCGGTCGGGCTAAAGCCCTCGGTCGGGATGACAAAACTCGGGCTAAAGCCCTCGGCCGGGATGACAAGAACGGAAGGCTGAGGCTCTCGGTCGGGATGACAAAAACGGAAGCGGCCGAGGGCGCTGGCTTGGAAGGCCAGCTCTACCCCGGTTGAAGGCGAAGGCGCCGGCTGCCGATGAATACCGGCAGATGCAGTTCATCGCGCGCCAACCCATCTTCGATGTCGAGCGCAGAGTGCAGGCCTACGAACTGCTGTTTCGCGACTCGACGGAAAATCATTTTGCCGGCATCGATCCCGACCTGGCTTCCCAGGAAGCGTTTGACATCGCGGTGCTGCTGGGACTGGATGTTCTCTCCGAAGGCTACAGCCTGTTTCTGAATTGTCCGCACGATTTTCTGGTGCAGCGCTATCCCACGCTGTTTCCGCCTGACTTCACGGTGATTGAGGTGCTGGAGACGGTGGAGCCGGATGAGCCGGTGCTGCGGGCGCTGCGCGAGATGAAGCGCGCCGGATATCGCATCGCGCTGGATGATTATGTCGACGCGCCGCGATTCGCGCCGCTGGTGGAGCTGGCGGACGTCATCAAGATTGATTTTCGAACGACGCCGGCGGCGGTGCGCGGCGAGCTGGCAGAGCGCTACAACCACGGACGGCGGCAGCTGCTGGCCGAGAAGATCGAGACGCAGGAAGAGTTGGCGGAGGCGGCGCGGCTGGGCTTCGGGTTGTTTCAGGGATACTACTTCGGCAAGCCGGAGATGCTGACGACGGAGAAAGTGCCGGTGCTGGTCGATACCCATCTACGCATCCAGCGGGCGCTGTCGTTGCCGGCGCTGGATCTGATTGCGATTGAGCAGCTGATCAAGTCGGAGCCGGCGCTGTGTTATCGCCTGCTGCGCTATCTGCAATCGCCGGGATTTTATTTGCAGACGGAGATCATGTCGATCCTGCATGCGCTGGCGCTGCTGGGCGAGAACGAATTGCGCAAGTGGCTGATGCTGATGGCGTCGGTGGTGGCGGCGGGCGGCGAGCCGAATCCGGAGCCGATTGCCAGAGCGCTGGCGCGAGCGCGATTTGCCGAGCTGCTGGCGCCGTTTGTGGCGCTGCCTGCTTCGTCGCTGTATCTGACCAGCTTGTTTGCGCAGATGGAGCGGCTGGTGAATCGTCCGCTGGCGACGATCGTGGACGAGGTGGTGCTGCCGGAAGAAGTGCGCCAGGCGCTGGCGGGCGAGGCAACGCCGCTGCGGCATTGTCAGGAGCTGGTGGCGGCGTATGACCGCGGGGATTGGCGGAAGAGCGATTCGCTGCGACAGCGCTTTCAGATACCCGAGATCGAGTTGCGTGCCATGCGACGCGAAGCCGCAGTGTGGGCGAGCCGCATGACCAATTGCGATCTCGCGCTGAAGGACCAGATGTCGATGGCATCGCAGGCGGCGCACGCGGGTTCGGCGCCCATCATCATGCTGCATCGGTAACAGGGACAAGTTCACAGACAGGCGAGGGAAGAAGTCGGCGGCGCGATTTTTTGGATGCGCGGCGAAGGACTTGTAACAGCAAAGAAAGCTTGAAGCAGCAAAATGACCTTGCTATTGCGAAGCTAGGGGAGATCGCGCTAGCTCATGCCTTGTTTCTCCAGCACGCTGACCAGCAGATGCCCGGAGTCATGCAGGAAGGAAGATTCCAGAATCACTTTGCCTTGCAGCAGCGAGAACTCGTAGTTCTGGCCCATGACCACGGAAGGCAGCGACAGGCTGCAGGTGGGCGCAATCAGCGCTTTGACACTGCCGCCGGTGATGTTGGCCAGCTCGCCCGCAGCATCGCGAATGTCATCGTTGGAGAGCTCGCCGGGCTCGACGCCGAGAAAGTGCGCGCAGACCTGGCGGCAGAATGCCAGATCGCAGTCCAGCCGCACCGCGCCCTGCCAATTGCCCACAATCTGCACCGCTGAGACCACGTAGGCTTTCTGCCGGTCGAAGCGGACCGGCGACGGAGCAGGCGCGAGCTTCATGCCTGCCATGGAGCTGAAGATTTCGTCGACCACCTGGATCAGTTCGTCTCTGCCGATCAAGCAAGTCATGGTAGTGTCGGTTTCCTCGGTGGGTAGCATAAGCAGCTTCCCGCTTCTGGCGCGGGGTTGGAACTCTTACGCAGCAAAGCCCCTCCCGCAAGATCATCGGACGGTCGCGCCGAAAACTTGAAGGCCGCAGCCGAATCTCAATTTCGCCCCGATCCGACCTCTTCCGGCCCGCCAACAGTGTTCCACGAGGAACATTTCGCCTTCTCGTTCCACTCCAGCTCCCGCCAGCCACGATAATCAAGCGACTTGTTCCACTGCGGCGGCTTTCCGCTGCAACTCCATTGCAAACCGGCAAGCTTCATCGTGAAGCACTGTTTCGTTCCCATTTCGGGAATCTCGGCCCCACCACCTCGCCCCGCTGCGCCATTTCACCATCCCCCTGCTGCCTTTGGCTCTTTTCCCCCACCTGCGACCCCCGTCACACCCCGCGCGCTAACCCTCCAACCTGCCTGATTTCAACCTCTTGCAACCAATCCTCCCAACTCGAAATTTCGGCCCGCAGCGTGCCCTTACTACGCACGGAGGCCGACTGGGGCCGGGTCTCCATAGCAGTAGGCCTTATCGAAACTGCAGATTCATATCAGGAGATCGATCTCATGAAAAAAGTAATGTTAGTTACGCTTATGATCCTGGCCGTCGGCGCTTTCGCAGCCGCGCAGATCCAAGCCCCCACGTCCGACGTGTTGGGCGCTCACCTCAACTACGGCCGTGGTTGCGCCGCCTGTCACGCTCCGCATAGCGGCGCGCTCGGCAACGGCATTGCCACCTCCGATCCCAACACCGGTAACGATCGCCCTGTGGGGCCAGAACGTTCAGCCCCTGTTCGGCCAGACCTTCCAGACCGGCGGAACGACTCACGGCAGCTACACCCTGACCTTCCCGGCCACCTGGAACACAGCTGACCCGGTCACCGAAAACACCATGACCTGCCTGAGCTGCCATGACGGCAACCTGGCCACGGGCGCCATGATGAAGAACAAGCTGTATGAGACCGTGCCCGGCACCTACGGCAACAACCCGCATTCCGACCCTGCTCGGCAACAACGGCGCAGGCCAGATCGGCGACTACCTCAACGATCACCCGGTGGGCGACAACGCCATCGTCGGTTGCGGCGGCCAGTACAACTGGGATTGCACGCGTGAGCCGCCAACGGCACCATTTCGATGAACGGCCCGAATTCTTCGCAGTTCGTGAAGAACTACGGCTTCTTCGTCAGCACTGCAGGCCTACAACAGAACAGCCGACCGTACAGTGCACCACCTGCCACAACCAGCACTTGATGAATGTGGTCAACATCGGAACGAAGACGCAATCCGGCTTGCCGCAGGGCAACTACGCCACGATGTTCTTCATTCGTGCGCCGTATAACCCGGCCAGCGGAACCGGCTGGCTCCAACCAGACGGCGCAGTTCTGCCGCCAGTGCCACGGTGGCGAAGGCAACGAGTCCAACGGCGGATACACCATTCCGACCACCTTCTAATACGCAATGCCTTGGGGAGAGAGCAATCTCTCCCCAAATCTTCCGGGTGAGCAACAAGGGTGAGGAAAATGAAGTACAAACTTCTCAATCTGCGCGCTGGTCTCTCTCTACTCTCCGCAGCATCTGCCCAGGTCGCCTCCCATCAGCAAGCGCAGTCGCCAGCCAAGTTCGAAGTTCCCTCCACGCAACTCAAATCGTCGGGCAAGCCGGTGGCGCGGGTGAATGGTGTGGTGCTGACCGACGTGGATCTGGTGCGGGAAGAGTATCTGATCTTTCCTTATGCCACGCAGCATGGCGGAAACATTCCCGGCGGACATGGAGCCCGGCATCCGCAAGGGCGCGCTGGAGATGATCGTCTTCGAAGAGCTGGTCTATCAGGATGCGCAGAAGCGTGGCATCACCATCCCGGCCGCGCGTATCAACCAGGCCGAGGCCGAGTTTCGCAAACAGTTCGATAGCCCGGCTGCCTTCAACCAGTATCTGAAAGCTGAGTTTCAGGGTAACGAGCAAGCGCTGCAGGAGAAGATCAGGCGCTCGCTCCTGATCGAGCAGCTGCTCAAGACCGAAGTGGACGCTAAGTCCACCGTTTCGTTGGCCGAAGTCAGGGCCTACTACGACAAGAACTCGGCTCGCTTCTCCTATCCGGAATCGTTTGCCATCCAGACTATCACCATCATGCCGCCGGACAAAGCTACTCCGGCGCAACTGGCCGAAGCCAAGAAGCGCGCCGACGATGCCTACACGCAGGCCAAGGCCGCCAAGACCGCCGAGCAGTTCGGACTGCTGGCCGAAAAGATCTCAGAAGACGACTACCGGGTCATGATGGGCGATCACAAGTGGATCCCGCGCGACAAGATGCCTCCCGAGATGCTGGCGCCCGCCCTCAAGATGAAAGACGGCGACACCAGCAGCCTCATCCAGGTGGGACAGTATCTACGTCATCTTTCGCATGAACAAACACATCCCGGCCGGCAAGACGCCCTTCGATCAGGTGAAAGCTCCACTACGCAAGGATCTGCAAAAGGAAAAGACGAACGAGGTGCGCGCCGACTTCGATAAGCGTCTGCGCCAGAACGCCAAGGTGGAAACGCTGTGAAGGCAGTTTCAAGTTTCGAGTTTCAAGTTTCCAGTTGCCCCGTCGGCTTGTATCACGGCACGACTTGGGCAGTGCGGCGCTTCAGCGCCGCGTCAGCCAGGCGACGAACGCGAGGGGCTTTAGCCCCGGCGACATGGTTTGCACCACGACACGACTTGGGCAGTTCGGTTTGTGTCAGGGCACGACTTCAGTCGTGCCGAACGAAAGCAGAAAAACCCGGGGCTTTAGCCCCTGCGGCAGTGCGGCGCTTCAACGCGTCGCCAAGCAAAAGCGGTTCGTAACAGGGCACGACTTCAGTCGTGCCGAAAGACGGCAACGAGACGATGATGAGGAACTCCAACACGGCTCGCAGCATGCAGAACCGAGTCCCGCTTGCGGGACGGAACAGGATAGCCCAGCACGTAGCGCCCTCATTTGGCGCGGAGTGCTGGGTAGGCCGCCTCTTATGAATCCAGAGCCGGCTTTAGCCGGCGGCACAACAGCTCGACGCGAGACAGACTAGCGGCAAGGCAATAACAGAGCAAAGCAACTGGCAAGACAGCAAAGCCAATTGCTAATTGCTCGGGGGCGTAAGCCCCAGGTGGGTGGGGGTTGGCAAGGAGATTTCAAACTGCGTGCATCCTTTTAGCCGGGATCCTGCTGCTCTCGCTTCCCTCGGCGGCGCAGCTTACCGCGGGCGATGTAAGCATGACCGCCAACGGAACCATCAACGCCGGATACAACGACAACTACGGCAGCGACATTGAATCCAGCCACGGCCTGGGCTTCGGCGGCGTCGCCGCGCTGAACGGCTTCTTCTACAATCCCAATTTTCTTAACTTCAATATCAATCCTTATTACAACCAATCGCGCAGCAACTCCGGCACTGGCTCCATCTCCGATGCCTCCGGAGTAACGCTGAACTCCGGCATCTTCGGCGGCAGCCACTTTCCCGGCTCGGTCAACTACTCCACCGCCTTCAACAGCACCGGAAACTACGGCATCCCCGGCATCAGCAGCCTGAACACCAACGGCAACAGCCAGAACTTCGGCATCAACTGGGGCGCTTTTGTGCCCGGCCTGCCGACCTTATCGGTCGGTTACCAGATGGGCAGCAGCAACTATTATCTCTACGGCACCAACGAAAGCGGAAACGCGAAGTTCAATTCCTTCAACCTCAGCTCCAACTACAACCTCTTCGGATTCGGCCTCAGCGGCGGCATCTCGCATGGCAACTCCGACTCCCTGATTCCCGGCGTCATTATCGGCGGCCAGACCGCGACCGCCAATTCCGACAGCACCAGCTACGTATTCAGCCGTTGCCCATCAGCTTCCCTGGAGCGGCAACTTCAATACATCCTTCAATCGTACCGATCTCGATTCCGACTACCTGGGCTACAGCTTCAACGGCGATATCGACACGGTCAATGCGTTTGCCAGCTTCCATCCCACGCCCAAGCTAAGTTTCTCGCTGGCCGGCAACTACACCGATAATCTCAGCGGCTCGCTCTACGAAGCCCTTGTGCCCGGCGCATCGGGCAGCAGCCTGGCATCGCCCGGCAGCACGGGAGTAGTACAGAATCAAGCTTCCACCACGAGCGGAACGGGAGTGGTGGGCGTGCAGTCGACCTCAAGCGAGCAGTCCTCGCATGGCCTGAACCTCATCGCCAACACCACCTATGCCTTCGCTGAAAATCTGCAAGCCAACGGCTTTGTTGAGCGGCGTCAGCAGAGCTTCCTGGGCGCTAACTACGGATCGAACCTTTATGATGCGGGCGTCTTCTACACCCGCCAGATCGCCGGCGGCTATCTCGGATCATCGGTCAGCGTCTTCGACAGCACGGTGGATGGCAGCAGCCAGAATCAGTTGGGATTCAGTGCTACGGCCAATTACGGCCGCCGCATCGGACAGTGGCAAGTCTCTGGTTACGTTAACTACGCGCAGAATGTACAGACCCTGCTGGTCACCTACAACACTTCGGTCTATAGCTTCTCCGGCAATGTCAGCCGCCAGTTTGGACGCTGGTATTGGACGGCGGCAGGAAGCGCCGGCCGCAGCGGCCTGGCGCCCAGCCGGGTACCAGCAGCGGCAGCGAGGCCTTCAGCACCACCTTCGGCATGAAGAAACTGAACTTCGGCGCAGCTACGCCAAGTCCGATGGCAACTCGCTGGCCGGAGGTAACGGTTTGGTCACCACGCCGTTGCCGCCGGTTATTCCCGCCAACCTGTTGGTGCTCTATGGCGGTACCAGCTACGGTGCCTCGGTCTCGGCGGTTCCGCTGCGCCGCCTCAATGTCTCCGCCAGTTACGTGAAGTCGAAGAACGACCTCAACAACCTCGGCGTTACCTCCTGGAATAACTACGAACAGCAGAACGCCTACTTCCAGTACCAATTCCGGCAACTGGGCCTAAACGGGGGCTACACCCATCTGGTCCAGGGCTTTAGTGCTTCAGGAACTCCGCCCGCTTCGTTCTCTTCGGTCTATATTGGTGTTTATAGATGGTTCAATTTCTTCTAGAGCGGCGAGCGGCCAGACACTTGAGACCCGAGCCTGCTGCCGGCGCCCGTCAGCGGTGCTGGCAACACTTTGTGTCAGGGCACGACTTTAGTCGTTCCCATAAGCCTGTGTCAGGGCACGACTTTACTGTCCGCGTGAGAACCAGCTTTCTTCCAGGCGGTGGAGTAAGGGGCTTGAAAAACCAGAGCGCCGCAGGCGCGTGTCATGACAGCCCAGGACGGAGCGCAGCGGAGTCCTGGGTAGAGTGGGAAAGGAACCAGAGTCCCCCGGGGACGACAAGGATCGCACGCACACTCTTTAGTCCTGCCGATAGGCCTGTGTCAGGGCACGACTCTAGTCGTCCCCATAAGCCGGTGTCAGGGCACGACTTTAGTCGTGCCGATAGGCGCCTTATTTCGTTTTCCAGAGTCGGCTTTAGCCGACGATACATGGCCCGGCTCCTTCGCCAGACTTTCGCGTCGTGTCCTGATGCCCGCCTGACGCCGGCATTCTTGAATCGCACTTTACTGTGGCCGTTGTTGATGGCACTCCTCTGCCTCACGCCTGCCTGGAGCTCGTCGAAAAAATCCAAGACCACTGAAGTCCAGGTTCCCGAGCTGCTGCTCCCCGAGGGACGCAAGCTCACCTTCGAGCGCGGCCTGCAAACCGATCGCGACGTTCGCCCCAAGCCCGGCTTCTTCACCAAGGTTTTCGATTTGGTTGTCGGCAAGCCCGATCTCCACTTCCTTGTGCGCCCCTACAGCGTGGTGGAAGACTCGCGCGGCCGCATCATCGTTACCGATCCCGGCGCGCAGGGCGTTCACATCTTCGATCCCGTCCAGCAGAAGTACAAGTTCATCGAGCGCAAAGAGAAGAGCAAGGATGCGATGCTCGCTCCGCAATGTGTCGCCGTCGATAGCAAGGACAACATCTACGTCAGCGACTCCGAGTCGGGCAAGATTTTCGTCTTCAACAGCGATGGCAAGTATCAGCACGCCCTCGGCAGCTTGAAAGGCGGCGAAGGATTCTTCAAGCGGCCCACCGGCATCGCCGTCGATTCCGACGAGCAGAAGATCTACATCACCGACACCCTGCGCAACAAGATCTTCGTCACCGACATGAACGGCAACGTCCTGCAGACCATCGGGAAAAATGGCGACGCTGTCGGCGAGTTCAACTACCCCACCGAGTTGCGGCTGGACGGCAAAGACCTGCTCGTGGTCGATGCCATGAATTTCCGCGTGCAGGCGATCGACCGCTCCGGACAATTCCTCTTCGGCATAGGCGCGATCGGCGATGGCAACGGCTCAATGTTTCGCCCCAAGGGAATTGGGGTTGACTCCGAGGGCCACGTCTACGTCGTGGAAGCCTCGCACGACATGGTGCAGGTCTTCGACCGCGAAGGCCGCCTGCTGTATTACTTCGGCCAGCAGGGGACTGGCTTCGGCGATTTCCGCCTGCCTACCGGGCTTTTCGTCGATCGCAACGACAAGGTCTTCGTGGTCGATTCCTACAACCGCCGCGTGCAGATTTTTCAGTATCACGCTCTGAAGCAAGCCAAGGGAGGATCGCAGTGAGCGCCCGGGTGGTAGAGCGGTCCTTCAGGCTCGCGTCAAGGCCGGCATTGCTCCACCTTGTCCTGGCCTTCGCGATTGTTTTCGCATCCCTGGGAACGGCCCTGGCGCAGGTGAACAACCCGCCAACCAATCCAACGAATAAAGGTAAGCGCGGCGAGGTAACGCAAAGGCCCGCGCAGCAGCCGCTTTCCGGCGAGCAGCCAAGCAAGAAGATAGGCCGCAAGGACATCACCGGCGATGTGATCGGCATGCACAATCTGTCGCCTGGCAGTCCCTCGCCTATCCAGGGTCCGGGCAATGGTCCATGCCTTTACTGTCACGTGCCGCACTCCGCCAGCAACGTTGGCCTGTGGAACCAGACCTTCTCGACCGCGACCTACACCACCTACACCAGCACCACCCTCAGCAATAAGGACCTCTCACAGTTGCCGTTGGGCGCCGACAGTAACATGTGTCTCAGCTGTCATGACGGTACGGTGGCCGTCGCCGATACCGTTTTGTTCGGCCAACTGCCTACCAGCGGCAACTGGATCCAGGGTGACAATTTCTCCACGCAGTTGCAGAGCTCGCACCCCTTCAGTCTGGTCCTGCCGTTGAAGGACAATATCGATCTCATCTCAACCCTGGTCTCGTCGGGCAAGACCGGCGATAAGACCGGCGCGATCCACTTGATCAACGGTTCCGTGGAATGTAACTCCTGCCACAGCTCGCACGTCCAGGCCATCGACAAGGTCTCGCAGAATTTCCTCGTGCTGAACAGTGCCAGCGGCACGATGTGCCTGGCCTGCCATGATCCCACGCGCACCTCCATGTCTGGACAGAATCAGGTCAATCCCATGGCCGGATGGGCCACGGGAATTCACGCCACCGCGCAGAACACCGTTTCCTCGCAAGCCCAACTGGGCAGCTACGGCACAGTCGCAGCCAACGCCTGCATCTCGTGTCATGCGCCGCACAACGCTGCGGGAGCGGTTCGCCTGCTGCGCGGAACCAACGAGGCCGCCTGCCTGCCTTGCCACAATGGCAGCAACAATATTGCGCCGGTGCCCGCGAACATTGCCGCCGAATACGCCAAGATCGCGCATCCCTTCCCCAACGGCTCCAATCAGCACGATGCCGCGGAAGCGCCTCTGCTGCAGAACAATCGTCACGCCACCTGTGTCGATTGCCATAACAGCCACGGCGCGCAGCAGGTCACTTCGTTCAACATTCCTCCGCTCGTCCGCGTCTCGCAAACCGGCGCAGTCGGCATCTCCATGGACGGCCAGACCATCGTCAATCCGGTCGTCAATCAATATGAGAACTGCCTGCGCTGCCATGGTTACAGCTCCGGCAAGCAGATCAATCCCATCTACGGCTATCTGCCGCTCCGCTCCGAAAGCGATCCGCTCAACGTGATTACGCAGATGAACACCAGCGCGAAGTCCAGTCATCCGGTGATGCATGCGCGCAGCAGCAGCTTCCCCCAGCCCAGTCTGCTGCCCACCATGCTGGATTTGAGCGGTGGCACCAACAACGGCCGCAGTATGGGATCGCAGATCTTCTGCACCGATTGCCACAACGCCGACGACAATCGCGAATTCGGAGGCGCAGGCCCGAACGGCCCGCACGGCTCCAAGTGGTGGCACGTGCTGGAGCGCCAATATCTCGACAGCCAGGCCCCCGGCGGACCCGGAACGCTCATCACCATCAACCTGAACCCGCAGCCTGATCTGAGCGTCAACGGCCCCTACGGCATGTGCGCCAAGTGCCACAACCTCAGCATCGTGATCCAGTCCATCTCGTGGGCCTATCACAACGACCACGTGTACACCGACGGATTCTCCTGCTCCACCTGTCACAACGCTCATGGCATGCCGTCCACCAGTGACAATCCCACTGGAGTTCGCATGGTGGACTTCGATTTGAATGTCGTCGGCCAGAACAATGGCCAGCCGATCTCCTACAATCAGGGATCGAACAGCTGCGTCCTGACATGCCATAACGTAGCGCATGATCCCGGCGGCGGCATTCACAAGCTCAGCGGACCGCAGCAAGCGGGCGGGGCCATCAAGAAAAGATAAGCCGCAAGCAGTTTTGAAGGGGCACAGCTTTAGCTGTGCCGTAACAAGTCCCTAACATTTTGTTATCCCGAGGGGGCTTTTAGTGTCTGCGTGAGAACTAGCTCTCGTACAGGCCGTGGCGTAGGAGGCTCGAAAAACCAGAGCGCCGCAGGCGCGTGGCATGATAGCCCAGGACGGAGCGCAGCGGAGTCCTGGGTAGAGTGGCAAATGAACTCGGAGTCCCCTGGGGACGACACGGTTCTCACTGCGGTTCGACTTTTTCAGCAGCCTGTTTAGCCGGCGACAGCGTAATCGGTGGAGCACGCCTTCAGGGCGCGATAACAGATCGGCTTCAGCCGCTGAGGTAAAACAAGGCCCAACATCCCCTCATGACCGCCTCCCGCTGGTACAACTCTTCTCTCGTCCGCATCCTCGTCGCAGTACTCTACCTTCACCACTGCCGCCGCCCGCGAGCTTCTTCATCTCAACGCCCTCACTGACCCCGACCTCTGGTGGCATCTCAGCACCGGCTCATGGATCCTGCAAAACCACGCTATTCCGCGCAGCGCCATCTTCTCGCAATTCGCATCGCTCCCCTGGGTCGACTCCAGCTGGGGCTTCGACGTTCTCACTGCACTCTGCTTAAAGATCTGGGGACTCTCTGGACTTCCGGTTCTGCTCATGCTCTTGCAAGTCGCAATCGCCATCGCGATCTTCACCCTCGCAGGCGGTCGTCGCAATTTCTGGCCGGCGGTGATCCTGAGCGCGCTCGCCCAATACAGCATCTCGCCCGTCGGCCCGCGCCCGGCGATGTGTTCGCTCGTTCTTCTCGCCTGCGAATTGGCACTGCTGCTGAAGGCCAGGCGAACCGGCGATGCTCGTTCGTTCTTCTGGCTGCCGCTGGTGTTCGTGATCTGGGTAAATCTCGACCGCCAATTCTCTTACGGTCTCGTCGCCCTCGGCCTCTTCTGGATCGCTGTGATCATCGAGCAACTTTGCCGTCGGCAGGGAATCACCTGGTTCGAAACCGGACTGCCCAACATCCCTGTTGCGACGATGTCGGCAGCCGTTGGCGCATCATTGCTCGCGACCATCCTCTCGCCCTACGGCTACCGCTCTTATCTCCCGGCGTTGCTCAGCGCAACCAACTCCGCATCTGACCGTTTCTTTCCTGAGCTGCATTCCCTGCGCTTCCGCCGCCCGCAGGACTATCTCCTCATGCTGTTGGTCATGACCGCATTCTTCGCGCTGGGCCGCCGCCGCTCGCGCGATCTCTTTCTGATTTCTCTGCTCGCTCTATCGGCTGTAATTTCGTTCCGCTTTCAGCGTGAGAACTGGCTGGTGCTTGCCGCCGCCGTCGCCATCATCGGCAACGCCATCCCTGCCGCGACAACCGCCGCTGCCGAACCCGCACAAAAATTGCGCTTACAGAAACTAGCCACGGCAGCACTCGTTTTTCTGGTTATCGTCATGCTTGTGTTGCGCCTTCCCGGCAAGAACGATGTGCGCTCCGGCAACGTGTTGCTGCTCAAAATCGCCAGAACCTTCCCCATCAGCGCGGCCGACTACATTCGCCAGAACCATCTCCCGCAGCCGCTCTTCAATGCTTATGCCTGGGGAGGATTTCTCACCTGGGCTCTCCCCGACTATCCCGTCCTCATCGACGGCCGCACCGATCTTTACGGCGACGCAATCAACCTCCCATACTTCCAGGCGACCACCGCCGCGATCCCGCTCGAATCCTATCCCGGCTTTACCCAGGCGCAGACGTTCCTCTTGGAAGCCAACTCTGCCATGGCTCAGGCGCTCACCACCCTGCCCGGCTTCCGCGTCGCCTATAAAGATGATGTGGCTGTCGTTCTCGTCCGGAACGAGTAGCGAATGAAGCACAGCGTGTGTAGGTGGTGACCTCGCGACTTCGGCCGCACAACGCGACTGCCACAGCCCAAGCGCCGTAGGCGCGGCATATCATAGCCCAGCACGTAGCGAAGCGGAGTGCTGGGTAGGATGCAAAACAACGCTGAGTCCCGTAGGGGACGGCATAAGAAAGCCCAGCGCTTCAGCGCTGGGTAAGCTGCATTATTAGGAACCGAGCCCCTTCAGGGGCGGCACACTCCCAGGCGCAAGCGATTGGTAGAGCCGGCCTTCAGGCCGGCGTCCCGTTCCCGTTATTGATTTGTCATCCCGAGCGGAGTGTCCGCAAGGTTTTTCCGACCCGTGTTTTGGGTCGGGCGGACACGCAGTCGAGGGACCTGCTTTTCGCTTGAGGGCCCACTCTGACATCCGCGGTAGGATCTCGAATGGCGGTCGAACCCAAGCGCCGTAGGCGCGGCATATCATAGCCCAGCACGTAGCGAAGCGGAGTGCTGGGTAGGATGCAAAACAACGCCGAGTCTCGTAGGGACGGCATAAGAAAGCCCAGCGCTTCAGCGCTGGGTAGACTTGCATTATTGCGATTCGAGCCCCTTCAGGGGCGGCAGAAAGAACCGCCCCACCGCAGACTTCTTACAACTCCAACTCCGCTCGAATCATGTTGTCCTCCAAATTGGAGAACATCTGGAACCCCAGCCTCACGCACATCCCTCGCATCTCGCGGTTCTCCGGCAGCATGTTGGAGATCACCTTGCTCAGCTTCTCCTCACGCGCCAGCTGCACCAGCAGACGATACAGCTCCGTCCCCAGTCCCTTGTGTTGCGCCGCGTCAATCGCAACCGCAGCCAGCTCCGCTTCGTTCCTTCCATGCAGCTTGCTCATGCGGCCCACGGCCAGGATTTCCTGCTCACCCGCCGCATTCGGCCGCTCCGCCACCAGCGCCATCTCGCGATCGTAGTCGATGAAGCAGGCGCGCGTGAGCCGCTCGTGCGCCGTGCGCTGCGTCAGCTTCAGCGGCTGGAACCACCGCAGGTACACGCTGCGCTCCGAGAGCTCGCTGATGGAAGGTGATCATCGCCGGCTCGTCTTCCGGACGAATCGGGCGGATCGTTACCTGGCTGCCCATCCTTCATCGTCCACTCTTTCACCATGTGGATCGGGTACGGATGAATCGCCGGCGCCGGTAGCTTGTCTTCACTCATCTCCGCCCCGTGAATCACCACGCGCGCATCCAGCGCCAGCAGCCGCTCCGGCGATGCCAGCAGCGGATTGATGTCGATCTCCTTGATCCACGGCTGCTCCACCACCAGCTGGCTGAAGCGCACCAGCAGCTCTTCCAGCGCCGCCAGGTTCACCGGCTTGCGCCCGCGCACGCCCTTCAGCGCTTTGAAGATGTTGGTCTGCTCCATCATCCGCAGCGCCAGAGTTGAGTTCAACGGCGGCAGCGCCAGCGCGCGATCCCTGAAAACTTCCACCAATTGTCCGCCGGTGCCGAACAGAATCACCGGCCCGAACTGCGAATCCAGGCTGCTGCCGATAATCAGCTCATAGCCATCGAGCTTCGCCATCGGCTGCACCGTCACGCCCTGGAAATGCTCGGCGCCGGCCTTCTCCGTCACCGCCTGCTTGATGTTCTGGAACGCCGCCTTCACCGCATTCGCATCGCGCAGGTTCAAATGCACGCCGCCCACGTCGGTCTTGTGCGTGATGGTCAGCGAGTACAGCTTCAGCACGATCGGGTAGCCAATGTCCTCCGCCGCCTCCAGCGCTTCCTGCTCGGTCACGACAACCCGCGTCTCAACCGTCGGGATGTCATACGCCTTCAGCAGTTGCTTCGACTCGTACTCCGTCAGGATCGTGCGCCCGGCGTTGCGAACTTCTCTGATGATCGCTTCCGCTTTGCCGCGCTGCATCGCTGCGTCAACATGTTGCGGCATCGCCGGCGTCTCGTAGATGCCCTTCAGGTTGTAGGCATAGCGCCACATGTAGTTGAACGCGCGCACCGCGCTGTCGGGAAACTGAAACGTCGGAATCCCAGCCTGATTCAGAATCTGCTCGCCCGCTGCGACTTCGGCGCCGCCCATCCAGCTTGCCAGCAGCGGCTTGCCCAATCCCTTCGCGTAAGGCTTCAGCTTCTCCGCGATCTGCGTGGGATTGGTCATATCCTGCGGCGTCAGCACTACCAGCATGCCGTCGATGTTCGGATCTTTCGCCGCGATCTCCAGCGACTTCGCATAGCGCTCCGGCTCGGCGTCGCCCAGGATATCCACCGGATTGTTGTGGCTCCATTGCGCCGGAAGAAACTCGTCGAAGGCTTTCATCGTCTCCGCGGAAAGCTCAGCCAACTCACCGCCGTTCGCCACCAACGCATCCGTCGCCAGCACACCCGGCCCGCCCGCATTGGTCAGGATGCAAAGCCGCTTTCCACGAGGCCGCGGCTGCTTGGCCAGCACATCCGACATAAAGAAGATATCGGCAATGCTGTTCACGCGCAGAACGCCGGTGCGCCGAAAGGCCGCATCCAG
Source organism: uncultured Acidobacteriaceae bacterium (assembly GCA_963697175.1). Classification (GTDB taxonomy): domain Bacteria; phylum Acidobacteriota; class Terriglobia; order Terriglobales; family Acidobacteriaceae; genus Bog-257. The sequence continues at coordinate 128,423 of CAVONC010000002.1, read as the reverse complement.
CACCTCGTCGCTGCCGGTCAGCGCGCCGGTATGCGAGGCAGCAGCTTTGGCCGCCGCAGCGGTGCGTCCAGCTTTGATTACGATGACCGGCTTGGTCAGCGAGACCTCGCGCGCCGCCGACAGGAACGACCGCGCGTCGCCAATCGACTCCATATAAATGACGATGCTGTGCGTCCGCGGGTCGCTGCCGAAGTAGTCGACCAGGTCGCCCCAGTTCACATCCAGCATCGATCCAACCGAGACGAACGCGCTGAAGCCGACATTCTCGCGCAAGCTCCAGTCCAGCACCGCGGTGCACAACGCCCCGCTCTGGCTGATGAACGCCACATTGCCCGGCCGCGCCACGCTGCGCGCGAACGTCGCATTCAGCCCGCGAATCGGGTTCATCACGCCCAGGCAGTTCGGCCCGATCAGCCGCATCTTGCCGCGAATGATCTCCGAGATCTGCCGCTCCAGCTCTTTGCCATGCTCGCCAAATTCTTTGAAGCCGGCCGAGATCACGATCGCCGAAGGAATGCCGATTTCGACCGATTCGGCGATCAGATCGGGCACGGTATCGGCCGGCGTCGTCACCACCACCAGCTCAACTTTGTCGGGCAGCTCTTTGACACTCGGATAGGCCTTGATGCCGAGCACGCTTGGCCGCTTTGCATTGACCGGAAACACCGTGCCGCCGAAGGGACTGCTCAACAGATTCCACAGCACCGAGCGTCCCACGCTGCCCGCGCGCTCGGAGGCGCCGACCACAGCCACGCTCTTCGGCAGAAACAGCGTGTCCAAAGGATGAGTTTCCGAACGATAAACATCGGACGAAGGGTCAGCTTTCAGGACAGTACTAAAACCAGGTTTTGCCGCAGTAGTCATGAGTCCTCACAAATAGGAGTGAAAGCTTAGTTTATGCCTCGGTGTGGTGTGCCGAAAGGACCTGATCACAGAAGAATTGTGACCTGTCTCACAGTGGGATTGCACTCCATTTCGAGGACTGAGACTGCAACCAATGTCGTAGGCAAATATCTCTGTCGATTTTCTTCGCTTCTTTGGAACCAATCTTCCTTCGCAGCGTCTATACTCTTGTAGCCAACGAATTTGGCCGATGTATGAAATGCAATAAACGAACTGAACTTCCGAGTCATCGGACGCAACAATCCGGTTCCGTGTACCCTCCCGCCATGCTCGCCTGACAGCCTGCATCGCTTGCCCGGTCACGGAACGTAACGTGAATCGGGCGAGTGAATCCTGACCATCCTCCAGGATCACCCTCCATTAGCTGCGCGTTTGCGTGCGTCGCCGCGCATTCTCGCGCCAAGAAAAGGAGGAGCCATGCTGCTCACCAACAAAATCAACAATCTGACCGCAATGTATCCCCAACTCTCTCGCGTGTGGATCAAGACCGGCGATCCCAAGACGCCGCTCAAGGGCGTCTGGATCAACGACTCCCCGCTACATCGCATCGCCGACCAGGCCTGCGCCTCGCCCCGCGAAAGCGAGACCGCCGACCTCGCGGAGGATCACTTACTGGTCGCCTGATGGAAGCCTGATCGCTCATTTCTCGAAGCATGAGCCTAGGCTTCCATCGGCCCTCGGCTCCTTTGTCATCCCGACCGAGGGCTTCAGCCCGACCGAGGGATCTGCGGTTCGAGCCGCGGAGCGGCGGCACAACTCGCGACACAGTCTCTTCAGGCCATCCGTAAACCGCCTCTATTCGGCGGCTTTAAGCCGCTGAGGGACCTCATCTCGACTTAATCAGAGGCTCCTCGGCTCGAAGCCCGCAGCAAAGCGCGCCGACATGCAACCTATCCTTGCGAATGGCCAGTTGCTAAGTGCCAATCAGCTAATTGCTGTTACAATGAATCCTCCGCAAACAAATTCTGTGGCGGCGCGCCTTCTGAAACGGACCCCAATTCTTGGCTCAGCAGACAGAACCTCGCACCATTACCTACGCCGATTCGGGTGTCGACATCGAGCGCGCCAACCGCACCAAGCAGCGCATCAAGTATCTCGCGCATAAAACTTTCAACCGCAGCGTGCTGAGCGAGATCGGCGGCTTCGGCGGACTCTTTTCGGTTGACAAGCGCAAGTACGCCGATCCCGTGCTGGTCTCCAGCGTCGATGGCGTCGGCACCAAGCTCAAGGTCGCCTTCGAGATGAACCTCCACCACACCGTCGGCGCCGATCTGGTGAATCACTGCGTCAACGACATCGCCGTGCAGGGCGCCGCGCCCATGTTCTTCATGGACTACTTCGCCACCGGCAAGCTTCGGCCCGAAGTTGCCGAGAAGGTGATCGCCGGCATCGCCGATGCCTGCAAGCACAACGGCTGCGCGCTCATCGGCGGCGAGACGGCCGAGATGCCCGGTTTCTACAGCGATGGCGAGTACGATCTGGCGGGCTTCATTGTCGGCGTGGTGAATCGCGACCGGATCATCACCGGCAAACAGGTCGAGGCGGGCGACGTCCTGGTCGGCCTCGCCTCCACCGGCTTGCACACCAACGGCTACTCCCTGGCCCGCAAGCTACTCTTCGAGATCGCCGGCTACACGCCCGATACCTACGTCAACGAGATCAAAGGCAAGGTCGGCACCGAACTGATGCGCCCCCATCGCAGCTACTGGCCCATCGTGCGGCGCATGATTGAAGCCGACGCGGTCTCGGCCATGGCGCACATCACCGGCGGCGGCATCACGGATAACCTGCCCCGCGTTTTGCCCAAAGGCTGCGGCGCCATCGTCGAGATCAATTCCTGGCCCGCCCTGCCCATCTTCGAGCACCTGCAAAAGATCGGCAATGTGCCGCAAGACGAGATGCTGCGCACCTTCAACATGGGCATCGGTATGATCCTGGTTGTGCCGGCCAAGAAGTTTAAGAAGGTGCAAACCATCCTCGAGCGCTGCGGCGAAAAAGGCTTCACCATCGGACGCGTCGTCAAAGGCGAGAAGCGCGTCACCTACTCGTAATTCCACAGTCGGTCTCCACAAGCTGCCAAAAAATCGATTGGGGAGCGTTTTGAAGGGACGCAAGCTTAAGCTGCGCCGTTGCAAGTCTTTCATTTTTGTCATCACGAGGAGGGCTTCAGCCCGACGAGGGATCTGCTTTTCGACTTTTCACCGGCCTCTTCAGCCGGCGACACGCGGATCGCGCTACGAGTTTTTCAGCAGCCCCTCCAGCCGCTCAGTTGGCCTAATTTGTCGCTTTCTTGACCGACGCGAACCGCCATTCTTCCCTAAAATAAGCTGACAGCGGGGTGAAACTATGGAGATCCGCGACCTCGGCATATTCCTCGACTACTTCGGCAAGATCCACGAACGCACGATGCGCGTCGTCCGCTGCATTCCTCCCGACAAAGTCGACTGGTCCTATCGTCCGGGAAAGTTCACGCTAGGCGACCTGGCTCGACATATCGCGGCCATCAATCGCTACATGTACGCCGAAACTCTCCAGGGCAAGCCGAGCCGGTACGCCGGCTGCGGCAGGGAACTGGCGCCCACCTACGACGACATCATTTCTTTCATGGAAGCGCGGCACGGCGAATCGGCTGAGATCATCTCCCGCCTGACGAACTTGAACGACAAATGCATGACCCCCGACGGTACTCCCATCACCGTCTGGAAATGGCTGCGTGCCATGATCGAACACGAGATTCACCATCGCGGCCAGATCTACACCTACCTCGCTCTTCTGGAAGTGCCCACTCCGCCGCTCTACGGCCTCACCTCCGAGCAGGTTGTCGCGCGCAGCCTCAAAGACTAGCCTTGTTCGCACGGCATTGGGTCAATAACCTGTGTCATCCTGAGCGAAGCGTCCGCGGGTTTTTTTCGACCCGCGTTCTTTGCGGGTCGGCGGACGCGCAGTCGAAGGACCTGCTGTTCGCTTCGAATAATTTTTTGGAAAGAGTCCGTAACCTTTTCCACCCCTCCCCGGTTTACCTGTATGAAAGGCGCAATTGCTTTGAAAGCTGTCGCAGCCGAAACGGACGAACGATCGCTGATCGAAGCCGCACAGCGCGATCCGCGCAGTTTTGCCGGCTTGTACGAGGCTAACTTCGATCGCGTCTACGCGTTCGTGGTGTCGCGGGTCCTCGACCGCACCGAAGCCGAGGACATTACGGCTGAAGTCTTTCATCAGGCTCTTGCCAACATCGGGCAATTCGAATGGCGAGGCACGCCGTTCATCGCCTGGCTGTTGCGCATCGCTTCCAATGCGATCGCCGATCGCTGGCAGCGGCTCTCGCGACATCGTGAAGTTCCTGACGATGATCTGGCCGAAGCTGGCGTGGAGGATGGAACCGAACGCCGCGTGATGCTGGCGCAGTTGATGGAGGATTTGCCGCCCGATCAAAAGCTGGTGGTCGAGCGACGCTTCATCGATCAGCGCTCCATCCGCGACATCGCGGTCGAGCTGGGACGGACAGAAGGCGCTGTAAAGCAATTGCAGTTTCGCGCACTGCAAGCCCTTCGCGTCCGCATGGGAGGAAACATATGAGCCAGGCACTATATGAAGAACTCGATGTCGCCGTGGACGCGATGCTTCGTAGCCACGCAAGTAACGTCGAGCCCCTTGACCCGACAGTCGATGAGCTTCTGGCCGTTGCCAATTTGTTGCGTGATCTGCCCACTGCCGATTTCCGAGAGCGTCTGCGGCTGGAATTGGAGCAGGAGGCGACGGTGCTCGCATCGGCGAGCCATACGAACAAGACCAGGCTGTTGGCAATCCCAGGCGGAACGTCAAAGCACCAGGAAGAACAGATTCTCCCGACTCTCTTCGGCCAAGGATACGGCAGCTATCCGGTCCACCAGTCCAGCTTCCTCGCGTCGGCGCTGCTGCACGCCGCCATGATTGCGATCATCCTCAGCTCCAGTCTTTGGATCGCCCGTCACCATGACGAGCTGAAGCAACAAGTCATCTCGCTCGTCGCCATCGGTGAATATCCGCTCCCCATCTCCAGCAAGAAAGCCGGCGGTGGAGGCGGTGGTGGGGATCGCGATCTGCTGCCTGCTTCTAAAGGAACCGCACCGCGATTCGCGCGCGAGCAGATCACGCCTCCCGCCATCGTGATTCGAAACGACAATCCCAAACTCGCCGTCGAGCCAACCGTCGTTGGTCCGCCCGACATTAAGCTGCCGCAGTCTGCCACGCTCGGCGATCCGCTGGCTAAGCTTCTCCAGCCGTCAAACGGCCCGGGATCTGGCAGCGGAATCGGAAGCGGGGCAGGCGGTGGTGTTGGCTCCGGAACCGGGTCCGGCGTGGGACCGGGAAGTGGAGGGGGGATTGGCGGTGGAATTTATCGTGTAGGCGGCGGTGTCAGCGCTCCGCATGTGCTCTACGATCCCGATCCCGACTACTCCGAAGAAGCGCGCAAAGCCAAGTATCAAGGAGTCGTGGTTCTCTGGCTGGTGGTGAGCGCCGCGGGCAAGCCGCAGGATATCCGTGTGCAACGCTCGCTGGGCATGGGCCTGGATGAGAAGGCCATCGAAGCCGTGAAACAGTGGCGCTTCGAGCCCGCCAGGAAGGACGGCCATCCCGTCCCGGTGATGATCAACATCGAAGTCAACTTCCGGCTTTACTGAAGATTTCTAAACAGGGGTGAAGCATGCCTTCAGGCGTGCAACCGAGATCGTTAGTGAGGGAATTCGGCTTTACAGGCTGCTAAAAAACTCGTTCCGCGCGCGCTTTGTAACAGGGCACGACTTCACAGGCCGCTGAAAGAGTCGATTGTCAGGTGTTTTGAAGGGACGCAGCTTTAGCTGCGCCGTTGCAGTCTTTTGTTTTTGTCATCACGAGGAGGCCTTAAGGCCGACGAGGGATCTGCTTCTCGACTTTTTCAGCAGCCGGCGGCACAAGTCCTGTCGAACCAGGTATGTATTCGAAATCGTCGATCAGCATTCTGCTTTAGCCGCCGAGGTAAGCTCTGCGGCTAAAGCAATGTTGTATACGGTATCAGCCTACTTCCCCGCAGTGCAGCTGTCAGCTACATGCGTGACCGTCTTCACCTTGAACACGGGCTGCTCCTTTACCACCGATTCACCGCCACCCTCCGCAGGTGTTTTGTCGATGCTCCTCACACCAGGCGCGCCGGTGACTTTGATCTCGTGGCCGACATGGTGAGTCAGCTTGTTCGCCTCATTGGAGAGCTGATACACCTTGCCACTGCTGTCGGTGAGTCGATAATGGCCGTCGGTGTAGGACAGGCAGCCTTGAATGGTGGTCGGGCTAGATGACGACTTGCTCATAGAATCCTGAGCTGCTAACCACATGGTGGAAACGAATACTACCAACGTAACTACGAATGCCTTGCGCACGAACGGCCTCCTTGGCTTCCAGCTTGCTGAGGACTGCGGCTTGTTTCCGTAACAAGCAATTATCAATCCTTGCCTTCGGCAAAAACAACCAATTTGTGTCCGCAGCCTGAAAAACAGCGGTCCCGACTATCGCGCCGTCGACGGGCTATTTGTGACCGGCCGGTTGCCGCCACTATCGTCGCCCGGTCTTCCCCTCTTTGTTTGCCGCTTGACATTTCGAACTCCGCGCTTACTATACCTACCATCGTGGGGCGTCCTCGTCGATCACTAAGGGCGCGGACGTTCACACCTCGAACTGTTTTCCGGGTTCTTTGCCGTTGAATTGTCGGATCACGCTGATGCGCTGCGGTACCGACAAACACTTGGCCGGTTGCTTTCGAAGCATCTCTTTCGTCTGATTCTGCGGTCTGAGACGCTGGTTCGATCCCGTTGCGTCCTGGTCCCTTCTTTCTGTGGACCGCAAGTTGTTTCCAGTCGACAAGGAGGCCTTGGATGTTCCATCAGATCCTGGAGCCGACCGGCAGCTTGTGGTCGACGATTCTTCTGGCGCTTGTGCCGTTGATCGTGCTGCTGTTCATGCTGGCCGTGCTGCGAATCACCGCCTGGCTGGCCACCATAATCGCCGGCGTGGTCACGCTCCTGGTCGCTGTTCTGGCCTGGCACGCGCCCGTCAATGTCACGCTCAAGGCCTATCTTTACGGCGGCCTTCAGGGTGCCTGGGTCATCGATTGGATCACCTTCTGGGGCCTCATCATCTTCAACACCCTCGTCCTCACCGGCAACTTCGATCGCTTCAAGAGCTGGATGGTGAATCAGGCCACGTCCGACGTGCGCATTCAGACCATCATGCTCGCCTGGGCCTTCGGCGCCTTGCTGGAAGGGCTGGTGGGCTTCGGTTATCCCTGGGCGGTCGTCGTCCCCATCCTGGTTGGACTGGGCATCGTCGATCTGGAAGCGATTCGCGTTGCTGCGCTCGCCAACAATGCGCCGGTTTCCTATGGCGCGCTCGGCTCGCCGATCCTGGCCCTCGCCGCCGTCACCGGCTTGCCGTTGCTGGCGCTTTCTGCTTCGATCGGCAACATCGTCGCCGTGCTGGCGATACTGCCTCCGTTTGTCCTGATCTATCTGGTTAGCGGTTGGGACGGCCTGAAGGAAGCCTGGCCGCTGGGCATCGTTGGCTCGCTATCCTACATTGTGGGACAGTGGCCGACGGCGCATTATCTCGGCCCATATCTTCCCGACATCAGCGGTGCGCTGTCGTCCTTCTGGATCTTGTACTTCTTCGTGAAAGTCTGGCGGCCGAAGAATATTCGCGCCTTCGGCGGCGGCATCATTTCTGCGCAGGAAGAAGCCAAGGCCGAAGCGGCAGGAGCGACGGTCAACGTCTTTCAGGCTTGGCTGCCGTTTATCGTCCTATTAATCGTCGTGGTCGCCTGGACCGGGCCATGGTCGCACCTGCCCGCGAAGAGTTGGTACAAGGCAAGCACCTCGGCGGTCTCATCGGTTACCAGCAAGCCGATCGCCTCAACCTTCAACTTCACGCCGCTCGGCGGCGGAACCTCGATCCTCGCCTCGTGGATTGTCATCGCTCTTCTACTTCGACCGAGTGCTACGACACTGAAGCAGGTCTTCGCGCGAACCTTCAAGCAGATGTGGGGAGCGCTGCTGGTAGCCTTCTTCATCTTCGCCATCGCCTATGTGTTCGTCTTCAGCGGCATGGCCAACTCGCTGGCATTCGGACTCTCGAAGTTCGGCGTGATGTACGTGGTGTTTGCGCCTATCCTGGGCTGGATCGGAGTCGCGCTCTCCGGCAGCAATACCTCAACCAACGCGATGTTCGGTCCCATTCAAGCGGTGACTGGCAGGCTCTTGGGACTTCCGCCGTTGCTTGCGCCGTCGCTGAACTCCGTGGGTGCGGAGATCGGAAAACCCATCGCGCCGCAGACCGCCAGCGTCGGCGTTTCGACCAGCCGCTTCGTGCGCAGCGAAGGTGACGTGATCCGCCACAACATGGTCTGGACACTGATTTTCCTGGCTTACCTGATTCTGATCGGCTTGTTGTTCTACTATGCTTTGCCAACAACGATGATGTAGCTGCTTCGGATTGAAAGGACGCCAGCCATGCATGCGACGCGACCCAAGCAAGCAGCAACCTCCGAGGGCGGGCTGATCCGCCTCGGACTCGGCCTTGCCAACTGGAGTGAGCGCTGGTTTCCCGATCCCCTCGTCTTCGCGCTGCTGGGAATCGTCATCGTCTTTATCGTCGGCCTATTGCTGCATCAGAGTCCCACCAAGCTCGCAATCCAGGGCGGCAAGAATTTCTGGGCGCTGGTTCCGTTCACCATGCAGATGGTGATGATCATCATCGGCGGCTACGTCGTGGCTTCGACGCCGATCGTCTATCGCGTCATACGCCGTCTGGCCGAAATTCCCAAGACGCCGCGCGGCGCGGTCGCCATGGTGGCGTTGTTCTCCATGCTGACCTCGCTCATCTCCTGGGGCTTGAGCCTGATCTTCAGCGGACTGTTCGTTCGCGAGCTCGCGCCGCGCGTCAAAGGCTTGGACTACCGCGCCGCCGGAGCTGCGGCCTATCTCGGATTAGGCGCAGTCTGGGCGATGGGCCTCTCATCGTCGGCTGCCATGTTGATGGCGACCAAGTCAGCCATTCCACCTTCGCTGTTCGCCATCAGCGGTGTGATTCCACTTACCCAGACGTTATTCCTGTGGCCGAGCATCGCGACAACGGCGATCTTGATTGTGCTGTCGGTTGTGATCGCCTGGCTGTCGACTCCCTCGCCGGAAAACGCCAGAACCGCCGAGTCCTACGGCATCGAATATCAGCCGATCCGCACCAGTCTGGAGCCTAAGACGCAAGCCCGGTGAGTGGCTGGAATACAGTCCGCTGCTGAACATCCTGGTCGCAGCGCTGCTTGATCTGTTACCTCGTCGATGTCTTCCGCACTTCGCCGCAGGGCGCGCTGGCAGCGCTCGACCTCAATACCTACAACCTCATGTTCATCACCGTAGGACTGCTGCTGCACTGGCGTCCCAAGCGCTTCCTGCATGCCGTTGCCGATTGCATTCCCGCGACCGGCGGAGTGCTGATCCAGTTTCCGTTCTACGCCGTGATCTTCGGAATGATCACCGGAACGGGGATTGCCGAAGCGCTGGCCAAGCTGTTCGCTTCCATCAGCACGCACAACAGTTATCCTCTGCTGGTCGCGACATACTCGGCGGTGCTCGGCGTCTTCATTCCATCCGGCGGAAGTAAGTGGATCATCGAGGCGCCCTACGTTTTGCAAGCCGCCAACCTGCACCAGGTGCATTTGGGATGGGTGGTGCAGATCTATAACGCGTCGGAGGCGCTGCCGAATCTCATCAATCCTTTTTGGATGCTGCCGCTGCTCGGAATCTCTGCGATTAAAGGCGAGGGACATCGTGGGATATGGAGTATTGCAGATGTTCGTTCATGTCCCGGTGGTGTTCTTCTTGTGCTGGCTGTTCGCGCACTATATTCCCTACATTCCGCCGATGAAGTGAAATGGGAACTGGGGATTAGGGATTAGGGTCAAGGATCGGATCGCACCCGAGCAAGCTAAACCAGTCCCCAGTCGCTAGCCCCGCATCTACTTCAAACTGTCGGCCCCGGCCTTCGAGCATTGCGCGTCCTGCGCGCTAGTGGCTCCGGAAGCTCCGATCGCGCCCACGATCTTCCCGTCCATCACGATAGGAAAGCCGCCTTCGACGGGAACGGCGCCCCGCAACGCCAGGATGCGAAGGCCCTCACCACCGGCCGCGAGAGCATCCTGAAAGGCCTTCGTCGGCCGCTTGAATCGCGCAGCAGAGCGCGCCTTGTCGATCGCAATGTCAGCACTGCCCATTTGCGTGTCATCCATCTTTTCGTAATACACCAGCGTGCCTGAGGGATCGACGACCGCAACCGCAATCTTCCAATGATTCTGCTTCGCTTCTGCGATGGCCGGAGCGGCCGCTTTCTTCGCGTCGTCAACGCTGATCGGCGCTCCGTAAGGGTTAGGCATTTGCGCCCACAGTGACTGCGTCGCGCTGACTGCCAAGATGAGAACCACGTAGCATCCCAAAGCCAATTTGCGTGTCATGACGTTCCTTCTCTGCGTTTTGATTTTGGACAAACGATACTACAGGTTGGCATCGGGAGGTTTGGAAAAAACTGGCCTGGGAAGGGGGTCGTCCGGAATCAGAAGTCCAGTGGCGCCGTTGCGAGACCGGAACTCACCTCATAAATCGAACAGCGATTTATGAGATAGGAATAGGTTCTAACCGGCAACAGCTACGCGCTGACGCTTGCCCGTGTCCGGGAAGCTCTCCTCGATTTCCTCGTTGCGCAAATGACGGCGCAGGGTTTCACCATCGCCGAATCCCGCACTCTGCGCGACCGCGTCAAGCTTTCAATGGTGCCGCTGCCAGCTTTGCCTTAGCGGCCTCGGTGCGCAGGCGGGCGACGAATCGTGCCGGCGTGGTGCTTACCTGCTGCGTAAAGACGCGACTGAAGTTGCGCTCGCTCATGCCGGCTCGGCGCGCCAGCGCGGGAACAGAAAGATCGGCGTCGAGATTCTCGGAAATCCAGGCAATGAGTTCGCGGATCGGCTGATGGTCGGCAGCTTGCGCGGCCAGCTGGGCACTGAATTGTTTCTGAGCCGCGCCACGCCGCATCACCAGCACCATTCGACGCGCAACCTCCAGCGCTAGCGCATGGCCGTGGTCTTCCTCGACCATTGCCAACGCCAGATCCACTCCGGCGGAAACTCCCGCGCTGGTCCAGATATGTCCGTCTTGCGTGAAGATGCGATCGCCATCGACCGCAATGCGTGGATAGCGCCGAGCCAGATCGCTAGCCAACTCCCAATGCGTTGTGGCGCGTCGTCCGTCCAGAACTCCGGCTGCAGCCAGAAGGAATGCCCCGGCGCAGACCGAACCGACGCGGCGCGTATCTGCCGCGCGGGCGCGAATCCATGCCAGCAATTCGGGATCGAAGCGGGATTGAGCGAGGTCCGCGCCGGCCAGAATCAAGAGTGTGTCGATCGGCACGTGGTGGTCGCGCCAGGAACTCCCGCCGATTATCTGCAGCCCGGCTGACGCCGCCAACGGCGAGCTATCCGCGGTGAGTAAGTCAACCTCATAGGCTGGCGTGCGCCGCTTACCTGACCGCATCAAAGCGAGAGACGCGCGCGTGAAGACATCCAGCGGGCCGGCAACACTTATCAGGTGGCCCAGCGGTAGCACCAGCATCGCCACGCGCCGCGTTGGCCACTCCTTCAGTTTCAACTGCCGCTCCGCCCCATTCATCGTTCTTCTGCCTACGTGAGAGAGATGCCCGGCGCGCGCGTAAAGCTACATGAAAATTTGTGCACGTAAGCGGGAATAAAAATGCTCCTCGCAAGTTGGCATAAAACGAGGACAAGTTGTCCGTGCGAATTGCCGGTCAGCGAAATCCTATGTTCAGCAAGGAGGAGATTATGAAAACCCTGAAGCTTCTTTCGATTGGTGTTCTGCTGTTGGTTTCCGTGGCAACTTTGTCGGCACAAAACACTCTGCCAAACCCGAACAACGATAGCTGCTGGTCGAGTCTCGCCGCCCTGCGAGCCTGCCAGCTCCAGGCTTATCAACAGGAACAGGATTACGCCCAGCGCTGCACCTCGTATCCTGAGTATCAGTGCATCCCGGAGTACGTCCCGATGACCAAGACTTCGGCCAAGCAGGCGAAGCCTGTAGCGACAAGCGCCGCCGCTCCGAGCACGACCGCCGATTCCAGCACTGCGACTACGGGCACCAACGCAACGTCAGGCAACATAAGATAACATCGGATTCTTACTAGATCGATGCTCCATCCCGCCGTGGATGGAGCTTTTTTTTGCTCGCTCAACAGTCCATCCAGCTCGTGTTGGACCCTCGCGACGTAGTTCCCCGTCGCAGGAGTTTTTCTCGCGCCCGTTGAACGCCGTGGTATCCTTCTGCGCAAGTTCCGACAAGTCTCACAGGTTGACGAGAGCACTGGCCGTTTATTGCTCTTCTTGCAGCATTTGGATGTTCAGCTGGCATGTCTTTTGCGGTACTCGTCTGCAATGGAGGACATCATGTCCGGCAAGGCAGCGGTTCTTCCACAAGGCCAAACTCACACCAAGCTTTCGCGCCAGCAGATCACCGGGTTCTGGGGCGCCTGGACTGGCTGGACATTGGACGGCATGGACTCCGTCATCTATGCGCTGGTCCTCAGTCCCGCACTGAACGAGCTCCTCCCAAAGTCCGGTTACAAAGCCACGCCTGCTACCGTCGGATACGCGGGATCCGTACTGTTTGCGCTCTTCCTGGTCGGGTGGGGCCTGTCACTGATCTGGGGGCCGATCGCCGATCGCTTTGGCCGCACGCGAGTACTCGCCGCTACTATCTTCGTCTACGCCATCTTCACGGGCGCGGCCGCGATGTCGCAAACCGTGTGGCAACTCGGACTGTTTCGATTGCTGGCAGGAATCGGTATCGGGGGCGAATGGGCTTTGGCAGGAACCTATGTCGCGGAAGCCTGGCCGGAAGACCGCCGCAAGATGGGCGCCGGATATCTGCAAACTGGTTATTACGCCGGCTTTTTTTTAGCCGCCGCCTTGAACTACACGGTGGGCGCGCGCTTCGGCTGGCGCGCTATGTTCTGGTGCGGCCTGACGCCGGTTCTTGTCGCTTTCATGATTCTGTTGCGCGTCAAGGAGCCGCAACGCTGGGAGCAGAAAGCTAAGGCCAAGCATGAGGGCGGACTTTCGTCGCTGCAAAGGATTTTCAGGCCGCCTTACGCGCGGCGCACGGTCGTCAATACGGTCTTGCTGGCAGCGGCAATCTGCGGTCTCTGGGCGGGCGCCGTTTACGCTCCGACGGCCATCATCCAGCTCGCAAAGCGCGCGGGGATGGTGCAAGTGCAGGCGGTGCGTATTTCTTCACTCGGAATGGGCTTGCTTTCGCTGGGCACGATTCTCGGCTGCCTGGCCGTTCCGCCGCTTGCCGAGCGTTTCGGACGCAAGCGAACCTTGGCGTTCTATTTCGCTGGGATGCTGGTGTGCATTCTGCTCAGCTTCGGCTGGGCGTTTTACCTGCCTCTGGGATTGCAGCCCTTCATCGCGGTGCTGTTCTTTCTCGGCTTCTTTGGCGGCAATTTCGCGGTCTTCAGTCTCTGGTTGCCGGAGCAATACGGTACTAACGTGCGCGCGACTGCGTTTGCGTTTACCACATCGTTCGGACGCTTCATCGCAGCAGCAGTCAACTTCGGAATTGCCGCACTGGTAAGAGGTATGGGAACTCTCGGCAGGCCGGTGGCGTACACGGCAATTGCGTTTGGCATCGGACTGCTGGCTATCCCATTTGCCGTGGAGACTCGCGGCGAGGTGCTGCCCGAATAAACATCGGCTCAAGAACCAGAACGGGCGACTGCTTGCGCAGCCGCCCATTCCAGTCAGGTGTTGCTGGGGTTGTTAGAAGGTGAAGATTGGTCCGAACTCCGTCCGCCAATCGGTTGATTGGCAGGAAGGCACGCCCGCAACCTTGGTTGTGCAGGTTCCTGCCTTAGAGCCGCTGATGGCCGGATAAGCATTGCCCTGGTATTGGCCTTCTTCAAAGCCGAACTGCACCCAGGGATTCATCTTGTAGAACACCGTTACTGCTTTGAGGGTGTCCTTGATCGGACCGGCACCGGCAGCGCCAATGTCTTTCGCATAGCGGAAGTCGTTGGTGTTAGCCGCGTCGATACCGTACTCCAGGTAGGCTTGCCAGCCGGCATTTCTGCCCTTTGGCTCAGCGTTGAACCACCGCGACAGCGGAAGTCCCAGCTGAACGAAGCCGCCGTAACCGCGGACCGGCAACTGCGGTGCAACTGTGGCCTGTCCGGCCTTGTTGGTGCCAAACACGGCCGCGTTGTTATCCACGGAGAAGCCGCTGGCGGTATTGCCCAGACCGATCGGCTGGTTGTAGTAAGACAAGGTCTCACCGGCAAAGAAGAATCGCAGATCAGCTCCCATGTAGCCGCTGGCGACGAGTGTTGCCCAGCGAGTCGGAAGAGAGACCGCGATCTGGTTGCCGTAACCGTTGCTGTGGATGTCAGCACCGGTCGGGAAGGCGCTCTTGTAGGTATCAGGTCCGCCCGCACAAGTTGGGCAAAGCGGCACAGCTGATCCCAGCACGGTCATCTGACGAGAGGCGTAGAAGCCGCTCCACAGGATCTGCGCCGGAACGACGCCCGGAGCCTTATCCAGTTGGAACTGCAGTACGACTCTGGATTCAATTTCCGGCTTGCCGGAGTCGGCGCCTTGCCGTTCACCATAGCCCAGTTGGTTGCCCAGGCCATTCACGTAGGTGCAAGTAGTAGGCGTGCCCAGTGTGTCAACCGTACACTTGACGCTGTCGGCCGGGAGATCGCCCTCGGAAGGCATCATGATGGCGAACTCTGGCGAGAGCTTCCAGTCACGCTGACCGCCCAGTTTCTGGACGAATCCCAAACGCATCTGGGGAGAGCGCTCGTAGGTGTTGCCCCAATAGGCGCCGTAGAAGGTCGTCTCCAACAAGTTCATGAGCGCGCTGGAACCATAGATCGTCCAGTCCTGCCCAGCTTCGAAGAAGAGGTCCGTGTTCGGTGCCAGGGTCCAGTCGATGCGCCCGTAGGCCAGACGCAGTTGGAAAGCATTGCTGCGGATGGTGGAGACGCTGCGGTTGTCCGCGCGGCTGAAGTTGCCTTCGAAATCGCCTTCGATCTGTCCGGTAATGGTGATGTTCTTCGAGATATCCGGCCATTCGAACCTGGAACCGACGCGGCTGGACCGCGCCTTCATGTGGAATTCCGGATTGTTGTTCGGACCCGTGTCAGCCGCGGTAAACCCGGGCCGCGGGAAGTCGTCGCCCGTTGGATCCAGGGAGTCGTACGCCGCCGTGGCCTTGATGAAGCCGTAAGGCATCAATCTGGCGCCGGAACCGAGTTTTATCCCGCCCAGCAGGCCGTCCTTGGTCGGCGGATCGAGAGAAAGAACTCGCACCGGTGCAATCGCGGGAATCACGCTTGGTCCCTTGGACTCAGCGGGTTTGGCCTGCGTGGCTTGCGGACTGTTTAGGTTCCCAGTCTGCATGCCGCCTGATTCGGTATCGATGAGGGAATGCATGGTGTAGGCATCGGGGCCTGCACTTTTCAGGTCGGCTGCTTCCGTGTCCGTAACAATGCCTTTGGCCTTAAGCAGGCTGAGGAGTTGCGCCATTCCCGCGGAGCCGGAAACATTGCGCAGACTCGAAGCTTCTGCGCTCGTGAGTACCCCCTTCTTCACCAGCATGTCGATGAGAGTGGGGCTAAGAGGGGAGCCGGGTCCCGCGGTTGCAGGCGCAGCCGTGGCCGCAGCAGTTGCGGACGCCGTGGTTGTGCCGCTGCTTGTGTCCCCAGCAAACGCCGTTGCTGCGAGCGCAAGACAAAGCGCGACAACCCAGAATCCTGTGTTTGACCGGAAGGAGCTTCGCATCGTTTCGCCTCCAAGAGTTGGCCCATTTCTGTTGAGGTGGGAACTAAGTGGTACTGGGATCCACGCAGCGTAAATCCCACCTGATGAATGGCCTGACCGAACTCTAAAGAAAGGCGGGCGCGGCTAAATGTGACGACGAACACATTCCGAATGTGACAAAAGTTGTAGTCGAGCACCTCGACTAGCCCGAAGACATTGCAAACAATACAGATACCCTAAGGACAGGGCATATCCCCAGTCTCCTACCACTTTAAGGTTATGGACTGTAGATTTCCCCGGATTAGAGTCGAATGGTTGGTTTCATCGACGCGAGTTGTTGTCGAGCCGGTACAGCAATCACAAGGAGAACTTCCAATGCGCAAGCTGATGATATTCATTCTGGCGTTTCTGATCTCGAGCGTGTGCTTGCAAGCGCAGAATCAAGGCCAGAGCTCCGCCACTTCATCCGACATGACTACAGCTCAGGGTTGCGTCAAGCTTTCCATGGGCCGCTATACACTCACTGAGGAAGATGGCACCCTGTATTACCTTCTCGGTCCTGTCGGCAAGCTCGGACATCAGGTGGATCGTCAGGTGGAGATTACCGGCAAGACTGGAAGCCGAACCTTTGACACCACGCTCGTAGGCGCCGCGTCGAGCGCGATAGAGCAGCCGGTCATTGAAGTGAAAACTGTGAAGCGCATCGCCGATACGTGCAAGTGATAAGACTTCCCCATGACGGTGCTCGATGGCCGGTGCACGTTGGGGAGAGCGAATTCCAGTGTCACAGCGCTTTAGGTTTTGCATCACTGCACAATTCGTGGCCTAGCCAATAAAAGATTATTTGTCGGTACTCCTGCGGTGTAGTATGCGGCTATTGGGAACTCGATGATCCGATCAGGTTCCCTCTCAGAGCACCCGCTGCCTCGACCAATCCTGCCCTCGAGTCGATACCAGCGGAATTCATCTTGGAGGCTTTCATGAATGCCTTCCCCGTCCTCTTAGGTACCTTGTGCGTGTTTGCTCTCGGCTACCGTTATTACAGTGCCTTCATCGCAGCCAAAGTTCTCGCGCTGGACGACACTCGGACCACGCCTTCACACGTGTATGAAGACGGTCACAACTACGTGCCGTCGCCCAAGTGGGTACTGTTTGGTCATCACTTCGCCGCCATCGCCGGCGCTGGTCCCCTGGTCGGGCCGACATTAGCCGCGCAATTCGGCTTTGCTCCGGGATTTCTCTGGATCCTGATTGGCGCCGTCCTCTGCGGCTGCGTCCATGACTTCACGGTGCTGGTAGCTTCGGTGCGTCACAAAGGACGCTCCCTGGCCGATGTTGCCCGCACCGAGGTTGGCCCCTACGCCGGCCTGGTCACGATGATTGCCTTGTTATTCATCCTGCTGGTGACACTGGCCGGTCTGGGCATCGTGGTGGTCAACGCCCTGGCCAACAGTCCCTGGGGCGTGTTCACCATTGGCATGACTATTCCCATTGCGGTGATCATGGGGCTGTGGATGTTCAAGAGCACCCCGGGCAAGATCAACATCACCGGCCCCAGCATTGCTGGCGTCGTCTTAATGCTGGCCGCGGTCATCTTCGGCAAGTCATTCGCCGACTCCAGCTACGCGCACGTGCTGACCTTCAGCCCGCACGCCATCGTCTACCTGATGGGCGCCTACGGCTTTATCGCCTCAGTGCTCCCGGTCTGGTTTGTGCTCGAACCGCGCGATTACCTCTCCACCTACATGAAGCTGGGAACGATTGCCCTGCTCGTCATCGGCGTCTTCGTCGTGCATCCCGATATTCAGTTCCCTGCCGTTACGCAGTTCATTCACGGCGGTGGACCGATCATTAAAGGCAAGCTCTTCCCCTTCCTGTTCGTGACCATCGCCTGCGGCGCAATCTCCGGCTTCCACGCGCTGATTTCATCCGGGACCACCCCGAAGATGTTGTGGAAGGAAAGCGATGCGCGCTTCATCGGCTATGGCGCGATGATATGTGAAGGCCTGGTCGCGGTGCTGGCGCTGATCGCCGCCTGCTCCATGTATCCGGGTGACTATTTCGCGATTAACGCTGCCCCGGCGGTGTTCGCCAAGCTGGGAATGCATACCGTTAACCTCGACGTGATCTCCCGCGAAGTGGGCGAAAAGCTCGCGGGCCGCACCGGCGGCGCGGTTTCCCTCGCTGTCGGAATGGCGCAGATCTTCAAGGGCCTTCCCGGCATGAAGACGCTTACCGGTTACTGGTATCACTACTGCATCATGTTCGAGGCGCTGTTCATTCTGACGACCGTCGACACCGGCACGCGCGTGGCTCGCTACGTTTTGCATGAACTGCTGGGCAAGGTGCACAAGCCCTTCAGCAACACCGCATGGTTGCCCGGGAATCTGGTCACCTCGGCGATCGTGGTCTTGAGCTGGGGATATCTGATCTACACCGGATCGATCTCGACCATCTGGCCTTTGTTCGGTACCGGTAATCAACTGCTCGCGACCATCGCGCTTGGCGTTATCACAACGTTTCTGGTCAACATGGGAAAAGCGAAGTATGCGTTCATTACAGCTATTCCCATGTGTTTTGTCGGGGTGACGACATTGACGGCCGGCTACTTGTCAATCAAGAACATCTACCTGCCCTTGGCGCTGATGCCTGGGAAAGCATTTCAAGGCTATCTGGATACCACGCTGATGGTGATCTTCATCGTCGGTGTGGTGTTGGCGTTGATCGAGTGTGCACGCCGCTGCTGGAAGACGCTGCATGGAGTGCCGATTCCCGAAGAAGCTTTCGGCCCGCCGGAAACCGCCAGCGCCGGCAAAATGGCTTGTTGCTGAGCTGCGGCTTGCCGGGTAGAGCGGGCCTCCAGGCCCGCGCCTAATGTCCCTCATTATCAGCGCGCTGGACGCAGGCCTGAAGGCCTGCGTCCCGAGCTCCTTTTTATGATCTGTCATCCCGACCGAGGACTTCAGTCCGACCGAGGGATCTGCGGTTAGCCGCGGAGCGGCGGCACTGGCCGCGACCGAGCAAATTTTCGAGTGGGATCAACATGCCGAATTGGGTGGAAAAAATCGGAGCCGCGTAGCGACTCGAACCGCAGATCCCTCGGTCGGGCTAAAGCCCTCGGTCGGGATGACAAAAAGGAAGGAGCCGGGGACGCGGGCCTGATGGTTCGCTCTGCCACCCTGCCTAAGAGCCTCCTCGCAATTCCTGCCGCAAAAGAAAACGCGCTGCACTCCATCACATCATGAGCGCAGCGCCATTACTACAGGGGCAACTTAAGACACCCCAACAAGTCTCGCGTTGAGACTTGTTGGGTGGAACAAACTAAGCTCCGTTGGTCGAGTGCAGAACGCGGAAGGTATTTCCGCCGTTTGCCCAGATCAGCACCAGAGCATCCTGACCTTTCGGAATGCTGGTCAGCGCCTTCTGAACATCAGCTGCACTCTTGGTCTCGTGACGGTTCACGCCCACGATGACCTGCCCAGGCTGCAGTCCGGCGTCGTCTGACGGGCTGCCCGGCTGCACCCGCTCGATGAGCGCTCCATGCAGATCATCCGGCGCATTCAGCTGCTCGCGCACTTCAGGCGTCAAATCGGCGATTCCCACACCCCAGCGCGGCTTCTCGTTCGCGTTGTCCGCGACCTTGGTCTCGCCATTGCTGCCATCCATGCCAACCAACGTCACCGGCACGGAACTTGTCTTGCCGTCGCGCACTACCGTCAGCGCAATCTCCGTTCCCGGAGTCATCTCGCCAACTTCCATCTGCAGCTGTCCGGCATCGGTGATCTTCTTACTGTTGATCTCAGTGATCACGTCGCCGACCTTCAGCCCAGCCTTCGCGCCCGGTGAATTCGGTTCGACCTGCGTGATGACCGCGCCGTTGTTGTCGTGAACATCAAAGAACTTCGCATTCTCCGGTGTCACGTCGGTGATGCCAACTCCCATGCGTCCGTGGCTGACCTTGCCGTAGCGCACCAGCGACTGCACAACGGGATTGACGATCTGCGTTGGGATTGCAAAGCCCATTCCAGAGAACGTGCCCGAAGGCGAGATCAGGAAGGTGTTGATGCCTACCACTTCGCCACGAGCATTCACCAGCGGACCACCTGAGTTGCCGGGATTGATCGCCGCATCTGTTTGGATGAACTGGCCCGGCTTGTGCGGATCGTCGCTGTAAGGATTCGGCCGGTTTAACGCGCTCACGATGCCGCGCGTGACGGTAAAGCGGAATCCGTAAGGATTGCCGAACGCCAACACAGTCTGTCCCGGCTTCAACGCGGCCGAATCGCCAATCGGAATGTTGGGCAGATTGGTGCTGTCGACTTTGATCACCGCCAGATCCGTCAGCGGATCAGTGCCGACGACCTTCGCGGTCATAATACGGCGATCGCTGAGCGTTACTTTAATCTCGGTTGCGCCTTCGACGACGTGATTGTTGGTGACGATGTAACCGTCAGGCGAAATGATCACACCGCTGCCGATCCCATGCTCGATCCGCGGCTGCCCCTGCATTCCCTGGCCGCCCTGCTGGCCGAAAAAGCGTTGCATCTCGTCCGGCATGCCCTCAGCCACCGGCTGAGTCTTGGCCCGCGAGGTCACGGCAACGTTAACGATTGCCGGCGTCACTCGCGCAGCAACCGCTTCCATCGCCTGATCCAGCGAGAGCAATGCGCCCACCTGATTGTTGTCCAGTGGGGCAGTATTAGACGACACAGCGGCTCCCGCTCCCGCCGTGTGGAACGAGGTGTAAGCCACTAGACAAGCAGCCAAAGCCAACGTCATCACTACCGCTGCGCGTTGCTTACGGCACACTTGCCATCCACGCGTGATCCAAGCTTTCATTGTTGTTCCTTCTCCTCCCAGAAAAAAATTGCGCAAGCCGACACTGCGACGCCCTTTCGGCACTTGTAAATTGCCGAAATGCGAGATCTGTTTGTTATGAATCGGCTCGGCCAGTAAGACGTATTTCGTTCAATTCCCGGCCGCGGTCCGATGTAACTGGGGAGGTTACGATCACCAATTTGGACGAGGCGTCGGACGAAAGGTGAGCAAGTTGCCATCAACCCGCTTCTAGCGCGGATCACCCCGGAGCAGCGCAAAAGGCTCGAATCCTCTTCTATACTGCCCGGAGGCCGTCCGCGCGGCCAGGAGGAGCAGTGATTCGTAACTTGGGCATATTATTCGCCGTGGGTGTATTCGGTGTGACAGCAATGGCGCAATCCAATTCAACTCAGCAGACTGCGACTGGTTCACCTCAGAGCTGGATTGCCATCAGCAACGGCTACGCCAGGCTGTTGACCAACGTATCGTTTCAATACCATCCCGAGGCCGGATCGCAGCAAGGCTTGAGCCAATACGACAACAAGGTCGCACAGCCGACTCTGGCTGACGAGGATCGCGAACGCGCGGAGACCGAAGCCGTGCTCGTGAAACTGGAAGCCGCCACAAAGCAGAAGCAGCCGCAACAAGTTGCCGAGGACCTGCAGATCATGATCAGCAGGGTCCAGCTGAATTTCAAAATGCAGGACTACCAGCGCACGCATGAGGTGCCGTTCCTCAATGCCAGCCAGACTGTCTTTGCCGGACTGCATAGTCTTGCTCGATGTCCAGACACCGAACGAGCGGCGGCCTGCTGCGGTGGTGCGCATTCGCGAGTACGCCGGAATCGAGCCGGGCTATACGCCCCTCACGGAAATTCTGAAGCAGCGGGTCAAGGAGCAGATGGCCAAGCCGGGCGTGATCTATCCGGCGCGAGTGCAGATCGAAACCGAGATGGCGCGCAACTCGAACTATCTCGACGGCATTGCCGCCCTGATGGAGAAGTACAAGCTCACCGGCTGGCAGGAGCCTTATGCCACGCTGAAGAAGCAGCTCGTTGAATACGACGAGTGGGTGCGAGAGACGGTTCTGCCGAAGGCTCGGACGGATTTCCGCCTGCCGCGCGAGAAGTATGAGCTTGCCCTGGAGAATTTCGGTATCGATATTCCTCCTGAACAGATCGCCGCGATGGCGCATCAAGCCTTCACGGAGATTCAGGGAGAGATGAAAACCGTCGCCGCGCAGATCGCGAAGCAGCGCAATCTTCCGTCGAGCGATTATCGCGATGTGATGCACGAGCTGAAGAAGCAACAACTGGTGGGAGATGCGATTTTGCCGTTCTATGAGAATCGGCTCAAGCAGATCGAGAAGATCATCGTTGAGCAGCAGATCGTGACGCTGCCCGATCGCCCTGCGCAAATCCGTATTGCTACGGCAGCCGAAACCGCCGAGCAGCCCGCTCCTCACATGCAGGCTCCGCCGTTGCTGCATAACACTGGAGAGCGTGGTGCGTTCGTTCTGCCGCTCAATATTCCCGCCGGCCCGGGCCAGCCTGCGTCAGAAAAGTACGATGACTTTACCTTCGATGCAGCGGCTTGGACCCTCACCGCGCACGAGGCACGGCCCGGGCACGAACTGCAGTTCGACGCGATGCTGGAGCACGGCGTCTCGGTGGCACGTTTCCGTTATGCATTCAACAGTACCAACGTCGAAGGCTGGGGATTGTATTCGGAATATCTGATCAAGCCTTACATGCCGCTTGAGGGGCAGCTGGTTTCGCTCGACTACCGTCTGTTGCGGGCGGCGCGGGCGTTTCTCGATCCCGAGCTGCAGTCCGGCAAGATCACGACCGCCGACGCCTATCGCGTCCTGCAGGAAGATGTCGTCTCCTCGCACGCTTTCGCGGAAGAAGAAGTGGAGCGCTTTACCTATCGCATGCCCGGTCAAGCCAACAGCTATTTCTATGGTTACACCAAGTTGATCGCGTTACGCGAAGACACGGAAAAAGCGCTGGCGGCGAAGGGTGCGAAGTTCGATCAGAAGAAATTCCACGACTTCATTCTGGCGCAAGGTCTGCTGCCTCCCGACCTGATGCGGCAAGCTGTAATGGAGGACTTTGTGCCGGCACAGAAGTGAGAGCGCAACGCAAACCCGCCGCAGCGGTTTGCACTCCTATGATCACAGATGCGGATGGATGCCGTATTTCTCGCTGAGGAATCTCTGCAAGGACTTCGGCAGCACGCTCGCGAGTTCCTGCCACGTCAGAAGGGCGAGCCTCGATCTCAGTTCGCAGCTGCGCACCGCCCGCAGAATAGCGAACCAGGCTTCGATCAGATCAGTACGCCGGGCGTCAGAAAGTACGAGGAACGACTTGCCACAGTGATGTGCAGCCAGGACGCCGCGGATCAATTGATAGCAGCGATATCCGGCGCCTGACGTCGGAAGATGGTCCATGTCGAAGACGTCAGCCACGTCTCGATAGCGAACGAGCAACTCCCGGCGCGCAGTTTGAAATCCACTTTCCGTTAGCTTCGCTTCCACGAAGAGTCGCCCCAGGCTCATGTCGATCTCGGTTCGATCAACCCCTCCGCCGATTTTTGGTACACCCGGCCGCACTCCGAACTGCGGACGTAGTCGCGGCTCGAGGTTGAGAAGAGCACACATTGACTTGCGGCTGGTTACGCCCGGATAGCAGAAGATATTCATCAGCAGCGCATCGGAACTATTGGCACAGTCGAGCTCCCGGCGAATGCGCTCATGTGGCCAGGCAAGACGCCTG
The DNA here is from genome assembly GCA_963697175.1 of uncultured Acidobacteriaceae bacterium. Lineage (GTDB taxonomy): Bacteria > Acidobacteriota > Terriglobia > Terriglobales > Acidobacteriaceae > Bog-257. Next base: position 105,042 of record CAVONC010000002.1, on the reverse strand, counting down.
CTGCCGCTGTAATGTTTCTTCAGCCGGCGGCTCCATTCGGGAGAAGCGCAGATCCGCCGGTACGAGGCGGGAATGAAGTTGTAATGCTGTCCGTTGGCTTCTTTGTACAGGACGCTGGGAATGTCGCCGCAGGTCGACTCGTGAACGGCTCCCTCACACAGGCTGAGATTGCGAGCACTCACCTCGCAACGAAGTTGAAGCGAGGACAAGGGCGATGCCGTCGGCGAGATCAGCGAGTGCTTCGTGCGCCGTGAAGCGGGCATTTCATCATTGTACCGGCAGATTCGCTATTTGTTCGCTGCGACGTGGAGCGTCAACCGGCGTGCCTCGACCTCAGATGAGCAGAAGACGCAAGGCTGGTGCCCGTTTGTCACCGGAGCGGCTTGCGAGAGTGGCTTGTGCTCCATGAGCACAGGGTCTAATTTCGACGACCTCGGAGGGGCTGGCCACAGAGACGGCACTTCTTCCCAGCGGCCTCCTGGCGCGCCAACGGCGTTTTCCCGGAGACGCGGGCGCGATCGGTTCGGGAGCACTTTGCGGGACATAGCAAAGGACCGACCGGTAGTCAATGGCTCAGAGATGGGGTGCCGGCAACTCATGGCAACCGTTGTTATCTGTGATGATGGCGATACAATTCCGTCGGAATATACGGTTTGGCTTTGTATACTTTTTGCTGCCTGCCTGAACTTTAAGATCGACTATGACCAAGTGCCTCTTCGTTCTGGGATCGATGCTGCTGGCAACAGTATCGACGAGCGCTCAGCAAGCCAACACCAAACCCTACACCTACGAGGATTACTGCACGGATAATCCTCACGCGACAACTTGCGTCAACGGAAAGCCACCAGCGGCGCAGAAGATGACACCCGAGCTCAGTCAGGCTACCCAGGCTGCGGGTTATTGCCGTACCAATGCCAAGGTCGCCGGCTGCGCACAATATTGCAAACAGAATCCGAAGGCGTTCGTTTGCATCGACACCAAGCCTCAAAACAATCCGCCGCCAAGTACAGCTCAGCCGCCGGCAGCCCCTGCTCAGCCAGATGTTGACCCGAACGCTCCGAAATTTGTCATTATCCCGGACCCTCCCCTTGAGCACCTGCCTGGATCCCAGAATCTCTCATTGCCCGCCAGTTGGCGCTTCGCGCACCCGCATCCGGACATGATGATGGCAGTCAATATGACTGCCTTGCGGAAATCACCGGCAGCACAATCCCTCATTGGGCAAGTGACCACTCGCTTGAACATGACGCCGGGTGAGTTGGAAGCGGCGATGGAGAAGATCAAAGGCGTGGATCATTACTGGGCGTCGTTTCATGCCGACGATACTCTCCTCCTGCTGCAGGGAAAGATGGACTACCCCACAGGCTTTGTCAGCCTGGGCGATGGCATGACCTGCTACCGAATCTCCAAGACGGCGGTTGTGCTTGGCCATCAGGCGTCGGTTGCGGCCGCGGTTCAGCGTCTACAGCAAAAAGCGGGTGCCGAGCCAGCCGACCTCCAGCAGGTGAAGCAACTGGGAGGCGAGATCGATCTGTGGATTCAGGGTACGCGGGCGATGCTCTCCAAACTCAAGATGACGACCGCTTCGAAGACTCCGTCCAGCTATTTGCTTGCCGCAAGTTTTCATGACGGCCTGAAGATTGATCTGCAACTGAACTACGCCAGCGCGGACGAGGCACGTCGCGCAGTGGATACGTTGCGCAGCAGCCCGGTTTCATCCCTCCACATGTCGGGCGAGATTGAGGACACGTCGGTGCGGGTTAATTTTGCGGTTGATCGGGCAGAAGTTTCGAACGCCGTGGGCAAAGTGGCGGCTACCCCGCAGGGCAAGCGGTTGCTGTCAAGCGTTGACGAATCGATGCACAATCCCGATCCCATGGTCGTGTACGGACTTGCAGGAGGGCCCAAGGTTTTGCCGCCCTCGGCTACCCCTCCGCCACCGCCCGGCAAGATGGTGATTTACGGTTTGCCCAGGGGCCCCAAAGTCTTGTAAGGCGAGGTCGTCAAGGTCTCCGCTCAGGCGCGCAATCAGATACGAGGAGGAAAGAGGTGACGCCGTACCCCGCCGTATCGGTAGAGGAGCCGCGCGAAACTGCCCAAGTTTCGTCGCAGACGGTCACGCGCGTGTTGCGCATGACGGTTGTCGCTCTCATCATCCGGCTAGCGGTTTCGGCAGCTATGGTGTCGGAGTTTCTCGATGGCTTTCGCAACCATTGGCATTTCGGCTGGGAGATGGGACAAATCGCCGGTTCGATTTGCCAGGGACATGGGTTCGCTTCGCCATTCTTCGATCCCAGCGGCCCCACGGCAATGCTCATGCCGGCGTATCCGTATCTGCTTGCGGGATGTATGAAGCTCTTCGGGGGCTACACGACCGCGAGCGCGATGGCCATTCTTACTCTCAACAGCATCTTCGCGTCGGTCACCGTGCTGCCGATTTATTTTCTGGCCAGGCGCATCTTCGATGAACGCGTCGCCGTGATTGCCGGCTGGACCTGGGTATTCTTTCCGTATTCCATTTATCTCTCCGGCGGACGAATCTACTCCGACACATTGACCTGCCTGATCGCGAGCCTGCTTTGGCTGCAGACGGTCAGGCTAAAGGACAGCCGCGCGACGGCGGATTGGTTGCTCTGGGGAGCGCTCTGGGGACTGGGTGGATTGGTAAGTCCAACGCTACTGGCGCCGGTGCCGTTTGTTGCCGCATGGCTTGCCTGGCAGCGTCGTAAAGCCAACCTCGCATGGTTACGGCCGGGGTTGCTGGCAGCCTGTGTACTCGTAGCAATGATCGCTCCGTGGACGGTCCGCAATTACCGAACGTTTCATCGCGTTATCCCCTTGCGCGATGGTTTCTGGATGGAGGTGCATGTAGGGTACAACGGCGATACCTCGGATGTGACGCCAGACTCCGCTCATCCCACCACCAGTCCGGTGGAATATGCGCAGTGGCAAGGGCTGGGGGAAATCGGCTACATGGATGCGAAGAAGGCGGAAGCCTTGGCCTTCATCAGGCAGCATCCCAAGTTCGTCGCTTGGATGACCGTCCGGCATGTCGTAAATATGTGGACGGGCTTCTGGTCGGTGGACCCAAGCTTCCTCGCGCGGGAGCCGTTCTACCTACCCAACATCTTCCTGACGTCCGCCATAAGCCTGCTGCTGCTGGGAGGGCTGCGATTTACATGGTCAGAGGGCAAAGGGCAGGATGTCTTTCCGCTCGCCTTGATCCTGGTCACGTATCCGCTGGTTTATTACATCACCCATTGCAGCATGGATTATCGTCATCCCCTCGACCCCATCATCGTCATCATGAGTTCCTATTGCGTGCTGGAATGGCGGAGACGGCTGGCGACAAAAGAGTCGCGAAGCGAGGCACTCGCCGTTGGCGCGACTCCTCCCCGGTGACCACTGGCTTCGATCTGACGCGCTACCAGGAACAACTGGCTAACGGTCGCATTCCGATGACGCTAGCGAAATGCGGCGATGGCGTCGCCTTCGTCGTCTTTCACGTCGAAGACGGTGTACAGCTTGGTGATCTGCAGCAGGTCGTGCACTTTCTTGGTGAGATGCAGGAGCTTCAATTCGCCGCCCTGGTTGCGCACGGAGGTAAAGGCGCTGACCAACTCGCCGATGCCGGAACTGTCGATATAACTGATATCGCCCAGATTCAGGAGTATGTTCTTCTGTCCCTTGCTCAGCAGGTCCTTGACGGTATCGCGCAGGATGGAGCTGCCCTCGCCTAGCTTGATGCGCCCACTAAGATCTACTACGACGATGCCCTCTACCTGCCGAACCGTCGCTTTCATGCTCATGTAGAAGCCTCCTGGCGGCCCGGGTCGTTCTGGATCCGCATCTCTAGAGTAATCCACTGCCGCAAGTCCGGTGTGGAGCGAAAGCGGTCGGATGAGGCAGTCACGAGAATCTCACACCATCGGTTCGCGGTTTGTCTGTGACCTCTGAACATTTAGGGAGCATCTGATTAAGTCAGAGAGAAGTCCCTCAGCGGCTAAAGCCGCGTTGATTTTCCTGCTTTTACGGACGGTCTGAAGACCGTCCCCTTCAAAAAGCGGACTTAATCAGAGTCCCCTTAAGGATTGGTCACGGGCAGTGTTTTGTTGAGATTTTGTGCCGTCTGCGATTGCTGAAGAGTCATGACGCAACGAAACCCAAGATGATTGGTCCCGGTGTCAACGTCCCCTTTTCCGCGAGTGCCGACAATGTATCGCGAGCAATACTGATCCGTACAAAGAAATGACCCGCCGCGGTGCACCTTCTTGGCCTGGCCCGGCTCGGCAGGATCGTACGCGGAATCCGGTCCCTGCGGATTGCGGGCCAGCCCAGCTGCCTGCAGGTGCTGATAGTAATCCGGACGGTACCAGTCACTCGTCCACTGCCAGACGTTACCCGCCATGTCGTAAAGTCCATATCCATTGGCGGGAAACTGAGCTACTGGCGCAATGCCGCGATAACCATCTTCGCCGCTATCGGTATCAGGAAAGTGCCCTTGATGCGTGTTCGCCATCCACTTGCCATGCGGACGAAAATCATCTCCCCAAACGAACGGCTTGCCCGCCAGTCCGCCGCGCGCTGCAAACTCCCACTCCGCCTCGGTGGGCAATCGTTTGCCTGCCCATTTGGCATAGGCTTGAGCGTCCTCGTAGGCGATGTGAACGACCGGGTAGTTTCCTTTGCCGGCTATGCTGCTCTTGGCGCCCAGGGGATGCCGCCAGTTCGCGCCCGGGACATAAGTCCACCACTGAAAATAATCGTTCAGCTTTACCGGATGATCGGGGGGAGCGAAGACAACCGATCCCGCAACCAGATTCTCAGGAGGAGCGCCGGGATAGTCTTCGGCGCGCGGCTTGCGCTCAGCGACCGTCACGTAGCCTGTCGCCTTCACAAATTTCTCAAACTCCGCATTCGTGACATCGGTCTTGTCCATGAAGAATCCGTCGACGTAGACGCGATGAATTGGCCGCGAATCCAGCGTCGCCTTCATCCCTACGTCGTCCATGTCCGGGGGATTCTGCGCACCCATGGAGAACTCGCCGCCGGGTATCCAAACCATCCCCGCCGGCGTGCTCGCAGGCGTCGCGTCTTTATTGGGGACGGTGGGACCGAAACTCACTTGCCCGCCAGCGGCGTCGCTCATTCCGCCCGCGCTGTTCTGGCTGGGCGGCATGCCGGCATTTGCACTCACGGGCTGATTGGCGGTTGTAGCGCGCTTGTAGAAGACGAGGCCGGCGCAGGCGATCAGGGCAAGCGCGACGACCACCAGCCATCGCCGCTTGCTGGGAACATTCGCCGGCTTGTTCGTTGCCGTCACTGGCTTTATTCTGCGTGACAAGATTCTGGTTCCTTTCGGCACAGTAATTCTATTGCGTTTCGCCTTTTGTCGTCGAAATCGTATCGCAGGACGCATAGCGGCACGCATCCAGGGAGGGTTTGCCTCTCGCGCCCCAAATGTTGTCATCGCGCCGAATCCATGGCTGCATTGAATCCGATCCCTCTGAGTTTCTCTTCTGGCTCACGGACTTTTCACGCCTTCGCATGGTAGAAAACGTAAGAGGGTATGCGTTTTGTGCGGTGTGGGGGTTTTACTTCCGCCAGGCCGGACTGCTCAGTGATCTCAGGTGCGAAGACTGTGGCTAATATTAGCGATTGTGATCGCGGCGTTGCCCTCACCGGCGAGCGCACAGACGGGCGAGACTCTGCCGGAGATTGATGCCTATTACAACTTCAATCCGGACCTCCGCGTACAGTTCCAGGTGAAAGAAACTCGTGAGGGCGGTGAACCGACCACGGCCGAGATTGGGCCCAGTATCCAGCTGTACCTGAAACAGTTAAGCAAACTCTTCGACATCACACAATTTGACTTGGATAAGTCGAAGTCCCAGCTGATGCTCTTCTCCGTCGGATATAGAATTCTTCCGACCCCGGGCGAAGTACCCACAAATCGCCTGGAGCCATACGTGATACTGAACTTACCGTCCCCTGGCAAGTTACTTCTGTCCGACAGAAATCGTGCCGACCTCGACTGGCAGAATGGCGGGTTCTCCTGGCACTACCGCAATCTCATCAACGTTGAGCGGCCCTTGACGATTCGTAGCTATCACCCTTCGCCCTACCTCAGCGCCGAGGTCTGGTACACCAGCCAATATCAGAAGTGGAGCACGACGTCCTTATTTGCCGGCTGTCTGTTTCCCCTTGGCGAGCATGTCGAATTCAATCCCTACTATGAACACCAGAACAATACCGGCAAGAGTCCAAATCAACAATTAAACCAGCTGGGACTCGTGCTGAACTTGTGGTTCGGCAAGAACTAGAACCTATCTCACATAGTGTTCCGGCTTGGGTGAGGGTTCGTGTCAGGGCACGACCTTGGTGTCTGCGTGAGATGTTGGCGTGATGCGGAACGGCTAAACGGGCTGCGGAGAGAGTCGGAAGGCAGATCCCTCGCAGGCTGAAGCCCGCTCGGGAGGTAAGAAAATAAGCGCCTTATCGGCACGACTGAAGAGTCTGCGTGAGAACCGTGTCGTCCCCGGGGGACTCTGGTTGTTTTTCCCACTGACCCAGCACTCCGCCTTCGGCTACGTGCTGGGCTATGATATGTCGCGCCTACGGCGCTTGATTTTCGTGGGTCATACTCCACCGGCAAAGATGAAACTGGGTACGACATGGATTTAGCGATCCCCGTTGCGCTTTTCCCCTAGTACGCAAAATGTCGCCGACTGTCAAAAGTGCCAGTTGTCAAGCACAATCCTGAGGACTTTAATGTCAAATCACGGAAGACCGCTATTCCAATTCACCAGCGAGCAATAAGACCGATTTCTTGCGCATGCTAGAGTACTGGCGAATCTTAAAAGGAGAGCTTTTATGTCACCGTCTCAGACCACACCGTTCAAATATGAAGAGGTTGAGGAACAGAAGCGACTGAACACCGCGCGCGAGCAAGGTATCCCGTGGAAAAAGTGGGGCCCTTATCTCAGTGAACGGCAATGGGGCACGGTGCGCGAGGACTACAGCGAAGACGGTAATGCCTGGGATTACTTCTCGCACGACCAGTCGCGTTCTCGCGCCTATCGCTGGGGAGAGGACGGTCTGGCCGGAATCTCGGACGATAAGCAGCAGCTCTGCTTTGCCCTGGCGTTGTGGAACGGCCGCGACCCGATCCTGAAGGAGCGCCTGTTCGGCCTGACCAATAGCGAGAGCAATCACGGTGAGGACGTCAAGGAATATTACTTCTACATCGACAGCACGCCGACTCACTCCTACATGAAGTATCTCTACAAATATCCGCAGGCCGAGTATCCGTACCGCGACCTGGTGGAGACCAACCGGGGGCGCTCGCGTGAAGAAATGGAGTACGAGCTGTTGGACACAGGTGTATTCGACGAAGACCGCTACTTCGATGTGTTCGTTGAGTACGCCAAGGCCGACCCCGAAGATCTCCTGATCAAGATTACCGTCCATAACCGCGGATCACGGGCAGCGGAACTACATGTGCTTCCCACATTGTGGTATCGGAACGTCTGGTCGGGGGATGAAGGCCAACCCAAGCCTAGGTTGCGGCAGTCAAGCCGGAATGACATACAGGCCTCGCATCCTCAGCTTGGCGAGTACACGCTGCAGTGTGAAGGCGCGGCCGAACTTTTGTTTACTGAGAACGAGTCGAATGCCAGCCGCCTGTGGGGCGGGAATAACCCGTCTCCTTATGTGAAGGACGCCTTCCACGAATACGTCGTCTCAGGGAAGAAGGATGCCGTGAATCCCGGTAAGACAGGGACGAAGGCGGCCGCGCATTACGTTCTCAACGTGCCGGGACATGGAAGCAGTGTCGTGCGACTGCGCCTGGCCGATAAGGGAAAAGGTTTTGGGGACTTTGACCAGGTCTTCATCCAGCGTCTGGGGGAAGCCGACGAGTTCTACGACCGCATCACACCCAAGAACCTCAGCGAAGATGAGCGCAGGGTTCATCGCCAGGCACTGGCGGGGATGTTGTGGTCCAAACAGTTTTACTATTTCGACCTCGACAAGTGGCTGCTGGAGCATGACTCGCATCCCGTGCTGAGTTCCGGCAACAAGAAGGTGCGCAACACGGAATGGTTTCACATGCTGAACAACGACGTGATCTCGATGCCGGACAAATGGGAGTATCCGTGGTACGCGGCGTGGGATCTCGGATTCCATACCATTGCCCTGTCGCTGGTGGATTTCGACTTCGCGAAGGAGCAGTTGCTGCTGATGCTGCGGACACTGTACGCCCACCCCAACGGACAGATTCCCGCCTATGAGTGGAACTTCAGCGATGTGAATCCACCGGTACACGCCTGGGCGACGCTGTTCCTCTATCGCATCGAAACCGAGCTGGGCCGGTCTGATCTACGCTTCCTGGAGCGCTCGTTCCAGGGACTGATGCTGAACTTCAACTGGTGGATCAATCGCAAAGATCCCGAGGGCCGCAACGTCTTTGCCGGCGGCTTCCTGGGCCTCGACAACATCGGCGTTTTCGATCGCAGCGCGCCGCTGCCGACGGGCGGCCATCTGGACCAGGCGGACGGTACCGCCTGGATGGCGTTCTATTGCCTGTGCATGCTGGAGATCGCGCTGGTTCTGACGGAGTACGACCAGATGTACGAGGAGATTGCCTTCCGCTTCATTGAGCACTTTGCCTGGATCACGTATGCCATGGACCGCATCGGCGGGAGCCAGGATCAGATGTGGGACGAGCACGACGGCTTCTTTTACGACCTCTTGCATTTCCCCAATGGCGACACCACACGCTTGAAGATCCGCTCGATGGTTGGCTTGCTACCGTTATGTGCTACCAATGTATTCGAGGCGGAGACCTTCAAGAAACACCCCCGAATCATTGAGCTGATGGAATTGTTCCGCAAGCGCCACCCCGAGGTGTTCAAGAAAATTACGAGGGCCGACGACCCCGCGGCCGGTGGATACCAGGGGCGCAGGCTGGCCTCCGTATGCGACAAGGAGAAGCTAACGCGCATTCTGGGCTACATGCTGGACGAGAACGAATTTCTTAGCCCCTACGGAATTCGTTCGTTGTCCAAGTATCACCGCGATCACCCCTTTGTATTCAATCTTGGCGGTCAGGAGTACAAGGTGGAATACCTGCCGGCGGAATCGAACACAGGAATGTTCGGCGGCAACTCCAACTGGCGGGGACCGATCTGGATGCCGGTTAACGCACTGATCATTCGCGGGTTGCTGCAGATGTACCCCTTCTACGGCCCTGACTACAAAGTCGAGTGCCCGACTGGCTCCGGCCAGTACATGACACTTTTCGAAGTCGCAAAGGAAATTGCGAATCGGCTGTCGAAGATGTTTCTGCGCGACGCCAGCGGCAAGCGTCCGGTCTATGGAGGTACGAAGAAGTTCCAGGAAGATCCCTACTGGAAGGACTACATCCTCTTCTACGAATACTTCCATGGCGACAATGGGGCAGGCCTGGGCGCCAGCCACCAGACTGGTTGGACAGGGCTCATTGCTCGTTCTCTGGATTTGTTCGCGCGCGTAACGCCGGAGGCTACGCTTCAGGGTGCGGAGAAATTTATGGGCCAGATGACACGCGAGCAAGTCGCAGGACGTTGAGAACCCTTGCCGACATGGGCTGAGGTTACGGGGCAAAGACTTGCTTCGGTTGATGAAAGATCATTCGCCCAGCGAGCTCAGCCATACGAGGTCGTCAGCTGCCGCGAACGGTTCGATGCCGGCAGCCTGCTTGACAGCGGTGCTAGTCATCATCGACGCCATTGCGGAATTGGAACGCGCTCAAAATGTCTAGGGAAATCAGACAGTTGCAAGAAAATGCTGGAGGCGCGGGCCGGAATCGAACCGGCGCATAAAGGTTTTGCAGACCTCTCCCTTACCACTTGGGTACCGCGCCCGGGATGTCACTACCGTATCGCGTTCCGCGAGCAAAATCCAGAGCTCACATCCGACTCCGACTCTGTGGGCCGCGCGCTTTCAGCGAGCGAGTATGCAAACGGGGTTCAGCGATCACTCGAATCAAGTGCCCGGCTGCAGCTGAGCCAGAGGCGGTTCCCGTCAGCGTTTACAATCCTTACACTGCTCGACCTGTTCACCAAGACAGCGTCGGTTCAGCGAAGATTGTGAAACGGCATGAATGTTCTTGAGTTCAGCGGACTGTTAGCGCTCGGGTCTCTGCTCGCAGGATTTCTCGGCGCACTGACGGGGCTCGGTGGCGGCGTAGTCATTGTGCCCATGTTGACCCTGGCGTTTCACGTCAACATTCGCTACGCGATCGGAGCCTCACTGGTCTCGGTCATCGCAACTTCTTCAGGTGCAGCCGCCGCATACGTCCGGGAAGGCTATTCCAACATTCGCATCGGAATGTTTTTGGAGACGGCGACGACGGTCGGCGCGGTGGTCGGCGCGGCGATTGCCTTGCACGTCTCGGGCAGCGCCATCGCCATCGTCTTCGGGCTGGTGCTGTTGTACTCAGCATATCTGTCGAGCCGGCATCGGGAAGAACACGGGCCGGAGATGAAATCATCACCGCTGGCGGAGAAGCTGAAGCTGAACGGCACTTGTCCCACCCCCGAAGGGCCGCAGCCCTACAGCGTTACCGGTGTGCCTGCCGGCTACGGCCTGATGTTTGGAGCCGGTGTGATGTCGGGATTGCTGGGCATCGGGTCGGGAGCGGTCAAGGTGCTGGCCTTGGACCAGGCGATGAAGATTCCATTCAAGGTCTCCACCACCACCAGCAACTTCATGATCGGCGTGACCGCGGCAGCCAGCGCTGGTTTGTATCTGAACCGAGGCTACATCTCACCGGGTATCGCGATGCCGGTGATGCTGGGCGTGCTGGCGGGATCGTTGATTGGGGCAAAGCTGCTGGTTACGGCAAAGGTGAAAGCGCTGCGATACCTGTTTGCTGCGGTAATTGTCGCGCTAGGCATTGAAATGATCTTCAACGGAGCGACAGGGCGGTTATGAGCGACGAGAACGTGGTGGCACAGAAGCCAGGGACGTGGAACGACCAGCGCATCGAAATCATTATCGGGACGCTGTTGCGCACAGGTGTGATCCTGGCCGCCGCCGTCGTGCTGTTCGGCGGCGTGGTGTACCTGGCGCGGCATGGACATGAGGCGCCACACTACGGGACGTTTACCGGCGAACCGCAGAGTCTGAAGAGTCCCACCGACATCATGCACGGCGTGATGCAGTTCAAGGCGCAAGCGATCATCCAGCTCGGACTCCTGCTGTTGATCGCGACGCCGGTGGCGCGCGTGGCGTTCTCGGCCGTGGCGTTCGCCATCGAGCACGACCACATGTATGTCTGGATTACGCTGATCGTGCTGGCGATTTTGTCGTACAGCCTGTTTGCATCGTGAAGAAGTAGGTCTTGAGAAATGTTGCTGTGGTGCAAAACATTTTGCAAATCTGATTTCATAACTGTGGAGGACTTATGGCGGGAGTGAATCTGGCAGATGCGCGGCGGGTGATTGCAGCCGCGGAGAAGAAAGCGCAGGAGATCGGGCAGCCGATGAACATTGCGGTAGCCGATGAAGGCGGCAACCTCGTGTCGCATGTTCGTATGGATGGCGCGTGGTTCGGCAGCATCGATATCTCGATCAAGAAGGCCTATACCTCGCGAGCCTTCGACATTGCGACGAAGGATATTGCAACCCACTCGCAGTCGGGCGGGCAGTTCTTCGGCATCCACGTCTCGAATGATTGCAAGATCATGATCTTTGCCGGCGGCATTCCGCTGAAGCGTGATGGCAAAGTCGTGGGGGCGATCGGCGTTAGTGGTGGGTCAGGCGAGCAGGACCACGCGGTGGCCGAAGCGGGCGCGGCGGCGTTCTAGGTTACTGAACTCGGGCTTCGCGCGCGACAGGTGCGGAATGCGTGCGGAGGATTCCCGTACCGATGATCACTGCGCAAAATAAGAGCAGCACGCGAAGCACGTTGGCATGAAGTGACGGGATCGCCGAGCCAGATTCTCACCAGGCCGAAGCCGGCGCTGGCTGAGCAGAAGGCAAAGTAGAGCCGCTCCTTGGTGCAGCGTGAGAAGCGAAGCAGGATCAGCAGGACGGTAGTGACGATCACATAGATCGTCAGCAGGATGACGCCGCCAACAACCTTCTCGCCGCGCAGCGAGAAAGGCGCCGCGTGTGAGATCGCCAACTGCACGCCCGCCACGCCAAGAAAGAAGACGGAGTGGATGAGCGCAATGATGGCGCGCTTGCGGTTGTTGATGATGGCGAAGCGATCCATAAACATGACTTAGTGTGCCGGATTAGGCGCACATGTGGCTGTGACGGCGATCACAGGGAGGATGTTCGAAAGTGGGGGACGGGGAAGCAGATCCCTCGTCGGGCTGAAGCCCTCCTCGTGATGACAACCTTCTGAAGAGGACGGGCGCGTCTGATCTGCACGTGGTTGTCCTTGCAAGCGTTTGTACTCCAAGGCGTGAGTGGCGGAGGAGGGAAGAGCTCAAGGCTCACGAGCTCACGGCTGATTTTGGAGGCGCGGGGCGGAATCGAACCGCCGATAGAGGTTTTGCAGACCTCGGCCTTACCACTTGGCGACCGCGCCCTCGGAGGTCAACTCTGCGGAACACCCTCGCGGGCCAAGCTGGGCGCAGCTGCGAGAGCGGTGTTATGGAGCGGGAGACGGGATTTGAACCCGCGACTTCGACCTTGGCAAGGTCGCACTCTACCACTGAGTTACTCCCGCTCAGCAGGATGAATTATAGCGAATGCGCGAAGATGCGGGCAAATGGAGCAAGCTGTTAGCTCTTAGCCGAGAGCCTCGAGCCGCGAGCTACGAGCCACGAGCTTAAGATGCTGCTATGGATCAGACCTACGATTGCTCTCACGTAGTCGACATTGCTGACGAGCCGCGACACCATCTCGTGCTCGCCAATGAATTTGTGCGCGCTTTCGCAGTGGAGATTCCGCCGCATGATCGCACGCTGTGCCATCGGCATCCGCAGGACTATCTTCTCTACTCGGCGAGCGACTCCGAGATCATCAGTGCGGCGCGCGATGAAGAGCCGAAGCGGCTGAGCTATCGCGACGGTGAGTGCGAGTTGTTGTCGGCAGGGCTGGTACATGTGGTCGACAACATTGGAGAGAATCCGCTGCGAAACGTTGTAGTGGAGTTGTGGCCGCGGGCGGGCGAATTGAAACGTGGGTCTGCGCCGAGTCGTGTTTCCGCGGAAACTTACGCAGTTGAGATATTCGACAAAACCAAGACCGTCGAATTGTTGGCGGACGATCGCGCCGCAATTTTCTTCGTCAGAGTTGAGCCTGGCGCGGAAGTCGAGATCTCGGGTCCGGCGGTTGTGGCAACGCCATATGGGAACAAGCTAAATCCAGACGCTCTCGGTGATGTGGAAGTTAAGAATCATCCAGTGTGCGACTTGGCATGGATTCCGCTTGGGGGCTCGGCGATTTTGTGGGGATGTTGGGAGCAGCCTGAGAGCGCGATTGTTTTTCAGATCGGGCGCAGCGACGAGCAAGGCTTCGCAGTTTCGAACCTGCGCAATCCGCTGCGAAGTTTGCACGCGCACGCCGAGCCGGAATGATGGAATCTGGTTTCGGGGTCGGGGTGAGGAATGGCGCCGCTCCGCGGCTCAGCTCTTAGACGTACTTCGTGACCGCGGGCTTACGCCCACGGCTAAACAAATGTCGCCCTTCGGGCTTTACCGTAGGCAGTGCGTCGTGGAGTCATTCAAGCAGTCTGTACGTAATTGGAGATGTTTGCAAGAATGTTTACTTCGCGGCCGATTGGATATGTGAGCAGCCCATATAAAGACACGAGTCAGGTTCCCAAGGGACTTGGGAGCGCAGCATCAGGCCGAGGGCGTGCTCAAAATTCTGCCGGAATATGAGGCGGGACTCACGGATATCGAAGGCCTCTCGCATCTGTTCGTCATCTGGGAGTTCGATCGCGCGCAGGGCTTCGATCTGGTGGGAACGCCGCCTTGCGATAACCGGCCGCACGGCGTGTTCGCGACGCGATCGCCGCGGCGTCCGAATCCGATTGGACTGACGGTGGTGGAGTTGCTGCGGCGTGAAGGCGCCGACCTGCACGTGCGCGGCGTCGACATGCTGGATGGCACGCCGATCCTCGATATCAAACCCTACCTGTCGAGCGTGCCGGAGGAGAGGCTGCGGCGTGGATGGCTGGCGGAAGCCGAGGCTCGGAAGGAGAAGTAGTCGCAGAGTGCGTCGCCGGCTGCTCAAGACGAAAAGCAGATCCCTCGTCGGCCTGAAGGCCTCCTCGCGATGACAATTCATTCAGGAGCAACGCTCCTTGGCTTCCATTGAGCGTCGGCGGTCAGCGGGTGATCCCTTGTGCAAACGGTGTGAGAATGATGTGGAATTACAGATTGCACGCAAGAACTGCACTCCGTCAGGGCAGCATCGCCAATTTTTTTCGAGTGCAGAATCGCCAGTGTTTATGCGGGTTGCGACTGGATTCCGCGCGTTTCGCTGCAAAAGTTGCGGGTCAAGGGTTGCGTTGAACGATGAATCTTGGTATAAAAATGAAGTCAGCAAGGAGCGTTGCTGTCGCCAGTGAGCGCGTGTGATTTTGAATCGTGCGATTGGAACTGGCGTCTAATGGTTAGCGCTTCGTTATAAGCTGCCCCGGCCACGGGGCTGGATGCTGGGCCAGCGTGCTCGGCAGGGTTAGCGGGAATCCGAAAACCTCCAGAACAAGATCTTTAATCAATTCGAACGCTCTGGTGCCTTTGTGCGCAGAATTCAGTGCCGAGGCAGGCCAGAGCGGAACATGCTGCGTTTGCTCCGCGTGAATCGCCAAGAAAGCGGTTCACCACGGAGGCACGGAGATCACGGAGTTTTCAAGATTTCAATCTTCTCCGTGTCCTCAGTGTCTCCGTGGTGAAAAGCCATCGCGAATCACAGCGTTTGAGCGCCAGGTGCTCCCTGATGCCTAAATAGGTTCTCGGGTTGACAGCACGGGAAAAGGCGTAGTATGTTTGAAAGGTTTCGAGGACGACGGCTCGAATCGCAGGATTCGTGTCGT
>CAVONC010000002.1:0-87500 GCA_963697175.1 uncultured Acidobacteriaceae bacterium | reverse complement strand
ATGAGCAGAGCAAAAGCATCATGAAATTTCTCGGCACGGATCGGCCGCAAGGCTGATGTGAGCTGAGTAAATTTTGTGGTCAAGCTACTAAGGGCGCATGGTGGATGCCTTGGCAGAAGCAGGCGATGAAGGACGTGGCAAGCTGCGATAAGCCTCGGGGAGCCGCAAGTAGGCATTGATCCGGGGATTTCCGAATGGGGAAACCCTATACGGTAAAACCGTATAACGGCCCGATGAATAAATAGTCGGGTACGAGCAAACCCAGGGAAGTGAACCATCTCAGTACCTGGAGGAAAAGAAAACAACAGTGATTCCGATAGTAGTGGCGAGCGAACTCGGAACAGCCCAAACCTAAATCACCTTCGGGTGGCTTAGGGGTTGTAGGGTCCGCAACAGTAGAGTTACCAATCCAGTCGTTAGTCGAAGCCCTCTGGAAAGGGGAGCCATAGAGTGTGATAGCCACTTAGACGAAAACGAGCTGGACTCGAAGCGGATACCTGAGTAGGGCGGGGCACGTGAAACCCTGTCTGAATCTACGGAGACCATTCCGTAAGGCTAAATACTAGCTTCTGACCGATAGTGAACCAGTACCGTGAGGGAAAGGTGAAAAGAACCCCAGCGAGGGGAGTGAAATAGTACCTGAAACCGTGTGCCTACAAGCAGTGGGAGGGCTATGCCCGCAAGGGAATGCCTGACCGCGTGCCTATTGCATAATGAGCCGGCTAGTTATTCTTGTCAGCAAGGTTAAGCGTAAGCGAGCCGTAGCGAAAGCGAGTCCTAATAGGGCGTTCAGTTGGCAGGAATAGACGCGAAGCGGGATGATCTACCCTTGGCCAGGTTGAAAGTGGGGTAACACCCACTGGAGGACCGAACCGGTGTTTGTTGAAAAAAGCTCGGATGAGCTGAGGGTAGGGGTGAAAGGCTAATCAAATTCCGTGATAGCTCGTTCTCTCCGAAATAGCTTTAGGGCTAGCCTCGTATGATTTGCAGCGGTGGTAGAGATCTGGATGGACTAGGGGGCTTTCCAGCTTACTGAATCCAACCAAACTTCGAATGCCGTGGACAACTAGTACGGGAGTCAGACAGCGGGGGCTAAGCTTCGTTGTCGAGAGGGAAACAGCCCAGATCGCCTGCTAAGGTCCCCAAGTCTCAGCTAAGTGGGAAAGGATGTCGGAACGCCCAGACAGCCAGGAGGTTGGCTTAGAAGCAGCCATCCTTTAAAGAAAGCGTAATAGCTCACTGGTCAAGCGGTCCGGTGCCGACAATTCAACGGGGCTTAAGCTGAGCACCGAAGCAGCGGATGCATGGCGTCAAGCCATGCGTGGTAGGAGAGCATTCCCAACAGTTTGAAGCGGGATCGTAAGGACCCGTCGACGGTTGAGAAGAGACCCTGCCGGCATAAGTAGCGATAACGGAGGTGAAAACCCTCCGCGCCGAAAGTCTAAGGTTTCCTGAGGAAGGTTAATCCGCTCAGGGTTAGTCGGTCCCTAAGGCGAGGCCGAAAGGCGTAGTCGATGGACATCCGGTTAATATTCCGGAACTCCCTTTGGTTCGTTATACGATGGGGTGACGCAGAAGGATACGTGTAGCCTGTTATGGCTATCAGGTTCGATGCGTGTAAGGCGGTCTCTTTAGGCAAATCCGGAGAGGCATTAACGCTGAGACGCAAAGGAGTAGTCCGTATGGACGAAACGCACCGATTCCACGCTGCCAAGAAAAACCTCTAAGGAGAACCGACGGGAACCGTACCTCAAACCGACACAGGTAGACGAGGAGAATATCCAAAGGCGCTCGAGAGAACGCTCGTTCAGGAACTCGGCAAATTAACCCCGTAACTTCGGGAGAAGGGGTGCCCCGCTAGGCTGCAAGGCTGAGGGGGCCGCAGTGAAGCGCGCACGGCGACTGTTTAACAAAAACACAGGTCTCTGCAAAGTCGAAAACGACGTATAGGGGCTGACGCCTGCCCGGTGCCGGAAGGTTAAAGAGAGAGGTCAATCGCAAGATGAAGCTTCGAACTGAAGCCCCGGTGAACGGCGGCCGTAACTATAACGGTCCTAAGGTAGCGAAATTCCTTGTCGGGTAAGTTCCGACCTGCACGAATGGCGTAACGATCGTGCGACTGTCTTAACGAGCGACTCGGCGAACTTGTAGTACCGGTGAAGATGCCGGTTACCCGCATCTAGACGGAAAGACCCCGTGCACCTTTACTATACCTTCACTATGAACTATGGCATTTGCTGCGCAGGATAGGTGGGAGGCTTTGATTTCAGGCTCTCGGGCTTGGAGGAGCCAACGGTGAGATACCACCCTGCGAATTCTGTGGTTCTAACCTACTCCCGTAATCCGGGAGAGGGACATAGTGAGGCGGGTAGTTTGACTGGGGCGGTCGCCTCCTAAACTGTAACGGAGGCGCGCGAAGCTACACTCAGGCTGTTTGGAAATCAGCCGTCGAGTGCAAAGGCATAAGTGTGGTTGACTGCGAGTCCAACAAGACGAGCAGGTGCGAAAGCAGGCCTTAGTGATCCGGTGGTTCTGTATGGAAGGGCCATCGCTCAACGGATAAAAGGTACGCCGGGGATAACAGGCTGATCGGAGCCAAGAGTTCATATCGACGCTCCGGTTTGGCACCTCGATGTCGGCTCATCGCATCCTGGAGCTGTAGAAGGTTCCAAGGGTTAGGCTGTTCGCCTATTAAAGCGGTACGTGAGCTGGGTTCAGAACGTCGCGAGACAGTTCGGTCCCTATCTGATGTGGGCGTAGGAGATTTGCGAGGACCTGTCCTTAGTACGAGAGGACCGGGATGGACGAACCTCTTGTGTTCCAGCTGTCATGCCAATGGCACGGCTGGGTAGCGAAGTTCGGTTGTGATAAACGCTGAATGCATATAAGCGTGAAGCACACCTCAAGATGAGATCTCCCAACCCTCAAGGGTAAAGAAGGGCACACGAAGACTACGTGTTTGATAGGCTGGATGTGAAAGCGCAGTAATGCGTGAAGCTTACCAGTACTAATCGCCCGTTCGGCTTGACCATAAAATTTACTTGGCTGCACGAGCCCAACTATAGTCCGCAGAAATTGGCGGACAATATAGCGAGGCCCCGTGAACATGGTGGTAGAGCTGGCCTTCAGGCCAGCGTCAGAGCGCAGTGACCATCCAGGGCTTTAGCCCCGGAGAAGTGACGGCGCGCCGTATCTACCGGCATGAGCACGCTGAAGAACTTGTCAGCGTGCGGAGCTCGACGGAGCTCCAGCCTTAATGTAGCGAGCTTGTAGAAAAATCCTGATGCTATTCAGTTGTGAGAGATCAGTCGCCCGTGGCCAGTTGTCGGTGGCCAGGCAGCACTGACGGTAGGGCGAGCCTTTAGGCTCGCGTCACCGCAGCTCTTAATGGTTTGTCATCCCGAGGAGCGCTTCAGTCGCGACGAGGGATCTGCGGTTCCCAGGAATCGCTAGAGAGTTCTTTACAGGTTTGGCGCAATAGGTCGTGCGTGTAACTCACGCCTGCGGCCGAGATGCAGAAATGCACGCGCCTGCGAAGCCGGTGATCTTACCGCGGGGGAAATACCCGTTCCCATCCCGAACACGGAAGTCAAGCCCCGCTGGGCCGATTGTACTGCACGCGAAAGTGTGTGGGAGAGTAGGTCGTCGCCGACATAAATAACGGCCATCAAGAGAAATCTTGGTGGCCGTTTCCTTTTGCGCCGCGAAGTGACCGCACCTTAGGTCAAATTGGCTCCGACCTCCTTAACCCGGGCAAAAATCGCCTTGAGACGGCTGTCGCCCGTCGGGCAGCGCTCCGAAAGATATCTTCGCAGTCTGATGGAGTCCGCGTGCAGATTTGTATTCTTGCCGGTAACATCAGCTTTCCTAATAGCCTCAATTAGCAGGGCCCTGGCCGCAGTGCTTCTGTGTGCCAAGAAGTTTCTGAGTGCGATGAGAAGGTTGACGAACACACGGTCTTCTTTATCCAAGGAAAATTTCCGGGCAATGGAGCCTTTGAGCAGTTCATTGGCAGTAGAGGCGAGGGCATCCCCGGACGTAACAGTGATGTTCCGCCCTTTAGGGTTAAGGAGCGGCTCAATGTCGGCGACCGACGCGGGAGTCCCAAAGACAAATACTATCTTCTTGCCACAATGCGCTCCGAACTTGCCCGTGACGGATGCAGATATCTTCTTTTGCAGCTGTGTCAAGTACTTCTTGTGATTGCGGAGGACATATGCGACAAGCACCTCATGCACGAAATTCTCCCACAAAATAGCTACGCTGGTCGCAAACTGCTCCGCGACCACGTTTGTGACGTTACTGTTTTTGGCAGGCTTTGATCCAGCCGCTAGGGCTGCCACAAGACCGTCGAATCCCTCTTCCAGCGCCTCCACAGCCGTAATGAATTCCTCCACTACGGCTCTTGGGGTCGGCTTAGGGTTCTTCGGCATTGACTGGTACTTATGACTCGGACGTTCTCCAGCAGTTCCTGAATTATCAGAGTTCTCTCTTTACGCTTCGACAATTTGTTGGGTCCTTCGATTACGGTGCTGTAGTATCGCGATGCCCGTCCCCGAAGCTCCTCTGGCTCTTTCTCCAACGACTTGGAAAGCGCCTCCAACTTAGATCCGACCTGCTTAACATCTAGCTCAGTTACCTCGGACAACACCAGGGCGGCGAAAAGCGCATAGAAATCAGCCCGCTTCCGAAACCGGGTGCCTTGGATCACCGGAATCAGAGGTTCCAGAAGCTGCAGGAACGAAAGAAATGTAGCCTTAGTCTTGTGCTTTTGAGGGAAAGTAGCATCATATCGGGCGTAGAAACGATCTAGGCTCTTCTGTCCATCTTGGATTCCATCCAATATAAGAACGATTAACTCACTGATGAACTCGGCGTCTCGCATTCTCCGAACATCTGAGCGAGACACAACTTTGGACTTTATCCAAAATGGATGCAACGTTAATTCCGAAACGAGTTTTGCAAACTCCCCAAAAAATTGCGAATGGCGGAGCTCTTGCTTGTTGAGACGCTCGACTACAGAATTTAACCTTCGAAATGTGTCCCTAATCTCCGCCTCGCCGTATTCGCGTATCTCCTGAACTGCGAGAGGAAAATTCCATATCTTATCCTGGTGGTCTTCTGAAAGCTGGGAGTAGTTCTTCCCAATGAGCTTCATATAGAGAGCAGAGACCTTGTACATTTTGGCCGTATGCTGGTCCAATATATATTCGTTGTTGAGAAATTCGAGGATTGCTCTTAGCCGCTGCTGTCCGTCCACAACTTCATAGATCGTTCGTCGGCTGTTTCCGAGCTTTTGCGACACGACATTCAAATAGATGGGAGGTATAGGTATGTCGGAGAGGATGCTATCAATAAGAAAACACTTCTGAGCAAGGGACCAGATTGGATTTCTCTGGTATTTCGGGGTTATCAGAAGAGTGCCCTTCTTATCCTCTTCGTAAAACCAATTTATGTATTGCTTGCTCGGCTCTATGATCATTATCTTGGCCTTGTCTGGCGTTCAGTCGGCGTATTCAGGGATTATTTCGTCTGCGAGTCTAAATCCTCTGGAGAGCTAAGGAAAGGAAGAAGTTTGGGTCGAAGGAGGCCCAAGGCGTCGCTGCCGGCCGGGTGGCCCATCCGAGATTCGTTTGCTCGGGTGGGACTTTTCGTTTCGTGATCACCAACCCGTGAGGTCGATTCGGATTCGCGTCGCGTTGTGCCGTCCCTGAAGGGACTCGGAATCTGAATGGAATGCCTATCCAGCGTTGAAACGCTCGGCTATCCTCTTCCGTCTCGCGCCGCGAGACTCGGTCCATCATGGCGTCTGCGGTGACGTTTTGCTTCGAACCAGAATCCTAGCCAAGAGAAGGCTGGGATGGGTCACTCAGACAGTCAGCACGCGATATCCCGCTGCGTTGCAAAGCGAACCCGGGGGTGCTACAAACATTCCGATGGACAAAGCGATCACCGTTTACGCAAGCTTCGACGAGATGAAGGCAGAGGAACAGCGCCAATGGCAGGGCCTGCCGGATCATGAGCGCCTGCGGGCGGTCTCCGAACTTACTCTCGCTCTCTTTCGCATGAAACAGGCCGCGCAATCGCAAAAGTCGGAACCGTAGGTCGTCGCCGACATAAATAACGGCCATCAAGAGAAATCTTGGTGGCCGTTTCCTTTTGCGCAAAACTCTCTCCAGTGCTACAAAGAATCGTCCAGGGAATGAGACAGTTGCGCACGGCGAGACCCTCGACGGTGCACGGCAAGTTCGTTTCGAATGGGCCGTGCGCCTCTCGAACGCAAACTGGGAGACTGTTTGTGAAGAAGATTCTGCTAATGATGATCGTCGCTCTGCTACTTGCACAAGGTGCGCTGGCGAAGGACAAAGAGTATCTCAGCGGTACGTTAAGCAAAGTCACGCTCCACATCGGTGGCAAGCGTACAACAGGATTCTCAGACACGACGGATTGCACTCCCGGACTCACCGCTGTGCATTGCACGGGTGGTATCGTTGACGATTATCGGGGCAAGCTGGTAGCTGACATGCCTGATGGGAGCGCTCTGGTCGTACGTGATTGCGTAGGGGGAGCAACGGCTGCAGCTTTTTTCCTTTCGTGCAATCAGACTTGGATCTTTGTGCTGACCGAGGAAGATGGAACACAGACATTCTTGCAGCGTGTTCAATTCGGCTCAGAGGAGGATAAGTTCGGTGACAAGTTCGGTGACAGTGCCAAAATCTTGTACACCATTGAGCATCATGGGGGCGTTACCTACATCGTCATTCCCGACCCTACAAACCCACAGAAGAAGGGAAAGTACACGCGAATGAAGCTGCCCAAAGCAGCAAACAAGGCCGCTCCGATACCAGCGCAGGATAATGTCGCCGCCATGTGCGGGTCAGGCAAGCTGACTCCCGAACAGCAAGCAAAATTCTGTAGCAACCAAGAGAAGTGAGTCCTAAGCCCGGGCGGGGCTTTTCGTTTCATGCTAGAAATGCGTGACGTCAATCGGATTCCGCGGGGTAGTGCCGTCCCTGAAGGGACTCGGGTTGTTTCGGGACGCCTACCCAGCGTTGAAACGCTGGGCTATGATCTTCCGTCTCGCGTTGTGAGACTCGGTTCGTTTCGGCGGCGGTGCTTATGCCGCCTCCAGCGAAAATCCCCACCCTAGCCAAAGGAAGGCTAGGATGGGGCACCCGGCGGGGCGAGACTCGGTTTATCGCGGGTGCAGAGTCGTCAAATTCCGTCTCGCGTCGCGGGACTCGGTTCATCGCAACTGGCCGTTTCCTTTTGCGATTGTTTTTCGGGCGGGTGTGACGACCCTGACCTTCTTACTCCTCTATAACTCGCCGGTCAGGAACTGTGCGCGCGCATTGCCGAAACTCCAGTCGGCATCGGTGTTGGTCACGATCGAGACCATGACATCGCTGGCTTCCATCCCGCAGGAGTCCTTCAATTCGCGGCAGAGCTCGGCGTAAAACTTCTGCTTCGCCTCCTGGCTGCGCGGACGGCTGACGACGGTGACGACGATGACCTGGTTGGTGCGCGGGATGCCGAGGCCGGTGTCCTGCACAATGAAGTGTTCCGCTGCATGCTCTTGGTAAATCTGATAGCGATCGCGCTCGGGCACCTGGAACGCGGACAGCATTGCGCGATGAGCGGCATCCAGAAGTCGCGTCACCTGTGCAGGCGTGCGCCCGGCGATTGCGTCAATGCGAATGAGAGGCATTTCTTCCCCCGTGCTGTATGATCTCCGTCGCCATTGGACAGCGATGAGGGTAAGTTACCACTTCGGCCAGCTGGGGGAACGGTCAACATCCGAGTGCGGACTCACATCTAACAAAATAGTCTTCAACCTCGACAGCGAAATTAAGGTTGGGCTGAGGACTTCAGGTTGGTATAAGGCAGATTTTGCGATCCTGATAAGAATGCGCGATGCGACGGGAAGAGAACTTAAGGAAACGTTGATTAAGTTCCGTCAGGGCCCTCAGCGGCCAAAGCGCCAATGATTTTGCTGAGCTTACGGACCGCCTGAAGAGACAGTGTCGCAGCCGTGCCGCCGCTCCGCGGCTCGAACCGCAGATCCCTCGGTCGGGCTAAAGCCCTCGGTCGGGATGACAAAAAAAGGAAGGAGCCGGGGAGGTCGGCCTGAAGGCCGTCCCCTTCAAACCCGGATTTGGCACTGATCTAACGGAATTAGATCAGCGACCCGGATTTGATCGGAGACTTCTTAACCGTTTCGCGTACTACAATTACAAGACGACGTGTCCGTGGGTGAGGATTCCGTTTCCAGCACGATTCAGGATGCGATTTCAGCATGAATAATAATTCCGACACAAACGGCTCCCTGTGGAGCAAGGTGCCGCAGGTCACGCTGGCCTTCTGGTGCGTCAAGATTCTGGCGACTACCGTGGGCGAGACCGGCGGCGACGCGCTCTCGATGACGCTGAACCTGGGCTATGCCGTCAGCAGCCTGATCCTGCTGGGCTTCTTTGTGGTCGCGTTGACGGCGCAGGTCGCCTCCAGGCGCTATCATCCCGTGTTCTATTGGACGGTGGTTGTGGCCACCACCACGGTCGGCACCACGACTTCCGACTACATCGACCGCACCCTGCAGCTGGGTTATATCAAGTCGTCGACGATGCTGTTCTGCGGAGTGATCCTGGTGCTGCTGATTTGGCGGTTCACGACGGGACACATCGCCTTCGATCGCGTCACCTCGCGGCGCGATGAGACCTTCTACTGGCTGGCGATTCTGGTGTCGAACACCCTGGGCACGGCGATCGGCGACATGACGGCCACAACGCTCGGCCTCGGCTTCGAGCGCGGGGCGCTGGTCTTCGCCGGATTGATCGCCCTGGTGGCTGCACTCCACTACTTCACCAAACTTCCCAAGAGCGTCTTGTTCTGGGCGGCCTACATTCTGACGCGGCCGCTGGGAGCGACGCTGGGCGACACGCTGACCAAGCCGCATACCGAAGGCGGGCTGGCGCTGGGACGTTTCACCTCGACGCTAACCATGATCGCGGCGATGGTGGTCGTAATTCTCCTGACCTCGCAGCGCAAGCCTGCGCCGGAGGCCGCCGAAGAGTACTGAGCCGAGGGATCAGGGGCTAGGGATTAGGGATTAGCCGTGTTTGAGCCGGAGCAGCTCCTGACAACCGGCAACTGTTCACGCGTGGGCGCGGTGGTGGTGGCGCAGGTCGCGCAGGCGCTCGAAGTCGACTGCGCCGCCGACAAAGAGAATCGCTACGGCCGCGCTACAGATAGCTAAGATGCCATCGACAAGAAATGCCGTGTGAATGCCGCGTGGCATGGATATGGCGGAGACGACGATCGCGGTATTGAATCCCACACCGATGGATCCGCCGGCAACCTGGAACATGTAGACGATGGCTCCGGCCAGGCTGGCCTGCGAGGGATCGAGCGCGGTGATGGCCGCGGTGGTGATGGACGAATAGAACAGCCCGACGCCGATGCCGAGCACAACCATTCCGAAGATGAGCTGATGGTAGGTGGTCGCGGCGGAAATTGCGGAGAGAAGAATCATGCCGCCGCCGAGCAGCAGTGCGCCAAGGGTGACGATGAGCTTGGGCCCGAGCAGTTGATAGAGCCGGCCCGCGATGAATGAGGTGATCATGAAAGTGCCCATCATGGGGAGCAAGCCGGCGCCGGAGCCGATGGCGGTGAAGCCGAGATTCTTCGCCATGAACTGCGGCAGGTAAAGCAGCGCGGCGAAGAAGATGGCCGAGGCCAGCAGGGTGGCGATTCCGGCGGCGAGGAATCCGCGGTTCTGCATGACGCTGTGCGGAACCAGAGCGCTTTCGCCGGCGCGGCGCTCGATGACTAGGAAGCCCAGCAGCGCGATCGCCGACAGCGCGAAGAGACCAAGGATGAGCGGCGCCGTCCAGCCGAGATCGAGCGCCCAGTCGAGGGCGAGCAGCAAGGCCAGCAGTCCGATGCTGAGCGCTGCGGTTCCGGAGTAATCGAGGCGTCCGCGATCCTCCACCGCGACATCGCACGGAACCACAAACATCGTGATCAGGATGGCGGCGGCGGCGACCGGCAGGTTGACGAAGAAGATCCAGCGCCATCCGACGGTGTCGGTGAGGAAGCCGCCCAGCAGCGGGCCGACGGCATTGCCGAATCCGGCAGCGCCAAGAATGACGCCGCCGGCGAGTCCGGCCTTGGAGCGCGGCAACAGGCAGTAGGTCATGCCGAGAATCGCCGGCCACATCATTGCGCCGCCGATGCCCATCAGGAAGCGGCAGGCGAGCAGCACGGCGGCGTTGGGGGCGAATCCGCCGATCAGCGAGAAGCCGGCAAAGATGGTGGCGCCGGTGAAGAAGATGCGCCTGCGGCCAAACATGTCGGCGAGGCGGCCGCCGGTGACGATGAGCACGCCGAACACCATGGCATAGCCGTTGATGACCCATTGCACGGTGGCGACTTTGGTATGGAGATCGGCCTCGATGGCGGGAAGTGCGACCGAGAGCGCAGTGAAGTCGTTGGCGACGACCAGCACGGCGACGCCCATGGCGATCATGCCGAGTATGGTTGCCTTGCTGAGATGGTCTGGTTCTGGACGCAGGAATTGGGATGGGTGCTGGTTGAGCGGCCAAAGGTTCCCCCGAGATCGTGACCGGCAGTTTCGCACAAAAAGCGGCCAGTGGCCAGTCGGTTGTCGGTTGTCGGTTGCCAGTTACCGTTGTCACCGGCGGTGAGCCTCTTAGTTACCTCCCGACCAAAATCTGAGGGATTAAGCCGAGACAAAATTTTCGCATTGCAGGTTAGAGTCGAACATCCTGCGCCGCGCGCAATGGAAGTTCCCTGGCCAACGGAAGGCAGCGAAGATAGAAGTTTTCTCTCTGCCACGAGACGCAAACTCTGTTCTACCAGCCGCCACCGTCGACCAGGAGGATCGATGTCATTGCACGCCGGTGTTTCCACGTGCCGAACGGACGTGTTGGTTTCGAGCAAGTCAGAGAACGACCCACGGATACAGCGCGTTCTGCAGGCAATCCACGCCGACCCATCGCAAGATATCGCGGCACTCGCCATGCTGGTAAACCTGAGCGTTTCGCGCTTGTCGCACTTGTTCAAGCTGGAGCAGGGCTGCCGGCTGCGCAGCTACCTGGTGGATTGCCGGCTGGAGCTGGCTGCCCGCGTCTTACAAAGCAGCGAAACGCCGGTGAAGGAGATATCCTACAATGTGGGATACGGACATCCGTCCAGCTTTGTGCGCGCTTTTCGTGCCAGGTTCGAATGCAGTCCCAAGCAGTATCGCTCGCAGCGAAGAATCTAACATTTCGCAAGGCGCAGCTGGCGGCGACCAGTTCCGCACCGCGCCGCTATGGGGACTGGGACAGCGCATCTTCTTCCTGCATGACGGCCGCACCGCCGACGTGGTGCAGACCATTCAGGCGCACGGCAGCAATGGGAATCGCCAGTACCAGAGCTCGGAGGCGAACGGAGTAGTCAACAACTACAACCACCTGTCGAGTTCGCAACAGCAGGACCTGCTGAACTTCCTGCGCTCGCTGTAACGTCCCCCTGGGAGCGCAGTACAGAGGCCGTTCGCAGAAAAGCGGGCGGCCTTTGGATTTGGGATTCGCGGTGCAACTGCCGGGCGGATTGGGAACCTTTAGCGTGCCCGACTAAAGTCCAGCTAGTAAGGGCTGTCGTGTGGCTTGCCCGTCCCGCCACTGATGGGATTCGGCGTCGTAAGTCCAACCTTGCTGCTCGATAATATTTGCAAATGTTATTCGATCGATGTCCAATGAACCCAGTGTGCCCGATTGCCAGGCCTCCACGACAATCCGGTTTAAGACATATTCGGTATAAACCATGCCACCCCGCTGTGAGCGTAGGATGCGATGGACGGCTGCCTCCACATCGAAAGACTTGCTACTATCAACCCTCTTGGGTTTTCCAGTGCTGAAGAACGTCAGAATGAGCTCCCCGCTCAGGACGGATTGCTTGCCCTTCTTCTTATGCATCGACCAGATTGGGTCGCCAAGCTGCGACACCGCAGCCCGTAGATCACCCCCCGCTTCAGCCGCGCCCGTCAATATTGCGCCGAAGTAATCGGTCGACCAGTGCTGAAACACCACCGACATCCAGCGTTTCGGTTTCAGCAGCGCAAAGCATGTCCTTATAGACTCATGTAGGCGCGAAATGTATGTCTCTTCAGAGAGCTTTAGGTCGCCTCCAACTATTAACTCGTGCTCGCGGTCTTTCCTCGATGGCAATTTGTCGTTCCAAGCGTTCCACAACGTGGACAAATCGATATATGAGATGTGGCCACCGTAAGGCGGATCAGTGAAGATGTAATCGACAGGCTGAACACGATCTCGCAGCTCTTCGATGTCACGTTGATGTACCTCGAAGCGGCCGCCGAAGCCGCCGGTTCGCTGTCTGTAGCTGATTTCCCGGTCGATCTCTTCTTTAGCAGCTAGGACATTTCCAACGCGTTCCTCAAATGTGGGCCACGGAGGTAGCTCGACTGGTTTCTCGGCAACCTTGTATCGATAAATGCTGAAGATACTTGATCCGCCACGCGACTCTGCGCGTCCTTCGGCAGACAGGAACGTACGATTGATCTTCGCCAACGTGGCGGACCACGCCAGCCTCATGGCGCCGCGCGCGTGGGGGCTCTGTATCTGGTCGACGGCCTCACGGAGCATTGCCAGTGCTGCCAGTTGGCGCGGGGAAAATAAGTCGCGGTAATACCCAACGTCAGAGTTTGCCGGCAGTGGCACGTTCTCGGGAAGCGCCAGCCGACGGAGCAAGCGGCCGACCGTCGCGTCGTTAGCTTCGGTTAGGGCCTGCACTCTGCGTTCGCAACGATGGCGAATCTCCTGGAATGCGTTTTTATATTCCGCCATGTCCCCGTGAGCAAGATCGGCGATGCCTTTGGCGATGAAATTAGCAAGTGGATTAATATCGTTTTGAATGCCGACTCGATTCGATAGGAACGCCTCGAGAGCCGTTACTCCGGATCCCCCGAAGGGATCAAGGACGCGGTCCCCCTCTTTGCTGTAATGGCGAATGTACCGTTGCACCACATTGAAGGGCCGTCTAGTGAAATACGGGTGTACGCCATAGTGGCGCCTCGCACCCTGACGGTCAGCGGCTACGGGGGCATCGATCGGCGATAGCTGGGAGTAAGTCATTGGGCAGCCAATTTTGAGCGGTACTGGCACAATGCGTCCAGCTCGATGATGTCAATGTTGACGGGCACCTGCTTGTGCCCGTGTGTCGCGCACAACACAACGGCGCGAGAAAGCTCGTCTTTTCCGTACTTGCGCTGTTGATATCGGAAGCCGGTGCTATCCCGTTTCAATTCAACTGGAACGTCATATGGAGGGTATCCGTCGAACTCAAATCGACTAAAGCAATCGTAACCCTTTCCTACAAAGCCTCCGAGGCTAAGTCCCAAGTGGCGAAGCGGGCCCGATGCGCGCAGGATGTCCGTTTCTTGGATGTGGGCAAGTTTCGTAGCCGGGCGATGGTCTTTGACCACACGGCATATTTCGTCCAGCGACCACAGTGCCAGGCCGCGATCAACCGATTCGATTTGCTTTCTCCAGAAGGGACTTTGGTAGTCCAAAGTGAATGTCAGGGGTCGCTCAATCAGGGGCAGTTCGACTACCTTGGGTGAGGAAGCATATTTGCAGCGGAGCGGACGCACGTAAAAGATGTCTTCCACGATCTGCACATCCAGATCAATGCGCTCAAAATCGCCAGTATTGAGACAATACCAATGTCGGATCGCCTCACCGATACTCTCAGATGCTTTTCCCTGCTGAATACGGTCGTGACCGACTTTGCCTTCAATCACCTCTCCATTGGCCGTCAGCTTGTGATCCTTGCCCACCGCGAAGAAATCGGATTTTGTTGCCCCGTACGGGGTCACTAGCGCAACCCTAACAGCCCCCTGCTTTCGCAAATACGTCAACACAGGAGCGCTCAGATCATGAAAGTAATATTGCGCCCCTCCAGTCGCAATGCTAGCGCGCTTCGTTTGTTGCAGATGCATGTGAGTCTTGAGGCAGACGCGTAATTATCGCACGGAGGGACATGGAAATTCCGGGTGATTGTAGCCCAGTTCTTGAAGGGGACTGGGGATATTTTCGACATACCCTACCCAGCGCTGAAGCGCTGGGCTATCATCTTCCGTCTCGCGTAGCGAGACTCGGGCGTTCGCCGTTCGATTCCCGTTGCCGATGATCGCATCCTGCCACCGCCAACGAACAGCAGGTCCCTCGGCTGCGCTCGGGATGACAGGTTAAGAAATGAGAAATGGATGGAGGCCTGAAGGCCTGCGCCGATTGTGCCGTCCCTGAAGGGACTCAATCTTCTTAATCACAACTACCCAGCGCTGAAGCGCTGGGCTATCATCTTCCGTCTCGCGTAGCGAGACTCGGGCGTGGGCGGTTGACCGTAGTTGGCTGAGACCGCATTCTGCTACCGCCGACGGACAGCGGGTCCCTCGGCTGCGCTCGGGATGACAGGATGGGGCAGGCACTCTTCCACTGGAGACGAAAAGACCCACCCTAGCCAACAGATGGCTAGAGTGGGGCACCCGGGTTTGTTCATGGTCCGACTGAAGTTTACGAAGACCGCATCCTGCCACTGCGGACGAACCGCAGATCCCTCGGCTGCGCTCGGGATGACAAGAGGAATTGTCAGTTGCCAGTCGCCAGTCGCCAGTTGTCAGTTTTCTCCCACCCTAGCCAGAGGAAGGCTAGGATGGGGCACCCGCGTTGGTTCGCAGTCCGACTGAAGTTGGCGGAGACCGCGTCCTGCCACTGCGGGCGGACAGCAGGTCCCTCGGCTGCGCTCGGGATGACAAGAGTAAGGCGGAGGCTCGCTCGGGATGACAGGATTGGGCAGGCACTCGTCCACTGGAGACGAAAAGACCCACCCTAGCCAAAGGAAGGCTAGGATGGGGCACCCAAAATCAAGAGCCAGTAATCAGCGGCGGGATGGGGCGCCCACGCGGGCGCGATAGTATTATGGAAATTCTGCGAATGCGAGCCGGGAGGGCGAACGCCGGCGAAGCGGAGGGATGGTCAATGGCATTGGGATCGTGGGCAATGCGGCGGAAGCGCAATTTTCTTCGGTACACGATAGCGTGCGCGATGGTGGCGGCATGCGCGTTGGTGGTCGTGGGAGGCTGGCAGCGGTCGGCGGCGCAGAGCTCCGCACCGGCGCAAGCGGGCGGGGATCAGGTGGCTCGCGGCAAATATATTGTGGAGGACGTCGCGATGTGTGGGACGTGTCACACGCCGCGGCTGCCGAACGGTCAACTGGATCGCAGCCAATGGCTGGCGGGGGCGCCGGTGCCTTATCTGTCGGCGCGACCGACTACGGATTGGCCGATCAACGCGCCGCGCCTGGCCGGGACGCCGCCCACGACGAATGCCGGAATGATCACGCTGCTGACCACCGCGGTGTGGATCGATGGCAAACAGCTGCGCGATCCCATGCCCAAGTTTCATATGACGCGCGCGGATGCCGAGGCGGTGGTGGCGTATCTGCGGTCGCTGCGATAGGAGCAGTTTCGAGTGTCGAGTTTCAAGTTTCGAGTTGCGGCACGGCAGCGACCGGTGCGCGGAAAGGATGGCTGTGCACGGATCGGAGAACGCCGCGTGCGATAGTTTCGAACGTTCGTTCGAGAGCACGTTTGGGCTAGAAAAATCGCGGTTATCGTTTGATCTCAGCAGCTTGCCAGGTTACTTTGTGACGTTCCACGAGGAACATTTTCGTAATTGTTCCATCGCGGAACATTCTCCCGCCGCGGTTATTCGAACAGATTTTCCTTCAGCAACTTTTGTCCCGCCAGCGCGGTGTAACAGGCCCAGACGGCCATCGCGATAATCAGGAAAAGAACGAAGAGCGTGCCGCCGATATACCAGCTGGAAAAATCGGTGGTGATGGGAATGCTGCCCAGCAGGTCGGCAGTGAAGATGCCGACCGCGAGAGCGACAAATCCGAAGCGCAGCACGACGAAGGCGGCGATGCCGTAAATCGCGACAGTCGCTGGAACGATGATCGCGAGGTGATGCTCACCGTACGACTTGAGCACCGACCAAAATGCGATGAAGGCCAGCGCCGCCAGCCAGGGCTTGCGCAGGATCACGCGAAACGCAAACATCAGGAAGAAGAACACCAGCGTTGCCTGGATGGAAAGCGCCGCGTGGGTAACGATGTCGTTCATCACCTGCCGCGGTCCCAGCAGAAAGCCGTAGGAGAAGAGGTCGGGCTCCGCGCCAATGTGCTTCATCGCCAGGTCCTGGGCTTCGATGATCAGCGACCAACTCACGCCCAGGATCACGCCATAGAGAACATCGCGCGCCACCAGCACATCGCGAATGCGGCCGGTCATCAGGCGCGACCACGAGATGATGGCATGCGGCCAGTGGCGGCGCACGAACGGCTCAATCGCGAGATAGACGATGTAGAACAGCGTGCCCAGAAACACCGCGCCGCTGGCTCCCAAGACGAACAGGCCGAAGGTGCCCAGGCTGGGCACAAAGTGCGCGCTGAACAGCCACACCAGCATCTCCAGCGCGAAGACCAGCAAGCCCAGACGCAGCGCGCCTTGCGGATCGCTCTTCTGATTCACGTAATTGTGGCGCGCCAGCAAGATCGCTCCCGCCAGCAGCACCAGAAGAAACGCAACCAGCAAAACTTCCGGCGCCTTGGAATGCGTGCTGTCTGTCGGACGGCATGCGATCCGGCTCAGTCCACTTG
This sequence comes from uncultured Acidobacteriaceae bacterium, assembly GCA_963697175.1. GTDB lineage: Bacteria > Acidobacteriota > Terriglobia > Terriglobales > Acidobacteriaceae > Bog-257. The sequence goes on along the minus strand of CAVONC010000002.1, from coordinate 70,760 downwards.
CCGATCAACCGAAGGAACACCGGCTTGCCGCGCCAGCTTGCCGCTTCAACGCGCAAGGGCATCGACGTTCCTGGCCAGACGCCTGTCCACGCGGCGCGTTGATCCGATGAACTCAGCGAATTCCACGTGGGCGCAGTCGAATGAAACTGTGCGATGTCGAGCCCGGCGAGATCGAAGAGCTGCTTCCAATCGTAAGGCTGTGGTTGCGCCGGCGCGGGCGATTCGTCAACCTGCGGCGGAATCGCGGAGAACTGCTCCAACCGGCCTTGCGGATCGAGCGACACTGATGTCATGCCCGACAAGATCGGCGGCGGATCGTCGCGGTCGACGATGCCGGGAGTCAGCAGGTTGCTCTTGATTTGCGGTGCGACGAGATAGTCGGGACTCTGCCGCCGCCAAAACGAAAGGATCGCCGGCCGGTTCTTCAGCACTACGTTCCAGTCGGGATGCGCGCCGCCGGCATGATCGAGGTACTCCAGGAAGTCGTTGTTGTAGGACATTCCGGAAGCCGCGTCGACCGGCGGAGTGGTGTATCCCAGCTGCTGCACGATGTCGCGCGCCCGCTGCGCCAGCACCTCCGACGAATACGGAAGGTCCATCCGCGCGGCCGTGCTGGTGCGCGATGCCAGTACGAAGAATCCGATCAGTCCGACAATCGCCGCTCCCAACGCGAGCAGCGCCGCGCGCACTGGCATCCCCGCCGTCTCGCCCGCTGCCGCGACAACCTGCGGTGATGGCGTCTCGCCCGCTGCCAGAGCCGCGGCCAGCGGATCGCCACCAGGCAACGCCGCCGATACCATTAACGCCGACGCGGGACGATTCGCGGGATCCTCTTCCAGGCAGCGCAGAATCGCGCGCTCCACCAAAGGATCCAAATCGCGCACGATCGTAGACGGTCGATGGATCGCGCTGTCGCGGCGAACGCGAACGATCTCGTCGCGCGTCTTGCCTTGAAACGCTGCCTTGCCGGTGAACAACTCATACAGCACGAGCCCGAGCGCGTAGATGTCGCTGCGCGCCGTGACCTCTTTGCCCGAAAGCTGTTCGGGAGCCATGTACGCCGGCGTGCCGCTGCGCACGTCCTCAATCTCGTGCGCGACACCGGCCAGGCCGAAGTCCATCACCAGCACTTCGCCGCGCCCATCGAGCATGATGTTCGCCGGCTTCAGGTCGCGATGCAGTACGCCTTTGTCATGCGCCGCCGCCAGCCCCGCACAAATCTTGCGCGCAATTTCGATCGCCTTATCCGAAGGCAGCCGCCCAATGCGGCGCAGCAGCGAAGAAAGATCCTCGCCGTCGACGTATTCCATCGATAGAAAAACCTGATTCTCGGTTTGCCCAATGTCATACACGCGACAGACGTTGGGATGCGAGATGCGCCGCGCGATACGCACTTCATTGCGGAAGCGATCCAGCATGTACTCATCGGTCATCGCCTCGGGCAGAAACTTGAGCGCGACCGGCTGGCCCAGGCTGAGATCGTCAGCGCGAAACACCTCGCCCATCCCGCCGCGTCCCAGCAGCGAGATAATGCGATAACGCTCGGCGATCAGCATGCCCGGCACAAATCGCCCCTCATCGCGAGAGCGATGCGACGATGGCCGCGATGGCGGAGGAGACGGCCGGCGACGCGGCGGATAGGTCGGAGCGTCTGCGCTGGCGACAACCGCCATCGTTGGCGCCTCTGCCCCGGAAGCCGCGCCAGACAGGCGTTTCAGCGCGCTCCCGCATTGCGAGCAGAAAGGCGTGAGCTGCTCAACCTCCGAGCCGCATGTGTTGCAATGTTCCATCCTCAGCAGATCCCCACAAGGCGTTACCAATATATTACCTTGCTTTGAAAGGACGCGGATTCTGCCGCGACGATAGCGGCATTGGTCCCATTCTTTGGCAACGGGCGATGATGGACGGTGGGAGAAATGGCCATCAAGCCAGAGTCCAGAGGACGAACCGATCTTGCTTGGGTAGTGCTGGCCTTCAGGCCAGCGTCCCCAGTTCTTCTATAGTTTTGTCATCCCGACCGAGGGCTTTAGCCCGAGCGAAGGGACCTGCGGTTCGAGCCGCGGAGCGGCGACAGGGTTTCAAGCAAACACTTCAGGCCATCCATGGTGAGTGCGAAAGCCGACGGCTCTAGCTCTGCGTGGAGAACTACGTTTGCTGAATTTTGATGGGAGAAGCCACCGCTCAGCTGGCCGAAAATCGAGCGCCGTAGGCGCGGAAGATGATAGCCCAGCGCTTCAGAGGCTGTTACGAAACTCAGTTCGCTGTTGCATCGGTGGAACAAACCATCGGAAGACAGAGGCGCCCTTGGCGCGTGCATGACAGCCCAGCACGGAGCCGAAGGCGGAGTGCTGGGGTCAAGTGGAAGAATTTCTCCGAGTCCCTCGGGGACGACAGAGTTTCGTAACAGACTCTTCAGCGCTGGGTATGGTGGGGAAAATCCGAGTCCCCCGGGGACGACAGATTCTCACGCAGATACTTTAGCCGCTGACGGGCTGCACCCCGACTCAATCAGATCTTCGCTAGCTCTCGACGGCCCGCTTCAGTCGCTCGACGGTGCGGCGCTGGCCAAGATTTATCATCACTGCGAACAAGCTGGGCGCGACGCCTTGTCCCGTCAATGCGACGCGCGCGCCGTTGATCAGCGCGCCGGCCTTGACGTTCTTTTCCGCCGCAAAGTCCCGTAGCAGTTGCTCCGCGCTCGCCTCGGAGAACACCTCCGCTTGCTCGTAACGCGATGCGAGTTCCACCAGCATCTCGCGCACCGCAGCGTCCTTCAGAAACTTCTCCGCCGCCGCCGGATCAATTCCGAACTCGTCGCTGAAGTAGGCGCGACACAACGTCGCGAAATCTTTCAGATTGCGGGCGCGGGGTTTCAGCAGATCGACTGTTGCTGCCATTGCCTCGCGGCTGGTCTGGAAGGGGACAAGATCGATCTTTTTCCACTCGTCCTCAATTAGCGGCAACAGAAAGTCGGCCGGCGTCGCACGAATGTATTCGGTGTTGAACCAGTCCAGCTTGCCGCGATCGAAGATCGCATTCGACTTCTGAATACCACCGAGGTCGAATAAATCGATCAATTCGCGATCGTGAAGGATCTCCCGCGACGAATCCGGCGGGGTCCAGCCCAGCAGCGCCAGGAAGTTGCGGAAGGCCTCGGGCACTATGCCTTCGTCCTTATACGCGATCACGCTGGTTGCGCCGTGACGTTTGCTTAGCCGCGTCTTGTCCGGGCCAAGAATCAGCGGTACATGCGCAAAGACCGGTAATGGCTGGCCTAGCGCTTGGTAGATCATGATCTGCTTGGGCGTGTTGGATAGATGATCGGCGCCGCGCAGGACATGGCTGATGCGCATCTCCAGATCGTCAACTACCACGCTCAAGTGATATGTCGGCACGCCATCGGAGCGCAGCAGAACAAAATCTTCAATCTCGGAGTTGGCAAATTCCACCTGGCCAAAAACCGCGTCCTCGAATGTGGTACTCCCACTCTGTGGGACAGCGAAGCGAACTGCCGCGCCTTCGCCGCCCGCCACACGCTGCTCGCCAGCTTCCCTGGTTAGATCGCGGCAAGCATCGCGCGGAACACGACCCTCGGCGATACCCTGCGCACGCTGCTGTTCAAGCTGTTCCTTGCCGCAGAAGCAGTAATAGGAGTGACCGCTATTGATAAGGCTCCCGGCCGCAGCGCGATACAGCCCCATGCGATCAGTCTGGAAGAACGGCCCCTCATCCCAGTCGATACCCAGCCAGCGCAGGCCGACCAGAATGCCGTCCACCATCTCCGGAGTGGATCGCTCCAGGTCGGTGTCCTCAATGCGGAGCACGAGCGTTCCGCCGTAATGCCGGGCGTAGAGCCAGTTGAACAGCGCCGTACGTGCCCCGCCGACGTGCAAGTAGCCGGTAGGGGATGGGGCGAAACGAAGACGGGGAGAAGAAGAGTCTTGTGAAATGGCGTTCATCGCTAATCGTGGTGCTCTAGCCGCGAAGCGGCGGGATGGGTTTAGCCCGGGGCGTAAGCGACCGGCTCGGGATGCCCAGCCCTCTCCGAGGGCAGGCGTTAGTCTATAGCAATCCCCCGAAACCCGGCTGACCGGGCCGCTCCCAGAAGTCGCTTGTCTCCGCAGATAAAGCTGCGGTTGAATGGGCGCTGCTCGCTCCAAATATAGGCTGCAGCAAGTTGTAGCGCATCGGCGGCACTCAGAGGATAACGGCCGAGGAGTTCCTCTGCCAGCGCACGTAGAGGATCGCTGGGTTCTATTTCGCGCCATTTGCGTTGCAGCAGCCCCAGATCGCTGGACGCATTCGTGTGCCCCTCGGCAGTCAATGACCCTGCACGCAATTCTCGCGCTAGGGCGCTGTGTGCTTCAATCGGTGTCGCCCACCAAACGACGGGAGTATAGCGCCGGAATAACTGGTGGGCTCGCGCGGATGCGCGGTTGCGGACACAAAGGGGGACGATCGCACTCGTATCCCAGAAGGCCGGCTCCATCACCAGCCTTCCTCGCGCTCCTTTATAACTGCTCGAATAAGCTTCTTCGGATCAATCTTCGCACTTGGCCGGGCGAAGAACTCATCGCAGAACTTATTCCAATCGGGCGTCGCCTCTTGGGGCAGCTTCATTGCGCCGGACGCCACAAGGCGGCGCTCACTTTCCGATAAGCCCGATACATTGTAAGAAGTAATGCGGGCGACCGGCTGGTCTCGGTCTTTCACGATGACCTCTTCGCCCTCGCGCACCAGTTGCAGATAGGCACTTAAGCGATTCTTCAACTCGGCAACGTTAACCGTCCTCATGGCTATATTCTAACATCACATGGCTATATAGCTATATCTTAGCTCTTTTCTCGCTTCTCAATCTTCGCCCAGGTATCCCGCAGCGGCACGGTGCGATTGAACACCAACGCTCCCGGCTTCGAGTCGAGATCGGCGCAGAAATATCCCAGCCGTTCGAACTGATAGCGATCGCCCGGCTTCGCATTCGCCAGCGACGGCTCCAGCTTCGCGTTGCCGATAATCTCCAGCGAATTCGGATTCAGGTTCGCCGTGAAGTCCTGCCCCTCAGGCACGTCGCCGGGATCTTCTTTCGAGAACAGATTCTCGTACAACCGCACTTCCGCCTCGATCGCATGCTGCGCTGAGACCCAATGGATCGTCGCCTTCACCTTGCGATTATCGGGCGCATTACCGCTGCGCGTTTCCGGATCGTACGTGCAATGAACTTCGGTCACCTCTCCCTGCTCGTTCTTCAACACGCTCTTGCAGGTGATGAAATATCCGCCGCGCAGGCGTACTTCCTGACCGGGTGTGAGCCGGAAGAACTTCTTCGGCGGATCTTCGCGAAAGTCGTCCTGCTCGATGTAGAGCACGCGAGAAAATGGAACTTTCCTCGTCCCGGCACTCGCATCCTCTGGATTGTTGATCACGTCGAGTTCGTCGACCTGGCCCTCGGGATAGTTATCGATCACGACCTTCAACGGCCGCAGCACTGCCATCACGCGTAGCGCGCTCTTGTTGAGATCTTCGCGAACAAAGTGCTCCAGCATCGCGAGATCGATGATGCCGTTGGTCTTCGACACGCCGATTGCCGCACAGAAGTTGCGAACGGCCTCCGGCGTATAGCCGCGGCGGCGAATGCCGGAGATGGTTGGCATCCGCGGATCGTCCCACCCGCGCACACGTCCTTCGTTTACCAGTTGCAGCAGCTTGCGCTTGCTCAGCAGCGTGTAGGTCAGGTTGAGGCGGTCGAACTCGATTTGCTGCGACGGAAAAATCCCCAGCTGCTGAATAAACCAGTTGTACAGCGGGCGATGGTCTTCGAACTCCAGCGTGCAAATGGAATGCGTGATCTGCTCCAGCGAATCCGACTGGCCGTGCGCGAAGTCGTACATCGGGTAGATGCACCACTTGTCGCCGGTGCGATGATGGGACGCATGCAGGATGCGATACATCACCGGGTCGCGCAGGTTCAGGTTGGGCGAAGCCATGTCGATCTTGGCGCGCAGCGTGCGCGAGCCGTCAGGAAATTCGCCTTGCCGCATGCGCTCGAAAAGATCGAGATTCTCTTCGACCGATCGATTGCGATACGGACTCTCCTTGCCCGGCTCGGTCAGCGAGCCGCGATACTTGCGCACTTCCTCAGCTTTCAGATCGTCGACGTACGCCTTGCCGTCTTTGATCAGCTGCACCGCCCAGGCGTGAAGCTGGTCGAAGTAGTCGGAGGCGTAGAACATGCGATCGCCCCAGTCCGCGCCCAGCCAGCGCGCGTCTTCGATGATCGAGTCGACGTACTCCTGCTCTTCCTTTTCGGGATTAGTGTCGTCGAAGCGCAGATTGGTCTTGCCGCCGAACTCCGCTGCCAGCCCGAAGTTCAGGCAAATCGACTTCGCGTGACCGATGTGCAGATAGCCGTTCGGCTCGGGAGGAAAGCGGGTGTGTACGCGACCCTGATACTTGTTGGTCTTCAGATCTTCAAGAACGATGTCGCGGACGAAGTTCGACGGACGCGCGGCTGATTCAGTCGCGGTTGTTGCAGCTTCCCCATCGCTGGTTGATGTCGACATGATTGCGTAGCTCCAATCGAGCAAAAGACTATTTTACGCGGGCATGGAGTTCTGAGCGCGACGAAACCGATGGAGCGCGGCTGCACCCGAGGAAGGAAGGATGCGGTTCTAGATTGAACGCAGTCCCGTCCCGCGGGACGGTAGAAGAAAGCCCACCCCTTCAGGGGTGGGAAGGCATCTAGGGCCAGCTGATCTCGCACAGCAGCACGACAACATGCGCGATGGCGGCGTTGTCGGTGCCCATGCCTTCAGGAGTCTTGGCCTTGATGCCGACGCGCGATGGCTCGATGCCGAGCAGTTCGGCAACGTTCTTCTGAATGGCGCCCGGCGTGCGGGCCGATCTTCGGCGCCGCCAGGATCAGCGTGCTGTCGACATTGCCGACCGCATATCCGGCTTCGTCAACCAGTCGCAGCGCCTCGCGCACGAACAGCGCCGAGTCCGCGCCCTTCCACTTGGGATCGCTGGGAGGAAAGTAGGTTCCGATATCGCCGGCCGCGACCGCGCCCAGCAGCGCATCGGTAAGGGCGTGCAGCAGAACGTCGCCATCCGAGTGTCCGGCAAGTCCGCTGTGATGCGGCAAGGTGATGCCGCCAATCTTCAGTGGGACGCCGGCCTTGAACTCGTGCGAGTCCCAGCCATAGCCGATGCGCGGAATGCGGGAGATGGGGGAAGTGGACAAGGTCTCACCCGCTCAGGCTGGGCTCGCGGTTCTCCAGCGTCAGGAAGAACTCGGCCAGCTCCAGGTCCGCGGGCGTGGTGATCTTCATATTGCGCGGCGAGCCCATGACGACATGCACCGCGCCTCCGCTGCGCTCGATCAGCGACGCCTCGTCGGTTCCCATAAAGCCGTCGGCGGTCGCTTCGTCGAACGCCTTCTTCAGCAGCCCGAAGCGGAAGCCCTGCGGCGTTTGCGCCAGCACCATGCGTTCGCGCGGAACGGTCGCGATCACGACTGCGCCGTCGGCGGTGCGCTCCACCTGTTTCACCGTGTCGATGGCGGGCACGCCGGCAATCGCCGCTTCATACTTCTTCACGGCCTCGATGACGTTGACGATCGTCTCCTGGTCGACGAACGGCCGCACCGCGTCGTGCACCAGAATGATGTCATCGTCAGCAGCTTCGATCGTTGCGATCGCGTTGGCGACAGAATTCTGCCGGTGCTCGCCGCCCTCGACAACTCGCAGCGGCTTTCTGAAATTCTCGTTCTCGATTTGCTGCTGAAAGTTCGGCGTCTCGTTCTTACGCAGCGCCACGACAATCTCGCTGACCGCGTCGCATTGCGCGAACTTGCGCAAGGTATGAATCAGAATAGGCGTGCCCTGCAGCTCAAAGAACTGTTTGCTCTTGCTCTTGTTGCCGCCGGGAGCAGCCGACATTCGCGTACCTAGCCCGGCAGCGGGAATGATGACGATAACTCTCATGTTGGGGAGCCGAGTATAAACGGCGGGCGAGGCTGAATACAAATCGCAGCGTTTCGCCCCTGAAGGGCTCCTTCGCGGCCCTGCAGTATACCCAGCGCTTCCGCGCTGGGCTAATTACTTTGTCTTGCGGCTTGCACGACAGGTGGTCGCAACTCGCGACCTGCGCGAGGGACTAGTTAATTCGTCTTTCGACGGGCCGGGCCGCAGACGACTCTGCGCTAACTCGAAACCAGAAACCGCTTTCCTACTCCGGCTTGGCGGTCTCGGCAACCGTCGCCGCTGTCGCTGTTGCCGTCGCCGTTGGCGTCGGACCGGACTTGCGCATCTCCGATCGCGTGTCCATCTGCCGCGACATCGTGGTTCCGCGCTCGTCGAATTTGCCGAAGATCATCTTGCCGGCCGTGGTCTGCAGCACCGACGTGACCGAGATGTCGACGGTCTTGCCGATCATCTTGCGCGCGTTGTCCACCACCACCATCGTTCCGTCGTCGAGATAGGCCACGCCCTGGTTGTATTCCTTGCCTTCTTTCAGGATGAAGACCTTCATGATCTCGCCCGGCAGCACAATCGGCTTCAGCGAATTGGCCAGCTCGTTGATGTTCAGCACCTCGACGCCCTGCAGCTGCGCGACCTTATTCAGATTGAAGTCGTTGGTGACGATCTTGCCTTCGTACAGCTTGGCCAGCTCGATCAGCTTCAAGTCGACCTCGCGCACGGCGGGGAAATCATCTTCGACAATCTGGATAGTCAACGTCGCAATCTTCTGGATGCGCTGCAAAATGTCCAGGCCACGGCGGCCGCGGTTGCGCTTCATGGAGTCGGCTGAATCGGCGACCAGTTGCAGCTCGCGCAACACGAACTGCGGGATCACGATGATGCCGTCCAGGAAGCCGGTCTCGGCGATGTCGGCGATGCGGCCGTCGATGATCACGCTGGTGTCGAGAATCTTGTAGGTGCGCTTGCCCTGCTTCTCGCCGCCGAAGATGCCGCCCAGCGCCGCCAGGTTCAGCAGGTCGCCCTTGCCGGCGCCCACGATCAGGCCGACGTAAGCCATCAGCAGCATGACGAACAGCTGGAGAAAGCTCTGCGTCGGTCCCGGCGCGATGCTGTTGCGGATGACCAGGCTGAAGAGATAGGCGCCGCAGATGCCGAGAATGCTACCGATCACCGCGCCGATCAGCCGCTTCAGGCTGACCCGGCGCAGCCGAATCTCGAACAAGATGACTGCGAGCCCAATGAGGATACCGACCGACGCGGCCGGCCACTTAGCCAGGCCTAGCGGCTGCAGTTCGTAGCATGCCAGGCCGGTTATTAGAACGAATAAGACGCGTATGAGTACAAGGTCCACGCCACACCTCCCATGGCCAGCCGGGGGGTCTGCGGTCGGATTAATATTCGCCGGGGTTATGAAAGTTCAGCTACCACGACGCACCGCACCCGCGGCGTCGTCTGGAGCTCAGATCATCCACCCTCGCCAACCGCAACACCGACGGTTGCCGGGGTCACAGATTATGCCGGCGACTCAGTCCTGTTCCCTAGACACGACAAGCGGCCTCGACTCGATCCCTTCTATGAAATGTCTCGGGGAATATGAAAAGAGGAGCGGCCCCCGATCCGCCATAACGGCGGCAGTATTACAAACATCAGAACAATCGAAGTATATATCAGTTCGGGACATTGGCCGGTGATAAGCCTCGACTCTCGCGAAGCATTCCCCATTTGGACTCTCGCAGCAGTCGAAGCGCACGTTACTCAGATGCAGGATTCTGGACTCGCGATTAGAACGTGCGGTGAGATTACGATTCGTGTCAGGGCACGACTTCGCAGGCGGCTGAAAAAGTCGATTGTGAAGTGTTTGAAGGGGCGCAGCTTTAGCTGCGCCGTTGCAAGTCTTTTATTTTTGTCATCACGAGGAGGCCTTCAGGCCGACGAGGGATCTGCTTCTCGACTTTTTCAGCAGCCTCTTCAGCCTGCGACACCCCAGCGCATTCTCACGAGAACGCAGCCGAGATCCCTGCTCCAACCAACACCACCAGCAGCCACCAGCCAAATACTACCGCCATGCAGGTACCGCGCTTCACCTTGGTCAGGCACGAGAAGGCGATGCCGGTTAGCACCATCGTCCATATGGCGAAGACGTCCACCGACGTTGCCACGGAATAAAGGAAATGCGAGCTGGGATCGATCAGCGGGCTGAGATTGCTGGCAATCGGGTTCTGAAAGGTGAAGGCCTCACCGGCGCCCATGGCGATGACCAGGATGGCAATCAGTGTCTTCAAAATGCCCGGCAACGACGCGTACATGCACACCGCCAGACATTGATTGAAACTCAGCTCAGTGCCCAGGCCGAAGTTGAACGTGCCCAGGAGCACAGCAGCCACGATGCACAGAAAGATCAGGATCACGACCGGGTAGGTGTAAGCCACCACTCGATTGAACTTGACGACCTTCTCGATCTGCGCCGCGCGCGCATCCGGAGAAAGCTTGTCGAGCTGCGCCGCCTGCTTGGGGGCGAGAGCCAGCCCGTTTTCCACTACCTTCTCCATGCCAAGTTTCTTGTCAACCACGAAGACCAGGGCGGTGCCGAAAATTGCCATCAGCAACCATGGCACCAGCCAGTTGGAACTGCGCCGCAGGTCGGTAAAGGTCTTCGACGGAGCAACAAAAGTATCGACGATCCGTTCAACTTCGGAGAGCGGCTTCTCCTCGATTGGGGCGACAGGCGCGGCAGAGCTCATAGAAATGCTCCTTGCAAGCAGCAATCAGCAGTCAGCAATCAGCAGTCAGCCATAGAGTTGTCATCACGAGCAGGCTTCAGCCTGCGAGGGATCTGGTTTTCAAAAGGCAGCAGCCGAACCACCAGGAGGCAACAAAGGCATCTGTGGCTGACCGCTGACTGCTGATTGCTGACTGCTAATCCCGCGCGATTGTAACATCCGTCCCGCCTCAGGTTGAACGCCGGCGACCGCCCTTTTAAACTGGAAGTGGATGCACGTCCACGCCGGCGACATGAACAACGCGAAAACCTCGCAGGTGCTGCGAATCTCTCTCGCAGTCACGCTGGTGTATATCGTGTTGCTGGTCATCGCGGGCATACGCGCGCACAGTCTGGCGCTGCTCTCCGAAGCTGGACATAACCTCACCGACTTCCTCGCGCTGCTCATGTCCTGGGGTGCGGTGTATCTGCAAGGCCGACCACCCAGCGCGCGCAAGACCTTCGGCTACACTCGCGCCGGCGTGCTGGCCGCGTTCGTCAATGGCCTCACGCTGGTCCTGATTTCGTTTTACATCTGGTACGAGGCGTTCAAGCGGCTGCAATCGCCGGTCGAGGTGAACGCCCATGTCATGATCTGGGTGGCGGCTGCTGGTGTCGCGATGAACGGCGGCATCGCGCTGCTGCTGATGCGCGGCCATCGCGACATCAATGTGCGCAGCGCGCTCTTGCACGAGATCGGCGACACGCTCTCGACTGCGGCGGTCATCGCGGGCGGCGTTGCCATCGCCTTCACCGGCCAGCACTGGATCGATCCGGCGCTTTCGATCGGCATCGGCGTCATGATCCTGTGGTCGTCGATCGGCATTATCCGCGAGAGCCTCAACATCCTGCTGGAAGGCACGCCCAGCGGCATGGACCTGGATCGGATCGAGCATGCCATCGGCGACGTACCCGGCGTGGAATCAGTCCACGACCTGCACGTCTGGTGCCTCGGCAGCGATACCTATTCCCTCTCCTGCCACGTCGGCATCTGCGACATGCCGGCTTCGGAGAGCGCGGTCATTCTCGAAGCGGTTCGCAGCGTGCTGGGGCAGAAGTTCCAGATCCATCACACCACCATTCAGTTTGAACTGAAGGTCTGCGAAGTCAGCGACGGCTGCGTCATTCCCGTCAGCCAGGGCCACACCCACGAGCATGGCCACGGCCACAGCCACTGAGTACGATGGCGGCCAAGTTCGTTTTGTATCAGGGCACGACTTTCATGGGCTGCTGAAAAAGTCGACCGGAGCGTGGTTATCGGGTAGAGCTGGCCTTCAGGTCAGCGTCCAGGCTCCCTCTAATCTTGTCATCCCGAGGAGGCCTTCAGGCCGACGAGGGATCTGCGGTTGACTTTTTTCAGCAGCCTGTTCAGTCGTGCCCTGATACAAATCTCTTAGAGATCGGATCTTTCGATTTCCTGGCGTTCGGTGAGGGTATGTTTTCGGTGGAGAGATCATTGAAGGTTCGCGGCAACATTCTTCTGGGCGCATCGCTGCTTGCGATTGGCTTGCTGCTCGCCTGCCGGTCCACTGCCGCCCCTCTGCAAATGACCCTGAAGATCGCCCCCGACCACCCCAGCATGACCAAGCCGATGACCTTCACGCTCCACATCACCGACGATCACGGCCAGCCGGTGAATGACGCGACGGTGAACGGCGCGCTCACCATGAAGCTGATGGACATGGGCACGACGAAGCTCGCATTCTCACCCAAGGGCAACGGAGATTACGAAGCGTCGATGAAGGGCGCGGACATGTCCGGCCCGTGGAACCTGGCAATCGATGTGGCGCAGGGCAGCGACGCACGCGAAGAAGGACTTTGAGGTAACGATTTCGGATTGAGTTCTTGCTAGCGATGGGCTCTTCGAAGGTTGCGATGCTCAATTACTCGGGCGATCACTTGTGAGAGTGCCTGATTACAACATTTGCGTTCTCATCGTCTAATCGTCAGGTGTCGGATTGGATGAAGCGCGGGTTGAGAGCAGCAGTTGTTGGCGTAGCTGGTAGCTTGCTCCTCATTGAATGGGTAAAGCACGATTCGTGCTTTTATTTCAATAACAGCGACTCGAATGAGAGTGCTCGTGCATTGCTCGTTTTCCACCTGATGTGGTGGGCCCTCACGTTCATGGTTGTATTCCCTCCAAAAGGACGGCGATGCCTCTACATATCTGTAGGCTTTGTCAGCCTCATAACCTTGTCGTACGCGTTCCCTGCCCCTCTTACCGACCGGCCAAATGCAGCCTGGGTATTGGAAGAAGGAGCCATTCACGTTTTCAAAGAAAGCGCCCGCAGTTTAGGCCAGTACCACGCGGAGCATCACGAATACCCCGCATCTTTCGAAGTGACCCCGAGTTCAGCAGTCCTACGACGTTACTTTGACTTTCAATACGTGCCGATCCGCGAGGAAGACGGCACAATCGGGGCGTATCGTATCGAGGGGCGACCCGCACACCCGCCGTGCGGTTGTGATAAGAGCCTGACGTTCATGCCGGATGGAAATATCTACGCCACCACGCAGCTTAGGGCTGCAACTCTGGCGGATGAGCTAATCAGGAAAGTCTCCTGGTAGTTGGCGTAACATCGCCATTTCACTAGCAACGTATGCGCCGCAATACGCCGTCCCGCCCTGCGGGACGACTCAGCTGAGCCCAGGACGAAGTCCTGGGTAGGCTTGCTCTTAAGTACCCATGTCCCGGCAGGGACCCTATCCGAACACAAATCGCAGATCGTAAGTCCATCTACGATGGCGCTTGGCTTGGGTGTCGATGTAATGCGCTGCCATTTCCTGCTGCCGGATTGAAGCTGAACCGCCCGACCCTTCCTGTCACGCAAGTCGATATCCACCGCTCGCGCATCCCCCGCATGCGGTCCCTGCCGGGACATCATCTTCAATTCCGAACCCACCCAGGACTTTGTCCTGGGCTAGGCTGAATCGTCCCGCAGAGCGGGACGGCAATATTACTGAGGTGAAATCCTTTTATCGCACGTAGCCCGGCACCGAGCGGACGGGGCTTTCTACCGTCCGTGCTGTTTCTTGTAGATCCTCTCCACCGTTTCCACCGTATCGATATCCTTCGGCAGTTTGTCCTGCCGCACGCGCACGATTCTCGGAAAGCGCAGCGCGAAGCCGCTGTCATGCCGGTCGGAGCGCATGATGGCATTGAAGGCGACTTCCAGCACGATCTTCGGCTCGACCTCGCGCAGATGTCCGTGATCGGCGGTGGTGTGCGCCAGAAACCATTCCGTCAGCTCGGCAATCTCTTTGTCGGTCAGCCCTGAATAGGCCTTGCCGATGTTGACCAGCTCCTCGCCCTTGCGCACGGCGAAGGTGTAATCGCTGAGGACGTGGATGCGCTTGCCGTGTCCAAACTCCGCCGCGGTGACGACGACATCGAGCGTCGCCAGCTCGCGCTTCAGCTTGAGCCACCAGCGCCCACGCCGTCCCGGCATGTAGGGCGACTCGAGGTCCTTGATCATCAATCCTTCGTTGCCGCGCACCATCGCCTGCTCGAAGTATTCTGCGAGTTGTTCAGGTGAATCCGCGCGCATCGACGGCGCTCGCAATACCCAACCCGATTCGGCGGCCGGCTCCTGAATCTCCGGCTCGAAGATCAGATTGCCCTGCGCGTTGACGACGGGCCTCGGCGCCACGCGGCTAGCACCGGCGAATACGCGATCGAGTATCTGCGTCCGTTCCGACAGCGCCTTGTCGAGCGTCAGACCAGACCCCGTCGCACCAACCGAAGCCGCGTCGGGGGCTCCGGATTCGCCGGCAGCATAGATTACGTCGAAGACGACATACGCCACCGGAACCTCGCGGATGAGTTTCTCGCTGACCTGTTTGCGGCCGAGCCGCTTCTGAATCTCGGAGAACGGCATCGCGTGTCCACCGTCCTCGGTATGTCGCCAGGCAACGATTTCTCCATCCAGAATCACATCGCCGGAAAACTCGCCGAGCGGTCCAACGAGTTCGGGAAACGATGCCGTGACTTCGTCGAGCGTGCGCGAGAACAGCCGCACCTGGCCGCCGCCGCAATGCGCCTGCGCGCGAATGCCGTCGTATTTGTCTTCCACCTGCGCGTGCTCGAAATATTGGAACGCTTCCTCGGCGTCGGCCGCGGGACTGGCCAGCATGAAGCCGATGGGATGGAACAGCCGCATGCGCGCTTCGTCGAGGCGATGCTCGGCGGCGAGTTGCAGTGTCGCGCCGATGTCTCCCAGCAGCATGTTGGCGCGCTGCACTTTGCCGACTGGATCGTCGTAAGCTTTGCGCGATGGCCTCCTCCACCAGGCTCTCTTTCAGGCCGATGCGCAGCTCGCCGGTGATGATCTTCAGGATGTACTTGGCTTCCAACGCGGTCGCGCGTTCCAAAAGCAATTTCAGCGCAGCAGCTTTTGCGGTTGCGGTTCGGGTCTCGGCGATCTGGTCGAAGCCGGCGCGAATTTCCTGAAGTGTGAGCGTTGCGGAGTGAGGCGCTGTCGTCTGCAGGACATCATAAGCGGCTGCGCCGAGGTCGCCACGCTGTCGATAAGCCGCAGTCAGCGTGGCCTCGCGCGCGCCCGTGATCTCGCCAACCAGCTTCCACAGCAGCGATCCGCCAATCTGCAGCGTGCGTTCATCAAAGGCGGGAAAGGCGCGTCCAGAGAGGAATACAGCGGAGATGGCTGCGTCCGGCAGTTCGCGCGAGCGGAAGTATTCCGCCAGCAGCGCGATCTTTTCTGTCTTCTTGGTGGTTGCGCCGATGCGCTCGCACAGCTCGGCCAGTCGTTGCATAGGTTAGCAGCCGCTTTGGATGCCCTCGACTGCAGTTGGGAAGCAGACTATGACAAATTGCATCTGGATGGAGTAGGTGTGCCGCCGGCTGAAGCAGGCTCAGGCGAGGAAATAAAATGCTTATCGGCACGACTGAAGTGCACGCGTGAGAACCGTACCGTCCCCGGGGGACTCTGCATCATTTCCCATCCCTACCCAGGACTCCGCCTGCGGCTCCGTCCTGGGCTATCATGACGCCGCGCCTACGGCGCTCCATTTTCGGCGGTCGTAGTCCACTGCCGAAATTGGATGGTGGTTCTCACGCAGAAACTTCAGGCCTTCTCGGAATGACAAGAATAAAGGGGCCGGGGACGCTGGCCTAAAGAGACTGTGTCGCGAGTGGTGTCGCCGCTGACGCGGCTCTAACTTTTTCCCACTGGCTACCCGGGGCTTGCGCCCCGGGCTCACTTCATCCCGCCGCTGCGCGGCTAGTTCGGATCGCAATTCCGGCTGTTTGTTCCACCACGAAATTCGGTTTCCGGTTGCGACACAGTCTCTAAAGGCCAGCTCTACCTGCGTCAGCTACTGTCCAGTCCCCGGCTCGGCCGACGCCCGCTGCTGCCCCGCGTAGTATCCGCTGCGCGTGCGCACCGACAGATTCTTATATCCCGGCGCCTTGGCCTGGACCTTGACGGTGCGATAGCCGCCGGCGCTCTGCGGCGTGGAAGGCTTGTAGACAATGGTGTACTGATTGCGGATGTCGTGCGCGATCTGCTGCGTGATCGCTTCGACTTCGCTCAGATTGTTGGGGAAGAAGGCCACGCCACCGGTGTCTTCGGCCATCTCGCGCAAGGCACGGCGCGCGCGTTTGCTGTGTTCGTCGCCCAGCAGGCCGATGGTGTAAACGGTCGGCCCATTCTGTTCCTGCAAGCGGCGCAGGGCCTGTTCCAGCGACTCGCGGCTGGCATTGTCTTCGCCGTCGGTCACCACCAGGATGACTTTCTTCTCCAGCTCGCCGCTCTTCTTCAGGTGATCGGCTGAGGCGACCACCGCGTCATACAGCGCCGTTCCGCCGCGCGATTCGATGCGCTCCAGCGCGTCCTTCAGCTTGGGAATGCTGCCGGTGTAGTCCTGATCGAGGAAGTATTCTTCGTTGAAGTTGACAACGAAAACTTTGTCCTGCGGATTGCTGGAGCGCACCAGGTTCACCGCCGCGGCATTGACCTGCGGCCGCTTCTCGCGCATCGATCCGGAGTTGTCGATGACGATGCCCATGGCCACCGGAATGTCTTCATTGCGGAAGGAAGTGATCTTCTGCGGCTTGCCATCCTCGAGGACGTTGAAGTCGCCCTTGTTGAGGTTGGTGATCAGGCGATTGCGATCGTCGACCACGGTGGCATGCAGCGTGACTTCGTCAACTTCCTTCTTGAAGATGTAGACGTCGTCATGCTGGCTGGAGGGCGCCTGGCCTTGCGGCGCGGGAACCTGAACGGTGTCGCCGGGCTGATTGGGAGCCGGCGCGGGCGGCGGACCCTGCTGATCCTGAGGGTTGGGCTGAGCCTGCTGCGTAGCCGGCTGCTGCGGGGGCGCAGAACTCTGCGCCACTGACCACGTCCCTAACAGAAGAAACAGGGGAAGCAGCAAGAGACAGCGATTATTCCGTAGGTGCATAGTATCCAGTTTTGGCGTAGACGTGCAGCGGCGGCAAGCCTTTGGGCGGATTCAGCTTGACCTTGATCTTTCGCCACTTGCCATCGCGTCCCGGATTGGTTGGACGGTATCCCAGCACATATTGGTTGCGTAGCTCGATGCCAATCTTGGTGGCCACATCCGCCAGCTCGTTGGGTGAACCGATGACAAATGTCCGTCCACCAGTCACTTCCGTGACATCCTCGAGCAGCGCCGGGCCTTCCCGTTCCTCGGCACTCTTGAAGTTCTGATCGAACAGGCCGATGCCATAGATCTGGACGTCGGCTTCGCGCACCATCGATTTAATTTCGCCTTCAGTATAGCGGCTGTGATTGTCGCCGCCATCGGAGATGATCAGCAGCGCCTTGCGCTCGTAGTGCGCCTTGCGCATGCGGTTCATGCCCAGATAAATGGCATCCAGCAGCGCCGTCCGTCCTTTGGGGATCGCGTAGACCAGCTTGCTCTGGATGTCCTCAATCGAGGAGGTGAAGTCCACCAGCACTTCGGGCTTCTCGGAGAAGGTAATCAGGAAGAACTCGTCCTGCGGATTGGCGGTGCGGAAGAACTCGACGACGGCCTGGCGTGACTTGTCGATCTTGTCGGCCATGGAGCCGCTGACATCGAAGATAACCCCCAGCGAGATCGGCGCGTCTTCGCTCGAAAAATGCCGGATGATCTGTTGCTGGCCGTTGTCGGTGAGCAGGAAGTTTTCCTTCTCCAGACCCGTGACCAGCCGATTCAAGGGATCCGTGATTGTCACCGGTACCAGCACCAGGTCGACATCCTTCTTCACCGGCTTGGTGTGAGTGCGGAGTGAGGGATCGACCCCGGGCGGAAAGTCGGCCGTGGGCGTGGCGTCAGCCTTCTTGGTCTCGCGCGGCGTGACGTGCACTTCGTCCTGCGCACAGGCGGGAAGCACCGCCCAGCAGGCGATCAGACACGAGCTAAGCAGGAGGAGCAGGGTCTTGCGCGCGCGCACGGTTACTTGGACGGACGGGCCGAGAAAACGTCCCGTCGCATAACTTGAGGAGCGAAGCTGGATCGTCGAGCCGCTTGACCCGAATGCCGTACTGCTGAGGCGGGCCATAGGATCCCCTAAATTGAGCTGATGTTATCACATGAGGCGGTAGGCCGAGCAGCAGACCGGCCCATCCGCCCGGGCGTGCCGGAATCTGCTGAACCTATGGATGTGATTCACGTCATGATGGTTTTCTTGTCCGGATTGCTACAATCAGCCTTCCCGAGGAACTGATTTCACCACGGAAACACGGAGAGCACGGAAATTTTCGGACATTGAGTATTCCGTGTTTTCCGTGCTTCCGTGGTGGAAACGAATCCTGCCTCGGGAGCAGGACTTCCTATGGCAGACATACTTCCTTTTCGTGCTCTTCGCTACGACCTTGCCAAAGTAAAAGCCGGCGAGGTGATGACTCAGCCCTACGACAAAATCACTCCCGCGATGCAGGACCAGTATTACGCGGCCAGCCCTTACAATCTGGTGCGGATCATCCTGGGCAAACCGCAATCGAACGATAACGGCATCGAGAACGTCTACACGCGGGCCGCGGCCTGCCTGCGCCAGTGGCAGACGGAAGGCGTTCTGAAGCGCGATGCCGAGCCCAGTCTTTATGTGTATGTTCAGCGCTTCAAAGTGCCTGGCGATCCCAGCGGAGCCGAGATCGAGCGGCGCGGCTTCATCGCCCTGGGCCGCGTGGAAGATTACGATCGCAAGGTCGTCTACCGGCACGAGCAGACGCTGAGCAAGCCCAAGGCCGACCGCCTGAACCTGTTGCAGACCACGCAGGCGCACTGCGAGCAGATATTCATGCTCTACAGCGATCCGGCGGATGAGATCGCCCGGCTGCTGAAGCAGGGCACACCGCCGAGCATCGAATTGCGCGACGAATACGGCGTGCTGCACCAGCTGTGGAAGGTCTCCGATCCGGCGACGGTTGCCGCCGCCAAGGCCAAAATGGCCGACAAGAAGCTGATCATCGCCGACGGCCATCATCGTTATGAGACGGCGCTGAACTATCGCAACCAGATGCGGCAGCAGCTGAACGGCGATGCCGAAGCTCCATACGAGCGCGTGGTCATTACCTTCGTCAACATGGACGCGCCTGGGCTGGTAATTTTGCCGACCCATCGCGTGGTCTTTGGGCTGGAGCACTTCAGCATCTTGGATATGGTCGCCGAGCTGCGTGATTACTTCTATGTGGAAGACATCGGGCCGGTGGCGGATGTTCCGGCCGCCGTGCAACGGCTGCGCGAGGCGGCCAAAGAGGGCACGGCGTTGCTGGCAGTGACGGAGCATGGCGCGCTTCTGCTGCGCGCCCGCGAAGACGTCCAGCCGGCCAAGCTGAAGGATCTTTCGCCGGCGCAGCGCGGCCTCGACGTTGTGCAGCTGCACAAGCTGGTCTTAGAAGAGACGCTCGGAATGTCAGAGGACGACATCCGCGCGCAGAAATATCTGAAGTACATTCGCGATGCCGGTGAAGCGATCGAAGAAGTGAAGAAAGGCGCAGCGCAAGTGACCTTCCTGCTGAACCCGGTGCGGATCGAGCAGATGCGCGACATCGCATTCGCCGGCGAGGTCATGCCGCAGAAGTCGACCGACTTCTATCCCAAGATGCTGAGCGGGCTGACGATCTACTCGGTGGAAACGGCGCAAAGCAAGGCGGGAGTGCGCTAAACAGAACGAGAGCGGCGGTCAGCTGACGCTTTACTTACCAAACGTGTGGCACAAGGCGGTACCGGACTTTCTCGCGATAAGCCCGGTAGCCCTGCAGATCGCGTGCCAACAGCTTCTCCTCGCCAAAGATGCGCAGAATGAGGAACCCAATTGTGGCCAGAGCTACGAGAAGGCCACAAGCAGAGCCGAGCAGCAGCGGGGCACCAACGAACATTAGAGTCCCCCCAAGATACATGGGGTGGCGAACCAAGCCGTAGACGCCCGTGTCGATCACATGCTGGCCGCGCTCGCTCTGAATACGCACCAGCTGCGACGCAAAGGTGTTATCGGCGAACGCGCGAAGCATGAAGAAACTGCCTCCGAGGAGCAAAAGGCCTCCGCATACTTCGCTCCACAGAGGTAGACGGGGTGTCCAACCGAAGCGCATATCCAGCGCCGGCACGATGATCGAAGCCAGGAAGCAGACTTTTAGTCCGATGAGGATCGCCATATCGGTGCGCGATTCACCGCCGCTGCCGGGCCTGCGGAGGCGCTCGGCCAGCAGCGCAGGATCCTTATAGTGAAGCCACAAAACCATGGCGGCCATGAAGGACAGCCACCAGACGCCGAAGATCCAGCCCTCCACCCAGCGCCAGTTACCCGACAGCCATAGCATGAGGGTCGCGAGCCCTAGAACGCCAGCCGGGGCAGCCACCAGGATGAGCCTGCTGAAGATCGGTGTGGAGCGCATCAGTTAGGTTCCGGTTCGGGTTATCGTCACGTACGACAGAAACGCGGTGGAGTCGTAGTGACGTAATCCCTTGAACTCCAGCGTGTGACTGCCGTCGGTAGTGACCGTGAAGTTGACGGTTTGCAGCGTGAATGGCGTATAGCTGGTCATATTCCAGGTAGCGATCACGTTGCCGTCGATCAAGGCCTGGACTATCTGATTGCCATCGTATTGCCCACTGGCATATCGCGAGCCCAGGTAGAAGCTGAGGGCGTAAGTTCCGGCGGTAAAGCCTCCAATGTTTTGCCGCACGAACGATGGCCCTTCCAAGGCGACTGCCTGGGTGAAGGGTAGCCCGCCGAAAGGCGGCGGAAGGAATGAAGTGTTGGGCCCGGTGAGACCAGAGCCGCCCTGGGTGGCGAGAAGCCCACTCAAGGTCCATCCGAAGCCCGGAGTCGAATCGAAGTTTTGCATAGGCCACACGAACTTATGGACGCAGCCGGTGATCTGTCCCATCTGGTATGCGTAATCTTGCCCACACACAATGGGCACAGCTCCGAAGTCGAAATTCACAATGTTGATCTGAGCAAACGTCCTCGCCGGAATTATCAGAATTGCGAGAAGTAAGACACCTAAGCGCGGTGACATGGCGAACCTCCAGTCGAGGGCTAGTGACCGGTGCGGGTTATCGTGACGTAGGAGAGAAACGCGGTGTGATCGCCGGCGTTCATTCCCATGAACTCCACCGTGTGATTGCCGCTGTTGCTGACCGTAAACACAGCTTTCTCCACGTTGAACGGCGTGCAGCTGGACATCGCCCAGGTGCCGACCACCTGACCGTCGATCAATGCTTCCACGGTCTGATTACCGTCGTACAAACAGCGTGATCCTAAATAGAAGCTGACGGTATAACTCCCCGCAGCAAAATTAACTGTTTGCCAGACAAACCCGCCGCGGTCCTGCAGGAAAACGGCCTGGTTGAAAGGCATTCCTTGGAAAGACGGCGGATAGAAAATCGTGTTCGGGCCAGTGATCCCGGAGCCGCCTTCCAAAGAGGTCGGGGCCAGTTGGCGCGCCACGATCTGTCCCAGGATCCATCCGAAACCCGGGCTCTGGTCAAAGTCCTGCGTGTTGTAGCCGTAGGGGCAGCTGAGCACGGCGCCCTGGTAGGCGTAGCCGTTCCCACAGGAGATACCCACGGCGCCGAAATCGAAGTTGACGATGTTGACCTGACTGAATGCGATTGCCGGAACTATCAGGATTGCGAGAAATAAGACGCTCAAGCGTAGGTACATAGCAAGCCTCCAGAACTGAAGACTACGGTTAGCGGTGTTGGATGGGAGTGATGACTACGTAGGAGAGAAACGCGGTGTGATCGCCCAGGTTCATTCCTTCGAACGCGACGGTGTGAACGCCGGCGGTACTCACTGCGAAGGAAGCAGTTTGCAGCGTAAATGGCGTGTCGTTAGTGAGTGCCCAGGTGCCGATCACGACGCCGTCGACCAGGGCCTCCACCGTCTGCTTGCCGTCGAACCATCCGCTGCT
Organism: uncultured Acidobacteriaceae bacterium; assembly: GCA_963697175.1. GTDB lineage: Bacteria > Acidobacteriota > Terriglobia > Terriglobales > Acidobacteriaceae > Bog-257. The sequence continues at coordinate 48,636 of CAVONC010000002.1, read as the reverse complement.
GTTGTATCGCGAACCGAGGTAGAAGCTCAGAACGTAGTTGCCAGGACTAAAGCCTGCGACCGCTTGCCAGGCGAACGAGCCTGCGTTCTGCAGGAAGAGCGCCTGATTGAAGGGCATCCCATCGAAAGACGGTGGGTAGAAAATGGTATTCGGGCCAGTGAGCCCGGCCCCGCCTGCTAATGGTAGGTAGGCAGCTCCGGTTCGAGCAACCGTCCATCCCAACATCCATCCAAAGCCAGGGGTTGCGATGAAGTTCTGAGTGGGTTCACCGTTGTAGGGGCAGGCGCCCACGGGACCCTCATAGGCAAAGCCGTCACCACAGGAAATACCCACGGCGCCGAAATCGAAGTTGACGAGGTTGACCTGACCTTGAGCGCTTGCGGCAATTCCCAGAACTACCGCAAGAAGGAGGGCCCTGAGAGGAATGTTCATAACCAACCTCCAGGTCGAATTGTGAGTTCAAGGCAAGGTTGAGCGCGCGACGAGCGCTTGTCAGTGAGCCAGGTCGCATTTGGGAAAAATTATGATTTGCCGTCCCGCTTCGGGAATCGGCGCGCTGTCGTTTCCCAACCCCCCGCCGCTCATTTATACTTTGGAGTTTTCGCGGCACTCATAACTCGCGATTTTTTCAACCCAAGGAGCCCCGGTGAAGGTCCTGGTCTGCATGAAGCAAGTCCCGCAGAAGGACGCGCCGCTCAAGCTGAACGAGAGCGGCACGTGGATTCGCGACGACGTCTCTTACGAAGTGAATGAGCCCGACGCCTATGCGCTGGAAGAGGCGTTGCGCCAGAAGGAAAAGCACGGCGGCGAAGTCGTGGTCATCACCAGCGGCCCGGCGCGCGCGCAGCAGGTTCTGCGCGAGGCGCTGGCCAAGGGCGCTGACCGCGCCATCCATCTCGAAGGCGACGGATTCGTCGGCCTCGACGCCTTCAACACCGCCAAGGCGTTCGCGGCGGCCATCAAGGACGAGACCTTCGATCTGATCTTTACCGGCCTGCAGTCGGACGACTACGGCTTTGCCCAGACCGGCGTGATCCTGGCTGAACTGCTGGGCTGGCCGCACGCCACCATCATCATGCAGATCGAAAAGACCGATGCCGGCATTCGCGTGAAGCGCGAGCTGGAAGCCGGGTTCTTCCAGTTCGTCGACATGCCTTTGCCGGCGGTGCTGACCATCCAATCCGGCATCAACAAGCTGCGCTATGCCACGCTGATCGGCATCAAGCAGGCCAAGAACAAGCCGCTGAAGAAGGTGAGCTTCGACGAGATCAAATCCGCGCTGAGCGAAAATCTGCAGAAGATCGAGAAGCTCTACATTCCGCAGAAGACCAAGAAGACGGAGGTGCTGGAAGGGCCTCCGGCGGAAATCGCGAAGAAGCTGGTCGAAAAATTGCGCAACGAAGTGCGGGTGATTTGAAGAAGCGATTAGCGATTAGCGACTAGCAATTAGCTTTTGTGCTGGATACTCACGAGGCAGCCTTCGAAGTTGAGTCGATTAGCCCGCCTCCACATCTGAAATGCGTGTTGGTGTCGCCAACAGCTAATTGCTAATCGCTAATTGCTAATCGCTGCCGTTCATCGGCATCTAACTCGGGTGGGCCCATATTTCTGAAAAGGAGCTCTGCTCGTTATGCCAGGATTCGATCGCGATCAGGCCGCCATTGACAACACTGTCGAGAACCGCCGCCTGGGCTCCGTCCTGCTTACCGTCGGATGGATTCTGCTGTGGATGGATGCGGTGCTCGGCGTTTTCTTCTTCATCAGTCTGCGCAACGGATCAATGTTCTGGCCGATATGGCTGGCCATTGAAGGCGTGCTGGGACTGGCGCTGGTGATCATGGGAACGCGCTACCGCCGGGCCATCGGCGCAACCCGGCTCGGTCAGCACGAACGGGCGCACACGCTGGCGCAGCAACGGCAGGACGACGCCGAGGACCAGCATGTAGCCTGATGGCTGCGCGCAAAGTTTGGGTAGTAGAGAAGTGGCAAGTCGCTGGCGCACCCAGGTCTCGAAACCCGCGAGACCTGGGGCACCAAGAAGTTGGAGGCGGCTATGTCATCGACGGAAGAGAAGCAGGAAAACGGCTCAGCCTTCATGGTGATTGGCTGGCTGATGATGTTGTTCGCGTTTCTGGTGATGTTCTTTCACCCGGCAGCAAGAAAGCTGGGTGAGACGCGGTTTGCATGGATTGCGGGCTGTCTGGGCGTCGCAGGTCTGGCGTTAAGCCTTTTTGGAGTGCTGGTCAGACGCCGCAACCGGTGAGGCAGACCAATACGGAGCTTCAACCGCCGGGCAGGCGAGGATGAGAGTGATTAGCCCAGCGCGGAAGCGTTGGGTAACAGAACTTTAACAAGCAGAGCCGGCTTACAGCCGGCGGCGCATGTCCAGAGGCGGTCAGCCAAACCGGTCGCCGCGAGGGACGTTTTGGCTAATTGCTAATTGCTAATTGCTTCTTGCTAGAAGGGCTCATATGGCAGATACGATCCTGGTTGTCGTCGAACAACGTGAAGGCAAGTTAAATCGTGTTTCCCTGGAAACACTTACCGGCGCACAGGCTCTGGCGGCTGAGACCGGCTGGACCCTGGAAGCCGCAGTTGTCGGCAGCGGCAGTCGGCGAAATCGCCGGCGAAATCGCCAAGTACAAGGTCGCGAAGGTCTACGACGTCGAATCGCCGAAGCTCGAGCCCTACACTCCCGACGGCTTCGTCGCCGCGCTCAAGCAGTTTGTTGAGCAGAAACAGCCCAAGCTGGTGCTAATGCCGCACACCTACCAGGTGCGCGACTTCGCGCCCAAGCTTGCGGCCACACTAAACCGCTCGCTCATCAGCGACGCCATCGGCTACAAGTACGAGAATGGAAAACTGCTCTTCACGCGCCAGATGTTTCAGGGCAAGTTCGCGGCTGATGTTTCATTTGTTGGCGAGGCGCCGTACTTTGCCACCTTCCAAAATGGCGCCTTCCGCGGCGATCAGGTGCAGTCAGGCGACTCGGCTGCGCCGGTGGAAACCGTCAACGTTGAAGTCGGCGACGGCGTCGTTCGCAACAAGCCGGAAGCTCCGTTCAAAGAGGCCAAGCAGGCTGTCGACTTGACCCAAGCCGAGATCATCGTCGCCGTCGGCCGCGGCATCAAGGAGCAGAAGAACATCGAGATCGCCAAGCAACTGGCGGACGCACTGGGCGGCGAGATTGCGGCGTCGCGCCCCATCTGCGATTCCGGCTGGCTGCCCATGGATCGCCAGGTCGGGTCGTCCGGGCAAACCGTGGCGCCGAAGCTTTATCTTGCGCTCGGCATCAGCGGAGCAATCCAGCACGTTGTCGGCATGAAAGGCGCGCGCACCATCATCGCCGTCAATAAAGATTCGGAAGCTCCCATCTTCGAGATTGCCGATATTGCCGTGGTTGGAAACTTGTTCGAGATCGTTCCACCGCTGATTGAGGAAGTGAAAAAGGCAAAGGGTGCTTAGACGCGAGGCAAGAAGCGGTCGCAGCGCGCGACCGCGGTATTTCATTGGCACTGGCGTTCTCGCCGCCTGCGAAACCTGTTATTCTGAGTTCAGCGGCACCACCTGTATACTTCCTCGCGTCTCTGAGTTCGTTTTACGAACCGCGCAAGAACTTACGCCCCCCTGGCTGCGTACATCACTTTGTTTTACGTCGTACCCGATGTCTGACAATGTGGCATAGTTCCGTAGAATCTTATTAAGAAAGAATGCGAGTCTCGGGCTCCGGAATTATCAAATGATCGTCTTTCGTAAGCCGCTCCCTAATGTTGATCGTCCGGTAATGGAAGCTGACGTTGTAATTGTCGGCGGAGGGCCTGCGGGCATGGCCTGTGCCTTGCGGCTCTCGCAGCTCATCGATGAGCACAACGCCAAACATCCCGACAATCAGCTCAGCAAAGAAAATATTTACGTACTGGAGAAGGCGCGCGAAATCGGAGCGCACTGTTTGTCCGGCGCGCTGCTCGATCCCCGCTCCATGCGCGAGCTGCTTCCCGATTTCGAAAAAGAGGCGCCGCTCGACGCCTCCGTGAAGAGCGAGGCCGTCTACTTCCTCACCCGCAGCGGCAAGTTCAAATTTCCTGTCACGCCGCCGCCTATGCGCGATCACGGCAACTACGTCATTTCGATTAATAAGTTCGTAAAGTGGCTGGGCAGCAAGGTGGAAGAGGCGGGGATCACGGTCTTCACCGGCTTTGCCGGCTCCGAACTGCTCTTCGACTCCGGGCGTGTCGCCGGTGTTCGCACCGACGACAAAGGCATCGACAAATCGAACCAGCAGAAATCTAACTTCGAGCCCGGCTACGATCTCAAGTCCAAGGTCGTCATCCTCGCCGAAGGCACGCGCGGTTCGCTGACCAAGCAGCTCCTCGGACGCTTTCAGCTCGACCGCGATCGCAATCCCCAGACCTACGGTGTCGGCGTCAAAGAGCTGTGGGAGCTGCCGGCCGGTCGTGTCGCTCCGGGTCATGTCATCTACACGATGGGTTATCCCTTGACCCCAACCGAGTACGGCGGCGCGTGGATCTACGGCTCTAAAGACAACGTCGTCTCTCTCGGATTCGTCACCGGTCTGGACTACCACGATCCGCGCATCGATCCGCAGCGCATTCTGCAGGAATTCAAGATGCATCCCTTCGTCGCCAAGCTGCTCGAGGGCGGAAAGATGGTGCGCTATGGCGCCAAGTCCCTTCCTTATGGCGGATGGTGGTGTATTCCGCCGCTGGCGGGCGATGGCTGGATGATCCTCGGCGACTCCGCCGGCTTCTTGAATTCGCAGCGGCTGAAGGGAATTCATCTCGCCATCAAGAGCGGCATGCTGGCCGCCGAGACCGCCTTCGATGCGATGGCCAAGCAGGATTTCTCGCTGCACATGCTGGAGACCTTTCAGACGCGGGTGGAGAAGAGCTGGATCAAATCCGAGCTGTGGCCGGTACGCAACTTCCATCAGGGATTTGAGAACGGTTTCTATTCCGGGATGGTGCACGCCGGGATTCAGCAGTTCACCGGCGGGCGTGGTCTGCGGGGACGCTATACCAACGAGCCCGGACATCACCGCATGAAGCGGCTGAATCGCTTGACGGCCGATGGCGGATCACGCAGCCACTTGATTGGTCCGGCGAAGGGTGCAGGCAAGCTTACCTTTGATAAGCTCACCGATCTCTACCACTCAGGCACGAAGCATGAAGAGGACCAGCCGGCGCATCTGGTCATTCACGACACCACCATCTGCAACGAACGCTGCGTCACGGAGTTCGGCAATCCCTGCAAGAACTTCTGCCCGGCGAACGTGTATGAGATGGTGGAGGCGCAGGACACACCCAGCGGCCTGGAGATCCACCTCAACCCTTCAAACTGTGTTCACTGCAAAACCTGCGACATCATGGACCCGTACGAGATCATAACTTGGGTCCCGCCGGAGGGCGGGGGTGGTCCGAATTATGAGGGGATGTGATGGGAGCGGTAGCTTCTGGTTTGCTCGCAGACCGCGCGCAAACGTGGTTGCCGAACTCTCGCGTTGCTGTTTGGTGAGCTGTCTCTCCCGGCACGTAGCTGGTCTTAGCTCCCCACCCGCATGATTCACACTTGGCGCCAATTACACCAGTAGCAAAATAAATCCTCAACCGCGGCTCTCCCTGTTTCATTCAGTTGTTCTCTCCTCAGGAGTAGCACCATGTTTTAATGCAGCGCGACTTCCGTGCTGTGCAATGTCACAATCGCGCCATCCATAAATACGCACATACGTGCAAGATGTCAATGGCCCTGAAGTAGCAGTTTTGGCCGTGTCGCATGTTACCTAAGTGCGCCGTGGTAACCCGCTCTGAACAGCGATGCTAAAATAAGAAGATTACATGCCTGTGAAGACCGATTCTGTAGCCTTGCTGGACACCGCTCCCCAGAGTCCGGCGGCTGCTCCCAAGAAAATAGGATTTGTCAGCCTCGGCTGCCCCAAGAACCTGGTGGACAGCGAGGTCATGATGGGTCTGCTCTCCCAAGGCGGCGCCCAGATCACGCCGCGCGCCGAAGATGCCGACATCATCGTGGTGAACACCTGCTCGTTTATCGATACGGCCAAGCAGGAGTCGGTGGACACCATCCTGGAGATGGCGCAGCACAAAGTTGCCGGGCGCGCCCAAAAGCTCATCGTCGCCGGTTGCCTGGTCGAGCGCTATCGCAACGAGATCCAGAAGAATATTCCCGAAGTCGATGCGGTGGTCGGTACCGGCGAACTGGAGCAGATTCTGCGCGCCGCTGGAATTGAACCAACTCTGTCGGTGCCCCAGGTTCGCGTCCCTCTTTTGGACGATAACCTGGGGCCGTCCCCGTTCGTCATCCTGAAGGCGCGGCCAGAAGGCGATGCACGCGAGGCCGCCGGCCGCTTCTCCAAAGAAGGTCTGGGATGGCGCCATCGCCGACCTGCCCAACTATCTTTACGACGAGAACACGCCGCGCCTGCTGGCTACGCCGAAATATTCCGCCTACATCAAGATTGCCGAAGGCTGCGATCACCCGTGCTCGTTCTGCATCATCCCGCAACTGCGCGGGAAGTTCCGCTCGCGCCGCTTCGAGTCGGTCATCGCTGAGGCCCAGCGTCTGGCGCACCAGGGCGTGCGCGAGATCACGCTTATCGGCCAGGACACCACCTGCTACGGCGAAGATCTCGGATTGAAAGACGGGTTGCCGCTCCTGCTGGAGCGCCTGGCGCAAATCGATGAACTGCGCTGGATCCGCTTTCTCTACGCCTATCCCAACAAGATCACCGGCAAGTTGCTGGAGACGATTGCGGCGCACGAGAAAGATTTGCTCTTACATCGACGTTCCGCTGCAACACGCGTCGCCGGATGTCTTGAAGCGCATGAAGCGCGGCGCCGGAGCGGAGATTTTCTTGCGCTCGATCGAAAAGATGCGCCGCGAAATTCCCGACCTCACCCTGCGCACGTCTTTCATCGTAGGGTTCCCCGGCGAGACCGAGCACGACTTCGAGCAGCTCTGCCAGTTCGTTCGCGAGGCGCAGTTTGATTGGCTCGGCGTCTTCGGATATTCCGACGAAGAAGGCGCGAAGGCCTTCGATCTCGAAGACAAAGTTCCGGCGAAGGAAATCGAGCGCCGCCGCAAGAAGCTGATGTCGATCCAGAAGCAGATCAGCCGCAAGAAGAAGCGCGCGCTGGTTGGGCAGCAATTCGATCTGCTGTTGGAAGGCCCCTCGTCCGAGACCGACTTGTTGTGGGAAGGCCGCACCGCGATGCATGCGCCCGAGATCGACGGCACCGTGTACATCAACGATTTCGGCGATCACGAAGCTCGCGAAGGCGACTTCCACCGCTGCGAAATCACCGAAGCACACGACTACGATCTGGTCGCGCGAATCATATAAAGGCGTTGTCAGTTGCCGGTTGTCGGTTGTCTGCCAAGGCCGAATCACGAAGCTTGCCACCAAGTGACCCGAGGTTTCATCCGTCGTAAGCTGATAGCCGACGGCCGACAACCGACAACTGACAACGTTTTATGAAGAAGCGCGTTCTCAGCCTCCGCTGCCCCATTTGCCGCAAGATCGTTTTGCGCTCCGAGCCGGAGTTTCCCTTCTGCAGCGAGCGCTGTCGCGTCATCGATCTGGGCAAGTGGGCGAGCGGCGGCTATGTCATTTCGACGCCCTTGAACGACCCGGAGAGCGACGATTCCGGCTATCCTGAGAACCATGGAAAAAAGCCAGACTGAGTCTGCGCCCAGCCGAGCGCCCGCGTGGGCTACTTTGGTCGCCACTTTTTTCGGCATAGGACGCCTGCGGCCCGCACCCGGCAGTTGGGGATCACTGGCTACCACGTTGCTGTGGTGGTTGCTGGCCTCGCACCTTCCGCCAGCGGCGCGGCTGCCCGTGATTCTGGTGCTGATCGTCTTCGTCGTGGCCATCGGCATTCCCGCGGCGACGCTGGAAGAGCGCGGTTGCGGCCAGCACGATCCCTCGCATGTCGTAATCGACGAAGTTGCCGGGCAACTGGTTACGCTGATCGCGTGTCCCATCGTGTGGCCAGCGCTGCTCGCGGGCTTTATACTTTTTCGTGGATTCGACATCCTGAAGCCGCCGCCAGTCCGCAGCCTGGAAAAGTTGCCGGGTGGTACCGGTATCGTGGTCGATGATCTGGGCGCGGGAATCTACGCGCTGATACTTTTGCAAGTGCTGGTGCACCTTGCGGTTTTGCGCTAAGGGCACTTGGTAATGTGGTTATATCTGGCCTTGAAGGGGCACGGCTTTAGCCGTGCCGATCGTGTGTCGAGGAATTGGCCTTTAGGCCCTGAGGGACAGCCTCCTCAGCGGCTAAAGCCGGATTCTCTGACAGGACTAAGCCGGCACGCCTGAAGGCGTGCCCCTTCAAAGCCCGCTGAGAGCGACTTACATCGTACATTCTGGATTGACATGGATCGCAAGACGGGAACAAAAAACGTGAACGGCAAGCCGCACATCGACGTGATCGATCCCGTCTGCGCTCTGCCCGGCGGCGAGATCCGCATTGTCGGCAGCGGCCTGGGCCCGCACCAGCTGCGCCGTCCACGCGTCAGCTTTGGCGATGTCGACGGCCCGGTGATCATCAGCTCCGAGCAGTTCATCGTGGCGCGCGTGCCAGATGGCGCGGCCTCGGGCGAGGTCGTCGTCTCCAGCAACGGCTCCCGCAGCAATCCTGGCGAAGTTCGCGTCGCAGTGCCAATCGCCGAGAACCTGCATCCGGTGGCCAATCCCGCTATCGACGCTCAGGGCAACATCTACGCCACCTTCTCCGGATCGCGCGGGCAGAAGGTTCCCATCGCCATCTATCGCATCGATAACAATTACACCGTCAAGCCGTTTCTGCACGAGATGATGAACGCCACCGGCCTCGCCTTCGATCGCGCCGGCAGCCTCTATGTTTCCTCGCGCTACGACGGCACGGTGTATCGCGTCGCGCAGAACGGCACCATGACTTCCTACGCCGAGGGCATGGGTGTGGCGACCGGCATCGCCTTCGATCGCGACGGCTATCTCTATGTCGGCGACCGCAGCGGAACCATCTTCAAGATCGGCCGCGACCGCCAGATCTTTGTCTTCGCCACCATCGAGCCCAGCATCTCCGCCTATCATCTCGCCTTCGGCAACAATGGCAATCTGTACGTCACCGGCCCGACCACATCCAGCTTCGACGCGGTTCATCAGATCGATCCCCATGGCGAGGTCAGCGAGTTCTATCGCGGCCTCGGACGTCCGCAGGGAATTGCCGTCGACGTTGACGACAACCTGTACGTAACCGCGTCGCACGGTGGCCGGCGCGGCGTCGTGAAGATCACCCCCGACCGCAAAGTGTCGCTAGCCGTCTCCGGCCACAACCTTGTTGGACTCGCCTTCGCCCCCGGCCGCTCCGCTGTTCTGGCCACCACCAGCGGCGTGCATTACCTGTCATGGGATATCGAAGGGCGCTCGTTGCTGCCGCAAATGTGAAAGCAGCGATTAGCAATTAGCAATTAGCAATTAGCTCTTAGCAATCGCAGATTCATGCCGCACTTAGTACGTCTGTTCGCACAAGTCGATGCTTCGCAGTCAAAACGCGACATTCACCCCGAGTTATCATTCCGAAAGCTAATTGCTAATCGCTAATTGCTAATTGCTTCTTTTGCTATCCTGAATTCGTGATTGCGGAAATCATCGCCGTCGGTTCGGAGATGCTCACTCCGTACCGTCAGGACACCAACTCTCTTCACCTCACCGAGCGCCTCAACGAGTTGGGCATCAGCGTCGCTTTCAAAACCATCGTCGGCGACAACCTGGATCACCTGACCTCGGCTGCTCGCACCGCAATCCATCGTGCCGACATTGCCATCTTCATGGGCGGCCTCGGGCCCACGCAGGACGACCTCACGCGCGAGGCCGTCGCCGCCGCGCTTGGCGTCGAGCTGAAGCGCGATCACAACCTCGTCGCCGAAATGTACAAGCGTTTTGCTGAGCGCCGCATCCAGATGCCGGAAAACAATTCGCAGCAGGCAGACATTCTGCAAGGCGCGGTCGTGCTGCCGAACTCCAAAGGCACCGCGCCGGGACAATGGCTGGAGACCGTTGTCGACGGCAAGCCGCGAATCATCGCGCTCCTTCCCGGCCCGCCGCACGAGCTGCAGACCATGTGGGAAACGGAGTGTGCTCCTCGTCTGCGCGAGAAGGTGCCTCCGGCGGCGATTGCCAGCCGCGTGCTGAAGGTCGCGATGATGGGCGAGTCGGCGGTCGACCTGCGCACCGCTCCCATCTACAAGAAGCATCCCAACATCGAGACCACAGTTCTCGCCGGACAAGGGCAGGTTGAATTTCATCTGCGCGCGACCGCGCCGACGAAAGATGAGGCCCAAGCCGCAGTGGATCAGCTTGCGGGCGAGCTTGAGGACGAGTTGGAAGATGCCGTCTTTTCCGCGCAAGGCGAGTCGCTGGAAGAGATCGTCAGCTACTACCTGCAGATGCGAAACGTGAAGCTCGCCGTCGCCGAGTCGTGCACCGGCGGCATGGTCGCCGAGCGGATCACTTCGGTCGCGGGAAGCTCGCGATCGTTTCTCGGCGGCGCGGTGGTTTATTCCAACGAGCTCAAGACGCTCTTCGCCGATGTTCCGCCGCTGATGATCGAAGCTCACGGCGCAGTGAGTAAAGAAGTCGCTGTGGCGCTGGCCGAGAATATTCGCGAGCTCTGCAACGCCGACATCGGGGTTGGTGTGACCGGAATCGCCGGCCCCGGCGGCGGCACGGAAGAGAAGCCTGTCGGCCTGGTCTACGTCGCAGTCACCAACGGCCACAAGCACGACGTTGTTCAGCGCCGCTTCTTCGGCGACCGCGAGCGCGTCCGCCGCTGGACCAGCCAACTCGCGCTCGACATGGTGCGACGGATGTTGATGTAAGAAGCAGCAATTAGCACTTAGCAATTAGCACTTAGCAATTAGCATTTAGCCAAACCAGAATCTCGGGTGCCCCGTTCTAGCCATCTGTTGGCTAGGGCAGGGCAGTTCGCCATGAGTCTGCCCAACTCTGGCCAAGGCGACGCAAGAATCGGGCGCCTATGTTGCTTGTTACACCTATGCGACTCTTCGTAGCCCTCGACATCGATCCGGACATTCGCAAACGCATTGCCGAATTCCGCGATCAGATGCGCTCGCTCGCTCCCGACGTCCGTTGGGTTGGGCCCGAGACATTCCACATCACGCTCCAGTTCCTCGGCGAAACGGACAAGCTCGATGAGATTCGCAAAGCGCTGGAGCCGATCAAAGCCGCGCAAGTTCCTCTGACCTTTCGCGGCGCCGGTTTCTTTCCTAATCCGAAGTCGCCGCGCGTCTTCTGGGTTGGCATCGAGTCCGACGAAAATCTCCAACAGCTCGCCAACTCCATCGGCGCAGCACTGAAGCCGCTCGGATTCGAGCGCGACGCCGGTCCTTACAAGCCACATCTAACGCTGGCGCGCGCCGGCAGCGGACGTCCGCGTCCAGTTCGCGGCGAACACTCAACTCCTGGACTGCTCGCTGTGCGCGTGAAAGTTGAAGGCCTGCACCATCTCGACTTCGGTACAATGACGGCACGCGAGTTCTGTCTCTACGAGAGCAAGCTGTCGCCGAAAGGCGCGCAGTACACGAAGCTATCGCGATATCCGCTGGAAGAAACTCGCGCTCCAAAGCTTGACTAGACTTGTCCTCATCATCGTTGTTGTCTCTTACCTGCTGGGCTCGATTCCCTTCGGCTATCTGCTGGTGTGGATGTTTCGCGGCCAGGACGTGCGCAAGACGGGCAGCGGCAACATCGGAGCCACCAATGTCGCGCGAGCCGGCTCCAAAGGCCTCGGGGTCGCGACGCTGTTTCTCGATGCCGCGAAGGGATATGTGGCTGTTAAGTTCGCGCTCTGGTTCGCCAGCAGGCAGCGTCTCGAAGGCCCAATCCCGACCAGCTTGTACGACCGCTCCGCCGGCGGCGTGAGCAGTCACACCATCTTTCTGCTGGCAGCATTGGCGGCGTTCGTCGCGATTCTGGGTCACGTGTTCACGGTCTGGTTGCGGTTCAAAGGCGGCAAAGGAGTGGCTGTAGCAGCCGGATCGTTCGTCGCACTGGCGCCGCGAGCGATGCTCGTCGTGGTGGTGCTGTTTATCGTGATCGTGGCGCTAACGCGTTACGTTTCGCTGGGCAGCATTCTTGCCTGCGCGGCATTTCCGTTGGCGGTGTGGTGGCTCGGCCCGGCGGAGCGAACCACGGCTCCGATCCTGTTGCTCATCGCCGCGTCATCTCTGCTGATCGTCGTGCGCCACAAAGACAATATCCGCCGCCTGCTGGCAGGCACAGAAAATCGGTTTCGCTGAGAGCTTCTTATGAGTGAGATCGCGGTCATCGGCGCAGGAGCGTGGGGCACGGCGATCTCCGTCGTCCTCGGCCGCAAGAAAACTCACAACGTGCGGCTCTGGGCGCACGAAGTCGAAGTCCGCGACAGCATCGCTGCGGCTCGCATGAATCAGATGTTCCTGCCGGGACAGCTCATCCCGGAAACGGTTTGCTGCACCAATAGCTTCGAAGAGGCGCTGCGCGGAGCGGAGATCGTGGTCAGCGTGATGCCATCGCACCACACGCGGCGGCTGTTTCAGGCGATGCAGCCGCACCTGCGCTCGAACATGTTGTTCGTCAGTGCGACCAAAGGCATCGAGAACGATTCGCTCATGCGCATGACCGAGGTGATTGCCGAAGTTGTCGGCAACGGCGCTGCGGATTTCGTCCGCGCATCGCTGCGCTGAGTGGACCAAGCTTTGCCAAAGAAGTTGCCAAGGGCGATCCGACCGCAGTCGCCGTCGCATCGACCGATAAAGATGTCGCAGTGACGGTGCAAAAGGAATTCAGCGATCCGCGATTCCGTGTCTACACCAACGACGATGTTGTCGGCGTGGAACTCGGGGGCGCCTTGAAAAATATTATTGCCATCGCTGCGGGCGTCCTTTCCGGTCTTGATCTGGGGCACAACACCGTAGCCGCGCTGATCACCCGCGGACTGGCGGAGATGACGCGGCTGGTGGTCGCATGCGGCGGAAAAACCAGTACCATGGCCGGTTTGGCTGGATTGGGCGATCTGGTCCTGACTTGTACCGGCGGCCTGTCGCGTAATCGCAGCTGTCGGCGTTGAACTGGGACGTGGACGCAAGCTGGCCGACATCATCGCCGGCATGCATGGCATGGTTGCCGAAGGTGTGCTGACCACGAATGCCGCCGTGGGCCTGGCACACAAAGCCGGCGTCGAGATGCCGATCACCGAGCAGATGCACGCCGTCCTTCAGCAAGGTAAGCCGGTGGAAGACGCAATCCGCGATCTGATGCGCCGACCGTCGACCAGTGAAGTCGGACTGGTCAACGATTAGTCGCGTTGGCGTGAGCTTCAGCGGCCAGCTGTCTCACCGGAACGCTGCGGCCTTTTTTCGGCTGCGTATCGCTGCGACATCGCCATTTCCTCCGCTGGTGAGGCTGTCGAAATAGTTTGCCAAGAAGCGACGAGCTCGGTACCGTTGGATTTGGCGCAACGCGGCTGCTCCCACCCACATCCAAGACACTTCAATATTTGTTAGCATTTCAGACATTCATGTATCGACTAGATGCAGGATGCGCGCGCGCTCCCAGGCGGCATACATTGCGATTAAGCCAATTTTGCGTTGGAGCTGTGCTGCTGCTGGGCTGCCGCACGCTTCTGGCGCAGGTGGAGACCCCCGGTCTTACTCCGCTGCCTTCGGCCGAACAAGTCATTCAGCGATCACAGGACACCTTCAGCGGATCGATTCCCCAGGGTAAGGCGACGCCGGGGGTCATTGATCTGACGGTGGAAGACGCGCTGGACCGCGGGTTGAAATATAATCTCGGACTTTATTTGAGCGACCGCGTCACCGATCAGACGCGCGCGGCCCATCTTCGTTCGCTTGCCGAGCTGATGCCGGTAGTGAATGGAGGGTTCACGGAGCAGGCAGAGCGCCTGAATCTGAAAGCCTTCGGCTTCAACTTTCCCGGTTTCCCCACCTCCGTCGGTCCATTCGGTCTGACTGAGTTGCAGGCCACCGGGACCTGGACTCCGCTGAATCTGCAATATTTCAACAACCTTCACGCCGCATCGCAAAACGTGAAGGCGGCGCAGTACACCTATCGCGATGCGCGAGACACGGTTGTGCTCGCCGTGGGCGCCAATTACCTCCTCACGATTGCGAACGAATCGCGCGTGACTGCATCCCAAGCCGAGCTGGATGCGGCGCAGGCACTGTATCAGTTAGCCGTCGATCAGGAAAACGCCGGCCTTGCTCCGCAGATCGACACCTTACGCGCGCGGGTGCAATTGCAGACACAGCAGTCAATCCTGATCCAGGCGCAGAACGATCTGGAGAAGCAGCGCATCGCGCTGGCGCGGGTCATCGGATTGCCGGTCACGCAAAAGTTCCGGCTGGTCAACCGCGTTCCTTATGAGCCGCTGCCGGAAGAAGAATTAGAGAACGCCTACCAGCGCGCGTTGCAGACGCGTCCGGATTATCAGGCGGCCTTGGCGTCTTTGCGGGCGGCGCAGTACACGCGGGAGGGGGCATGGCAGCAGCGACTGCCATCCATCGAACTCATGGCAAACTATGGAGTGCTGGGATACACCCCCAGTGGCCTGGCGCCGAACTGGACTGCGGCAGCTACGCTTAATATCCCGGTCTTTCAGGGAGGCAGAGTAGAAGCCGATATCCAGCAGGATGAAGCCGTGCTCAAGCAGCGTCAGGCGCAGGTGGATAACCTTCGCGCCAGCATTGAGCAGGATATTGAGGACGCGCTGCTCGATATCAAAGCGGCGGCGCAACAGGTTGAAGTGGCGAGGATCGGCCTCGATTACGCTCAGCAGACGCTGGAACAATCGCAGGACCGTTTTTCGGCCGGGGTAACGAACAACGTGGAAGTGATCCAGGCGCAGCAGCAGCTGGCGTCGGCGAATGAGCAATACATCGAGAGCCTGTATGCGCATAACATCGCGAAGGTGCTGCTGGCGCGAGCAATCGGGAATGCTGAGCAGGCGGTGAAGCAATACCTGTCGCAGCCGGGAAACGTGCTTCCGGCGAATCCGGGAACGGGGACGCCGCCGAGCAATCCGGCAACTCCGGCGCCGTCGCCAGTACCAGCACCAGCTCCTAATCCCGCGCCGAATGCGGCGGGAGCGCTGGGCGCAGATAAATAGTCGCGCAGTACGGATATCGGGGAATCAGAGGAGCAGGCGGAGAACACATGAGTCCGACCACAACTGACCCAAACGAGATCGAGCGGTCTGAGCCGCCACCGGAGCATCGCGAGGAGCACCACGAAGACGCGGAAGTGCGTCATCGCGAAGAAGACCGGCGCGGTCTCTTTCAAAAGCATCCGGCGGCCAAGCCGATCGTGTTTCTAGTGGCGATTGTCGCCATCATCCTGGTGGGCTGGTTCTGGTGGGAGAGCCGCCAGTGGGAAGACACCGATGACGCCGAGATCGACGGCCACATCTATCCCATCAGCGCACGCGTGAGCGGGTACGTCATCAAAGTGAACTTTGACGACGGTTGGGTGGTGCGCAAGGGCGATGTGCTGGTGGTGATCGATCCTACCGACTACACCGTGGCTTTGGAACACGCCCGCGCCGATTATCAGGATTACCAGGCACAAGCCGAGGCCGCGAGATATGGAGTGCCGGTATCCAGCGTAGGTTCGTTCAGCCAGATTCGCTCCGCCAGCGCCGACATGGCTTCCGCGCAAGCCGGTGTAGCGGCGGCGCAGAAACAAGCCGAAGCGGCGCAATCGCAGATTACCGAAGCCGAAGCGAACGCGCTGAAGCTCAACAAGGATGTCGAGCGATACCGGCAGCTGCTGGGCAAACGTGAGATCTCACAACAGCAGTTCGATGCCGCAATCGCGGCGGCCGACGCTGCCAACGCTACCGTCGACGCCAGAAAGGCCGACCTGTTGGCGGCTAACGCCCAGGTCAAACAGGCGCAATCACGGATTGAACAGGCCAATGCCGAGATAAAGAACGCGCAGGCTACCCCCAATATGGTAGCCGCGACCAAGGCCAAATCGCAGTCGGCCGACGCACAGGTCCTGCGCTACAAAGCAACTCTTGATCAGGCGCAGCTGAATCTGTCCTATACCACCATCGTTGCTCCCGTGGACGGCGTGGTCGGCAAGCGGTCGGTGCAGGTCGGATCCAATGTCGCCATAGGCCAGGACTTGTTGGCCATCGTTCCTCTCAACGATGTCTGGGTTACGGCGAACTTCAAAGAGACGCAACTTGGCCACATGTGTCCCGGACAGCCGGTGAAGATCAAAGTTGATACCTACGGCGGGCGGAAGTGGGATGGTCACGTGACCAACATCGCAGGAGCAACCGGCGCAAAGTACAGCTTGTTGCCGCCTGAAAACGCTACCGGCAATTACGTGAAGGTGGTGCAGAGAATTCCGGTGCGAATCGACTTTGACGGCAATGACAAGCCGGACTTCAACAAAGACGGCCTGTTGCGTCCCGGCATGTCGCTGGAGCCTGATGTAAGAGTTTCTGATCCTTGCAAGAATGGCCGCTAGTAGAACCGATCATCCGATTTTCAGCCTACCGCGGTGTAAGAGACTTTCTCCGATCGCACCATCTCGCCTCGCGCCGTCTCCCGAAGTAGGACGCGTGGGGCGAATTACCCGAAAGTCGTAGGTAAGCTCCCGGAATTTCGCAGTATCATTTCGGTGAACCATACCAGCAAAGCCGGTTGTGCTAACTGGCGCGCCACCCGTGTCTATGAATTTCGCTGCCCTTCCGAACCTGGTTGCTCTAGCCGTGTTGGTGGCGGTCTTTTGGGCAATCTCCCGCAAAGCCACTAGTCAGCAGATACAGCTGTGGCTGCTGGGGTGGATTCTCGTTCTGGTTCATTTTGCTGCCACGCTGCCTGCGCCGGCCAATGGGATGTGGAGTCGCCTCACCACAATCCTGGCGGTTGGCTCGCTGATTCTCGCGACGATAATGTTTCTTATCTCAGTTGCCTCCATCGCGGTCAATCGCCGCCGCCAATTGGAGTTGACCATAGCGATCGCTGGTCCAGCGCTGGCTTATGGAAGCGGAGCAATCTGCGGCATCGACAGCCGGCTGTATTACTACCTTCTGATTGTGCTCGGCACCTGCGCTCCGCTGTTCTTAATGTGGCGATACCGCCGGGGGGACAAGCTGTATTTGGCTGGAGTGGCCCTGGTGGGGTTGCTGGTCGCGGTCGTAATCGCGGGGCAGGTAGCTGCAGGAAACCCTGGATTAGGCCTGGTTTCAATACTCGCCACTTTGAACGTTGCAACCGGCTTTCACTTCTGGAGGCAGCACCAGCGTTCCACGGCCGGGGTTCTTACCACGGTCTGCGGCTTTGTGTTATGGGGAGCGGTCTTTCCAACCGCTGCTTTGCTGCAGGTTGTCGCACCTGCGGTGAAGGTCGATTCCGAGGTCTGGAACATCCCCAAATATCTGGTTGCCGTTGGCATGATTCTCACCCTGCTGGAAGATCAGATCCAAAAGAGCACTTTCCTTGCCTACCACGACGAACTGACCGACTTGCCGAACCGGCGCTTACTGCAGGATCGGCTTGATCAATCGTTGGCTCAGGCCAAGCGCGCCGGTGACAAAGTCGCCGTCTTTGTGCTGGATCTGGATCGCTTTAAAGACGTCAACGACAACTTTGGACATCATGTGGGCGACCTGGCCTTGCAACAGGTTGCCGCGAGGCTGGGGAATCGCATTCGAGCTTGCGACACCCTGGCTCGCTCGGGTGGCGATGAATTTACCGTGGTTAGCCAAATCTCCAGCGAAGAATCGGCTGTGGCGCTGTTATCCGCACTGGAAGCAGCCCTCTCTGATCCGTTTGTGATTGAGGGTAAGGAAGTGCGCACCGGACTGAGTATTGGCTTGGCGCTTTATCCCGACGATGGCAACGATGCCGACCAGCTTTGTGCCGCCGCCGACCGGGGCATGTACGTCGCGAAGAGATCAGGGCGGCATTCCGGCTCCAGAGTGAGCATTGGCCGCGCCACAACCTAGCGTTTCGAGGCCAGTTTAGCGCTCGGCCCGAAGGGCCCATCCTGTCCAAAATCACCACTTTACGGCCATGTCAAGGCAGCAGGATGTAGGAAAATCAGTCTCCCGGATGTGCAACTAGTTGCGCGCTTTGTCCAGAGGGCTTGTCAAAATCATGCTGATAGATAAGCACTTAGCGGAATGGGGCAACGGAACGGCAATTGCACTACGGTGAGAGGAACTTCGTCTGCTGATTCACTTGGCCCTTGCAGTGACAGCCGGCTGATCCAATATCGAACGATCTTTGGTGAGGCGACTATGAAGAAGGTTGCACTAACGCTTGCGGTAGTTCTCGCGACCGCTGTGATTGCTCTCGCTGGCAATTGCCCAACCACGACCTACGACCAGTATCTTGGCTCTGGCTTTTCCTGCTCGATTAACGATCAGACATATCAGGACTTCGCCTACACAGGCACGTCGAATCCTCCCGGCTTCCAGATTCAGGCAGCTGGTATCGGCGTGACTCCTATCACGACGCCTGGCGATCCTGGACTGCAGTGGAGCGCTGGCTGGGGCGTGGGCACTGGCCTTGGAATTCTCTCGCAGGATTCACTCTTCCAGTTCGCCGTTAGCAGCACCAACCCCATGACTGACTTGAGTTTGTCTATCGCGGGTGTGGGCTTCCAGGGAACTGGCTCGATTAACGTAGACGAAACAGCTTGCCTGGGCGCGATGCTGCCCTCTTGCAGTGGCGGCACCATTGTGACCTTGAGCGTGTTCGCCAACAGTGGCGGTCAGCAGCTCTTTGACCAGGTAAACTTCGCCGGCGTCAACTTGATCTCGGTTTCCAAGGACCTTCTGGTACAGGCCGGCACGAATGGCAGCGCCGAGGTTTCGGCTGTCACCGACCAGTTCTCGGAAGGGTCCGGCACGGTTCCCGAGCCTGGCACTTTCGGAATGCTGGGAGCTGGTGTTCTAGCGGTTGCAGGAATTGCACGTCGCAAGTTCAACCTGTTCTAGTTTCAGGCTATCTCACGCAAGGACCCAGGAGCCGGAGCTCATTAGCTCCGGCTTTTGATTTGTTCGTCACATCCGGCAAGCCCCTGCCTGTGGTACGTTAAATCTTGCCGGAGGCCAGGCGTGAGAAGGTCGTTCTGCTATATCGTTGGTCTGCTGCTTCTTGTGGGGATTGCTGCCGCGCAGAGTTCCAGCTTCTCCCAGCCGTTTTATGGAACCTGGTACACCTACCCTCTGGGCAATCCCAATAGTGATCCCGTTCGCCATGAGTTTCGTCATAATGCCACCACCGGCAAGGACGAGATAGTCGTCACGCGGATTTGCCGGGGCGATTATCGCTCGGTCAATGCCAAGGCGGTTTCTGCAATCCAGATTTCCGAGGATACGATCCAAGTCCTGAAAAGCGCTTCGGACACTCGGGAAGGGGAGGGCCGATCGGTCTGCCGCGCGAACGTTGAGGCGGGGACCTGGAGCTACAGCTTCTCCGAGGATGGTACTCGCCTGACCATCACGAATCCCGGTGGCAACCCTGACTTGCTGGTGTTGGCCCGCCAGGACGCAGCGACCGAGTCCATGCTCCAGAACCGGGTCTATGGAAGCTGGCTGCTGCCGGCGCAGGCGGGGAAAGACTCCAGAATCGAGACTCGTCTGGTGTTCTACCGCGGAACCGATCCGAACCAGGGCAGCCTTCGTCAGATTGTCAGTTGCTCACAGGGCGATGATTCACTGCTTTCCCAGGCGGATTCGACCGTCAACGTTGACAAAGATCAGATCACCGTCCTTGAGTCCGCCTCGCATCAGGAGAGCGACGGCCCATTCCTCTGCACCGCTACCATCACCGCTGCGACACTACACTACTCAATTTCGCCGGACGGCACGATTATGACGCTCTCCAAGTCTGGCCAGAAGCCTCTCGTCCTCACTCGCGAGCGTTAGCGAGCCGGGTCTACACTATTGCTGATGCGTATCTTCCTGCGTGCCTTTCTGTCGGGAATATTGCTCTTGGGCCTCGTCGGCGCCCTTCTGCACAAGGAAGTGGGAGCGCAGCAACTCACGCAGCGGCTCATCCTGAAAGACGGCTCCTATCAATCAGTCTCAAAGTACGAAATGCAGGGCGACCGCGTGCATTATCTCAGCGCTGAACGCTACGAGTGGGAGGACATTCCGGCATCTCTCGTCGATTGGGACGCGACCAAGAAATACAACGACTCGCTCACCAGCGGCAAGGTGCACACCCGCCTCGTCGAAACCCCTGAAGAACGAGAAGAGCGTGAGAAGGAAGCTGCTAACTCGCCCGAGGTTGCTCCCGGATTAAAGCTCTCCGGAAGCGGCGGAGTCTTCCTCCTCGACCAGTTCCAGGGCAAGCCTGAACTGGCGGAGATCGTTCAGAACGGAAGTGAGGTGAACAAGACCGCAGAAAAGAAAAGCGTACTTCGCTCCGCGATCAGCTTCGGGAGCAACAAGAAAGCCTTCGAGATCAAGGGTGAGCACGCGCAGATTCAATCGCACGGGCCGCGGCCAACCATCTATATCGACATCGACGAAGGCCAGCAGAACGCGGCCGCGCTGGCCGATCGTTTCCGCCTGGTTCGACTTACGGTTAAGAACGATGCCAGAGTTGTCGGCAACGTGAAGATCAGCGTCGGCGGAAAAGTTACCCAGCAAACCAGTTTTGTTCCCGCCAACGTGGTTAAGCAGGGAACTGGTAACTGGATCGAGCTGACGCCCACTCAGAACCTGGCCAATGGGGAATACGCGGTGGTAGAGATGCTCAGCCCGGATGAGATGAACTTGTATGTCTGGGACTTCGGAGTAAACCCCAATGCCCCGCTGAATCCGAACACCTGGCGGCCGGTGGCCGGGAAGTGAGCTGCCCAATTTCTTCGCATACGCGCCATAACAATTTGGGATTGCTGTGATCCAGGCGAGCACGGGTAGTGCGGCGCTTTAGCGCCGCGTTGAGCCGATTCCCTTTTCTGTGGGAGCCGGCTTCAGCCGGCGGCAGGATGTCGTCGGCTAAAAGCCGACTCGGGTCTTTAATAACGGCGGGACGCGGGCCTGAAGGCCCGCACTACCGATAACAGCAAAACCAAACTGTTCTAACTGTGGCTCTGACTTCCCTGATCGATCAGCCCAACTCCTGCCACCGCGATATTGTTCCGGCCCGACTGTTTCACCCGGTACATCATGTCGTCCGCCAGCTGCACAATCGCCTGTGACGTGCTGCCATCGTGGGGATAGCTGGCGATGCCGATACTCGCAGTCAACGCCAGCTGGACTTCCTGCAAGGCATTCCACTTTGCCGTGGCAAACATTGTCATCAGCCGGCGCGCAACCATAATGGCGGCGTCCTTCCCGGTTTGTGGCAGGAGCACGACGAATTCGTCGCCGCCATAGCGAAACGCCGCGTCCACCAGCCGCAGGTTCTCCCGCAAGAGTCTTCCAAATTGCGCCAGCAGTTTGCTGCCATTCAGGTGACCATATTCGTCGTTGATGCGCTTGAAGTGATCCAGATCGAGGAAGAGCACGCTGAACTCGTAACCAAATCGCTGCGAGCGTGGGACCTCTTCCGCCAGCACGGTGGTAAGGTGTCGCGCGTTGTACAGCCCGGTGCAGTCATCGGTAATGCTGAGCTCCTGAATGCGCTGCATGGCGCGCGCGTTTTCAATCGCGATCGCGGCATAATCCGCCAGCGCCTGCAGCAGCATCTCGCCCCGCTGGTAAATCTGCATGTCACTGTTCACCAGTTGCATCAGGCCCAGAACATTGCCGCCGGTACGCACAGGCATGCAGACGATGGAACACGGCTGCAGGAAGAATTCATCCTTGCTGCTCGGCTCAATTCTGGTGTCGCGATTGACGTCGGAGATGACCAGCGGCTCTCCTTTCTCGATGACCCAGCGCGCCAGGCTTTGCCCCGTGTTCAACTTCAACCCATTCACGCTGTCGCATCCCTGTCCGACAGCTACCGAATAGAACAGCTCCTGCCGCTCGCCATCCAGCATCAACAACGCCCAGGTTGTCGGCCGGAAATAAGCGGCTATTTTTTCCAGGATGGTTTGCAGGACAATATCGAGGTCCAACGAAGAGGTCAGAGCTTTGGCGACGTCATGGAAAATCTGCAACTCGTAAGATTGCTGACTCTTGTCGATCATCGTAGCCGACGCTAGTCTGACCTATCGAAGTGGCATTTTGCCTGGCTCCTACGAATCCAGACCCGCGACAAGTTCAGATCGAACCCTAAATTTTAGAAGGCGCTTTAATTACCCCTATATTACTGAAAAAACCCACCGAAGGCTTCCCCAATGATCTTTCATCCGTCCAGCGTCCCCCAAAATGGAACACCGTCAGGCCAGTCTCCTCGGCACCGCGTTTGACACTGAATTGGGCACTTCTTATGATTCAGCTGACTAGTCTGCTCGACCGGAACTAGACCTTGCGACGAGGTGGTGAAGGTGGGCTCATTTGGCGAGCATCTGCGTCGGGAGCGCGAGATGCGCGGTATTTCCCTCGATGAGATCGTCGCCACCACCAAGATCGGACGCCGCCTGCTCGTCGCTCTCGAAGAAGAACAGTTCGAACTGCTCCCGGGTGGGATCTTCAACAAGTCCTATGTTCGCGCCTATGCCAAGTGCGTCGGGATGGACGAAGACGAAGCTGTAGCCGAGTATCTGCAAGCCGCTCACGAAACTCCGCCCGATACCCGCGTCATCGCACACCAGCATGCTTCCATTCATTCGAACCGGCCCATCGAGCGATCCGGCTTTCCAATCATGCCTGTCCTGATCCTGCTGGTCGTGGTCGCGGGAGGAATCGGCGGCTGGAAGGTTTATCAGGATCGTCAGGTTGAGCGCCACAAGCGGGAGGCGTCGTTGGCGCCGTCTGATACGCCCGCGCCTCAGCCCGCGGCAACTCCGCCGGCTGCCAACAGCAGCCAATCGGCCAATCCTGCACCTGCTGTTCCCAACCCCTCCCAGCCGTCGCCGTCAAGCGCCACGGTGCAGGCTGCCGCACCTGCGCCCAAGTCCGGTGCTCTCGGCGACGGACGCCGCGACGGCCCGGCCAACCGCTCCCGAATCCTCAGCCGCAAACGGCTCTGCCGAAGCATCGTTCGAAGTGACGGTCCGCCCCAAAGACGCCGCCTGGGTTTCGATCAAGTCGGACGGCCAGTACGTGGTTCGCGGAATCATCAAGCCGCCCGACGTCAAAACTGTTCACGCCACAAATCAGGTAGTCTTCTTCACAGGCAATGCCGGTGCGGTCGAAGTCGTGTTCAATGGAAAGAATGTTCCGTTAGCCGGTGGTCCCAACGAGGAGCAGACGCTGGTTTTTGATTCCCGCGGCGTGATGCCTAAGACCCCGGCTAAGACGGGCACCCAATGACCTCATCCCGAGCCGGCCGCGCCGCACAAACGCTGATGAAAAATGTCGGGGAAAATGTAGTTCGCATTGAAGCGGAGGCATTGCGTGCCCTGGCGGATCGCCTCGCCGGGCCTATGGCTACGGCCTTCGACCGCGCTGTAGAACTACTGTATGGCTGCGCCGGACGCATCGTAGTTACCGGCATGGGAAAGAGCGGCCTCATCGCGCGCAAGATCGCTGCGACTCTCACTTCGACCGGCAGCCCTGCGCTGTTTCTGCATCCCGCCGAAGCCATGCATGGCGACCTCGGTATGGTGGTGCGCGGGGACGTTGTGCTCGCGCTCTCCGCCAGTGGTGAAACGGGCGAGATCTTGCAGCTCCTGGCCACGGTGAAACGCCTCGGCGTCCCGCTGATCACGATGACGTGCGACGAGCTGCATCCGTCCTCCGACGACCGGCAT
The DNA here is from genome assembly GCA_963697175.1 of uncultured Acidobacteriaceae bacterium. GTDB lineage: Bacteria > Acidobacteriota > Terriglobia > Terriglobales > Acidobacteriaceae > Bog-257. The sequence goes on along the minus strand of CAVONC010000002.1, from coordinate 24,761 downwards.
TCGTCTTCCGATGAACTGCACTCGCCTTCCGAAGAAGATCGGGTGCCCCACCCTAGTACGCAGGACAGGGTGGGTCGAACGCTCTCAACCTTGGCTCAGGCGGCCGACATCGCGCTGGACTGCTCCGTCGACCAGGAAGCTTGCTCGCTTGGACTGGCCCCCACCGCTTCGACCACAACCATGCTTGCCTTGGGTGACGCGCTGGCGGTCGCACTTTCCGAGCGCCGCGGATTCAAGGAAGAAGACTTCGCCAATCTCCATCCCGGAGGCAAGCTGGGCAAGCGCTTCGCCCGCGCTTCCTCTCTGATGCATAGTGGCGACGCTGTTCCCCGCGTCACGCCTGCCACGCCGATGGCGCAGGTGATCTACGAGATGTCGCGCAAAGGCCTGGGCATGACGACGGTGGTGGAAGGCGACAAGCTGCTCGGCCTCATCAGTGATGGCGACCTTCGCCGCCTGCTGGAGCATCATGGCAAAGAGGTACTCGAGCTGACCGCCGAGCAGTGCATGACGCGCTCTCCCCAAGTCGTCGGACCGGAAATCTTCGCCATCGCCGCGCTCGACATCATGGAGCAGAAGAAGATCACGTCCCTGCCGGTCGTCGACGAAACGGGCCGCCTCCACGGCGTGCTGCACCTGCATGATCTGTGGGGCACGCAGATGCTGTGATCGGCAACACGCCCCGGGGTAGAGTTGGCCTTCAGGCCAGCGTCCACGTCCCTTATTTCTAGTCCTGAGCCGGCTTCAGCCGGCGGCACGATGCCTTCCGACTTTCTCGTTAGCCGGAACGGTGGTCGCGCAGCCGCTTCATCCAATCGGACCGGACCTTCTCATAGTCAATCAGCTTCCCAGCGCGAGCTTCAGCGAGGCCTTCTCTGATCTGCCGGCTAATGTACGCGTTATGGCTCTCATTGAAGCAGCGCTTAGAACGGGATGTCTTCATCCGTGATCTCCGGGCCGCTGGTGGTCGATCCCTGAGGCGCTTCCGGCTCAGGGGTGCGCTGGTCGAAGCCGCCGCTGGACTTGCCTGCGCCGCGACCGCTGTATCCGCCGCCACTTTCGCCTCCGCCGCCTCCGCCCTCACGCGGGCCACCCAACAGCACGAGATCGTTGATGATGATCTCCGTCTTATATTTCTTCTGGCCGGTTTCCTTGTCGTCCCAGGAGTCGCTATGGAGACGGCCCTCGATATAGACCTTGTTACCCTTCTTCAGGTACTCAGCCGCGATTTCAGCGGTGCGCTGGAAAGCAACCAGGTTGTGCCACTCGGTGCGCTCCTGCCAATTGCCCTCCTTGTCTTTGACGCGATCGGCGGTGGCCACGGAAAAGCGGGCTATCGCCATGCCGCTGGGAGTGTACTTCACCTCTGGGTCCTTGCCGAGGTTGCCGATCAGAATCACCTTGTTGACGCTCTTCGCCATGACCGCGCTCCTGTGCCGCAATTGTGCGGATGAAAGGGCAAATATAACAGAAAGCTGCCGGCTTTCAGCTGTCGGCTGTCAGCTAAATCGGCATAGCAGCGGCAACCGTCCAATTGTTAGGCGGAATCAGGCTTCGAGCACGAGCACTTTGTGTTCAGGGCAGCGTGCCTGGGCAAGATCGACGAGGCGGTCGACCAGCTGCGGCCCATATTTTGCGTGGAAATACAGTCCGGCGATCTCGCGCTCCTGGAGGGTCTTCTTGGGATAGAGCGAGCTTTCGATCTGCGCGGCGTGGCGGGTGATGATCTCCGAGCGCCGCAGTTCAGCCTGCGCAGCGCGCTTCTCCAGGCGATTGATTTGATACTGCATCTTGCTGGTGGCGCGCGTCGCGGCCTCAACCAGCGTTGGGTCCAGCCTCTGCAGCGAGCCGCTCACACGTCGCATCGCGTCTTCGACTGCGCCGCGTGCGTCGGTGAAATTCTGCTTCAGTTCAGGCGGAAGCGAGCGCGCCGCGATGCAATCCCGCAGCTCGCACTCGCCATGAAACATTTCCGACAGATCCACCTGGTACTTCATCAGCAGGCGTTCGATGCGCGGCTCGATCAGCGTCGCACTCATGCGCGAGACGATTGGTGTGACCCGGCCAAGCAGCTTCTCATAGACCACTGCGGCCTGCGCGAAGTAGGCGATTTCCGCGGGCCCGCCGACGTAGGCCAGCGTGGGCAGCCAGTAATCCTGCAGCACCGGACGCAGCAGCACGTTGGCGCTGAACTCCTCCGGAGCAGCCTCGATGCGGCGTTGCATCTCGTCGCCGGGCACAATCTCGCGGCCAATCTTGAACTGGCCATTAGCGCGATGCACCGGAACGCGAGCTCCATCGACCAGCGCAAACAGCGGCGTGGATTCTCCCGTGACCTTTACCTGCTCGTGATAACCGGCGGCCTGCAATTCGCGATTTCGCGCCAGGATGGCCTCGTCCAGCTCAGCGGCACGGCGCGCCGCATCCACAAACAACGGCGTAGCGATGCGGTGCAACTCAGTATCGGAGGGCGTGAGAAGGATCAGCCCATGCTCGCCGAACAGGCGCGCGTAGAGCTTGGCGTACGCGTCGGAAAAACTCGTTCCTTCCGCATAGCTTTCGCGCAGATAATCGGCCGCCAGTGAATCGCCCAGCAGCTCGGCAGCGCGCGCGACCAAATCGTTTGTCCCTTCGGCAAAGCGGATCGACGCGACCGGAGCGCCTTCGATGCCACTGGTGTTGGCCGCGAAGGGAGCCAGTTGCAAATCCGGCGTGAGCAGCAGCGCCTGGTTCACCTCGGCCAGATCGTGATCTTCGCTGGCCAGCCAGAACACCGGCACGCACTCCACCCCCAGCGCCTGCACCTGCTTCGTCAAAGCAAGCGCTGAAGCGACCTTGAACAGCGCCAGCGCCGGTCCGCCAAACAATCCCACTTGCTGTCCGGTGACGACCGCAAATGCTCCGCTCCGTAGCCGTTGAATGTTGCGCAGCGTCGATTGCGAAGCGCCCCAGGAGCGATTCTGCTTCTCCAGAACGTCGGCGACGGCGGCCTGCCGCTGCGGATCGCGCTTCACCGACTTGGCGAAGTTTGCTATGTGCGTCGCGTCCGGCTGTGTGGGGAAGAACCTGCGGACATCCGAAGAGTAAGAAAGGAAATCGCTGAAGATTTTCGTGGTGTGAGGGATGGACCCGAAGGAAATACAGTCGGGAATCACGCGATCGTCCCCCGCGAACAGCATCGGCATAGTGCACCAGCGCCGCAACCGCGATGGAAGGCAGATCGGTTCGTCGGTTTAGATGTCCGCATCAAAGTCTTCAGACTCACAGGCAAGCAAAAGGTTGGATGATTTTGGGGCCGTCGGGATGCATGAATCGCATTCCGGGACGGGACGCTGCCAGTCGTCTTCTCTGCAGCTTATAGTACGCTTCGTATCACCGCCCAGTATGCCGCGAGGCTGTCCTGCAACGGCGCCTGCCGCGAGCCCAACAACGCGGCGATTGACCGCAGCAGCATCCCTTTGACGATCGCCAGCCGCAAAATGAGAACCTGGACTTTCGAGAAATGTTTCCTCGCGTATCGCATCATGTTGGCGTACCAGAACACTTGCCGGTCGCGAAACGAGAGCTGTCCCACACTGTGAGCGCCGGCATGATGGAATCGCGCGCCTGGGCAATAGAAGATCCGCGCTCCCGCATCCCGCAGGCGTTTGCACAGATCGACGTCCTCGAACCAGACCGGAAAGAACTGCTCATCGAAGCCGCCGAGCTTGTCCCACATTGTGTGAGTTATGGCCAAACATGCACCGGCAGGCTGTTCAACCTCTTGTTGCTGCGAATAGTCCGCGTCCAGACAGCGATAGCAGCGATTTACAGGATTTCCCGGCCAAAGCTGATTGACCAGCGTTGCCTCGAAGACCAGCGCCCAGAGCGTAGGTAGACGGCGAAACGCGAAGCCGCGTGCGGGCTGGCCGTCGCTTTCCAGCAGAGCACCGCCGACGGCGGCGGCCTGAGTAGTTTGCAGGCAGTTCAAGATTGCTGTGACCGCCCCGGTTTCGGCGATGGCATCAGGATTGAGGATGAGCAGGACGTCGCCGGTAGCCTCGCGCGCGCCCTGATTGACAGCGGCTCCGAAGCCGAGGTTTTGCTCGTTAGCAATGAGGCGAAGCGGATGCCAGGCGACGAACTCCTCAACCCGGTGCACGCTGTCGTCGGCCGAGGCGTTGTCGACAACGACGATCTCGCAATCCTCGCGCGTCAGCGCTTCCAGGCACGGCGCAATGCTCTCGCCGGAGTTGTAGGTCACGACAATCGCCGAGCAGCGCATAGTTTCTGGAAGGACGAATTATAATCGTGCGGGCGCGGAAGCTTTAGCCCGACGAAGGATCTGCGGTTGCGAACTGAAGAAGGATCGTCGTGTTAAGGCAAACCGCAGATCCCTCCACTGCGCGTCCGCCGACCCGCAAAACAGCGGGTCGGAAAGGCAGGGCGGACGCTCCGGTCGGGATGACAAATCGTAATTCAAGCCCGTCTTGCCCAAGACAACCATTGCATGGTCCACTACCGCTGTAACCGAGAACAAGAATTTGCAGATCATCGAAACCTCACTTCCCGGAGTACTGCTGATCAAGCCGCGAGTCTTCGAAGATCCGCGCGGCTTCTTCATGGAAACCTATCGGCAGAATGTTCTCGCGGAGGCAGGTATTCGCGAGACATTCGTGCAGGACAACCACTCTCATTCTTCACGCGGCGTGTTGCGGGGATTGCACTACCAGCTTCGCAACCCGCAGGCCAAGCTGTGCCGCGTGACGCAGGGCGAGGTGCTCGACATCGCGGTCGACGTTCGTCTGGGCTCGCCGAACTTTGGCAAGTGGGTCAGCGTGTTGCTCTCGGGCGAGAACCATACCCAGATTTACATTCCTAAAGGATTCGCACACGGTTTTGTGGTGCGATCCGAGAAGGCCGATTTTCTCTACAAGTGCAGCGACTACTTTGAGGCCAGCGACGATCGCGGCGTGCTATGGAACGATCCGGATATCGGCATCGATTGGGACATGCCCTCGCCGATTCTGTCGGAGAAAGACCAACGTTATCTTCGCCTGGCCCAGATCGACCGCGATCAGTTGCCGAGGTACGAGCCATGAGCCTCCACCCCATCGCACCAACCCCGGGCGCGCCGGGGGCCCCGGCCCTGCGACTGCTGATCACCGGTGCAAATGGACAGGTGGGATGGCACCTGCAACGCTCACTTGCGCCTATGGGCGAGGTGATGGCGATCGACATTGAGCAGGTCGACCTGACGGATTTGGAGGCGGTCTCGCGCACGGTTCGCGAGTTCGCGCCAGACGTCGTGGCGAACGCCGCCGCTTACACAGCCGTGGACAAAGCGGAGAGCGAGCCGGAACTCGCACGCACCATCAACGTCGGCGCTCCGGGGCGAATTGCCGAGGAATGCGCGCGCTCCGGTGCGCTGATGATCCACTACTCCACCGAGTATGTGTATGACGGCAGCAAGACGACTCCGTGGGAAGAGACGGATGCCACCGGCCCGCTGAACGTATACGGCGAGACCAAGCTGGCGGGCGATCAGGCGATCATGGCCAGCGGCTGTGCGTACCTCATTCTCCGCACGACGTGGGTCTACGACACGCGCGGCAAGAACTTCCTGCGCACCGTCCTTCGCCTGGCGCGCGAAAAGGACGAGCTGCGGATCGTCGGCGATCAGTATGGCGCGCCGACGTGGGCACGTGAGCTGGCCGAGGCGACGACCATCATTCTGGCTCGGTCGCTGGAGCACAAGAGCAAGAGCAACGAGTGGCCGACCGGCTTGTTCCATTGCTCGGCTGGGGGCCGTGCTTCATGGGCCGAGTTTGCGGAAGCCATCATGAGCGAGTACGACGATTGCTGTTCGTGGCCGGCCGATACCGGTGAATTCAGCGCGCCGCTCCAGGCGAAGCGAGTGGTCCATATCACCAGCGATCAATACCAAACGCCGGCGCGCAGGCCGCGAAATTCGGTGCTGTCGAATGCCAGGGTTCTGCAGGCGTTCGGGATCAAAATGCCCGACTGGCGCGAGCAGCTGCGTCTTGCCATGCAGGACGCGATTCGCTGATAATTGATCGATTCGATTGATGAACAGTCACCCTTTCTAACGATCGGGTAGAGCAGGCTTTCAGGCCTGCGCCTCGCGCGGAGAAGAAGCTTTAGCTTCACCCAGTCTTCGACCTCGCGTGAAGCTCAATTCAAGAGCAGCCGTTGCGGGACGCGAGCCTGAAGGCCCGCTCTACCTGTAGCTCGCACTGTTCACTGCAAATGATCGGAGACCTATGAAGGGCATAGTCCTGGCGGGCGGTATCGGCTCGCGCCTGTATCCCCTGACTCGCGTCACCAACAAGCACCTGCTGCCGGTTTACGACAAGCCGATGATCTACTACCCGCTGCAGATCCTGGTGGACGCCGGCATCCGCGACATCCTTATCGTCACCGGCGGGCACAATGCCGGCGACTTCCTGCGCCTGTTGCAGAACGGCAAGGACTTCGGGCTGCATCAGCTCAGCTTCGCGTATCAGGAGGGCGAGGGCGGCATCGCCGACGCGCTACGCCTGGCCGAGCCGTGGGCCAAGGGCGACAACATCTGCGTAGTGCTGGGCGACAACATCATTGAAGGCGACATTCAGGATGCTGCGACGCGCTTCCTGCAACTCGAGAAGGGCGCGATGGTGATGCTGAAGGAAGTCAACGATCCCGAGCGCTTTGGCGTGCCGGTCTTTGACGGTGGGCGGATCGTTCGCATCGAAGAGAAGCCGAAGAAGCCGCTCTCGTCGTTCGCCGTGATCGGAGTTTATTTCTACGACGCGTCGGTGTTCGATCGCATTCGTCGGCTGAAGCCCTCGGGCCGCGGCGAGTACGAGATCACCGACGTGAACAACAGCTACATCGAGGAAGGCACGCTGCATCACAGCCAGCTCGAGGGCTGGTGGACTGATGCCGGGACGTTCGAATCGCTGTGGCATGCGAGTAACATGGTGCGCCAAAAAGTGCTGCGCGGACTTGAGGAAACAACCGCGATCGAGGTGCAGGGCGCATGAAGCTACTCATCACGGGCGGCGCGGGATTCATCGGATCGAACTTCGTTCACCACATGCTGGCGAAGCATCCTGAGTGGAAGCTGGTGGTGCTCGACAAGCTCACCTATGCCGGCAACCTGAATAATTTGGAGCCTGCTCTAGGCGAAGGCCGCTGCGAGTTTGTGCAGATGGATATCTGCGATCGCGGCGTGCTCGACGTGGTGCGCGGCTGCGATGCGGTCATTCACTTCGCCGCCGAAAGCCATGTGGATCGCAGCATCGAGGACGCGTCGGCATTCGTTCGCACCAACGTCGAAGGTACGTACAACATGCTGCAAGCCTGCCGAGCAGCCGGCGTGCCGCGCTTCGTACACGTCTCGACCGACGAGGTCTATGGCAGCCTTGGCGATGAAGGCCATTTCTTCGAAGACACGCCGCTGCGACCCAACAGCCCGTATTCGGCGACGAAAGCGGCGTCCGACCTGGCGGTTCTGGCTTACGTTCACACTCACAAGTTTCCCGGCGTGATCACCCGCTGCTCCAACAATTACGGGCCGTATCAGTTTCCCGGAGAAGTTCATTCCGCTGATGATCGCGCAGGCGATGGCGGGCGAGCGGTTGCCGGTCTACGGCAAGGGCGCCAATGTGCGCGACTGGATCCACGTCAACGACCACTGCAGCGCGCTGGATGCCGTGTTGCAACACGGACACGAGGGCGAGGTCTACAACATCGGCGGCGGCTGCGAGATGCAGAATCTTGATGTGGCCAAGCTGATCCTGAAGGCGCTGGGGCGAGGCGAAGAGCTGATTCAGTTCGTCACCGACCGGCCGGGACATGATCTGCGCTATGCGATCAATTGCGAGAAGCTGGGCCAGCGAGCTGGGTTGGCGGCCGCAGGTGCAGTTTGACAGCGGCCTGGCGGAGACGATCGCGTGGTATCGCGATAATCAGCAGTGGCTGGATGACGTGCGCAGCGGGCAATACCGCGACTACTTCCAGAAGCATTACGTGCAGCGGGAGAAGACCTTCGCGCAGTAAGGGAAGACTCTTTTCACCACGGAAGCACGGAGGGCACGGAGAAATGGGAAGTGTTCTTTGTGGTTTCGTGGGGACTCTTCGTCGTTATCGCCTCGTCTTTTTCAGTTGTAGTGTTGTCCTCCTCCTTGGCGCCTCTGCCATAGCCCAAGCAGCCGGCGCCGTGCCCCAGCTACTCCTTGAAAACGACTTCGTTCGCGTTTCCCGGATCACGATTGCTCCCAAAGGCAGCATCACTTTTGCAGAGAAGACCGATGCTGTGCTCCTGCGGATCTCGAGTGAGAGTGCGGAGTTTATGCCCAAGGGAAAATCCGTGCAGGAAACGAACGCGACCGAGGTGGAAGCCGTCGACTTCTTGATCGGGCTGAAGAGGCACTGGGACGCCGAGGTGCTCCCGTGTTCGTTTCCCAAACAATGCACTCGCGCGACGCAGATGGGCGGCGAGGCGATTGCCTGGACAACAACGCTGTTCACGAATGGCTTTATTACCGCCAGCACGCACAAGTTGGTTCGCGGGGGTACGCTGACTAGTTCGTACTACACCGCCAAGGGCAGCGACAAAATTCTGGTGGTTCCATTTACTAAACTGACCGCTAATTTCGGAGGCACCGAAGAAACGCTCGACGCCGGCGAGCCATATTTTGGTGCTGGTACTGAGGTTGAGGTGGCGGCACACGATGCCGAGCCGCGGTGGTTTGTCCTGCGAATCAACGTGCCGAAATAGAACTCCACTTTCACAGGCGTTTCCGTCACTGGAAATTTATCTAGTGGCGCTTTTCGTCGCCGGATAGTACATAAAACATATGGACAAAATCATTCCGCGCTGGGAGTGGCGCACCTTCGGCGAGAGTTTTGGCGCCGCCGATGCCGCCTTCGCCGCGCTCACAGCCAAAGACATTACAGAGTCCGATGAGATTTACTTTCTTGCGCCGTCCACCAATGAAAACGTCAAGGTTCGCGACAAGCTGATGGACATCAAGACGCTGCAGCAGGTCAATGCCGACGGCCTGGAGCAGTGGATGCCGGTGATGAAAGGGACTTTCCCTCTGCCTGCCGCGCGAAGTGAGCAAAGTCTTCGCGGCATTCGGTATCGCCGCACCGACGCTGACGCGAGGTGAGTATTCGCTGGAACAGTTTGTCGAGGAACTGGCCAAGCCCGGTGATCGCCTCCGCGTCGTCAATGTTCACAAGAAGCGCGCGCGTTACACGGTTGACGGCTGCATGGCGGAGATGACCGATGTCACCGCGGACGGCAAGACCACGAGGACCGTTGCGCTGGAGCTCGCAGATGCGGCGCAGGTGATTGCCACGGTGCGCAAGATCGGGCTCGGGGGATTCGAGAACATTAACTATCCGCGTGGTTTGAAGCAGTTGGTTGGGATGTGAGCTGTGCCGCCGGCTGAAGCCGACTCAGATTAGAGTCGGTCGGGATGACAGCAATAGAGTGAAGTCCTCGGTCGGGATGGTGGGTCGAAAAGGGAGCGCTCGGTTGAGATGATAGGTCGAGCGGAGGAACCGCAGATCCCTCGGTCGGACTGAAGTCCTCGGTCGGGATGACAGCAATAGAGTGAAGTCCTCGGTCGGGATGGTGGGTCGAAAAGGGAGCGCTCGGTTGAGATGACAGGTGGAGCGGAGGAACCGCAGATCCCTCGGTCGGACTAAAGTCCTCGGTCGGGATGACAGCAATAGAGTGAAGTCCTCGGTCGGGATGGTGGGTCGAAAAGGGAGCGCTCGGTTGAGATGATAGGTCGAGCGGAGGAACCGCAGATCCCTCGGTCGGACTAAAGTCCTCGGTCGGGTAGCAATAGAGGGAAAGTCCTCGGTCGGGATGGTAGGTCGAAAAGGGAGCGCTCGGTTGGGATGATAGGTCGAGCGGAGGAACGACCTCGGTCGGACTGAAGTCCTCGGTCGGGATGACAGGTCGAAAAGGGAGCGTTCGGTTGGGATGACAGGTCGTGCGAAGGAACCGCAGATCCCTCGGTCGGACTGAAGTCCTCGGTCGGGATGACAGAGAAAATCGTAGCCCAGGGTAGATCAAGGATTCGCAAATGCCGCTCTACGCAGTGATTGATGTCGGTACAAACTCCGTAAAGTTCAACATCAGCGAGCGGCGCGATGACGGCACGTGGCGCACGATCGTGGATCGCGCCGAGGTCACGCGGCTGGGCGAAGGTCTGGACAAGACGGGCGAGATCAGCCCCGACGCGATGGAGCGCACCGTCTCCGCAATCGCCGCGATGGCAGCAGAGGCGAAAGAGAAGAAGGTTGCGGCGCTGGCCGCAGTCGGAACCATGGGAATGCGAACCGCGCGCAACAGCCAGCAGTTTATCGACGCGGTTGAGAAGCGCTGCGGCGTGAAGATCGAAGTCATTCCCGGCGAAGAAGAAGGACGGCTGGCGTACATCGCGGTGAAATCCGGCATTGGCCTATCCGAAGGCTCGCTGACGATCTTCGACACTGGAGGCGGCAGCTCGCAGTTTACCTTTGGACATGGTTCGACCGTCGACGAGCGCTTCAGCCTGAATGTGGGCGCGGTGCGGTTTACGGAAGATTACGGCCTGAGCGGCGTAGTTTCACCGGAACAGCTGCAGGCTGCGCTGGATGCGATTGCCAGTGACCTGTCGCGGCTGGATGGCAGGCCTTCGCCTGCCGCGTTGGTTGGTATGGGCGGCGCGAACACCAACATTGCCGCGGTGAAACACAAGATGGCGAAGTACGATCCCGACGTCATTCAAGGGTCGGTGCTGGAGCGCGCCGAGGTGGAACGGCAGATCGAGCTGTATCGCACCAGGTCGTTGGACGATCGGCGCAAGATTGTCGGTCTTCAGCCCAAGCGCGCGGATGTGATCCTGGCGGGCGCCTGCATCGTGAAGACCGTGATGGACAAGCTCAAGAAGGACGAGATGTCGATCAGCGACCGCGGGCTGCGACATGGGCTGCTGATCGACCGCTTCGGAAAGTAGAGCACGACGTTTTCGCCGGTGTTGTGTCGTCGGCTGAAAGCCGACTCAGACGAGCAAATCAAGGGCGCAGACGCTGACCTGAAGGTCAGCTCTACCCGAGGGATTGCGGGAGCGTGGATTCAGCGCGAGCAAACCGCAGATCCCTCGGTACAGATCGGAAAAAGAGCACACGGTTGGGAGGATCGGTCGCGCGGAGGAACCGCAGATCCCTCGGTCGGACTGAAGTCCTCGGTCGGGATGACAGCAATAGAGTGAAGTCCTCGGTCGGGATGACAGCAATAGAGTGAAGTCCTCCGGTCGGGATGACAGAGCGGAAAAAGAGCACTGGGTTGGGAGGATCGGTCGCACGGACGAACAGCAGATCCCTCGGTCGGATGACAGATCAATGTAGCCGCCAGTATTCGCCGCCCTGGAAGGTTGGACTGAACCCTCCTTTGTGTGAAGGTGGAACGAATGGCCAAGGTTGAGCGGGTATTGGAGCCGCTGGAAAGAATCTCCGAGGTCCTGTTTGGGCTGATCATCGTCCTCACCTTCACCTGCGCGCTGCGGTTTACGCGTATGGATTCGGGCTCGATCCACACCATGCTCTGGGGAGCCATTGGGTGCAGTGTGGTGTGGGGACTGATCGACGCGGTCTTCTACCTGCTCGGCTGCCTCAGCGAGCGCGGCCACAATATCAAGCTCATGCGTTTGGTGCGGGCGACCCAGGATCCGCAAGAGGCCAAGGAGATCATCGGAGGCGTGCTGCCGCCACTTCTGGCAGCCAATATACGAGATGAAGAGTACGAACGATTGCATCGGAGATTGCTGGAGATGCCCGAGCCGCCGTACCGGCCCCCGATTCTCAAGCAGGATCTGCAAGGTGCGGGGGCGGTGTTCTTACTGGCATTCGGATCCATTCTGCCGGTGATTATCCCGTTCACCTTCATGACCAACCCGAGGTGGGCTCTGCATGTTTCTAACGGGATTGCGATCATCCTGCTCTTTACGGCTGGCTACGCGCTGGGCCGCTATGCTGCGCCGCATCCATGGCGCGTGGGCGTGGCGATGGTGCTCCTGGGCGCCGCCATGGTGGCACTGGCGATCGCCTTGGGCGGCTGAACCGGAGGCAAACCCAGCGGCCGATCCCCCGGGCCTCGAATTTCATTTCTAGCCAGACTAGAGATTTTGCTAGTAGCAAGCCGGACTCAGCCAGTGTTACAAACAACCTACACCGGAAACAGAGTCCTGGGCGACGCCAGAGCTGCGCTAACCGCGGCGGGCGCTGTCCGCAGCCGACTCCAAACGGTAATCGAGGAGAAGCAGATTTATGAGCCATTCAAAGAAACTCAGAGTTGCGTTGTTGGTGTTAGCGTCCGTGTTTGCGCTGTCCTTACTTAGCTGGGCCCAGAACGTAAAGGTCCAGGGGCTGATCAAAGGCCGCAACGGCGACACCATGATTTTGCAGACGTCCGATTCGCCCAAGCTGATCGTGTTGTTGACCGACAGCACGCAGGTTGGTCAGGTGCAGGGCGTGCTGAAGGCGCGCCGCAAGGACATGTCGATGGCGGCGCTGATTCCCGGCCTCGCCGTCCAGGTCGAAGGAATGTACAACGCTGATAACCAGCTGGTCGCGACTAAGGTCTCCTTCAAGGGCAACGATCTGGAGCAGGCCCAGTCGATTCAGGCCGGCCTGCACGAAACCCAGGCGCAGACCGCGAAGAACCAGCAGGAGCTGGCGCAACAGAACGCTGCTCTGAAGGCGCAGAACGAAGCTCTGCAGCAGCAGCAGGCCCAACTGACGGAACAGCAGAAAGAGGCCGCTGCCAATAAGGCCGCCATCGCTGCGGCGGTCGCGCGCTTCGGCCAACTGGATGACTACTACATCATGGACGAAGTCACCGTGCTCTTCGGCAACGGCAAGGTCACTGTCGATCCGCAATACGTTCCGCAGTTGAACGCGCTGGCGCAGAAGGCGCAGGGCGTCAACGGCTACATGGTCCAGGTTAAGGGCTATGCCTCGTCGGTTGGCAGCGTGGCCTTGAACCAGAAGCTCAGCGAAGACCGGGCCAACAACGTCACCAACATTCTGCTGCAACAGGGCCACATTCCGATGACGAGAATGCTCGCTCCCGGCGCGATGGGCGAAAGCCGGCAGGTCGGCAACGACAATACGGCCGAAGGCCAGGCACAGAATCGCCGCGTTGTGGTGCGAGTGCTGGTGAACAAGGGCATTTCCGGCACCTAGTCGGCGCGTCGTTCCCGGCAAGAAATGCCTGAGTGGGATTCGTTTCGTCAATTTGCAAGCATCGCAGAGGTAAACATGGGCAAGAACGACAAGAAGGCCGGCAAGGCCAGCAAAGACGAGAAGAAGAAGAAGAGTGGGACGGCCACGAGTTCCACTTGCGGCTCCGGCTCCAGCTGTGTCGGGTACCTATGCCGATGGGGCTCCGTTGGATAAGGTTACGTACCTGGAAGCGAAACTGATTCTCAAGCCGGACCGCTTCACCTCGGTGGACAGCTTCCGCAACTTCGGCAAGCTGGTAGAGAAGACGGCGAAGCAGGTCGGAGTAGGCTTCATTGCTGATCGCGAGGCGGGCCTGCGGCCGCAAACCAGGGAGATCGTCTTTGGTGACACTTCCGACTTCCGGCTCTACAACAACGCCTTTATCTTGCGCCGGCGCATTGAGTACGTGGACGGCTTTCCCGTGGGTGATCCTGAGATCGTCTTCAAGTTCCGTCATCCCGACGAGGCTTCGGCTACCAAGGTGGACGTGCGGCCGAAGATCGCCGGCAAGTACCGCATTAAGTTCAAAGCGGAAGCCTTGCCGCTGAAGGATTCCGTCGGCGGCTACCGCATTCTGTACTCCCACAATTGCCAGTTCGGTTTGAGCCAGCTGCACGAGGGTGACGCCATGTCGATGGCGACGCTCACCCGCGTTTTTCCCGCCTTGGCTTCATTGAAGACGGCGGCCGGGGAAAGGGTCAGCCTGGTCAACGGAGGCATCGTTGAGGAGCTGCTGCTCCCCTTGGGGCAGCTGGACTTCGGCAAAGGCATGGTCGGCAAGTGCGACATCGGCCTGTGGCGCACGCGCGGCGAGCACAAAGCCCTGGTCGGAGAGTTTGCCTTCCAGGTGAAGTTTGCCGATCGAGCCGAAGTTGCCGAGAAGCAGAAGAAGCTTGCCGCCCAGTTCTACGTGTCGCTGCAACGCGACGTGCAGGATTGGCTGGCACTCGGCTGCACCAAGACGGCGATGGTCTACCGGCTGGGCGGGAACGAACCGCAGAGCCACGAGTAGCGCTGCAGCGTCGTGAACCGATACTAAGATGGCGCTAGAAACAGTCTCGCGCGGTTCGCCGCGTTGACGATTGTTCTGGCGCCCTTGCTTTTGCGCCACGACTTCGCGCTGTCTCACCGCGGACCAGTCGTGAAGCCCTGCTGCTTCCACAGCTTGTCCCAATCCCAAATGCCGCTGGCATCTTCCACCGCAACGCGATATCCGAGCTGACGCGCCAGCATCAGGATCTGCCCGCGATGGTGCGCCTCATGCGAAAACATGTAGGCGAACATCGTCCCGCCCGCCGGCCACTTTCGCAGCCACCCGCGCGAGAACTTCGTCATCTTGCGCTTGGGATCGTCGGACAGGGCTTCGGTGAGCATCCGCAAACATTGCGCCGCACTCTTTCTGTGCGCCGCCGCAGCCTGCTTCATCGTGCAGCGTTCGGGATCGAGCCGCGCCGGACACTTCAAGTGCGGCGCGGAATTCCTCAGCCAGGTCAGCCGATTGTTGTGAAGATGCGCGAAGATCCCACCGATGGTGCGACCGTGGTCCTTGGCGCCGGGAACCTCGGCGCGCCACGCCCGCGGGTCGAGCTGCGCCAGAATCAGCTGGTTCATCGCGTCATTGACCGCGTAGGTCTCCAGCAGGACATCGCGAATGTCAGACACGGCTTGGGATGATCGTTGCGGCATCGCGCTAATAACACCTAATTCCACCATGTTCGGGTAGAGCTGATCTTCAGGTCACGTCTAAGCCGTTTATTTGCTCGTCTGAGTCGGCCTTCAGCCGCTGTTTCCGTGGTCGAATAAACTTGCCTCGAGTGACTGTCTAGCCGGTAACAGTCCGCATGTGGTTGAATCAGAGTTTCCATCGGACTTGGCCTTCGGAGCTTGGGGCCTGCGGCACATGGGAAGCCCATTCTCGCGTCTGCACCCAGAATATTTTTTGGTCTTGATTCTAAAGACTTTATCGCAAAGTATTCATAACATGGCACTTAACTTCGCACATAAACCATTGCGGCTCAATGGTTTAGCGAAATCAAGCCAAAGTATTGTATCCAAAGGAGATATACGCAAAGCCCTTCTGGCCCAATGGCTTACGTCGCGTTCCACGAGCTTTAATACCCATCTGAGGGCGTTTTCGACTCCGACCTCAGCAGGGTGTCATTCTGAGCGAAGCGAGGCAAACGCCGAGCGCCTGTCGAATGACTCCGATTCGTGGCGGATCCGGGGTTACAGCGGCTGCCGGATTTTCAAAGAGCGTTTGCCGCTGGCCCGCTCGCGTTCGTTTGTGGCGCGGCAGAGCGGGCTTCGCGGCACCGGAGACTGGCTCCAGCCACTCCATTCTATTTTTCACGTTCATTATCCCTCGAGCAGAAAGTGCCTGCTGCAAAACGAAAGTAACCACAATTCCCAAAATGACAGCCACCTTCGCGCCCCAGCACACCTCATAAGACCTCGGGCTTCAAGCCCTTGCACCGTAATGCGCAATTAAGTTGATTTCTTCCCGGCAAACTTGCACCATCGCCCGAAAAGGAGAGCCCTTATGAGCCGCTCAGAGCAATGTACGAGTTCAGGATTCGCACGAATGGTTGTCCTTCTCTTCCTGCTGGTATCGGCCATCGCGGCGCGGGCACAGACCTTCCGGGTTCTGCACACCTTCACCGGTAAGCCAGACGGCTCACTGCCTTATGCCGGCCTGGTGAGAGACGGCGCCGGGAACCTCTACGGTACTACTTATAGTGGCGGCGTAAACGGATGCGGTATGGTCTTCGAGCTGGCGCACGCGGGTTCCGGCTGGATTGAAAGGCCGCTTTACAGCTTTGGCTGTGGGACTGATGGCGTCGGTCCTTATGCCCCAGTCGTTATCGGCCCTGACGGCAGCCTTTACGGCACCACAGAGTATGGAGGAGACAACGAGAGTGGCATCGTGTTCAAGCTCTCGCCACCGCCGAACTTCTGCCGGAGTTTTACTTGTCCCTGGACCGAGACCATCCTGTACCGGTTCACTGGGCACAGCGACGGAGGACAGCCGGTCAGTCCAGTTATCTTTGACAATGCAGGCAATCTCTATGGCACCGCCCAGGCTGGGGGATCGGCCAAACAAGGAGTCGTCTTCAAGCTGACGCACACCGGCTCCAGTTGGACGGAAAGTGTCCTCTATAGTTTCGCGGGCCCACCCGATGGAGGCGGTCCAACTGGTGGCCTGGTCTTCGACACGGCCGGCAATCTCTACGGGACGACCTACTTCGGAGGTAACACAGGCTTCGGCACGGCTTTTCAACTCTCGCCATCGGGCTCCGGCTGGACAGAAAGCATCCTGCAAAACTTTGGCAACAATAATGGAAACTTCCCCTACTCTGGCATGATCATCGACAACTCCGGTAATCTCTACGGCACCACGGAGTTTGGCCCCGTCGGAGATGGAACGGTCTTCGAATTGTCGCCCTCCGGCGGGCACTGGGTGTTCACTACCATCTACAACTTGACCAGCGGGCTTGCTGCAGTTGCCGGGCCGGTTGGTCCGGTGATAAGAGATGCCTCCGGAAATCTGTATGGGACAACCGTCAACGGCGGCATCATTTGCGAATACGGCTGCGGTACGGTGTTCGAGCTGTCGCCCTCTTCCGGCGGCTGGACGTACAACCTGCTCTACGAGTTTATGGGCGGCAGTGACGGGTCTGGTCCGAACGGCCTGGTCCGCGACGCACAGGGCAACTTGTATGGCACGGCCTCTGGAGTTTTTGGAGGCAACAGCACCGTCTTCGAACTCACGCCATAGGGCAACGTTCACTCCGAAGTTGGGCTTGACCCGGAATCTCGATGGCAGCGGCTAATTAGTTGTGCTATGGCGATGTTACGACAGTAACGACTTCGGTAGGTGTTATCAGCCCGCTATCGAATCCGGTTCACCGTGGCAGTTGTCGTTTGTTTCTCAGAACGGCCAACACGGCCACAGCCGATGCCGCTGTTATCGCAGTTGCTTTCAGATACTGAATGGCAGCAGCCGAGGATGTCGAAACGAAAGCTTGAATCGGACTCAATAGGATGCCAATCGACCACCCTACAACGATGATGCGCTCTTTCCCTCGGGCAAGCCGAAAGAACGCGATGCATAGCCAGAGAAGAAAGGCGTAAAGCCAAACATTTAGCGCCAGCACGGCCCAGTGCGGGAGCATGAAATCCAGCGCGATAAGCTCGCGGGAATGATGCTGCGGCCGAATAAAGGTACTCCGCAACGTAATCGCGGCGAGAAAGCCAGTCAGACCTGCACAGATGAGCGCGGCACGAATGTCAGGAAGGAGGCGCTGTTCTTGTTGCTGGCCGCTCATCAAGCCGGATTATACTGCGCCCCCGTTTTGTCTTAGTCGGCGACCACCGAGATAACATTCACAATACGCAAAACCGGACGCCTGACCCGGTTACTTACGATATGGCGATTTCACGACAGCAAATCTGCCGACCGACGAAGATCTTGCAATAAGCCACGAATTGCGAACGGGCCGCTTCGCCTCTGCGAATAGGCCGTTTTTCTTCTAATTGACTATGGACAGACCAACTTCCGGGTCGCGCGTCACCCAAGAGCAATCATCGTCACTTCTTCGAAGCCGACTTATGGTTACTGATCGTGACTCAGAGAGTACATTGGCGACCACGCACTCACCGAGATCCGCCGATTCAGATTGCCGCGACGAAACAGCGCGCTGGGTCAGGGCCTGGGGCTCGCGGCCGTCTCGGAGGCCCGCGCCAGTGCTTGCGTGTCGACATACTCACGGATGTTCGTCACTTTGCCGTTTCGAACGGTAATGGCGAAGACCCAATGGTCCTCGAACGTCCTATTCGTGGCTTTGATTTTCCCCTTAGCGAACCCGACGACCAGAACCCGGTCTCCCTGCGCTATGAACTCGGGGGGTTCTGGGTACGAAGTTTCCACCGTTTCGTTAGCCTTCTGAAGTATGTTATTCAACCCAGCGTGCCCGCGGTGCGTGCCGGCCAGCGGCCAGTCCTCGCCCGGAATGATCCACTCAATATCTTCGGCAACCAACTCAAGCACACGTTGCTTATCGCCGCCGCCTATTGCTGCGAAGAAATCTTTCACAACCTGAACATTCTTTTCGATGCTCATCGAAATCTCTCCTTATCCCTTACATCAAGTGTGTCCGATCTAATCCGACGTTTGGGAACCATCCTTGTCGGGCCAAATGACACGGTCGAGATTGATTACTGCTGCTTCTTGAACAAATCCTGGAAGATGAGCGGACCCCAAGTGCGGCCGCGTGCGTGCACTAGCGCGCCACCCTCGTTGAGCTTTCCCAGCGTGACGGGTGCAAACCCGAGTTGTTTGGCCAAATCCGCCACGGAAGAGAGCGCGTCCTCGTCGTCGCTCGACAGAAAGACGACCCGATGGCCCCCTTCGACGACCGGGTCGGTAGCCAAGATGGCAGCAACCAGGTGATTGAAACCCTTCACGAGCTTAGCGCCGGTGAACGCCTTCGCGACGAAGGCGGAGGACAGGAGACCGCCCAGCTCTTCAGGGAGAACTCCAAACGCGTTCGTAGCGTCGATGACTGTCTTGCCTTTCCAACTCGGCATGGCCTTCGCAACCTCGCGATGTTCCGCGAACGGGACCGCCAAGATGATGGTGTCGGCCTCAAGTGCATCCTGCAGCGACCTGGCGACGACCGTAGGTCCAATCGCCCGAGCCAGCGGCGCCAACGCCTTAGGCGGTCGGCGACTCGCGACAGTCACGTTGATGTTTTTACGGGCGAAGGCGTGGGCGAGGGCCTGGCCTATCTTTCCGAATCCGACAATCGCATAGCTCATAGTGCTTCTCCGATCCATGTTGATATTGATCCCAACCGATCGGATCCCGGTCAGCGCTTTGGCGATCATGCACTCAACGAGATCCGCCGACTTCAGATGGCCGAGAAGCCGCCGTCGACATTCAACTCCACCCCGTTCACGAAGCTCGAATCGTCGGAAGCAAGAAACAGCGCAACCGTTGCGATTTCGTCAGGTTGACCCATCTTTCCTCGCGGGATCAGGGATTCGAACATCTCCTTCGCCTCCTTGGTGAGAACTTCTTCCTGCATCGGTGTGGCGATCGGCCCCGGGCCCAGCACGTTCACCCGGATATTCCTGCCCTTCAGTTCGTTGAGCCATGTGCGGGCAAAGGAGCGCAATGCCGCCTTACTCGCCGCATACACGCTGAAACCAGGAAAACCCTTCACCGAAGCAACTGATCCGGTCATAATGATCGATCCGCCATCGTTGAACAGCGGCAACGCCTTCTGAACCGTAAACAGCGTTCCGCGCGTATTCAGGCCGAAGGCCGCATCAAAGTGCTGCTCGGTAATCTCGCCCAGTGGTGAGGCCTCGCCCCTGCCGGCGCTCGCGAACAGGACGTCGATCTTGCCCTTTTCGCGCTTGACCGTATCGAACAGACGGTCGAGGTCGTCGAGATTGGCCGCGTCACCGCGCACGCCGGTCACGTTTCGGCCAATCAGCTTGACGGCCTCATCGAGCTGCTCCTGCCTCCTGCCCGTGATGAAAACGTAGGCGCCTTCTTCAACAAAGCGCTTGGCGCTCGCCAGCGCCATGCCGCTCGATCCACCCGTGATGACTGCAACTTTTCCTTCAAGCTTTCCCACAATTGCTCCCTTCGGTAATGTGTAGCGTTTGGTACAGTAGAATAGATTTCTTTGGCGGTGGACGAGAACTGCTCGGGAGTACTATTTTTCTGCCTATTCGTCCAAAATAAGGAGGCAGCGTTGGATCCCATAACAGATATCTTCAGAACGATGCACGTAACCGCTTTCGGTCTGCACAGGCTCGAAGCCACAGCCCCGTGGGGCGTAAAACAGGAAAACGAGGCCGAAGAAAAAGTCACGCCTTCCGACAAAAAGAGTTCACCCACAGATTTGGCTCACTTCGCCATGCTTTCGCGCGGCAACTGCTGGCTGAGTGTGGAAGGGATTGCGGAGCCGATTCCCCTCACCGGTGGTGATTGCTTTTTGCTGGCTAAGGGGACTTCGATTGTTTTGCGCGACAGCTCGCGAACACGTCCGAGGTGGAGCTTCCGCGAGATCGGGGCCAAGGCCAACGGCAATGTCGCCCTTTGTGGCGGCGGTGGCGCACCGACGACAATCGTGTGTGGATCTTTGAGTTTCGATCGCGCCAGCGTGAAGCCGATCACTCAGCTATTGCCGAGCTTCATTTTGATGAAGGCCGATCAGGCACGCACGCTGGCTCTTCACACCACAGTGCAGGCGCTCGCGTCAGAGATGAAAGAACAGGCGCCGGGATCTGAAGTCGTCGCGAGTCGGCTGGCCGAGATTCTGTTTATCCAGGTACTGCGGGCGCATATCGCGTCGGGACCGGAACGCAACAAAGGATGGCTTCGTGCAATTTTCGATCCTCAGATAGGCGCTGCTCTGAGTGCCATTCACGACAGAGTGAATACACCCTGGACGGTCGAATCCCTGGCCGAAGCGGCGGGCATGTCTCGCTCCGCATTCGCTGCACGTTTCAAAGGGCTACTCGGACAAACGCCGCTGGAATACGTAACCGAGTGGCGGATGCAGAGGGCGATACAGCTACTTGAACGGCGTGACAAGAAGCTCCCAGAAGTCGCTCGCTTGGTCGGTTACGAGTCTGACGCCGCATTCAGTAAGGCGTTCAAGCGAGTTGTCGGAACTAATCCTGGTGAATACCTCAGACGTGGTTTGAAGCACCCAAAATCGACCGAAGCAGACCACGATCAGTCCCGATAAATGCGCTTCGGTGGGTAATGTCCGGATGGTCGGCAACCCTTACCTTAGCGGATTATGAAAGGGTCGCCCGTCATTCGGGAGCAATGCGATCACTTCCGACAAGCCGATTCCCGTTACCGATCTGGTGTCGATGAGCGAGCCTATACGACAACCTTTGCCTTTTCTTTCGGTGGGACACTGAGCAGCAGCGCTATTCCAATCACTCCGAAGAGGATCACATCGTTGTAGCCGCGTGGAACCCCGTGCATAGAAGTTTCGACTGACTGGATGAGCATGGTGACAGAATGTGCGAGGCCGTGCCAAGCCGCGAAAGCAATCACGAGTCTGTACTCTAAGGGTTTTCGAACAGCCAATAGCAGAAACACTCCGAGAGTGACAAGAAACGTGATGAACATTGGCTCGCATTCATTGTCGTGCATCTCAAGTAGCCATTTGCTGTGCCATAACTCGCTGCACAACGGATAGAGCAAACCAACATAGAACAGACCCACCAATGCAACAACGATTTGTCGGATGCGCTTCATGAGAAACCTCCTCGGCGGCGGCCAGGTGTCTCGGTAATGATAAACGCGCTTGTGTTTGCGAATATCGCGTCAACTCCCGGATGGTCGGCTACTCGGAAGTAATCCAGTTTGACGGGCGGTCGGCAAAGAAGTGGACGGTCCGGCGGTTGCTCGCACATAGCTGGCGAAAACAGGCCAACTCGCAAGTAATCCTACGTTAGTCCCGATCGCTTGTGATATGGCGATATTACGCCAACAATCCGCTGTCGGCACCGTCAACACTTTCCCTTTCATTTGCCCGTTTCGCACACGTACGGTTCGCGCCAATGATCGGTCAGACCATCTCGCACTACCGCATCTTCGCAAAACTCGGCGGCGGTGGCATGGGTGACTTCTACAAGGCCGAGGATCTCCGTCTCCGGGTTTCAGTGCCGGACATGAAATGAGAAGCAGCAGACCCATCCAGTACACGAAGCTCAGAATGGGCGCAGGATGCTTTGATAACTCCGGAAGAGACCATGAGTCGACTTGAAGCGCCCCGTACTCCAGGCCGCCTTCTTCCCAGGCGATGCTAATATTTCAGCCATGAAACCGCGAATTTCTTTGCTTCTAGTTTCCATACTGAGCATGAGCGCTATCGCTATCGCATCGCATACTGCCGGCGACCAAGTCGCGAATTACACCACTCGTACCCTCGCCCTCCCTGACCACGGCCAGGGAAACATCACCATGGATTTCATCGCCTATGATCCCAAGACAGGATATGTCTGGGTTCCAGCAATTAACGTTGGCTCGGTGTATGTGGTGGACACCGCCAACAGTTCCGTTCGCGAGATCTCGGGTTTTGCCACAAACGAAGTTGAACTGGGCGGTCGAAAGCGCCGTCAGGGGCCCAGCGGCGTGTCGGTTGGCGACGGAGTGGTGTACATCGGCGATCGCGCCGATGCCAGCGTGTGCGCCATTGATGCACGGACACTTGCGCGTAAGGCCTGTGGGCACATCGATTCCACTCCCGACGGCGTAGTTTATGTGGCGCCCACGAAGGAGGTCTGGGTCACCGCCCCGCGGGACAAGTCGGTGCGCATTCTCGACAGCCAGACCTTGACTCAGAAAGAAAAACTCACCTTCGAAGGCCAGCCCGAAGGATATGCGGTCGATGCCAGGCGCGGGCGCCTCTACATGAATTACGAGGACAAGGACCTTACGACCGCCATTGATCTCAAGACGCGCAAAACGGTTGCGAAGTGGCCGTCCTCGTGTGGCGAAGACGGCCCGCATGGTCTATCGCTGGATCAGGACGCCGGCTTCCTCTTCGTAGCCTGCAGCACGCAGGCGGTGGTTCTGGATGTGGGACACAACGGGGAGAAGCTGTCCTCCATCGATACCGGCGACGGTGTGGATGACCTCCACTACTCGCCTGTCACTCACCTGCTGTATGTAGGTGCTGCTAAGGACGCGCGGCTCACCATCGCCCGAGTCGACGCTGCCGGCAAGCTCAGCTTGGTTGCACAAGTGCCGACGCACGAAGGCGCCCGGAATGGAGTCGTCACCAAGGACGGCACGGTCTATCTCGCACACTCGCAACGGGGCCAATTGGCAGGGCTTATCGTGGTAACGCCGAGTCAAAAAAAGCCCTAAACCAAACCGGGAGCGACGCCAGAATTGTTGGCGCGAGCGAACACCAGTGCCGGATCACTTGTGATATGGCGATGTTACGCCAAAGGCGCCAGCCCCGCTTACTTGTGAGATGGGGATATAGCGCCAATTAAGCAGGATCTTTGTCCGCCCTTTACGGAGTGATCTCCCACACCGTGCCCGGGCCGCCGGTGCCTCCCTGGTACGCGGTGCCGTACATATTTCCGCTGGCGTCGAATGTAACCGCACCCTCGGGATAGCATCCCTCTCCGTTACTGCAACTGAGGAACTGATAGAACGGGGTATAGACCCATTGATTGCCGGACGGCGTCAATTTGAAAATCTCGCCCTGGCCGTTGCCGCCGCTAGGCAGTGGTCCGTAGAGATTGCCTTGTGAGTCGAAGGTCGGGGACGAGAGGGTTGCGGGAAAGCCACTCCCGAAGAATTCGCCCAGCACAAAGAAGAGCCAGTTGCCGTTCTGCTGCGTCAGTGTGTAGGCAGCGCCGGCTGTTCCAGAACCAATACCGCCGGAGAGACCGAAGAGGGTCCCCTGCGCGTCCATGATGAGACCGCCGGCCCCGTCGCCATAGTCGCCTGTAAACGAATACAGGGTCGTCTCGCTCCACCCCGATTGTGTGGGCGACAACTCATACAGAGTGCCGACGTCGAATGGGCCGCCGTAGCTGGTAGCGCCATAGAGATTGCCGGCAGTGTCGAAGATGACGCCACCAAATGGACCACCGCCGTCGCTGCCGAGGGTGAAGCTCCACAGCACACTCTCGGTCCAGTCGCTGCCGGAGCGGGTCAGCTTGAAAACAGCACCGTGGTTCGAGCTTCCGCCACCGAGGGTTGTGCCGTAGATGTTGCCGGACTGATCGAAGATTAGGTCGCCGTAGCCTGGACCGCTGCCGTCGTCACCACCGGTGAAGCTGTATAGGATGGTTTCGAGCCAGGGACAGAGAGCAGTCTTACAGGCGGTTGCCGGAGGGCGCAGGCTGAAAACGGTTCCATGGCCCTGTGCGCCACCGTCGTCCGTGGTCCCGTAAAGCAAGCCATCCGGGCCAAAGGTCACTCTGCCAAGCGGAGTGCTTCCGTCATGCTCCTGTGAACCAAAGCTGTAGATGGGTGACAGGCTCCATCCTTCGCCGCCGCGGACGACACGGTAGACCACGCCTTTATTGTTGGTGCCGCCTTCGGTAGCGGTGCCGTAAATCCGTCCTTGCTGATCGAGCGTGACGCCCGCGACCGGCTGTCCGCCGTCGGCACCGCCGGTGAAGTCGTGCAACACGGTGAACGTCTGCGCCTCTGCTGGCGTGGTCGCGATCGTGGTCAGTAAACCAAGCGTTGCGAGCGCGAACGCGCGAAACAGTATGTGAAACGTGAACTCCGGCCGGGTTGCCATGACTATCTCCTTTACAACTGTCGGGATCACCGTTTTGACGTTGTCCCTTAGCCGTCGTCGTCCCGACACGAATATCGCGCGATTGAAGAAGCGCGTCAACTTAATTTCGGATTACGGCCTAATTGATTGATGGTAAGAGGTTTGACGCTGCTGCCGGAGGTTAGTTGGCGTTATCAGGCGTTATCA
>CAVONC010000001.1:0-31778 GCA_963697175.1 uncultured Acidobacteriaceae bacterium | reverse complement strand
CAAGTGCCCAGGCTGGTGAAGTTCAGCAGCACGATCCCGGGCTTCAATGCGAATGAGGCCCAGGTGGAGTCCGCCGTGCGGGAAGGCGCGAACGCGGGGGGTGTTGCCGGCGCGGTCACCAGCGTGCCACCAAAGTTGTCGGGCTGACATTCTCTCTCTACTCCGAACAGACCGGCGGAGCGCCGCTGTGGTCGGAGGTACAGAACGTCCAGGTCAACAGTACCGGTCATTACACGGTGCAGCTCGGTGCAACCCAACTGGAAGGCTTGCCGGTGGAGCTGTTTGCCACGGCACAGGCGCAGTGGCTGGGAGTACGGCAGGAAGGCCAGGCGGAGCAGCCGCGCGTCATGCTGCTGAGCGTGCCTTACGCGCTGAAGGCTGCCGATGCCGAGACCTTCGGCGGGAAGCCGCCATCCGCGTACATGTCCGCGCCGACCGGTGCTTCGGGCGCGGCAGCCAGCGTCAGCAGCGTTAGCACGACCCAGACCACGAACAGCAAGCAGACGCCCGCGGTGGGCGGCAGCGGCACCACGAACTACGTCCCCGTCTGGACCAGCAGCTCCAACCTGGGCACTTCGGTGATCTACCAATCCGGCAACAACATTGGAATTGGTACCACGACTCCTCCTTATTCCTTGAGCGTCAAAGATACCGTCAATGAGTCGGCAATTGTCGGGCAGGAGGCAAGCAAACAGGGGGTTGGCATCGCTGGCGTTGCCATCGGCACTGGTGGCATCGGCGTACAGGGTACCAGCGACTCCTCGGCTGGTTTCGGAGTTTACGGCGCTGACACCTCCCATAACGGAAGCGGAGTTGGCGTGTTGGGCACAACCGATGGTCCAACCGGCGTCGGTCTCTATGGCAAGGCCAACGGCGCCACGGGGAACAGCTTTGGCGTCGAGGGCGAGACCGCCAGTCCCGAGGGCGTGGCTGTCGGTGGCAGCAACTCCGGCACAACCGGCAACGCGATTGGTGTCTCCGGAGAAAGTGACAGCACATCGGGCATTGGTGTGCTCGGCAATGCCTTTGCCACCACGGGCGCCAACTTCGGCGTTAAGGGAGCTACCGCCAGCTCGGGCGGCGTCGGAGTCTACGCTGTCTCCAATGCCACCAGCGGAACCAACTATGCGGTGGAGGCCGTCAATAACAGTCCGGATGGAGCGGCCATTTTTGCAAACAACGCCAGTACCACGGGAAACGCTGTCGGCGCGGCGATCGCGACCCAGAGCTCCGATGGTTACGCGGTGCTTGCAGTCGGCATCCAGGGCAGCGTGACCACGGTGAGCGAAAGCCCCGTCGGTGTTTGGGGAGCGACTAATCAAAACGGCGGCGTCGGCCTGGTAGGAACCAACGACAACGGCATTGCCATCGAAGGCGTCAACAAGGCAAACAACATCGCAACCGCGGATTTCGAGAACAATGAGCACACCGACTTCCAAGGCCCGGTGTTGATCGCGCACGGCACCGGCTACGACGGAACCTGCCTGATGGATGTCAGCGGCAACCTCGAGTGCAACGGCTCCAAGTCCGCTGTTGTTCCGGTAGACAACGGCTCGCGCATGGTGGCGCTCTATGCGGTGGAAGCTCCAGACAACTGGTTCGAGGACATTGGCTCGGGTCAGTTGGCGAATGGTTCCGCGGTCGTGCAACTGGAACCGACCTTCGCCCAAACCGTCAACAGTGGAGTCGAGTATCACGTCTTCCTCACTCCCAACGGCGACTGCAAGGGACTCTACGTCGCCAACAAGACCGCCGGCAGCTTTGAGGTGCGCGAGTTGGGCGGCGGGAAAGCCAGCGTCGGTTTCGACTATCGCATCATCGCGCGTCGCAAGGGCTACGAGCAGATTCGCATGGCCGATAAGACGAAGGTCTTTGCTGCGGTGAAGGCGCATGATCAGCTGCCGAACCGCACCGCGCCGGCAGTAGCGAAGATCACTCCGGCGTCCAAGACGGCTCCGAAACTGCGGTCGAGCATCGCCGTTCCGAATGTGCTTGTGCCTTCGCTAGCGCCTGCGCAGCACTCAACTGCCAAGGCACACAACTAAGCTGGCAGATCAATCGTCCGCCGAGGCCTGCACGCTCGGCGTGGAATACTCTGCCGGCAAAGTCAGCGCCGCGGGAATCTCCTGGTCTTTGTACTGCAGCTGGTACAACTTCCAGTAGATCCCGCGCTGCGCCAGCAGTTGCTGGTGTGAACCCATCTCGCGCACCTGGCCTTTGTGCATCACGATGATCGTGTTGGCGCGCTGAATCGTGCTCAGCCGGTGCGCGATGATGATCGACGTGCGTCCTTCGACCATGCGCGTCAGCGCCTCGCGCACGCGAAACTCGGTCTCCGTGTCAACGCTCGAGGTCGCTTCGTCCAGGATCAGGATCTTCGGATTGTGCGCCAGCGCTCGCGCAAAGGAGATCAACTGCTTCTGTCCGGTCGACAACGTGCTGCCGCGTTCCTTCACTTCCTCGTCGAAGCCGGCCGGTAGCGAGCGGATGAAATCGGCGACGTTCACCTGTTCGGCCGCGTTCTCCACTGACTCGTCTTCGATCCAGCGCGTGCCCAGGCGAATGTTGCCGCCAATCGTTCCCGAGAACAGGAACGGATCCTGCAACACAACCCCATAACGCCGCCGCAACTCGCTCAGCTCCATCTCGCGAATGTCGACGCCGTCGATGCGAATCGCGCCTTTCTGCACGTCGTAGAAGCGCAGCAGCAGCGAGATGATCGTCGTCTTGCCCGCGCCGGTGTGGCCGACGATCGCGACGGTCTCGCCCGGCTCAGTGGTGAACGATACGTCGCGCAGCACCCAGTCATACTCGACTTCCGCTACCGAATCTGGCGCGACTGCATCACTGACCTTCAGCTTCTCGCCCTTGCTGGCGGCCTCCGCCGCAGCCTGCGCCAGAGTGCGGTAGGCGAACCACACATGGTCGAACTCGATGCGACCCGCTCCCTGCGGCATCTTCGGATTCACAGGCGATACGATCTCCGCCGGCGTGTCCAGCAATTTGAAGATGCGCTCGCTCGACGCCATCGCCGATTGCAGGATGTTGTACTTCTCGCTCAAATCCTGAATCGGCCGGAAGAATCGCTGCGCATATTGCATGAAGGCGACCAGCACGCCGAGAGTGACAAATCCGCGCAGCACCTCGTTGCCGCCGAACCACACCACGCACGCGATGGCGACGGCCGACAAGACTTCCACAATCGGGTAATACACAGCGTGCGCCATGATCGCGTCTTTGAACGCGTCCATGTGCGTTTGGTTGATCTTCTCGAACCGCTCGTACGCGCGCTTCTCGCGGTTGAACAGCTGCAGCACCACGATGCCGGTCACGTGCTCCTGCAGGTAAGCGTTGATCCGCGCGATCGCGACGCGAATTCGCCGGTAGCTGTCGCGAACCTTGCGCCGGAAAATCGATGTCGCATAAAAGATGAGCGGCAGCACGGCAAAGGTGATCAGCGCCAGTCGCCAGCTCATGTTGAGCATGATGATCAGAATCCCCGCCAACACGAAGATGTCTTCGAAGATCGAGACCACGCCGGCGGTGAACATCTCGTTCAGTGCATCGACGTCGCTGGTCACCCGCGTCACCAGCCGGCCCACGGGATTCCTGTCGTAGAACGATATATGCAGCCGCTGCAGATGGCGAAAGATCTGGCTGCGCAGATCGAACATCACCTTCTGCCCGGCCCATTGCATGATGTAGGTCTGGGTGAACTCAAACAGGAAGCTGGCCAGCAGCAGGCCGATGTACATCCCCGTGATCTGCGCGATACCGGTCAAGGGGCGAGGACTGAGCCAGCGATCCAGCAGCGAATGCGCCTCGGTGTGGCTGGCGAGGTACTTGTCGATGGCAACTTTGGTGAGGTACGGCCCCAGAACGTCGGCGCCCGCCTTCAGCACGATCGCCACCAGCGCCACCGCGACCTGCCAGCGATACGAGTGCAGATACGTCAGCAGGCGCTTCATCAGCCTGGCATCGTATGCCTTGCCTAATACCTCTTCTTCCTGAATCGCCATGGGCCCCTAAATGATTGTAAGCGGACGCAGTAAGTCATATAGACGAGATCAACCGGCCGCACGATGGAAAACTCTTGGGGGAGAGCTGCGCGCCCCAGCGGCATCATTCCTCTCCCGAAGCTGGCTTTAGCCGGAGGTGGTAGATCTGGTCTTCAGGCCAGCGCCCCGGCCATTTTGTCATCCCGACCGAGGACTTCAGTCCGACCGAGGGATCTGCGGTTCGTGCCGCGGAGCGGCGGCGTGTGTTGCGACACCACTCTCCTGCCAGAACAGCCGACGGAAAGTGAGTGGCTCTTCCAAGCCGATACGCGAATCGCAGCCAGCGCCCCCCCCTCTTTCTAAAGTCCTGAGCGCCAGGACTTTAAGCAAAAACTACTTCGTAAAGTCCAGTTCCTAAAGGAGTTAACCCCGAAGTGTTACACTCCGCAGGACTTAGAGCCACTGGCTTGACCATTCTCAACAACTTACAAATCGCTTCGGTTAAAGTTTTCAAAGACCTCGTGACCGGTGCAACAGTCTCGTCGCCGGCCATTGGGCACACTGGTCCCAACTTACCAGCGTATCCGCCTGTGCGATTTCGTCAAGTTACGAAAGTACATGTACTTTCGGGGGATATGCTCCGGTGGTCTATGCCGCCGGCTGCGGCAACATTTCGATCAGCTCCTGTTGACCCTCGAGCAGGTAGAAGCAAATGAAGCGCATCCCTTTTTCTGTCGACGCATTGTCGAAGCGCAGAATCACCGTTTCCGCGGATAGCCGCGCAAAGGCGAAAGTAACTAGCCCAGCGCGGAAGTGCTGGGTATGGAGCAGTAGTTGATGTAGAGCCCCTTCAGGGGCGACACAGGTTTAATTGGTTTCCTTAACTCAGCCGATCTTCCGCAGCACCAGCGCCGAGTTCTTCGATCCGAACGCGATGCAATTGCACACCGCGTATTCGATCTCCGCAACCCGGCCGGCTTCAGGAACGTAATCCAAATCGCACTCCGGATCGGGAGCCTCCAGATTGATCGTCGGCGGAATCTGCCGGTGCTGCATCGCCACCAGCGTGGCCGCAATCCCGGCTGCCCCGCACGCTCCCTGCGGATGTCCGATCTGCGACTTCAGGCTCGACATTGGCGTCGCATGCGCCTTGTCGCCGAGGGCCAGCTTCAAGGCACGGGTCTCAATGCGATCGTTCAGCTGCGTGGATGTGCCGTGCAGGTTCACGTAATCAACGTCCGCGGCGGCTATGCCGGCGTCCGCCATCGCCATCTGGATGGCGCGTGCCGGCTCCTCGCCGCACTCCTGCAGGCGCACCCGATGAAACGCCTCGCAGGTTGAACCGTATCCCGCGACTTCGGCCAGGATTTTCGCTCCCCGGGCGCGCGCGTGCTCATACTCTTCCAGAAAGAACATCCACGAGCCTTCGGCCACCACGAAGCCATCGCGATCGGCGGAAAATGGCCGCGACGCGCGCTCCGGCGCATGGTTCCACGCCGCGGTCATGATCTTCATCAGCGTGAAGCCCTTCATGATGCCGGGTGCGATCGGCGCATCCACGCCGCCGGCCAGCATCATGGGCAGAAAGCCGAACTGAATCTGCCGCAGCGCGTAACCGAAGGCATCGGTCGACGAGGTGCAGCCGGTGGTGATGACGTGGCTCATCCCACGCAATCCGAAGCGCATGCTGATTTCGCTCGACAGCGTGCCCATGGTCCCGCTGGGAATGCAGAACAGGCTGACCTGTTTGATCTTTCCCGTGAGCCACAGCCTGACCTGCTCTTCGGAGAATTCCTGCGCTCCGCCGCCCGAGCCGAGCACGACTCCAATCTCGCGCTGCTGGGCCAGCGAGAGCTGCGATGTCTCAATTCCGGCATCGCGCAGCGCTTCCGTCGATGCGGCCAGCGCGAGCGGCACCACGCGAGAGACGTGCTTGCGCTCGTGCGCGTCCACCCAGGCAAGTTCGTCGAAGCCCTGTACCTCGCCGGCGATCTGTACCGGCAGATCGCTCGCGTCAAAACTCGTCACGCGCCGCACGCCGCTGGTTCCGGCGAGCGCAGCGCGGCAAAAGGCCTCGTTCCCGATGCCGTTCGGGCTGACCACGCCCATTCCGGTGATGACTACGCGTTTTTTGAACGGATCTGTTGGCATTTAGCAACAATGGCAGTTACTCAGTTAGCATTTAGCAATTAGCAATTAGCAGCTTCTGCCATCGTACATCGTTGCTGTTGAAAAGTAGAATCATATGCACCTGAAAAGGAAATCAATGGCAGATATCATGGAATGTGATTCGGCGCGATCTGCTCTCGTTTTTGCCGATGCACCGCTTCGGGGTGCTTTTGCTAAGTGCCAAATGCTAACTGCTAATTGCTAATCGCTTGCCTTCCGGAACCTACATCTCGGTCCCCTTTTGCCGCAGCAAGTGCAGCTTCTGCAACTTTGCTTCAGGAGTGTTTTCGCGCGCGCTATTCGATCGCTATGTGCAGCAGCTCTGCTCGGATATTGAATCTTCGGATGCGATTGCGCGCCAACTCGGAGGCGTCCTCGATCGCCGAGTTGATTCCATCTACCTCGGCGGCGGAACCCCCTCAGTCCTTGCGCCCGAGCAACTGACACGACTCTTCGAAACACTTCGCAATACATTCGATGTCGAGCCTTCAGCCGAGATCACCGTCGAATGCGCGCCCGGCACCATCACCGACGAAATTCTGCAAGCGTTGGTCGCTTGTGGCGTCAATCGCGTCAGCCTCGGCGTGCAATCCTTGGTCGACAAGGAATGCTCATCCGTCGGCCGGCTACATACGCGAGCCGTGACCCTGGCCGATATCGCCCGTCTCCGCGCCGCCGGCATCGGCAACCTCAGCATCGATCTCATCGCCGGGCTGCCTCATCAGACGGTCGACAGCTGGGATTTCTCGCTCAGCGAAACCCTCGCCACTGGCGTGCCGCATGTCAGCGTTTACATGCTGGAGGTCGACGAAGACTCTCGTCTCGGCAACGAGCTGCTCGCGGGTGGCAGCCGGTACCACGCGCACTTCGTTCCTGACGATGATCTCACCGCCGATCTCTATCTCATCGCCTGCCAGCGGCTGGAACAAGGCGGAGTGCAGCAATACGAAATCTCGAACTTTGCGCGGCCGGTCACCCACGGTATCGGCCTGCGTGACTCGCGCCATAATCTCAAGTACTGGACGCGCCAGCCCTACATCGGCTTTGGTGTTGACGCGCACTCCATGTTGCCGGCCACAGCCGAACTCAACGCCCGCGGCATCGAAGCTGTCCGCTTCGCAACTCCCGATTCGCTCGAAACGTATTCCTCTGCCGGGAATCATGCCGCTCGCATGCAACAGCTTCTCGCCGCGCGCAGCCTCGTCGATCCCGAAGCCGCTCTGGAGGAATCGTTCTTCCTCGGCCTGCGCCTGAATCGCGGCATCTCGTTTTCCGCGCTTCAGCAGCAGTTTGGCAGCAATGTTGTCGAAACCTATGCGCCTATCTTTGCGGAGCTTATAGACGCGAGATTACTGGAAAAGATCGCCGCGGGCCTGCGTCTCACCCCACAAGGCCGGCTGCTGTCGAACGAGGTATTTGCCCGCTTCCTCAAGACTTCCAGTCCGCGTACAACTCCTGTATAGGAAATCGGACTCCTACTTGCAGCGCCAGGATTCCTGGCTTGGAGGGGCATTCAATGCTTTGGACGATTTTTGCGATCCTGCTGGTTCTGTGGCTGTTGGGATTTGGTTTTCACATCGCAGGAAGCCTGATTCACATACTGCTGGTCTTAGCCGTGATCGTGCTGATCATCAACCTGGTGACCGGTCGCAGGGCAGTCTGACCAGAGCGGTCGCCAAACTAGAAAAGCGGCTCTCAGCGGAGCCGCTCTTGCTTAATCAAAACTCACACTGACGGCCCGGTAGATCACAGCCCATGGCTCACAGCCCACGGCTGCTTCCCTACCCGGCCACTTCCTCCAGCTGCTTCTGGTCGATGTCGAAGTTCGAGTAGACGTGCTCGACGTCGTCGTTGTCTTCCAGCGCTTCCAGCAGCCGGATCATGGTGCTGGCCTGATGGCCCTCAAGCTTAGTGTAGTTCTGCGGCACCATCGCCACCTCGGCAACCTCGGTCTTGATTCCCGCATTCTTCAACGCTTCCAGCACGCCGTCGTAGGCGGAGGGATCGGTCAGGATCTCCCAATTTTCGCCGTCGTCCTTCAGGTCCTCGGCGCCGGCTTCCAGCACCAGGTTCATCAGGTCGTCTTCCTTGGCTGCCGCCTTCGCGATGATGATGTCGCCCTTCTTGTGGAACATCCAGCCCACCGAGCCGGCTTCGCCCATGTTCCCGCCGTTCTTGCTGAACGTGTGCCGCAGCTCGCTCACGATCCGGTTGCGGTTGTCGGTCGAAACCTGGACCAGGATCGCAACTCCGCCCGGCCCGTAGCCCTCAAACGTAACCTCTTCGTACATGACGCCCGGCAGCTCGCCGGTGCCGCGCTGGATCGCTCGCTTGATGTTGTCGGCCGGCATGTTCTCCGCCTTGGCCGCGGCCACAGCTCCGCGCAGCCGCGGATTTTTTTCCGGATCACCACCGCTCTTCGCTGCGATGGTGATTTCCTTAATTAGCCGAGTGAAAATCTTGCCGCGCTTGGCATCCAGCGCGCCCTTCTTGTGCTTAATTGTTGCCCATTTTGAATGGCCTGACATGGGGGAAACCTCAGATTTACGATGACGTTATGACGAGTACCGATATCCTGCTCGCGGAGCGAAGACACACAAGAATGCCTCCGCCTCCAACCGCTTCGAGGAGATACGGGCAGGCTTGATTATATCCCGGCTATCAAGCCTCAGTCGAGACTAAGCCCTGCGATATTGGGTAGTGCGGGCCCTCACACCCGCTGTTTCGGCGTCGCCGGATGTCGGATAGTGCGGGCCTTCAGGCCCGCTTTTGGGCAGCGCTGAAGCGCCGCACTACCCGAAACCAGATTTACATGGTGTCGGGCGGCACGATGTCGACGCGGCGCTGCTGCTGATAGCAGGCCTCATCGCTACCGTTGCACGCCGGATAGAGCTTGCCCCAGCCCGTCGCAAAGCCAATGCGCGATTCGTCGACGCCGCTCTTGATCAACGCCGCCTTGACGTGCTGCGCCCGGCGGTACGACAGCACCAGGTTGTAGAAGATATCGCCGCGAATGTCGGCGTAACCCTGAATCCACATCTGCGAACCGGTGTTCTGGCTCAGCCACGTTCCGTCCGCCGTCAGCACCGCCGGATTCACCACGCGACTGTAAATGTCAAAAGGAAAATAGATCTCTTTCACATTCTGGATCAGGTCCTGCGCCTGCGCCGACAGTGGCGGGAAGTGGGCCTGCATAGAAGCTGCGTTGTCCTGGGCCATAACCCTCGTGGCCGGCATGAAAACCGTAATGGCAATCAGAAAAGCTGCGAGCAAAACCCAATAGCTGTGGCTGGGTACGAAGTTACGCATAACTCCTCCGGCGGTAGATTTTCTCAAGTTCCGATAAGTCCGCAAATGCCGTACGACGTTGAACCGATTTCATCCACTTCGTGCCGACACGTGTTCTGCGGAAGCATAGATGAGGAATATTACAGGATGATGAAACCTTGTCGACCTGACGGTGTCTCAAATTTCGTTACGTTTAGGACACCACCTGAATTTGCAAGAACCAGAAAAATCGGCTCGTTAGCGCCCGGAAGCTGCCGCAATTATCCTCTGCAACCTGTTGAACAACAGCCTTATTCGCGGAACTTTCACTTTCTATTCACGAATCTTTAACTTCCCCCACTTAGGATTTCGCTGACTATTCCACGCCTCTTTTGGTGAAGGTGTACTTGTCTGTCGGCGTATGCCCTTGTTGTAGATGTTCCGCGTAGCTGTTGCTTTTCAGGAGAGAAAATGAAACGACTACTCGTTCTGGCCCTCACATTTCTGATCACCACAACCGTATTTGCGCAGACCGATCCTCAGACTTCGAAACCCAAAGCCCGCAGCAGTTCCGCTCCGGTTTCCAAGCAGTTGGAGGATATGAAGGACGCCATCTCGGCGCAGCAGCAACAGATTCAGCAGCTGCAACAGCAGATCGCCGCTCGCGATCAGGCCATCCAGCAGCTCCAGTCGCAAATTGCTAACTTGCCCGCGCCTCAGCCGCCCGCGCCCCCGGCGCCGGGTTGCTGCGACCAGGTTGGCGCGCTGCAGCACGACGTTGCCGACCTGAAAACGGTTTCCGGCAACACCGTAAATGAGCTCCAGGAAACGCAGAAGCGGGTGTCCGCGCTGGAAAGCCCGCTGGCGATTCACTACAAAGGAATCACCATTACTCCGGGAGGCTTCCTGGCGGCTGAAACTGTGTGGCGTCAGCGTGCGTTGGGCGCCGACATCAACACGCCCCTCAACTCGATCCCCTACTTCGGATCCTCGCAGGCGCACATGTCTGAGTTCTTCGGATCTGGACGTCAGTCACGCGTCTCCATGCTCGCCCAGGGCAAGCTCGACAACATGACCATGACGGGTTACGTCGAGACCGACTTCCTCGGCGCCGGCGTCACTTCCAATAACAACGAAAGTAACTCTTACGTCCTGCGTCAGCGGCAGGTTTGGGGTCAGGCTGCTCTGACCAGCGGCTGGAGCTTCACCGGCGGCCAGATGTGGAGCTTGGTGACCGAAACCAAGATTGGCGAAGACAATCGCACCGAAGCCCTTCCCATGACCATCGACCCGCAGTACACCGTCGGCTTCAGCTGGGCGCGTCAATATGCCTTCCGCGTGACCAAGAACTGGAACAACAAGGTCTGGGCGGGAATATCCGTCGAAAACTCCCAGGAAACGCTTACCGCTCACGGCAACACCGCGGGCTCGTTCCTGGTCGGTTCACCCGGAAACGGGGGCGGTCTGTATAACGGCGGGATCAGTGGTTGCACCACCGCAGTCAGCTCCACCGGTGCTCCAGTCACCACCTGCAGCGCTCTGGCGAACTACTCGTTCAACCCCTCACCCGACTTGATCGCCAAGCTGGTTTTCCAACCCGGCTTCGGTCACTATGAGATCTTCGGTCTCGGAATACCGTTCCGCGATCGCATCTTCCCCAATGCTGGAGCAACTACGCCCACGGCAGCCGGCGCCTACAACAGTTCCACATGGGGCGGCGGCGGCGGCGCCAACGCTCGCTGGTCGTTCGCTCAGAAGCGGGTTGACTTCGGATTGCACGGCTTGGGTGGCAAGGGTACCGGCCGCTATGGAACCGCCGGACTTGCGGATGCGACCATCGGTTCGAGCGGCTACATCCAACCAATCAACAATGCCCAGGGTTTGGCAACGATCGAGTATCACTCAGCTAAGTGGGATTGGTACGGCAACGGCGGCGTCGAGTATGACGGCCGTCAGGCGTACCTGAACTCCAAGGGTCTGCAGACCATCGGCTACGGCGCCCTCAATGCGGCCAGCTATGGTTGCGGCATCGAGACCCTGCCCAGCACCGCCTTCAGTGCTGGCTTCGATCCCGGTGGCTTATCCAACTGCACCGCCGATACCAAGGACATCTGGGAAGGCACCCTCGGCTTCTGGTACAAACCCTACAATGGTCCCAAGGGCAGACTGCAGTTTGGCCTGCAGTACTCCTACGTGACCAAGACCGCATGGGCCGGCATTGGCAGCAAGACTCCTTACCCCAGTGCCTTCTCCACGCCTAGCGCAATCGACAACATGTTCTTCACATCCTTCCGCTACTACCTACCGTAAGCGGCTCGGGGTGGCTGGTGCTCGGCCGGCCACCCCATGTCATCTCGATCAAATCTTTTGTGATTGAAGTACGGATGCCCCGTTCTAGCGTGGTTTTGGCTAGCCGGGGCATCTTGATTTTTCTGATAACCTTTTCGCAGCTGCGGGTGCCCCACTCTAGCCGTCCTTTGGCTAGGGTGGGGATTTTGCGGGTGCCGAGCGTCTGACAATTGACAACCGACAACTGACAACGCTGTTTAGACCTGTCCTACACCCTCACAATCATCACTTCCGTCGACTTGATCAGGGCGGCGGCTTTGTCTCCGCGCTTCAGCCGCATCTCGCGCGCGGCATCGGCAGTGATGATGGACGTGATGTGCTGCCCGCCAATCGATAGCTTGATCTGCGCTACCAGCCCTTCAATCCGCACCTCCACAATCCGGCCCACCAGTTGATTGCGCCCGCTGATGGAGCGGAAGTTCGCCCGGCTCTCCGCCGGCTGCTTGCCCAGTGACTTGTAGAGGAAGGCGTCGATCTCGCTCTGCGGGATGCGATGGTGCCCGCCCGCCGTTTTTACGGTCCGCAGCTTGCCCTTGTAGATCCACTGTTTCAGGCTGGCATAGCTGATGCCCAAAACTACCGCGGCATCGCGCGGGCGTAACAGCTCTTCCGACTTAGGGCTCATGCTTTGGCATTGTAGAGCAGGTCATGGCAGGCGGCTGCGGCGCCAATCCGGAACTGTTCCCAAAAAGGTGCCCACCGAGCGCCTCGCATCGGCCAATCAAGTCTTTGCCCTTGCCCGCCGATAGCTTTCTTGCAACGCTCTTGGTGATCAGCGCGCATGAAGAACCTGCCCAGCGAACACGCCAGTAGCTTTCCCGATCTGCCGCCCACATTCGATCGGCGACGCCGGGAACGCGTAACCCTGAGAATCCCTCTGCGAATCCTCACCTACGGCGTGTTAGTCGACAAGGCAAATGAAGCAGTTTGCACCGACTTAAGCGAAGGCGGTGTCGCTTTCGATTCGGAATCGGAGCTGAACGTGGGCGATATCGTCATCCTCGAATTCCACCAGAAAGGCGAAGCCGCCTACCGTTGCCATGCCCGCCTGACCTACCGCATGGGCCGCCGCTACGGAGCCTACTTCCTGGCCGGCGAATAATACCTGATCGTGAATCGTGTAGTAAGTTAGATTTGACTATGGCAAGAATCCGGCAGGAGAGGCAGCAGCAACCAGAGCGGCTTCAGATCGCGGCCGGCATCACCAACTACTACGACTCCTTGAGCGACAAAGATGTAGAAGAAGATCGGGCTTGGGGACAGTTTGCGGAAACGCAGATAGCGGACAAGATCAGGATTGCGATGGGCTGTCGTTAACATCACCCCGCTTCTCCAATGCTTCGATCACCAGTTTGGCCGAAGCCAGATCTTCCACCGCCAATCCCAGCGACTTGAACACCGTAACCTGCGCCTCCGGCTTCGGCTTCGTTCCAGCCAGCAACTCGCCCAGCTCGGCGTAGATCTCTGCGTTGGCCAGCAGGATGTCCCCTGACTCCTTCATCGCCGCATCGCGGGAATCTACGATCACGGCGCCACGCATGGCCCCGTCATCCAGTTCGCGATTCTTCGTTCCCACTGCGCCGACAGCATTCACCAGCGCTCCCGGCTTCAGCCACGCGCCTCGCAGGACCGGCACCGGCGATCCGGTAACCGTCACCACTACGTCAGCTCCGCGTACTGCTTCCTCTGCGGACATCGACCGTGCACCAATCTCCTCAGCCAGCGCTTGCGCATTTTCCTGATTGCGGCTCCAGACGCGAACGTCGTCGAACTTCCGCACCAGCGACAGCGCCCGGAAGTGCGACCGCGCTTGCACGCCGCTGCCCAGGATCGCCAGGCTCTTCGCACCCGGCGCCGACAACAGCTTCGTCGCAACCGCCGAAACAGCCGCGGTTCGCAGCTCGGTGATGAGACGGCCGTCCATCATTGCCAGCGGCTCGCCAGTCTTGGCATTGAAGAGCGCGATCACCGCCTGGTGCGTAGGAATCCCACGCGAGACGTTTTCGGGGTAGAGATTAACCAGCTTCGCGCCCATCACGTCGCCGTAAACCGCCGGCATGAGGCCCATAAACCCGCGATGCTGCTGTAACCGGGATGACGCTGCGAACCGGATGCACCACGCGCCCGGCAGAGAAGTCGATCAGGGCGCGCTCCATCGCTGGAATCAAATCCTCCAGGCGCAGCAACGGACGGATCGTGTCTTCGTCTAAGAAGCGAATGGATGGAGCGGGCTTGCGGAGCTCAACCATAGCTCGCCAATTTTAATGTAGAGTAGGCAGCAATAAGCCATGCTCAAAGTAAAGAAGCTCTCGCCCGACGCCATTCTGCCAACCGTCGCTCATCCCGGCGAGGACATCGGCTACGACCTCTACTCCGCCGAGGAACTCACGATTTGGGCCCACGGCGCAGCCGGCGTTCATACCGGCATTGCGATCGAGTTCGTTCCCGCCGCCGGTGGCATCGTGAAAACGCGCTCCGGCTTGGCCAAGAAGCGGCTGATGTGCAACGCGGGCGTCATCGACGCGGGTTATCGTGGTGAGATCATCGTGCTGATGGAGAATCTCGGAGACGAACACTACACCATTCGCAAGGGCGACAAGATCGCGCAGCTGCTGGAGCATCCGTTCCTGGCCGGCGAAGTGGTGGAAGGCGAGTTGAGTGATGCCAGCCGCGGCTCGAAGGGCTTCGGATCGAGCGGACAGTAAAGCTGCTGGAGCTGTGACGGTGCGTTTCAGAGGAGGGACGGCAGGTCACGCCCGAGACTGCAGAACCTGTCGCAACCTTGCGCGACACTCCTCGCGACATAGTGTTAGTAGGAACTAGCCATGCCTCGGGTATTGCAGGCTTACCAGATTCTCGCAGTCGTCCTCTTGATGCTGGCGACATCGAGCGCGCAAACATCGCCCGCGCCCGCCGCACAATTCGATGCCGCCGCCGAGGCGCAGCTGGTTCAGTTAATCAATCAAACCCGCAGTCAGCAGGGACTTCCGACCCTGACCGTCGATGAGCGTTTGACCCGGGCTGCTCGCAAGCACACGCAATTGATGGTGCAGCACCTCGCGCTGTCGCACCAGTTTGATGGCGAGCCACCTCCGCAAACCCGCTTCTCCAACGAGGGCGTACCGTCGGACAGCTCCAGCGAGAACGTCGCGCTCAACCAGAGCATTCCCGGAGCTCACGATGCGCTGATGCATTCGCCGCCGCACCGCGCGGCTATTCTCGATCCGAACTATAGCGTTATCGGCGTGGGCGTCCTGCAAACCGATGAGGGCTTTTTCGTCACCGAGGACTTCGCTCGCAAGCTACCGGAAATGTCGGAGCAGGAAGCCGAGGCTGCCATGCAAAAGTCGATCCAGCGATACGCACTCTCCGGCGGATTCGTTGCTCCCGGTCGCAAGCCTCAGCCGCTGCTGCGGCATATCGCCTGCCAGATGGCGCTCAACGATGCTCTGAATAGTGGCGCCGCGATGCGGCTGCCGGAGGTGCACGGCGTCCTGGCCTGGACTGCTGCCGATCCTGCCAAGTTGCCGAAGGGAATTGGGCAGGTGCTCAAACCGCAGATCTCCGGGTATTCGCTGGGAGCTTGTTTTGCTCCCAGCGTAAGCCATCCCGGAGGCGTTTATTGGTTAGTAATGGTGACGTACTGATATGAATGGACGCTGCCTCCCGCGTCCCTTGCTCGGGCTGCGTTGCTAATGAATCGTTCCCGC
This sequence comes from uncultured Acidobacteriaceae bacterium, assembly GCA_963697175.1. Classification (GTDB taxonomy): domain Bacteria; phylum Acidobacteriota; class Terriglobia; order Terriglobales; family Acidobacteriaceae; genus Bog-257. The sequence continues at coordinate 16,285 of CAVONC010000001.1, read as the reverse complement.
GTGAGCCGCGGGTGGCGTTGCGCTATGAATCCGTGCCGTCTTGCCCGCCAGGTTGGACTTGATGTACTCCTCGCCCGCCTGCATCATCTGCATCCAGACGGCTTGCGCCCGGCCCTGCTCGTTTAAGAATGTTGCAACTTCGGCCGCGTTCATACCCGTCCCTGCCTCTTTCGCAAATTGCAGGACGTGGGCCAGGGTGATCTCAGCCGTGACTTTCTCGCGCCAATACTTTTTCTTCAGGTCAATCATTTCTGCTTCCCGACAGAATGAATTAGTTCCCCACTGCAATAGAAAATACCTGTAGAGGCGATTGCGTGCGATGTCGAAGATCACGCCCCCGTGTGATGGTGGTCACACGCGAATGTTCACCAGCCGTCCTGCATCCTAGGCGCTGCAATCCCCCAAGCCTGCCGACTCGGGAAGGCGAATTCACCACGGAAGCACGGAGCACACTGAGAAGGAAACGGACAAGAATGACGCAACTCCGTGTTCCCCGTGTCTCCGTGTTGAAATCCGAATCCGTGGAAGCTGTGCTACCCTCGGTTCTCTTCGGTTCATTGTTCTTGTTTCTTTGTTTCTTTGTTTCTTTTCTCTTCCGTTCGTTCTTTCCCATTTCTTTTTCTTTTCTTTTCGTTTTCTTTCCTTTTCTTTTTCCGTGTTTTCCGTGCTTCCGTGGTGAAAACGCCTTTGCTTCATCCTGTGCTACTCTCGGTTTTCGGAATGCCCGAGACCTCGCAAATCTACGTCGGCACCGCCGGCTGGTCCTACAAAGACTGGGAGGGCATCGTCTATCCGGCACAGATCAAGAAGTCCGAGCACCCTGTGGAGTACATGGCGCGCTTCGTCGACGTGCTGGAGATCAACACCTCGTTCTATGGACACATCAAGCCGGAATGGGGCAAGCTATGGTGCCGCAGGGCGCGAGCGGTGAATCCCCAATTCCTCTTCACGGCCAAGCTCAACCGCGCTTTCACGCATTCGCCAATCGCGGTCCTGGAAAGCACCTCAGCCGAGACCATTCGCGCGACAGAAGAGGACGAGCAGCTCGCCAAAGAAGGTCTCGAATCGATTGCCGCCGAAAACATGCTGGGCGCAGTCCTCGCGCAGTTCCCCATCTCCTTCAAGAACACCAACGCCAATCGCGACCATCTTGGAGAGCGTGATCGAAAAGTTCAAGTCATTTCCCGCTGGTCGTCGAGGTGCGCCACAACAGCTGGAGCAACGAGGGCACGCTGCGCTACTTCGCAGAGAAAGGTGTCGCCTTCTGCAACATCGACCAGCCGATGCTGGGGAAGGCCGTCGCGCCCAGCGAGCACGTGACCGCGCCGGTGGCTTACGTGCGCTTGCACGGCCGCAACTACGATCAGTGGTTCGACAGCGATTCGCGCAACGACCGCTACAACTACCTCTACACCGATCCCGAGCTGCGCGGCTGGAAGACGCGAGTCGACGCCATCGCGGAGAAGGCGCAGAAGACCTTCGTCATCGCCAACAATCATTTCGAGGGCAAGGCTGCGGTCAATGCCCTGCAGTTGAAGAACATGATCACCGGAAGGCCGGTGCGCGTGCCGCAGACCTTGCTGAAGCACTATTGGGAGTTGGGCGAGATTGCCGAGCCGCCTACGTCATCTGACCAGGAAGCGCAGGCCAGCTTCGAAAACCTGTGACGCCGCGCTTCAGGCTTGCGTAGCGCCTCAGTAGTCCGTACTATCGTTTTCGATTTCACAACGGGCGGAAACCATGAGCGACGAAGCCGATGAACTGAAAGAAGCAGCCGAACGCGCCAAGGAAGTCCGTGAATTGGCGCCGGTCAGCCTTACCATGGCGATCCTGGCGGTTCTGGTCGCCACGGTAACGCTGCTCGGACACCGCGCCCACACCGAAGAGCTGTTGCTGCAGACCCAGGCTACCGACCAGTGGAGTTACTACCAGGCGAAGAACATGCGCCGCAATAATCTCGAGGCGCTCGATGAAGTTCTCACCGCGCTGGAGAACACCAAGGAAGAGCGTGCGGGAGAGGTTCGCAAGCATTTTCACGAGGAGATCGACAAGTATCGCGACCAGCAGAAGGACATTCAGACCGAGGCCAAAGAGTTCGAGGCCGAGCGCGACAAGGCCAGCCACCGCGCCAATCGCTTCGATCTTGGCGAAGTTTTCCTGGAAATCGCGCTGGTCGTCACGTCGATCACACTGCTCACGGAGAGGCGCGCGTACTGGTACTTCGGATTTGTGCTGGCAGCCATCGGCATTGTCTGCGCCGCCAGCGGATTGCTGCTGCGCTGAGCCCCTACGGTTCCCAGCCCTGCTCGCCCACCAGCGGCACAAACCTGCAACCTTCGCGAGGCGTGACTACAGTCTGCTCGCCCATCTTCCGCACCACTAACACCTGCTGTTCGGCGCGGCTTCCCACCGGAACAACCAACCTTCCACCATCCGCCAGCTGTGCGACCAGCGTCTCCGGCACGCGAGGCGCCGCGGCCGCGACCAGTATCTTGTCGAACGGCGCTTGCTCCGCCAAGCCAAGACTTCCATCGCCGGTCACTACGTGAACGTTCGAGTAGCCGAGCCTCTGCAGAATCTCCCGCGCCTTGTCTGCCAGCTCAGCATGGCGCTCTATGGTCCAGACTTCCGCCGACAACTCGCCGAGAATTGCAGCCTGGTAGCCCGTACCCGTGCCGACTTCGAGCACACGATCCTGAGGACGCAGTTCCAGCGCCTCGACCATCGAAGCAACAATGTAGGGCTGGGAGATGGTTTGTCCCGCACCGATGGGCAGCGGGTAGTCGCCGTACGCGTTATCGCCGTTTTCGTTGGAGATGAATTCTTCCCGTGGAACCTTGCCCATTGCCGCCAGTACTCGCTCATCGCGGATACCGCGCGCGCGTAGCTGCGCCTCCACCATGCGGGCGCGCTTCTGGGGCAGGGATTCAGCGTTGCGGAAGAGGCGACCCAACATGGATGCTCCTCGTCAATGGCTGATTATTACAAATGCAGGACGTGTGGATGCAGTAGTTAACCTTCAGGCAGCTGAACTAGTCTGCAACCTGCTTGGTCTCGATCTCTGGGGCGGCCTCAGGTGCCGGCATCGCCTGAACACCGGCCTTGGCAGCCGGAGCAGCGCTGCGCACAGCAGGCTTGGCTGGACGGCCGTGCTTCTCAAACTGCCCGATATGCCAGATGTCGCGAGCATATTCCAGAACCGTGCGGTCGCTGGAAAACTTGCCGATGCGGGCCACGTTCAGGATCGCCTTGCGCCACCAGACCTCTTCGTTCAAGTATTCGCGTATCGATCAGCTGTTGCGTCTCGACGTAAGCCGGGAAGTCGGCAATGTGGAAGTAGCGATCGCCGCGATGCACGAGTTCGTCGAAGAGCCAGCGAAAGAGTCCGTGTTCGTTGGGGCAGAAGCGGTCCGATGCGAGGGCGTCCATGACCTCACGGATGGCGGCATCGCTGTCATAGCGGGCGTGGGCATCGTACGTACCCTTCTGCTGCATCTCGCGGATTTCTTCCGCGCGCAGCCCGAAGATGAAGATGTTGTCCTCGCCGACCTCCTCTGCGATCTCGATGTTGGCGCCATCGTAGGTGCCGATCGTCAGCGCGCCATTCATCGCCAGCTTCATGTTGCCGGTGCCTGACGCTTCCATGCCCGCCATGGAGATCTGCTCGCTCAAGTCGGCAGCGGGAATGATCAGCTGCGCCAGCGAGACGCGATAGTCGGGAAGGAACGCCACCTTCATCATGTCGCGAGTTCGCTCGTCGCTGTTCACCACCTCCGCCACGCTGTGAATCAGTTTGATGAGCTGCTTGGCCGCCCAGTATCCGGGTGCGGCTTTGCCGGCAAAGATGTAGGTGCGTGGCACCAGCGGCATCTCGCCGCGCTCCACGATTCCCAGATAATCGTGGATGATGCCCATCACGTTCAACGTCTGCCGCTTGTACTCGTGAATACGCTTGATCTGGGCGTCGAACATGGAGTCGGGATCGACCGAGACGCCGCTCAGATCATGAATCATGCCCGCCAGCCGCAGCTTGTTCTGGCGCTTGACCTGCTTGAACGCCTCGCGAAATTCTTCGTCCTCCGCAAACGGTTCCAGATCGCGCAACTTGTGCAGATCGGTGATCCACTTGTTTTCATCGAGGGTGCGGCTGATGAGATCGGTCAGCCCCTCGTTGGCCTTCATCAGCCAGCGCCGCGGGGCCACGCCGTTGGTCTTGTTGTTGAACTTCTCCGGCCACACCTGCGCGAACTCGGCCGCCAGCGAACTCACCAGCAAATCGGTGTGCAGCTTGGAGACGCCGTTCACCGAATGGCCACCGACAATGCAGAGGTTCGCCATCCGCACCTGCTTCTCGTAACCCTCCTCGATGATCGACATGCGGCGCCGCTTTTCGTCGTCGAGGAATGAGTACTGCTGCATCTGGCGCAGAAATTCGTGGTTGATGTTGAAGATGATCAGCACGTGCCGCGGCAGGACTTTTTCCAGCAGCGGCACCGACCATTTTTCGAGCGCCTCGGGCAGCAAGGTGTGATTGGTATACGCCAGCGTCTGCTGCGTAATTTCCCACGCCTGCTCCCAGGGCAGCCGTTCCTCATCCAGCAGAATTCGCATCAGCTCGGCGACCGCCAGGCTGGGATGCGTGTCGTTCATCTGGATCGCGATCTTGGAAGGCAGCACGTCGATCTGCTTGTGCTGCTGGCGGAAGCGACGGAAGATATCGCCCAGCGCGCAGGCCACCAGGAAATACTCCTGCACCAAGCGCAGCTCTTTGCCGCTCATCACCGAGTCGGAGGGATACAGCACGCGCGAGATATTTTCCGATTGGATCTTCTGCTCGACGGCACGAATGTAATCGCCGCGGTTGAAGATCTCGATGTCGAAGTCTTCCGAGGCGCGCGCCGTGAACAGCCGCAGCCAGTTGACTGTCTGGCCGAGATAGCCAACTACCGGCATATCCGTCGGTATGCCGACCACGACCTTCTGCGGGTTCCAAACCTGTTCCAGGCTGTGTTCCACCTCGCGCGGCCCGTCGACCTTGCCGTACAGCGGGATATTGACCGCTTCTTCCGGATGCTCGATCTGGAATGGAGTTCCATTGGCCTTCCAGCGGTCCGGCTTCTCACGCTGAAAGCCGTTGAAGATCTCCTGCCTGAAGAGACCATATTCGTAATCGATGCCGTAGCCGAAGCCGGGCATGCCAAGGGTCGCCAACGATTCCAGGAAGCAGGCTGCGAGTCGTCCTAAGCCGCCGTTGCCAAGGCCGGCGTCGTTCTCGCTGTCGAGCACCTCATCCAGACTGACCCCGAAGCTGGCCAGCACCTCGCGGCACATGTCTTCGACCCGCAGATTCGACAGGTTATCGCCCAGCGAGCGGCCCATCAGAAATTCCATCGAGAGGTAGTACAGCCGCTTGGAATCCTTGTGGCGATAGCGCGACTCGGTCTCCAGCATGCGATCCACGATTCGATCGCGTATAGCCAACGAGACGGGCTTGAGATAATCGGCGGGCTTGAGTTCGGAGGTGGGCCGGACCAGGGTGTAGCGGACGTGGCGCAGTATGGCTTCGCGCAGCACTTCAGCGGGCCTGGCCTGCGAAAGAAATTCAGGGGATGACATAGGTAATAGTGGCCTGTCCGATCCGAACTAAACGCCTCCCGCTGAGCTTACCCTCGCCATTGTGGCGCCGCCAGAAGAACCATAGCCTGCGCCGAGCATGCCGCCGCTTCCACGCCTTCAACGTTATTGGTGCTCCTCTACTATTTCAAACGGCTTGCTCGTTCGGCCCATTCTACTGCCAAGGGCGGGCCCTGAGAAACACCTCAATTTCCAAAGGTGGCTCATCGCATAACTTCGGCTGAAACGGCCCGAACTTGAGGTTCCGGCAGCCCTCACGGCTTGAGGCACATCGCGCGAGAGGGTGAACCGTTGGGCGTCAGGCACCGGTGTCGCTGGTTACGAGAGGCCTGGCAGGAATGGAAGCCGGAGGACGGCGTTCAGGCAAGGCTACGCAAGCTTAGGCTAGGTTACCGTGGTCGTGGAGTTGTGACTCTTCTTCCACTGCTTCATCTGCTTCTTCTGCGCCTTCATCTGCTTCTTTTGTTGCTTGGACTGGTCCTTGTTGTATTTCTTATAGGTCTTCTGCGCTTCCTTCTGTTGCTGCGTCTGCTCATGCGAGCCAGCGCGGGCGACCATCGGCCAGGACAGCATCAGTAGAAGAGAAACGGCTAGAGCGAAAGTAGCGACCTTTTTCATAGGCTCACCATGTAGCGCTTGTGGCTGGATTGTACCAAGCGCTCTCCATCTAGGAAAGCACAATATTCGTGGTGGTCGCCAGCCACTTTTAGGCCGGAAATGACTTGCTTCCCTATTATGGAACTGCGCCATCCTGGCCGGTGCGATCTGAAACGATTTCTTCTGGCTACCGTTACGCAAGGAGGAATGGTGGGCGCTATAGGATTCGAAGCTGTGGCGCGGATCAATCGAAACCTGCATCTGCTCCTCGCGCGCGATGCCGACTTCTCGTCCAAGGGTTATGGTGCGAAGTAGCCAGAGATGTCCAGAATCAACTGCGTCAGCCCGTCGGCGTAGGCGTTAATGGAGCCGTCTGTAGTAGGCACGATTGCCAGATTCGAGGTGATGTATCCGTCATAGGCATTCAGAGTCGAAACCACCGGCATGTCCTGACCGTGGGCCCAAAGCGTCAGGTACCCCATGGGGCCGTTGTCCGGAACCACGGTCGCGTTGAAGACATACGCCAGCGCAGTGACTGACGGACCGCATTGGCTATCGACAACGTCGATTGTGCGCGTGCCCTGGAATGGCTTTCCGTTGTTGTTACGGCTGTCGTAGGCGCGGCATGGGATGATTGGATAGAGCGACAATCCACCCTGGGCTGCAGCTGCGAAATACCCGTTGATATCGACGATCAGGTCGGTGTCGTCGTAGGCGTAGGTCGAGATGCCGCCGCCCGTTCCTGCGGGCACGATGGCTGCGTTGGCCACCACGGTTCCGGTCGGATTGTTCAAAGTGGAAACCACCGGCTGGTCCTGGCCTTCCGGCCATACCGTCAGATAGCCCAGCGGCTGTCCCGCACTGTGCGGCGCCACGGTGAAGTTAAAGGAATACGCTTGCGGCTGATTGAGCCCACTCAAACAAGGGCTCTCCAACACCGGGAAATCCCGCTGCGCTTTCCCGTGCAGGTATGGTCCGCCCAGGTCACCGTTGGCGCCGCGGGTGTCGATCACACGGCATGGCGTCAGAGGATAGAACGCATAGGTGTTCTGCCCCGGCGTGGCGAAGTAGCCATCGATGTCGATGATGACATCGGTGGTATCGGTAACGTAGACGCTCACCGCGCCCTGTGTACCTGCGGGCACAATGGCCGCGTTAGCCTTCACTCGGCCATCAGGCGAATTCAGCGTGGAAACCAGCGGCTGGTCCTGTCCGGTCGGCCAGATGGTCAGATATCCCAAGGGTCTACGCGGAACTACAGTCACATTCAACGAATACGCGGCGCTCGCGGGAATATTGCAGTGCGTACTTTGCGGAAGCGGGAAGCTGCGCGAACTGTTCCCCTGCAGCACCGGCCCGCCGAACGGCCCGTTGGGATTGCGCGTGTCCACCACGCGGCACGGCGCCGCCGCAATAAATTGCACCGGGTGGTCTACCGACAGACGGAAGACCGTGCCGCAGCCGCCAAGGCCGGCAGTGCATGCAGGGTTTGCGCCATACGTGGCTGCCCCATAGAAGTTCCCATCGGTGGCTTGCACCAGCCCGCCGAAAGGCGCTTTGCCGTCACTGTCGTCGAAGCTGCGCAGTGTGGTCAGCGTGCCGCTTGGTGTGATTCTGAAGGCTGTGCCACAGCCGCTGTTGGATGTGCAGTAGGCCCCGCCATGTATCGTCGTCCCGTAAAGGTTCCCGTCGCTGGCTTGCAGCAGACGGGCAACAGAACCGGCGCCGTCAGTACAGTTGGGTTGGGAGCAAAAGTTGTAGATCGTGGTCAGGGCGCCGCTGGGGGTGATTTTGAAGACCGTGCCGCCCTGGTGGTAGGCCCCCCCGCCGCCAGCGGAGGTTGACCCGTAGAAGTTCCCATCGGTGGCTTGCACCAGCCCGGCGTAAGGGTATTGGCCGTCAGCACAGTTCGTTTGAGAGCAAAAGCTGTAAAGCGCGGTCAGCGTGCCCGCCGGCGTGATTTTGAAGACCGTGCCATAACCGTTGGCCCCTCGCTCGAAGGTTGTCCCGTAGAAGTTTCCGTCGCTGGCTCGCACCAGTCCGGCGTAAGGGTTGCCGCCGTCAGCGCAGCCAGATTGAGCGCAAAAGTTGTACAGCGTGGTCAGCGTGCCCGCCGGCGTGATTTTGAAGACCGTGCCGCAGGTGCCGCTGCCGAGAGAACAGCCGCTGTGGGACCCGCCTTCCAAGGTTGTCCCGTAGAAGTTTCCGTCAGTGCCTTGCACCAGCCCAGCGTAGGGCATAGAGCCGTCAGCGCAGTTGGCTTGAGCGCAAAAGCTGTAGAGCGAGGTGAACGTTCCGCCGGGGGTGATTTTGAATACCGTGCCATAGTACTGGTTGGCCCCGCCTCCGTAGGTTGTCCCGTAGATGTTCCCGTCAGTGCCTTGCACCAGCGCGGCGGTAGGGCTGGCGCCGTCATACCAGTCGAAGCTGTGCAGCGTGGTCAGCGCGCCCCCTGGCGTGATTTTAAAAACCGTGCCACAGCCACCCTGACAGTTGCTGCTGGTCCCGCCGGCATAGGTTGTCCCGTAGAAGTTCCCGTCGCTGGCTTGCACCAGCCCGGCGCTAGGGGCGCTCCCGTCATTCGGATATCCCGCGAAGGCGTGCAGCGTGGTAAGAGTTTGCGCGGGCGAGCCAACCGCCGTCGCGGCACAGAATAGGAGGACCGCACACAGCAGCTTCAATGATCCAAGTTTAGAAGATGCCCACTTTTCTGCTGCTATTGAATCCGGATGGATAGGGGCGACTTGGTATAAGCGCGAAGTTCCAAAGAAAAGCAGTGACGGCGAACAGAGGACGGTGCGCATGACTTCTCTCCAATGAATTTTCCCTGGGTTCGGCCCTGCGTAGGCGGGCATGGCTTCTCCTCTTTAGCCGCGAGATTCACCTTGGACGACCCCGCAAACGGCGTTCGCGAGGACAGGGCTGGTGCGGCTTCCTCCGTGGGTCGGCATCGCCAAAATGTGCTGGTCACCCCGCTGGCTGTGGGTCATAATGTGCAGCAGTCCGCTGCCGCCTGTCCTGACGGAATTCTCAAGAGACTCTCAAGGATCGGAAGTTCATGGCCACCAATCGCTTAGCCCCGGAATTGCCAGAGCTCTCGGGATGTACGTGGAGCTTTGCCGGGCGGACGTTCGACGAGTCGCGCCTGGAGCTGCGCGTAGGCGGCGAGGTAGTTGACCTCGAACTCAAGCCACTGGAGGTGCTGCTTTACCTGCTCCGGCACGCGGGCGAGGTGGTCAGCAAGAGCGAGCTTCTCGACGCCGTGTGGCCGGGCCTCAACGTCGTTGAGGGCTCCCTTTCCACCGCAGTTTACAAATTGCGCAAGGCGCTGGGCGACGACGCTTCCAGTATCGTCGTCACGGTGCCGCGGGTGGGATATCGCCTGGCGGCGGTCGCGCATGCCGAGGCGAGCCGTCCCTCACCCTCGCCGTTGAAAGCAAAGCTGGCGGCGGGGAGTCCTGTCCCTGGTCGCGAACAGTGGTTGCTGCTGCGCCCGCTCGACACCTCATCCGGCAGCCAGGTATGGCTTGCCGAGCACCCCAAGACCCATGAGCTTCGTGTCTTCAAGTTTGTCGCCACGCTCCCCCGCCTCAGGACCCTGAAGCGGGAAGTCACGGTCTTCCGATTCCTGCGCGAGTCGTTAGAAGATCGCCGCCATCTGGTTGAGATTTTGGAGTGGAATTTCCAGACCGAGCCCTACTTCCTGGAGAGCGAGTACGGCGGGCTGAACCTTGCAGAGTGGGCTGAAGAGCAGGGAGGGCTGCCGAACATTCCCTTGCAGCGGCGGCTGCACATACTCGCAGAAATATCGCGGGCCGTTTCCGACGTACACGCAGTCGGCGTCCTGCACCAGGACTTGAAGCCGGCTAACGTGCTCGTCGCCCGGCTGGTAGGCGGCGAAGAGCGGATCAAGATCGCCGATTTCGGCAGTGCGCTCCTGCTCGAGCCGTCGCGGCTGGAGGCGCTGGGCATCACGCGTATGGGCCTGACGCAAACCGCGGCCCTGGAATCGAGCTCGTTCAGTGGAACGCTACTGTATCTGGCGCCTGAAGTCTTCTCCGGGAAGCCCGCGACCGCGCAGTCCGATGTGTACGCCCTCGGCGTCATGTTGTACCAGATAGTGGCGGGCGACTTCCGCAAGCCGCTCTCGCCCGGCTGGGAGGAAGAAGTTGCCGACCCGTTGTTGCGAGAGGACATTGCGGCGGCCGTGTGTGGCGATCCCGCGCGCCGCCTTCGTAGCCCGGCGGAGCTGGCCGAGCGCCTGGAGAACCTCGCGGCACGCCATACAGAACGCGATCGTCTGGAAAGCGAGCGGCAGCAGCAGGAGCTTGCCCAACGCCAGCGGGCTGAGGCCCGGACCCGACGTCCCTGGATCGCACTGGCATGCGTCATGCTCCTGGCTTTGGCCGCCAGCTTGTACCTCCTGCGCCGAAAACTCGGCCACGCCACCTGTGCCGTCGTTGAAGGTGGTCGCCGTGCTTCCGTTTCAGAATGCCGGAAACGACAAGCAGTTCGATTACTTAAGCCTGCCGCTTGCCGATGAAGTGGCCAGCACACTCAGCTATGCGCCCGGGCTTTCCGTAGAACCGTTCTTCGAAACCCCCAACACGCTCGGGCCGGACTCGACCCACGCAAATTGGGCGCCGAGATGCACGCGGCCAGCATCGTCACCGGACGATTCCTTCCCGAGGGCGACCAGTTGCACCTGACCTTGGAAGCCATCGATGTCAAGACCGGGCGCGTCCTATGGGCCGATACACTCGACGCTCCCGCCCACAACATGATCGAGCTGCGCCAGAAGATCGTCTCCCGTACCCAGGGAGTTCTCGCAGCCGCACTCGGCGGCTCGGCCTACACGGTGAAGGGAACGCGACCGACGAACAACGAGGCCTATGAACTCTACCTGCGCGCGCTGTCCATGCCGCAGGACTCTGGCACAAACCCGCAGACGCTCGCGATGCTGGAACGCTCGGTCGCGCTCGATCCTAATTTCGCTCCCGCCTGGCTTGCGCTCGGCCGCAGATATTACGTCGAAGCGCGCTATGGCAAGGGTGGCGGCAACGAACGCTACACCTTGGCCGTGGCCCGCGCGGTCGCCCTGGATCCTGATTTCCTGCCCGCCGTCTCCAGTTGGATTGGTGTGTACGTCGAGGACGGCGACGAGGCAAAAGCGATGCAGCAGGCTCAGGATCTGGTTCGCCGCCATCCGGAAAGCGCTGACGCCCATTACATCCTGGGCTATGCCTTGCGCTACGCCGGGATTACCGACGAGGCCAGCCGCCAGTGTGACCTGGCTTTCCAACTCGATCCGCACAACCGCATGTCGGGGCTGCGTTCCTGCGCCATCCTGCCCGCGCTTCGCGGGGATTACGCCGGCGGCCGCAAAGTATTTGAGCATCGATCCTGACTCCGACTTCTCGAAGGCCATCACGCTAATGGCACTGCTGCGCGACGGTAAGACAGAAGAAGCCATACGACTCGGCGCGCCGCATATTCTTCAGTGGCCCAGTTACGACATGCTGATCGCTTGCGCCGAGCACAAGCCGGCGGGCGACATCGCGGCCATGGCGGCGAAGGCACCGGTCTCGGCGGATCCCGAAGCGAACTACCTGGCTGCCGCGAACCTCGCCTATTGCGGCCAGAACTGCCAAGGCGCTCGCACTGCTTTCCAAAGCGATTGAAGGGCACTACTGCTCCTATCCCGTGATGGACTCGGACCCGTTCTTCGGCGGGCTGCGCGGCACGCCCGAATTCGCCAACCTTCGCGCCGCGGGTATAGCCTGCCGGCAGAAGTTCCTGGTCGCCCGCTCGCAAATGCAGCCACTCACCGCCCAGTAGAAGGAGTTTTGGTGATGTCTGGGAGGCTGCTTTCAAACATCAGCCGCGAAGAATCGGTGCTCCAAACGGGGCGCCTGTTGTTCCGCCATCCACCATCAGCTCGACGGCATTGACGTACGAGGAATCGTCCGAGGCAAGGAAGAGCACGGCTTTGGCAATGTCTTCCGGCTCGCCCCAGCGGCCCATCGGAATGACAGACGACAAGAACTTCTCTAACTTGGCGGACTCGTCTGCAGATATAGAGGCGCGCGGCCCGCGCTTCCACATAGGAGTCTTGATCGCGCCCGGTGCGACGACGTTCACGCGAATGTTGCGCGGGGCAAGGTCGGCGGCGATGGAACGCGCCATCGAGACCAGGCCGCCCTTGGTGGCTGCATAGGCGGCGACGCCGGGTTGACCGAGATAGTTATGCACCGACCCATTAAAGATGATGCTGCCGTTGTCGTTCAGCAGAGGGGCCGCTGAATTCACCGTAAAGAAAGCGCCATTCAGGTTGGTGTGGATCACGTTCTCAAAAATGGCCTCGTCAGTCGAGCCGGTAGGTGTCCGCCCGGAGATGCCGGCATTGGCGAAGACAATGTCGAGCTTCCCGAAATCTTTGGCCAGGGCTGCAAAGAGTCGCTTGCGGTCTTCCGCAATGGTGACGTCAGCGCGGTAGCCACGCGCGTTGGGTCCGAGTTCTGCAACCGCTGCCTCCAGCGTTTTCTGGTCGCGGCCGGTAATGGCAAGCTGCGCGCCCTCCGCGATAAAAAGACGCGCTGTGGCCAAGCCGATGCCGCTGTTGCCGCCAGTGATAAGAGCCTTCTTCCCTGTGAGCTTCATAATGCCTCCTTCTATAGGACTGGACATCAAATATGATGACCGCCATACATTTGATGTGCCCGGGCGGAGGAGTTACTGGCTGTGAAGCAGGTGATTAAAGGCGTGCACATCGTCCCGATGGGGTTTGCAAACGCCTTCTTGATCGAGGGCGACGATGGGTTGGCGCTGATTGACGCCGGTTACCCGGGCAAGGAGTCAGCGGTCTTCGAGGCGATCCGCCGGCTTGGCCGTTCGCCAGACCAGCTCAAGCACCTCGTTTTCACTCACGCTCACCCTGATCATATCGGCAGCGCCGCCGCTATCGTGCGGCGAACCGGTGCGAGGACCTACATGCACCCACTCGACATCCCGATCGCCGAGAGTGGAGGTCCTTTTCGGCCGATGACGCCCGCGCCTGGTCTGTTGGGGCGAGTTTTGTGCAACCTGTTCTTCCATCCCGACGAGCGACTGGACCCGGTTGCCATCGACCAGCCTTTGGTCCCAGGGGAAACACTGCCCATCGCAGGTGGCTTCGAAGTAATTCATGTCCCCGGGCATTGCGCCGGACAGGTCGCGCTGCTGTGGCGTCCTGGACGAATGCTGTTCGCCGCTGACGTGTGCACGAACATCATGGGCCTGGGTGATCCCATTGGCTTCGAGAACTTGGCGGAAGGTCGTGCGAGCCAGCGCAAACTTGCCAGTCTTTCATTCGATGCTGCCGGGTTTGGCCATGGCAAGCCTATCGCCCGCGATGCCTCGACGCGCTTTCGGAATAAGTACACCAAACATCCAGAGGAAGTGCATCACCGGCGATCCGCAGCTTAATGCCCCGATCCAGGGAGCCGGTTGGTCGACTGGTTTCGTCTGCAATTGTTACTTGCGCGGCCCAGCGCGGCCCGTATACTCATCACCCGATTCGTTGCGGCGATCTGCCTTGTTTGGCGCAGGCGTGATCGCCCACAGGCCAGAAGGCCAGCCGCATCTTGGTCCTCGGCTAGAAAAGTCGAACCAGTCTCCCATCCTGAAACTTTTGCTGGCGAGCTTGGACGAGTTGGTTGCTCGTGTCTCGAAGACGACCCGCTGAAACTTTGAATGCATTCGTGGCAAAGGCGATTCTGAAGCTTTGAGTCGGAGACGATCCTGGTTTTAAGTGTTCCAGCTCTTTATCGCCGAAAACACGAATGTTGGCCAGTCCCACTTCTGTTTGCTTGGGATTCAACTGCGGCCTTCGCTGTCAAGGCGTCGTGAATTGCTTGATACTGCACCTCAGCCTGTCGCCGTTCCCGTTGGCTTCTATCGAATCGACCCTGTAGTAGTAGGTTGTGTCAGGATTCAGTCCGTCGAGGCGCACGCGAAAAACGGTAGTGGAATGACCTGGGTTCAGTCTGATTGGCGAGTTCGCGGTTTGGCGAAGGTCTTTGGGATCGGTACCGTAGTGCACAACTCCATAGTGCACGGGGGAGCCGCTCAGATTGGTTGCTGTCCACCTGATTACCGTCAACTGCTGTTTCGATACCTCGATTGCAGGGCCTTGGGAGATGCGTGCGATTTCGGACTTCGCTGGACTTTCCTGAGCAGGCAGGTTGACGCTGATTTTCTTGGGGCCAGGCACAGGCGCAACATCGCAGATAGCGGCTGCGCATGGCGGCAATGGAGGCGTGGGGATCAGGAACTCGTTTCCTTGAGTCGCAGCTGAACCACCCTTCATGCAAGCGCCGGTGAAAGTATCGCTGTTGAGGTAAGGCCTCGTGAATCCGTCCGACAATGTTTGCAGGAACGCGACGATCTGATTCTCCTCCTCATCCGTCAAGCCCAGATTCCCGCTGGTCATATCGATGTTGTTCGGCACCTCGGGCATGGGCCAGCAGTCCACTTTTTCGGTTGTTCCCACCGGACAATGTCCGGAAGTGACGGGGTAGGCATACTTGTCGCGCGTGTTGTAGAAATGCACCACCTGCTTCAAGCTTTTCAGGTACCCATTGTGAAAGAACTCTTTCTGAAAGTAAGGACCGGGAGCTTCTGTCGTGGGGCATTGCGGCGGTGTCAACGCCACGTCCCGCAATATGGGAACTTGCATTTGCCCGTCGACGGTCGGCGCATACTGCTTCCAGTTCTTGTTCGGGTTGGGGCCGGAACCGAATCCGCCTCTGAGGAAGATTCCGTTTCCCAAGTCTCTATAGCCGAAGCCGTAAGGATTGGCAATGAATCCATAGGAATCTGGCTTCGTCTGGTAGTAAAAAGCGTCTCTGGGGTTCAGCGGCAGGCCCTCGTTGGCTGAGCCGAAGCAGGTGAACAGAGGGTTCACCATAGCGGTTGAACTCGTATCCATCTGATTTGACTTCAGCGCGGTTCCTCTTCCGTCGAGGTGGCATGAATTGCAATTGCCCTTACCATCAAACAGCTTGAGCCCGGCCATCTCATCGGATGTGAGTTTGTACTTTCCCGCGAGATAGGCGTCGAATTTCGACGAGAAAGCACTGACCTGTACCGACTGTTCGAATGAGTCAATGGACTGCGCCCAGCGGTCATAGACCGTGTTTGCGCGGGTGCGGTCTTCCGGAGTCAGGGAAATGGGAGTGGTGCTTCCTTTGAACACGGCAGCGCCTCCCGGAGTGTCGCAAATTTTCTCGGTTTCGCGCGGGAACTTTATATCGAACGAGCCTTTGCCCCATACCTCTTCGAACAGGGGTCTATATACCGCGGATGAGAGACGAAATGCGATGCAAGCAGTGTCAGGAAAGCCCATTTCCTGGGTATCAACGGGAGGACCCTGGGCCTGTTCAGCGTCCGGAATCCTTAGCTTGTATCCGGTCGCACGCGAATCCCAGAAGTTTCCACCAAAGAAGAGGCCCTGTACCTGGTTGTATTGGAGTACCGGAAAGAACGGCGAATACGGATGCCGCTGAGCTGTCCGCTTGCCGGCACGCATGTGAGCGGTTCCAGGATATCCGATCATGGTCAGGTTGACCGAAGGAATGGGTCCGCTAAAGCCGGCGTACGGCATGTGGCAGGATGCGCATGCCTCATTCCTGTTGGGCGAAATATTCTTGTCGAAAAGCATGAGTTCGCCCAGCGTTTCGGTTGCTTCAGTCCCGGTATTCTGAAGCACAGGCGGCTGACCCTCCAGAATGGGCGGAAGGCAGAGCGTGCCAGCGTGCCAGGGCTCGGGCTTCGATGACATCTACCTCTCGTTGCACTCGAGCTACCTCAGAGCTCAAGTTGGATGGCGAGTATTCCTGGAGGGTATGGATTGTAAGCTGAGGCAGGGTGACTCTTATCCGCCTGCTGCGCTTGCGCTGAAATTGGCCGAGTGCAGACCAGGAGCACGACCGTACCGGCTGTAGCCAGGATCAGAACCCACGATCCGTAGTCGTTTTCGTCTCATATGGTCGCGGTGTGCGGCGCGGGGCGCGAA